>NZ_JARGCS010000055.1 GCF_029193575.1 Pseudomonas entomophila | reverse complement strand
GCATCACAAGTGGCCATGCGAGAAATCACATAGTCATTTGAGATTGCTGAGCCAAGTTTAGGGTTTCTTAAAAACCCAAGCAGTATTGAACTGAAGAGTTTGATCATGGCTCAGATTGAACGCTGGCGGCAGGCCTAACACATGCAAGTCGAGCGGATGACGGGAGCTTGCTCCTGGATTCAGCGGCGGACGGGTGAGTAATGCCTAGGAATCTGCCTGGTAGTGGGGGACAACGTTTCGAAAGGAACGCTAATACCGCATACGTCCTACGGGAGAAAGCAGGGGACCTTCGGGCCTTGCGCTATCAGATGAGCCTAGGTCGGATTAGCTAGTTGGTGAGGTAATGGCTCACCAAGGCGACGATCCGTAACTGGTCTGAGAGGATGATCAGTCACACTGGAACTGAGACACGGTCCAGACTCCTACGGGAGGCAGCAGTGGGGAATATTGGACAATGGGCGAAAGCCTGATCCAGCCATGCCGCGTGTGTGAAGAAGGTCTTCGGATTGTAAAGCACTTTAAGTTGGGAGGAAGGGTTGTACGTTAATACCGTGCAATTTTGACGTTACCGACAGAATAAGCACCGGCTAACTCTGTGCCAGCAGCCGCGGTAATACAGAGGGTGCAAGCGTTAATCGGAATTACTGGGCGTAAAGCGCGCGTAGGTGGTTCGTTAAGTTGGATGTGAAAGCCCCGGGCTCAACCTGGGAACTGCATCCAAAACTGGCGAGCTAGAGTATGGTAGAGGGTGGTGGAATTTCCTGTGTAGCGGTGAAATGCGTAGATATAGGAAGGAACACCAGTGGCGAAGGCGACCACCTGGACTGATACTGACACTGAGGTGCGAAAGCGTGGGGAGCAAACAGGATTAGATACCCTGGTAGTCCACGCCGTAAACGATGTCAACTAGCCGTTGGAATCCTTGAGATTTTAGTGGCGCAGCTAACGCATTAAGTTGACCGCCTGGGGAGTACGGCCGCAAGGTTAAAACTCAAATGAATTGACGGGGGCCCGCACAAGCGGTGGAGCATGTGGTTTAATTCGAAGCAACGCGAAGAACCTTACCAGGCCTTGACATGCAGAGAACTTTCCAGAGATGGATTGGTGCCTTCGGGAACTCTGACACAGGTGCTGCATGGCTGTCGTCAGCTCGTGTCGTGAGATGTTGGGTTAAGTCCCGTAACGAGCGCAACCCTTGTCCTTAGTTACCAGCACGTAATGGTGGGCACTCTAAGGAGACTGCCGGTGACAAACCGGAGGAAGGTGGGGATGACGTCAAGTCATCATGGCCCTTACGGCCTGGGCTACACACGTGCTACAATGGTCGGTACAGAGGGTTGCCAAGCCGCGAGGTGGAGCTAATCTCACAAAACCGATCGTAGTCCGGATCGCAGTCTGCAACTCGACTGCGTGAAGTCGGAATCGCTAGTAATCGCGAATCAGAATGTCGCGGTGAATACGTTCCCGGGCCTTGTACACACCGCCCGTCACACCATGGGAGTGGGTTGCACCAGAAGTAGCTAGTCTAACCTTCGGGGGGACGGTTACCACGGTGTGATTCATGACTGGGGTGAAGTCGTAACAAGGTAGCCGTAGGGGAACCTGCGGCTGGATCACCTCCTTAATCGAAGACATCAGCCTGCTGATGAGCTCCCACACGAATTGCTTGATTCATTGTCGAAGACGATCAAGACCCTATATAGGTCTGTAGCTCAGTTGGTTAGAGCGCACCCCTGATAAGGGTGAGGTCGGCAGTTCAAATCTGCCCAGACCTACCAATATGCGGGGCCATAGCTCAGCTGGGAGAGCGCCTGCCTTGCACGCAGGAGGTCAGCGGTTCGATCCCGCTTGGCTCCACCACTTTCTGCGGTACCTTGATCAGAACCTAGAAATGAGCATTCGCTGTTGAATGTTGATTTCTGGCTTTTGTCAGATCGTTCTTTAAAAATTCGGATATGTGATAGATAGACTGATGGCCAGTTTCACTGCTGGTTAATCAGGCTAAGGTAAAATTTGTGAGTTCTGCGCGAGAGCGCAACATGCGAATTTTCGGCGAATGTCGTCTTCACAGTATAACCAGATTGCTTGGGGTTATATGGTCAAGTGAAGAAGCGCATACGGTGGATGCCTTGGCAGTCAGAGGCGATGAAAGACGTGGTAGCCTGCGATAAGCTTTGGGGAGTCGGCAAACAGACTGTGATCCAGAGATCTCTGAATGGGGGAACCCACCTAGGATAACCTAGGTATCTTGTACTGAATACATAGGTGCAAGAGGCGAACCAGGGGAACTGAAACATCTAAGTACCCTGAGGAAAAGAAATCAACCGAGATTCCCTTAGTAGTGGCGAGCGAACGGGGACCAGCCCTTAAGCTGGTTTGAGATTAGTGGAACGCTCTGGAAAGTGCGGCCATAGTGGGTGATAGCCCCGTACACGAAAATCTCTTGCCAGTGAAATCGAGTAGGACGGAGCACGAGAAACTTTGTCTGAACATGGGGGGACCATCCTCCAAGGCTAAATACTACTGACTGACCGATAGTGAACCAGTACCGTGAGGGAAAGGCGAAAAGAACCCCGGAGAGGGGAGTGAAATAGAACCTGAAACCGTATGCGTACAAGCAGTGGGAGCCTACTTTGTTAGGTGACTGCGTACCTTTTGTATAATGGGTCAGCGACTTATATTCAGTGGCGAGCTTAACCGAATAGGGGAGGCGTAGCGAAAGCGAGTCTTAATAGGGCGTTTAGTCGCTGGGTATAGACCCGAAACCGGGCGATCTATCCATGGGCAGGTTGAAGGTTAGGTAACACTGACTGGAGGACCGAACCGACTACCGTTGAAAAGTTAGCGGATGACCTGTGGATCGGAGTGAAAGGCTAATCAAGCTCGGAGATAGCTGGTTCTCCTCGAAAGCTATTTAGGTAGCGCCTCATGTATCACTGCTGGGGGTAGAGCACTGTTTCGGCTAGGGGGTCATCCCGACTTACCAAACCGATGCAAACTCCGAATACCAGCAAGTGCCGAGCATGGGAGACACACGGCGGGTGCTAACGTCCGTCGTGAAAAGGGAAACAACCCAGACCGTCAGCTAAGGTCCCAAAGTCATGGTTAAGTGGGAAACGATGTGGGAAGGCTTAGACAGCTAGGAGGTTGGCTTAGAAGCAGCCACCCTTTAAAGAAAGCGTAATAGCTCACTAGTCGAGTCGGCCTGCGCGGAAGATGTAACGGGGCTCAAACCATGCACCGAAGCTACGGGTATCACCTTTGGTGATGCGGTAGAGGAGCGTTCTGTAAGCCTGTGAAGGTGAGTTGAGAAGCTTGCTGGAGGTATCAGAAGTGCGAATGCTGACATGAGTAACGACAATGCGAGTGAAAAACTCGCACGCCGAAAGACCAAGGTTTCCTGCGCAACGTTAATCGACGCAGGGTTAGTCGGTCCCTAAGGCGAGGCTGAAAAGCGTAGTCGATGGAAAACAGGTTAATATTCCTGTACTTCCGGTTATTGCGATGGAGGGACGGAGAAGGCTAGGCCAGCTTGGCGTTGGTTGTCCAAGTTTAAGGTGGTAGGCTGAAATCTTAGGCAAATCCGGGATTTCAAGGCCGAGAGCTGATGACGAGTTGCCTTTAGGCGACGAAGTGGTTGATGCCATGCTTCCAAGAAAAGCTCCTAAGCTTCAGATAACCGGGAACCGTACCCCAAACCGACACAGGTGGTCGGGTAGAGAATACCAAGGCGCTTGAGAGAACTCGGGTGAAGGAACTAGGCAAAATGGCACCGTAACTTCGGGAGAAGGTGCGCCGGCGAGGGTGAAGGACTTGCTCCGTAAGCTCATGCCGGTCGAAGATACCAGGCCGCTGCGACTGTTTATTAAAAACACAGCACTCTGCAAACACGAAAGTGGACGTATAGGGTGTGACGCCTGCCCGGTGCCGGAAGGTTAATTGATGGGGTTAGCGCAAGCGAAGCTCTTGATCGAAGCCCCGGTAAACGGCGGCCGTAACTATAACGGTCCTAAGGTAGCGAAATTCCTTGTCGGGTAAGTTCCGACCTGCACGAATGGCGTAACGATGGCGGCGCTGTCTCCACCCGAGACTCAGTGAAATTGAAATCGCTGTGAAGATGCAGTGTATCCGCGGCTAGACGGAAAGACCCCGTGAACCTTTACTATAGCTTTGCACTGGACTTTGAGCTTGCTTGTGTAGGATAGGTGGGAGGCTTTGAAGTGGGGACGCCAGTTCTCATGGAGCCATCCTTGAAATACCACCCTGGCAACCTTGAGGTTCTAACTCAGGTCCGTGATCCGGATCGAGGACAGTGTATGGTGGGTAGTTTGACTGGGGCGGTCTCCTCCCAAAGAGTAACGGAGGAGTACGAAGGTGCGCTCAGACCGGTCGGAAATCGGTCGTAGAGTATAAAGGCAAAAGCGCGCTTGACTGCGAGACAGACACGTCGAGCAGGTACGAAAGTAGGTCTTAGTGATCCGGTGGTTCTGTATGGAAGGGCCATCGCTCAACGGATAAAAGGTACTCCGGGGATAACAGGCTGATACCGCCCAAGAGTTCATATCGACGGCGGTGTTTGGCACCTCGATGTCGGCTCATCACATCCTGGGGCTGAAGCCGGTCCCAAGGGTATGGCTGTTCGCCATTTAAAGTGGTACGCGAGCTGGGTTTAGAACGTCGTGAGACAGTTCGGTCCCTATCTGCCGTGGACGTTTGAGATTTGAGAGGGGCTGCTCCTAGTACGAGAGGACCGGAGTGGACGAACCTCTGGTGTTCCGGTTGTCACGCCAGTGGCATTGCCGGGTAGCTATGTTCGGAAGAGATAACCGCTGAAAGCATCTAAGCGGGAAACTTGCCTCAAGATGAGATCTCACTGGGATCTTGAATCCCCTGAAGGGCCGTCGAAGACTACGACGTTGATAGGTTGGGTGTGTAAGCGCTGTGAGGCGTTGAGCTAACCAATACTAATTGCCCGTGAGGCTTGACCATATAACACCCAAGCAATTTGAGCGTCAGACGCCGAATTGTGGTGGTGAAGACGAAAGAACCGAAGATTCGTAAGGCCACAAATTCACATATCCGAATTCGCTGGGCTGTCCAACAGGACATTCTGGCTACAGAATTTCTTGACGACCATAGAGCATTGGAACCACCTGA
>NZ_JARGCS010000054.1 GCF_029193575.1 Pseudomonas entomophila | reverse complement strand
GGTAGTGTGGGGTTTCCCCATGTGAGAGTAGGTCATCGTCAAGATTCATTTCGCAAAACCCCTATCTGCGCGAGCAGGTAGGGGTTTTGTCTTTAAGTAGAGAGTACAGAGATTCGCTGACACGTCCTTGGGACGGTTCGGCATACAGAATTTCTTGACGACCATAGAGCGTTGGAACCACCTGATCCCATCCCGAACTCAGCAGTGAAACGACGCATCGCCGATGGTAGTGTGGGGTTTCCCCATGTGAGAGTAGGTCATCGTCAAGATTCATTTCGCAAAACCCCTATCTGCGCAAGCAGGTAGGGGTTTTGTCTTTTCAGCGCCCGCACACGATGGCCCAGGCCTCTGGAGGAGCGGGCTTGACCCCGCGATAGGGCCCGAACAGACACCAATGTCTCCCGGGTGGGCCGTATCGCGGGGCACGCCCGTTCATACCGGAGCGCCACCCGGAACTCGCGCAAAAAAATACGGCGCCGGTCCGAAGACCGACGCCGTACCTGTGGATCGCTAGAGCGCTCAGCTCAGCAGGTTGCGCACATTCCCCATCGCCTCATCGGCAAAGCCCTGGAGAAACGCCTGGAACCCCGGTAGCGCCTCGGCACCACCTTCCCATGGTTCAGCCTGGATGGTCCAGGTCGCACGGCTGCGGCCATCGTCCAGCGCCTCCACCTGCATTGCCGCCCACAGGTTGCCGATGTTCAGGCTGGTGTAGATCAGGCTCCAGGTCATGTGCATCGCCTGGTCATCACGCGAGTTCAACTGCTCGATCACCACGTTGCCATCCTTGAACAGCTTCTTGCGCACTGAACGCACCCCGTTGCCGGTCATGTCGATATGCGCCAGGGCAGGAATGAACACCGGAAACCCGGCGAAGTTGCCGACGATGCCCCATACACTGGCCGCCGGCGCGGCGATGTCGACGCTGGATACCACCAGGCAGCCTTCAGGGTTGCGGATCAGGGTGTCAGGTTTGAGTGCTTGCATAGCGTGTTGCTCCTGTTGTGAATGAAAGGGTCAGATGAAACCGATATCGCTTAAGTAGCGGCAGCCGCGGCGTAGCAGCTCCGGGCTCTTGGCCGGGTAGCTCGCACCCATGCGCCGAACGCCGTTGCGGGCGTTGTTGTGCTCGATGGTGGAGATATCGCCGATGTCTTCCTCGAAACCGTCCAGATAGAAGCCCAGGACGTCGAACAGCGCGTTGTCGCGGTCGACACGACCAAGCTGGTGTTGCCACTGCGCTACCTCGACCAGCTCGAAGGCATGGCCCTGCTCGCGGAACGACGCCAAGTAGTCCTGCCAGCGCAGGGGCTCGGGGTTGTGCAGGTTGAACACGCATTGCCCAGGCTGGTGACGGCTGCTGTGGAAGGCGACGAAGCGGGCGAGGAAATCCACTGGCATCAGGTCGAAATCCAACTCCAGGCGTGGCACTTGGCCCAACTGCAGCGAACCCTTGAGCATCAGCATCAAACGGTTGCGCTGTGGCTGACAGACCCCGGTGCGGCTGTCGAACGTGATGTTGCCCGGGCGGAACAGGTTCACCCGTACGCCCTGGTCGCGTGCGCGTTGGAGGATGCGCTCGCCTACCCATTTGCTCAGGTTGTAGCCATTACGGATGTAGATCGGCGGTGTCGCCGCCGCATCCTGCTCCAGCACACGCCCGTCGTCGCCCACCGCGCTGCACGCCGACAGGGTCGAGACGAAGTTGAAGATCTTCTTGCGCCGCCCCTCGCACAGGCGCAGGCACTCGAACAGCGGTTCGATGTTGTCATCGGCCAATGCCTGGTAGTCGAGGACGTGGTTGACCTGGGCAGCGTTGTGCAGCAACGCGCCGTACTCGCTGTCCAGCCGGTCGTAGTCGGCTTGCGTGAGGCCCAGGCGTGGTTGCCGCAGGTTGGCCTCGAGCACCCGCACCCGGCTCATGTCCAGGCCCAGTCGGTTGTCCGCCACGGCCTGGGCGAAACGCTCGGCGGCGCTCTGCCCGCCACCCCTTCGCACCAGGCAGGCGACTTCGGTGGCGCCCCAGTCGAGCAACGCCTCTACCAGGTGCACACCCAGGAAGCTGTTGGCCCCGGTCACGATCACCTTGTGCACGTCGCCCATGGCCTCCAGGGGCAGCACCTGTAGCTCGAGTTCGCGGTTGGCGTCCTGCTCCAGTCGCGCCAGGGGCGTTTCCAGGCTGTTGGCGGCGCCATCGAGCAGGGCACCCAGGCGTTGCAGGGTCGGTTGCTCGATGAAGCGGTTGATCGCCACACCGCGTCCGAACTGCTGACGCACCTCCAGCAGCAGGCGCGACAACAGGATTGAATGCCCGCCCAGGTTGAAGAAGCTGTCATCGGTGGAAACATCCGCCTCCGCCAGCTCCAGCAACGCCGCCCACAGGCTGCGCAGCCGCGCTTCGGTGGGCGTGGCGGGCAATACCCGTTCGTTGCTCGGCAAGGCGACCGGGCGTGCCAACAGCGCCTGGCGATCGACTTTGCCGTTGGCGGTGTAGGGCATCTGCTCCAGCACCTGATAGAACGCCGGGCGCATGTAGTCGGGCAGATGCTGCTCGGCATGCGTGCGCAGCCCGGCCTCGGCGCCATCCCCGGTGGGTTGGGCGGCGAACGCCAGTACCCGGCGCTGGGTATCGATCACCACGGCCACCTGGGCGAACAGGCGGCTGGTGCGCAGGCAGTGTTCGATCTCCTCCGGCTCCACACGAAAGCCGCGGATCTTCACTTGGTTGTCCCGCCGCCCGCACAGCTCGATGCCCTGTTCGCTCCACTGAGCGATGTCACCAGTCCGATAAGCACGCAGTTGGCGCCCTTGCGGCAGTATCAGGTCGACGAAGCGCTCGGCCGTCAGCCGTGGGTTGTTCAGGTAGCCCAAGCCGACCCCGGGGCCGCTGATGTAAAGCTCCCCTGGCGTACCCTCGGTCACCGGGTGCAGGTCGGTGTCGAGGATCAGCACCTGGGTGTTGGCGATCGGCTTGCCCAGGTTGCGATTGCTGTCGCCGGCCTCGAATACCCGGGTGGTGGCCAGCACCGTGGTTTCCGTCGGGCCGTAGATGTTGTGCATCCGGCACTCCACCGACAGCCTGGCGATCACCTCCGGCTCGCAGACATCGCCCCCCGTGATGAGATGGCGCAGGCCCAGGTGCTCGCCGCGCGGCAGGATGCTCAGCAGGGCAGGGGGCAGGAAGGCGTGACTGACTTCCTGGCTGTGGATAAGTTGCAGCAGGCGCTGTGGGTCGCGGCGCTGGTCATCGTCGGGAATGACCAGCTCGGCGCCGCACATGAAGGTCGGCAGGATATCCAGCAGCGAGGCGTCGAAGCCGATGGTGGAGAACTGCAACACCCGGCTGTTGCCGTCCAGCGCCACATGCTCGCGGTACCAGGCAATGAAGTGGCCGAGGTTGCGTCGGCTGAGAAGGACGCCCTTGGGCTGCCCGGTGGTACCGGAGGTATAGATCGCCACGCAGGGCGCTCCAGGCTCGCGCGGGCGCAGGTTCAGGCCAGGCAGGGGCAGGCAGTCGCCCGTCTGCAGCGACGTCACGTCCAACCCGGTGAAACCTGCGTGCGCGTTCCCATCGTGCAGCACCACACAGGCCCTTGCGTCTTCCAGGATGCGCTGGCGGCGCTCGCCCGGGGTGGCTGGGTCCAGCGGCAGGTACACGGCGCCACAGCCCAGCACCGCCAGCAGGCTGGCATAGAGCTCGGGCGACTTGGCCAGGCACACGGCGACCACCGGAGGTTGCTCGCCCGTTTCGGGCAGCAACGGCAGCAGTGCCCGTTGAATCGCCACCGTGCGCTGGTGCAGCGCGTAATAGCGGTGGCGCTGGCCATCGCGGTTGAGTGCCGGCCGCTGGGCGAAGCGGCGCAGGCTGTGCTCCAGCCCCTCGACCAGGTCGGTTTCGGCCGCTTCCAGCAGGTCGGCGCGCAGGGTACGGTTGAACGGATGGCGGTAGGCCAGTGACTCCAGCCAATCCAGGCCGTGTTCGCGCTCTTGCACGCCAGGGCCGACCGGCTGGGCCTCCTGGAAGTGCTGGGGATTGCGGGCGAAGCGCGTGACCTGCAGGGTCAGCAGGGCTTCCAGTGCCTGCAGCGTGTCCTCCCGCAGCCGCTGGCCGTTGCCGGAGGCCGGCGCCGGCAGCGCGGCCCGTTCGATCAGCCGCTGCGCGTTGGCGCTACCGCACCAGCAGAGGAGCTCCAGGCGGGGCAGCGTATCGGCATGACTGGCGCCCAGGCGCAAGCGCAGCAACGGCGTAGTGCCCAAGTGCTGCCAGTCGCTGCTGGCCAGGCTCAGGCTGCCGTCCTCCAGCACCAGTTGGTGCTGGCCGGCCAGGGCGTGTCGCAGGGCCTGGGAAGTGTCGGCCAGGCGTGCGCCGTGGCCGTGTTCGTCGAACATCCGGGTGAGCTGGCGCAGCGCTGGGCTGGTGCCCACCAGGAGTATGTCGAGGCGTCTCATGGGAATGTCCTCAGGGCAGGTAGCCGCTCAGCGCGCGCTGCACGCAGGGCGACTCGAGCATCGAGCTGCTGCGCAGGAATCGCAGGATGTTGCCCAGCAGCGGGTGTTGGTGGTTGATCGGGTAGGCCAGGCCACGCACTTCCTCGCGCAGGGCCTCACGAACCGTCTCGCTTACCGGCAGTGCGGCGATCAGGCTGAAGTCGAACGCCTGCTGGATGTCGTTGGTCAGGTACTGGCCGAGGAACACCGGCAGCACCTCGGCGATCGCCTCGCGTTCGGCTTCGGGCGCGGCCTGCCAGTAGATGCGCGTAAGCCGTGCCCAGAAGCTCGAATGTCGACCCTCGTCGAGCAGGTGGTCGGCCATCAGGCCCTTGACCGCCGGCTTGACCGTGTCGTCGCGGGCGAAGGCCGCCACATCGTCGGTCAGGGTGTTCTCGGCGATGCCCACGCAGATCAGCTCCAGCGCATCGCGCAGCGGCTCCGGTACTTGTGCCAATGCCGCAGGAATGGCCCGGCTCAATTCGATCTCGCCGGGCAGCTCGATCGGCTCGATGCCGGTCAGGGCGATGGTCTGCTGCAGGAAGTCCATCGCCACCAGCGCGTGGTAGTCCTCGTCGACCACCACGGTCATGGCGTCGTAGCGGCAAGCGAAGGGGAAGCGCACGGCGAAACGGTCCTTGGCGATGCGCCGTGCGGTGCGGTCGACGATTTCGGTTTCGAAGATCACCACGTCGTTGATGAACTTGTAGAGGCTCTGCACCAGTGCGAAATCGCGCAGTTGCGGGCACTCGCGCTGGAAGGCGGCACCGAGCACCAGTGGCTGGCGGCTGAGCGGGTAGATCAGCCGCTGGTCGTCCTCGACCCGGCGGCGGGGCCGGGTGCGGATGGTCGCGCGCTCCTCCCAGGCCTCGGCGAACGAGCGGTACTCGTGGGCCTTCATGGCGCGACCTCGGTGATCTCGGCCTGCAGCGAGGCGCGCAGGCGGTCCCACAGCGCCATGCGGCTGTCCACGGCGGCGATGGCCGCGGCGTATACCTCCTCCTGGCGCTGCGGGTCGTGGTCGACCAGGCGCGCCAGCAACTGCTCGGCGGCCGGGCCGTGGTCCTCGGAGTCGACCTCGATGTGCCGCTGAAGGTAGTAGCGGAAGGTCGGGGCTTGCTCGTGGCCGATGCCCCAGGCGTCCAGGATGGTCTGGAACATCATCGGGATGACGCTCTCGCGACCGTGCAGGAAGGCGGCGGCGACACGGTGGGCGGGGGCGTCCAGGGCCACGTCGAGGGTATCGCGCACGAAGCGCTGCGCTGCCTCGCTGGCACCGCAGCGTTGCAGCGCATCGCGGTAGGCGAGGCCTTGTTGCTGCAGGCTGACGAAGCGTTCGATCGCCTGGGTACTGGCACCGACTTCGCGCATGGCATCCAGGTACAGCTCGTAATGGCTGTAGTGGCCATGGTCGACGCGGTCGTCCGACTCCTCACCCAGCACGATCTCGTTGATCAGGCGAGCGGCGGCCGGGTCGCTCGGCGGCAGCCAAGGCAGGCTCACGCAGGTCAGCTCCTGTTGCAGGCGTTTGGTCAGCGACATGAAGTCCCAAACGGCAAACACATGCGTTTCCATGAACTGGCGCAAGGCCTGTAGCGAGTCGATTTCGGAAAAAAGCGGGTGCCGGGAAAGTTCTGATTTCTTCGCGGAAAGTGTGCTCTTCAATGTGCTCATGTTGATATCCATTGTTGGCTAAGTTTGTTTTTTTGTGTTGGCAAGTTGTGAGGATCGTTGTGCTTTGGGCGTGCAAAAGCCTCGAACACATTTCGATAGGCAACGAGCGCAGCACTGCTTTGGCGCCAGGTAATACGAGGCCTGTGCCCTGGGGGTGGCGCCTGGCCTATAAAACTTAGAACACTTGGAAAGTTTGCTGCAATTGTTTTTTTTTGAAATGTTTAATATGAAGTTTATTGGGCGCGAGCGGGGGTGATAAAACGAGGCTTCAAGTTTTATTTAAATAAGCAGTGCTCCTTCCGGCAATGAACGGCCAGAAAAAATAATTGAGTGAATGCCTCACTCGAAGCACTGATGAGCGGAAGTGGGGGGAGGTTTTACTGTTTGAGGGCGGCTGATCGCCTTGCGGTCCTTGCCCTGGTGCCAGGCTCCTTCTGTAGATGGGTGACAGGCAGACGACCAGGCCCGCCCAAGGGGCGATCAGCGGTCGTTGCGCGATCTAGAGTGTGCTCAAAAGGCGGGCGCTGCCACGGTCAGCGGCAGCGTGCTAATGGAATAAGCGTTAGCAGGGGGGGTGAAAAGACCGTTCTCGTCGCCTAGAAACTCAATAACCCAAGGTGGGTGTTGAAGATCCTGACGAATCGCTGATCCAGGGACGACGTGTCCGGGTTGGGCTCCGGCAACTCGATCAGCTCCAATTCGCGACGGGCAAACGCATGCCAGCCCAGCATTCCAGGGAGTGCGCCGGCGGGGTAGAGCACCGTCACCGGCATGCGCAGAGCCTGTTCGTCAGCAAAGGGTGCGGTGACCCTAGGGCTGTCACAGCTGGATACAAACAAATGCCGAGTACGCCCAGGAAAGCGCCGCTCGGCCAGTTGGGCCAGTTCGAACGCCATGTGCGCGCCCAGGTGCTGGCCGAACAGCGCATGGGGCTCGCTGAGGAATGGCTGGAGGCGGTCGGCGATGACGTGGGCCAGTGCCGAGGGCCCGCGCTGTGGGTCGCTGGGCGCGCACCCGGCGTCACGCTCGACGTCCACCGCCATGAGTTCGATGTAGTCGTTGAGCGTGTGCGCCCAGGCACGATATTGCGCGAGGTTTTGCTGGCTGCAGGCGAGGCAGATCAGGCGGATCCTGGAAGGCTGCTCCAAGTCGCCGAACGCCGACGCCGGGGGGGTCTGCACGTGCACTTTCTTTCCTTCGCCCCGGTCCGATCCAGGGCTTCATTGCCACCTGCGACCGAAAGGTCGGGGTGGACGATGCATCACGTGGCCGATTGTTTGTCCAGGTAGTTCCTGATGGCGCGGGCCGCGCCGTGCAGGTGCCGTTCCAGCACCTGCACGGCTTCGTCCACCAGCTTGTCGCTGGCGGCGTCCACCAGGGCGATGTGGTCGTCCTGGGTCAGCTTGCCCAGGCCCATCGAGGAGAGGTGGAAGCGCAGGAAGCGTTCCTCTTCATTGAGCTCGATCTCGATCATGCGCAGCAGTTTCTGGTTGTGCGCCTTGCCATACAGCGACAAGTGGAACAGGCGGTTGAGGCGACCGATCTCGGCGTGGCGGGTTTCGTTTTCCAGCTGGTGGATATAGCCGCGGGCGCGGGCGATGTCGTCGGCGTCGAGATGGGGAATCGATTGACGCAGCGCCTCGGTTTCCAGCAGCACGCGCAGGGCATAGGTATCGACCGCGTCTTCACCGATCAAGGGCGCAACCACCGCGCCCTTGTGCATCACGACCTTCAGCAAGGACTGTGCTTCCAGTTGGCGCAACGCTTCACGGACCGGCATGCGGCTGACGCCGAACAGGCCAGCCAGCTCCTGCTGTCGCAATGCGGTGCCGGGCGGCAGGCGGCCGTCGAGAATGGCGCTGCGCAGGCGTTCTTCGATCACGCCACGTGCCAGGTGCGGCGGCACCTGTTCATTGCCCAGCACAGTGCTGAGAAGTCGGTTTTTCTCGGCCACGCGGAGTCTGCCTTGATGTTTGCTGGTATTGGATCCAATAACCCTAGTGATCAGGGTGCTCGCTTGTCAATCCGTTGCGCCTCGGGATGCGCAACAGACGACAGAATGCGGCTATCGTGAAGGAAGTCATCCTGCAAGGGAAGCTGCACATTCCCTGTGGGATGTACGAATGGATGGGTAAAACGACCGCTGGCACCGTGATTGCACCGTGCCGTTGTCTTTTCCCCTGGCAGGCCGCACCATCGCTGCTCTCGATTGGTCTGGACGGGTGTTCGCAGTGGCGATACCTAGGATGCTCAATGTGGCCGTGCGTCGTCTCGGTCTTGCCGTGCTGCTGGCGGGCCTGTTGCTCGGCGGCCTGCGCGCGGATTGGGATTTTTCCCAGATCAGCCGTCGGGCCCAGGCGCTCTACGGGCCCTTGGGCCAGGGGCAGCAACGCATCGATGCCTGGCAGAACCTGCTGGCCACGCAGAACCAGGGCAGCGAACTGGAGCGCCTGCAGGTGGTCAATCGCTTTTTCAACCAGCAGTTGCGCTATGTCGAGGATATCGATCTTTGGCACGAGGTCGACTACTGGGCCACGCCGATCCAGTCGCTGATCAAGGGCGCCGGTGATTGCGAGGACTACGCCATCGCCAAGTACTTCAGCCTGCGCCGCATGGGCGTGCCCGCCGACAAGCTGCGCATTACCTACGTCAAGGCGCTGCGCCAGAACCGCGCGCACATGGTGCTGACCTATTATTCAAGCCCACAGGCCCAGCCGCTGGTGCTCGACAGCCTGATGGACGCCATCAAGCCGGCCAGCGAGCGCACCGACCTGTTGCCGGTATACGCCTTCAACGGCGAGGGACTGTGGCTGACGGGCGCCGCGGGCAACAAGAAGGTGGGTGACACCAAGCGGCTGTCACGCTGGCAGGATTTGCTGAAGAAAATGCAGGCCGAAGGGTTCCCGGCCGAACCGGTTTATTGAGGAGTACAGGATGTCTCTGTTCAAACAGTTGTTGCTTGCGATCTGCCTGCTGCTGACCATCGCCTTCGGCGGCAGCTTCATGGTCAGCCTGGAGAGCTCGCGCAGCCAGTACGTCAACCAGTTGCGCTCCCACGCCCAGGATGCGGCGACGGCGCTGGCCCTGTCGCTGACCCCGAACATCGATGACCCGGCGATGGTCGAGCTGATGGTCAGCTCGATCTTCGACAGTGGTTATTACGCGAGCATCAAGGTCATCGACCTGGACTCCAACGCGGTGTTGGTCGAACGCCACGCCGAACCTGACAGCAGCGGCGTGCCGGGCTGGTTCATCCGGCTGATCGGCCTGGAGCCGGCGGGCGGCGATGCCATCGTCAGCCGCGGCTGGCAGCAGGCGGCGCGGGTCGAGGTGGTCAGCCACCCGATGTTCGCCCTGGCCAAGCTGTGGCAGGCGGCACTGGGCAGCCTGAGCTGGCTGCTGTTGTGCGGGGTGGTCAGTGCGGTGCTTGGCGCGCTACTGCTGCGCCGCCAACTGCGCCCGCTGGACTACATGGTCGCGCAGTCCCACGCCATCGCCCGGCGGGAATTCCTCAGCCTGCCCGAGTTGCCGCGCACCCCTGAGCTGCGCCGGGTGGTGCAGGCGATGAACCAGATGGTCGAAAAGCTCAAGGCGCTGTTCACCGAGCAGGCCGAGCGTAGCGAGAAGCTGCGGGCCGAGTCGTACCAGGACAGCCTCACCGGGCTGGCCAACCGCCGCTATTTCGAGATGCAGCTCAATGCTCGGGTGAGCAACCTGGAAGAGGCGCGCGCGGGCTACCTGCTGCTGCTGCGCGTGCAGGACCTGGCCGGCCTCAACGCCCGCCTGGGCGGCCAGCTCACCGACCAACTGCTGCAAGCGGTCGGCGAGCAACTGCGGCGCACCTGCGCCAGTTATCCACAAACCCGCAACCTCATCACCCGCAGCCGGGGGGGCGAGTTCGCCGTGCTGGCGCCGGGCATGGTCCATGACGAGGCGGTGCAGCTGGCCCAGGCCCTGGAGGCGACGCTGCACAGCTTGCACGAGACCGGCGCCAGCGATGTCGACCCGGTGGCCTGCATCGGCCTTGCCCCCTACAGCCCGGGTGATGCCCCCCAGGCCTTGCTCAAGCTCGCCGACGAAGCGCTGGCCCGTGCCGAGAGCGAGCCCCAGCCAGGCTGGGTGTGTTTGGAGCAGGGCGCCGCGGCCCAGGCCGCCGACAGCCAGCACGATTGGCATGCGCGGCTCGACCAGGCGCTGAACAAGGCGCAGTTCGCGTTGTTCTTCCAGGCGGTGGTGGACTGCAAGGCGCCGCAGCGGGTGCTGCACTACAAGGTCATTTCGCGGTTGCACGACGCGCAGGGCGAACCGCTGGCGGCGGGGCGCTTCCTGCCCTGGCTGGAGCGCTTCGGCTGGATGCCACGGCTGGACCTGCTGGTGCTGGAAAAGGTCCTCAGGCACTTGCAGAACCACGGCGAGGCGCTGGCGATGAACCTCTCCGCCGCGACCCTGGCCGACCCGAAAGCCATGCAGCGGGTGTACGCGTTGTTGACCCAGCACCGCGTGCTGGGGCCGCGGCTGACGTTCGAGATCGGCGAGGAGCAACTGCCCGAGCAGGCGGTGCTCGAGCAACTGACCCGGCGTTTACGCGGGCTGGGCTTCAGCCTCGCGCTGCAACGCTTTGGCGGGCGTTTCAACAGGATCGGCAACCTGGCGCACCTGGGCTTGGCGTACCTGAAGATCGATGGGGGCTACATCCGTAATATCGATGAAGAGCAGCACAAGCGGCTGTTCATCGAAGCCATCCAGCGGGCGGCGCACAGCATCGACCTGCCGCTGATCGCCGAGCGGGTGGAGACTGAAGGCGAGTTGCAGGTGCTGCGCGAAATGGGGGTGCAGGGGGTTCAGGGAAAGTTGCTGGGTGAACCCGGGCCGTGGCGCTGAGCACGGCCCTCGCTGAGCCTATTCCGATGGCTGGCGCCGAACTTGGGCGGGCTTGCACCCGATCAGGCCGGCAGGGCCAACGTCGCTGGAAGGTCTGACGCTATCGCGGGGCAAGCCCGCTCCTACAACGCTTCGCGGCGGGCCGTAACGGGTGGCTCGATCAGATCAACCCGCCTTCCTCATCTTCCTCGATCAGGTTGTTCAGGCTGCCCAGCGCCTTGCGCGCGGTCGAGCGGTTGAGCAGCTTGGCCTGTGCGCCTGCGGGCAGGTCGGTGATGCTGAACACGCCCTTGGCCGTCAGCACGTCGATCAGGTCTTCCAGCACGCGGATCATGTCCAGGTCGCTCTGCTTGAGCTGCTTGAGGCTGTTCTCCACCACGTCGTCGGCGAACCACGCCTGGACATCGGCATGGTCGGCCGGAAGGATCTCCGTGAACCCGTCATAGGCGGCGGCCTCTACCCGCAGCAGCTGGCCGTCGGCGTCGCGTTGCACGTAGAACATGGCGTCGTCCCTCACGATGATTCCTTCTTGGGTAGTCAGCATAGGCAAAGTTCACCCGCCGTGTAGGGCGGCGCCCGAGTATGCCCGCGAAGGAAGAAACTGTGGAAGCCCACCCCGACGCTGGCGGCGGTGCAGGCCGCCAGCGTCGGGGTGGGCGTCAGTTGTTCGAGTTGTCGATCTTGATGGTCGGGTCGGCACCGCTGATCAACGAATTGATCGTGGTGTTCGACCAGTTCACCCCCTCCAGCTTGATGGTCACGTCGGCATTGGCCAGGCCTCCGGCCGCGTTGAGCTTGCCTTCGGTGCTCACCTGCAGCGTCGATTCGCCGTTGACCGTGGTGATCTTCAGGAAGTTGTCGATGGTGCTGGCCTTCTCGCCTTGCAGCAGGTCGCGCAGGTCGAGACGGTCACCTTCGCTGACCTTGAAGTCCTTGATCACGTCGTTGCCCAGGTCCCCGGCCTTCCACACGAAGGTGTCGGCGCCGCTGCCGCCCGTGAGGATGTCGTTGCCCTTGCCGCCGATCAGCGTGTCGTTGCCGGCACCGCCGAACAGCAGGTCGTTGCCCTCACCACCGAGCAGGGTGTCGTTGCCGGTGCCGCCGAGCAGGATGTCGTTACCTTTGCCGCCATCGATGTAGTCGTTTCCACCCTGGCCAAAGATGATGTCGTTGCCGTTGCCGCCGAGCAGGGTGTCGGCGCCGTCGTTGCTGCGCGAAATGTCGAACTCGGTGTAGTGCTCGGTGATGTACTTGTGCATCGCCCGGGCGTCGACATCGCCGGTCTCCACGCCCAGCTTGTTGGCGACATAGGCCTGGATCGCCTCCACCCCGGTACCGGGGATCGAGTCGAAGCTGACCAAGTCGCCGAAGAGGATGTCGTTGCCATCCCCGCCGTTGACCGTGTCGCTGCCCGGCTGGATCACCTCGGTATGGCCGAGGATGGCTTCGGCCAGCTTGCTCGGGTCGATGTTGGTCTGCGGCTTGCCGTCGGAGTCGAACGGCTTGAGGTCGTCGGTCTTCACATCGCTGTTCAGGCCGATTGCCTCGACATTGGACAGCCCCGACAGCAACTTGAAGCTGTCGATCGAGTTGCTCCAGGTCGCGTTGTCGGTGGTGCTGCCGGTGCCGGAGCGGGTCGACAGCTCGAACGTGCCATCGCCCTGGGCGCGCACGATGGCGTTGCTGATGGTGTACCAGCTGTTGCCGAGCTTGTATTGCACCGACAGGTTGCCGCTGCTGTCGATCGAGGCGCGGTGGTTGCTGTCGATGCTGCTGTTGTTGACCACGTTGCCGAGCTTGTAGCCGATCGAACCGAGGAAGGTGTCGAGGGTGACGCTGCTGTAGCCCAGGGTCGGGTTGGTCTGCTCGCCGCTCTGGTAGAAGGTCGGCTTGCCGTCGGTGACGAAGAACGTCTGGTTTTCGCCCGTGTTGCCGGCGCCCTTCAGCGCCTGGAACCAGTTGGCGGTGGTCTTGAAGGCGTCCTCATAGTTGGTGCCGCCCTCCGAGCTCATGCTCTTCAAGGCGTTGAGCAGGGCTTGCAGGCCGGCGTCGTTGAGGGTGACCGAGACGTTGCTCTTGACCTGGCTGGCGAAGTCCACCAGTAGCACGTTGACCGTGCCCGACTGCGCGCCCTTGACGCTGGCGGCCAGGGTCTTGAACACCGATTCCAGGGATTTCTTCGCCGCGTCCACGCCGCTGGCGCCCATGCTGCCCGAGGTGTCGACGATGAAGGCGATGTTGTAGTCCTTGCCCGGCACCACGTGCAGGCCGCTGACGTCGGCCACCACCACATCGTTGCCGTCGGTGCCGGTGACGCTGTCGTTTTCGGCGGAGAGGTTGCTGGTGCTGTAGGTCTCCGGGTACACCGTGACCTTGATTGTTCCCTCGTTGCTGGCACTGCTGCCGCCGACGTTTTCGGTGGAGGTGGAGGTGACCTTCACGTCGAACTGGCCATAGTAGTAGGCCGGTGGCTTGATGCTCAGGCTGCCGAGGTTCCAGCCGGTGACGTCCACCGGGCTGGCGCCGACGGCGAAGCTGTGCCCGGCGTTGTCGCTGACCACCGAGCCTGCGGGGATACCACTGAGCTTGACGCTGAGAGTTTCCGAACCGTCGCTGTCGGTGAGGTTGGTGTTGATGCCCACCAGCTTGACCGCCACGCCGTTCTCGCGGCCTTCGTTGAGCTTGTAGCCGTCGTAGTAGCCCTGGCCATTGCTGCCGTGCAGGTCGGAGACGGTCAGGCCGGCGTTGGCCATCTCGGTGACGCTCTGGTACATCGGGAGGTTGGCGCTGCTGAGGTCGGTGACCGCGCCGCTACCGACCTTGACGTTGATGTCGTAGCTGCCGGGGCCTGATTGGTTGGCGTGGTACACCTCAAGGGTGTAGTAGCCGCTGGTGGTCGGCGTGAAGCTGCCGGCGACGGAGCCGCCGGCGCCCCAGGTGGCGGTCACCACGGTCTTGCCGCCGATGGTCACCAGCATGCTGTCGTCGGCACTGCCGCTGAAGGTGTAGGTCTTGCCGGCTTCCAGGTAGAGCAGGCCCGAGGTCTTCGAGCCGCTGCCGCCCGCTACGCTGGCGTCGGACTGCACGTTGGTGGTGGTCTCGGCCTTGTTGGCGTTACCGGAGTTGGCGAACACAGCCTTCAGCGCATCGCCGGTGAGGCCGTTGCCGTTGGTGCCAAGGCCGGTGAGGCTGTTCCAGGTTTCCTTGGTCAAGCCCTGCGAGTTGACGGTGTTGCTGGCGATGGCCAGGTCCGGGCGGTCGGCCACCGGGGTGATGTCGACCTTGAGCGTGGCCTCGGTGCCCAGGTTGGTGCCGTCGTTGGGCTTGAACTTGATCTGCGCGTAGTCGGCCTGCTTGTTGCCCACGGCGCTGCCGCCGTAGCCATCGGCGCCCGACTGGTTGGCCAGCGGCACGAACTTCAGCTTGCCGGCGGCGATGTCGGCCTGGCTGACGGCCTGGTTCAGCGCTACGTCGACCCAGGCGGTGCCGTTGTAGTACTTGAGGCTGCCGAGGTCCGGCAGCTTGCTGATGGTCACCGACAGGCCGGTGTTGCCGTCGGCGTCGGTGACGTTGAAGTCGCCCCACTTGAACACGTAGTCGGTGTCCTCGGTGCCGGTGACCGCGCCGCCCGGGGATACCGGTGCGTTGTCGTTGTCGAGGATGGTGGTGGTGACGCTCGACTTGCTGGCATCGACCTGCAGGTTCTCGAAGTTGCCACCGCTGACCCCGCTGATCTTCACCACCAAGTGCTCGGAGCCTTCGACGAGCTGGTCGTCGAGGGTCTTGATGGTGAACGTGGCGCCGCTGCTGTTGGCCGGGATCTTCACCGTGGCCACGCCGGTGTAGTCCTGGCCGTTGCTGGCGGTGCCGCTGTAGGTGAGGGTGACGGTGACCTCGCTCTTCGACGGGTTGCTCAGGGTCAGGGTGTACGATGCCGTGCCGCCCTCGGTCACCGAAGCGTCGCCGCTGATGCCCACGGTGGTCAGGTCGCCCTGGCCGCTCGGCTCGTCGGTGACGGTGGTGGTCAGGGTGTTGCTGCCAAGGGTCAGTTTTTCGAAGTTGTCGCCACCGCTGATCGACTCGAGCTTGTTGGCGATGCTCGCCTGGCCGCCGACGTAGACGTCGTCCTGTGCGGTGACGGTGACCGTGCCACTGGCGCTGCCGGCGGGGATGGTGACCTTGGTGCCGTCGCTGAGGGTGAAGGTCAGGCCCGTGTGGCCAGTGACCGCTAGGCCTTGGGCGTTGCTCAGGGTGACGGTGTAGGTGAGCTGGCCGCCTTCGGCGACGGTGGATTTGTCCGCAGTGAGCGTCGCCACCACCTCGCTGGGGGTGTCGCTGATCTGCACGGTGGCGCTGGCGCCCAGTTCCAGGTTCTCGAAGGCCTTGCCCGGCACGCTGGCGCTGCTGATGCCAACGGTGAGCGACCCCGCGTCCTTGAACACGTCGTCACCCTGGGCCGGGGCCTTGTACTCGACTTGGGTCTGGCCGGCGGCGATGGTCACCTTGTCGCCGTTGCTCAGGGTCACGGTCAGGTCGCGGTCCAGCGCCTGGCTCACTTTCACGATGAAGCTCGGCTGCTGGTCTTCGGTGACATTGCCATTGCTGGCGATGCTCACCGACACCTTGTCGGCCTGGCTGCCTGGCTCATCGGTGACTGCGGTGGTCAGGCTGTTGCTGGCGAGGGTGAGCTTCTCGAAGTTGTCGCCACCGCTGACCGATTCGAGCTTGTTGACGATGCTCGGCTGGCCGCCGACGTAGACGTCGTCCTTGGCGGTGATTGTCGCCGTGCCCGTCGCGCTACCTGTCGGAACGGTAACCTTGGTGCCATCGCTGAGGGTGAAGGTCAGACCGCCGTGCCCCGTGACCGCCAGGCCCTGGGCGTTGTTCAAGGTGACGGTGTAGGTGACCTGGCCGCCTTCGCTGACGGTGGATTTGTCGGCGGTGAGCGTCGCCACGACTTCGCTGGTGGTGTCGCTGATCTGCACCGTGGCGCTGCCACCCAGTTCGAGGTTCTCGAAGGTCTTGCCCGTCACGGTAGCGCTGCTGATGCCAATGGTGAGCGCCCCCGAGTCCTTGAACACGTCGTCGCCCTGGGCCGGGGCCTTGTACTCGACCTGGGTCTGGCCGGCGGCAATGGTGACCTTTTCGCCGTTGCTGAGGGTGACGGTCAGCGCACGGTCCAGCACTTGGTTCACCTTGACCGTGAACGAAGGTTGCTGGGCTTCGGTGACATCGCCGTTGCTGACGATGGTCACGGCCACCTTGTCGCCTAGGTTACCGCTGCCGACCGTGCCGGAGCCTGGTTCGTCGGTGACAGGGGTGGTCAGGGTGTTGCTGGCGAGGGTGAGCTTCTCGAAGTTGTCGGCGCCGCTGACCGATTCGAGTTTGTTGACGATGCTCGGCTGGCCGCCGACGTAGACGTCGTCCTTTGCGGTGATGGTGGCCGTGCCGGTGGCGCTGCCCGCAGGGACGGTGACCGTGGTGCCGTCGCTGAGGGTGAAGGTCAGGCCACCGTGGCCGGTGACGGTGAGGCCCTGAGCGTTATTCAGGGTCACGGTGTAGGTGACCTGGCCGCCTTCGGTGACGGTGGTTTTGTCGGCGGTGAGGGTGGCGATCACCTCGCTGGTGGTATCGGCGATCTGCACGGTTGCCGAGCCACCGAGCTCCAGGTTTTCGAAGGACTTGCCTTCGACCGTAGCGCTGGCGATGCCGACGGTCAGAGAGCCGGCATCCTTGAACACGTCGTCGCCTTGGGCGGGCGCTTTGTACTCGACCTGGGTCTGCCCAGCGGCAAGGGTGACCTTGTCGCCATTGCTCAGCGTGACGGTAAGCGGGCGGTCGAGCGCCTGGTTGATCTTGACGGTGAACGAGGGCTGTTGGGCTTCGGTGACGTCGCCGTTGCTGACGATGGTCACGGCCACCTTGTCGCCCTGGTTGCCGGCGCCTGGTGTTCCGGTACCCGGCTCGTCGGTGACGGTGGTGGTGAGGGTGTTGCCGCTCAAGGTCAGCTTCTCGAAGTTATCTGCGCCGATGACGCTTTCGAGCTTGTTGACCAGCGCCGGCTGGCCGCCGACATACACATCGTCCTTGACGATGACCGTCACCGAGCCGGACGACTGGCCCGCCGCGACGGTGATCTGTGTGCCATCGGACAAGGTGAAGGTCAGGCCGCCGTGGCCGTTGACGGGGAAGGCGGGTGCGTGGAGCAGGTTCACCGTGTAGGTGACCTGCCCGCCCTCGGCGACGGAGGTCTTGTCCA
>NZ_JARGCS010000053.1 GCF_029193575.1 Pseudomonas entomophila | reverse complement strand
CGACGGTGAGCGAGCCGGCGTCCTTGAATACGTCGTCGCCCTGGGCCGGAGCCTTGTACTCGACTTGGGTCTGCCCGGCGGCGAGGGTGACCTTGTCGCCATTGCTTAGGGTGACCGTGAGTGGGCGGTCCAGCGCCTGGTTGATCTTGACGGTGAAGGACGGTTGCTGGGCTTCGGTGACGTCGCCGTTGCTGACGATGGTCACCGCCACTTTGTCGCCCTGGTTGCCGCTCCCAGGCGTACCGGTACCTGGCTCGTCAGTGACGGTGGTGGTGAGGGGGTTGCTGCCGAGTGTCAGCTTCTCGAAGTTATCCGCGCCGGTGACCGACTCGAGTTTGTTGACGATGCTCGGCTGCCCGCCGACATAGACGTCGTCCTTGGCGGTGATGGTGGCCGTGCCGGTCGCGCTGCCTGCTGGGACGGTGACCTTGGTGCCATCGCTGAGGGTGAAGGTCAGGCCGGCGTGACCGGTGACCGCCAAGCCCTGGGCGTTGCTCAGGGTGACGGTGTAGGTGACTTGCCCGCCTTCGGTGACGGTGGTCTTGTTGGCAGTGAGGGTGGCGAGCACCTCGCTGGTGGTGTCGGCGATCTGAACCGTCGCGGCACCGCCGAACTCCAGGTTCTCGAAGGTCTTCCCGGTCACGGAAGCATCCGCGATGCCGACGGTGAGCGAGCCGGCGTCCTTGAATACGTCGTCGCCCTGGGCCGGAGCCTTGTACTCGACTTGGGTCTGCCCGGCGGCGAGGGTGACCTTATCGCCGTTGCTCAAGGTGACGGTGAGTGGGCGGTCCAGTGCCTGGTTGATCTTGACGGTGAAGGACGGTTGCTGGGCTTCGGTGACGTCGCCGTTGCTGACGATGGTCACCGCCACTTTGTCGCCCTGGTTGCCGCTCCCAGGCGTACCGGTACCTGGCTCGTCAGTGACGGTGGTGGTGAGGCTATTACCGCCCAGTGTCAGCTTCTCGAAGTTATCGCCTCCGCTAACCGACTCGAGTTTGTTGACGATGCTCGGCTGCCCGCCGACATAGACGTCGTCCTTGGCAGTGATGGTGGCCGTGCCGGTCGCGCTGCCTGCTGGGACGGTGACCTTGGTGCCGTCGCTGAGGGTGAAGGTCAGGCCGCCGTGACCGGTGACCGCCAAGCCCTGGGCATTGCTCAGGGTGACGGTGTAGGTGACTTGGCCGCCCTCGGTGACGGACGTCTTGTCGGCGGTGAGTGTCGCCACGACTTCGCTAGTGGTGTCGGCGATCTGCACGGTTGCCGAACCACCCAGTTCCAGGTTCTCGAAGGCTTTGCCCTCGACAGTAGCGCTGCTGATACCGACGGTAACGGAGCCTGCGTCTTTGAAGACATCCTCGCCTTGGGCCGGAGCCTTGTACTCGACTTGGGTTTGGCCCGCGGCGAGGGTGACCTTGTCGCCATTGCTCAGGGTGACCGTGAGTGGGCGGTCGAGCGCCTGGTTGATCTTGACGGTGAACGAAGGCTGTTGTGCCTCGTTGACATCACCGTTACTGACGATAGTCACCGAGACCTTATCGCCTTGGCCGCTCGGCTCATCGGTCACTGTGGTGGCCAGGTTATTGCTGCCGAGGGTGAGCTTTTCGAAGTTGTCGGCGCCAGTAACGGATTCCAGCTTGTTGATGATGCTCGGTTGCCCGCCGACGTAGACGTCGTCCTTGGCGGTGATGGTGGCCGTGCCGGTCGCACTGCCTGCTGGGACGGTGACCGTTGTGCCGTCGCTGAGCGTGAACGTGAGTCCGTCGTGGCCGGTGATCGCCAGGCCCTGGGCGTTGCTCAAGGTTACTGTGTAGGTGACTTGCCCGCCTTCCGTGACGGTGGTCTTGTCGGCGGTGAGGGTGGCGAGCACCTCGCTGGTGGTGTCGGCGATCTGCACGGTAGCCGAGCCGCCCAGCTCCAGGTTCTCGAAGGTCTTGCCCTCGACCGTGGCGCTGCTGATGCCGACGGTGAGCGAGCCGGCGTCCTTGAAGACGTCCTCGCCTTGGGCCGGTGCCTTGTACTCGACTTGGGTTTGGCCCGCAGCAATGATGACCTTGTCGCCATTGCTCAACGTGACGCTAAGCGGGCGGTCGAGCGCTTGGTTGATCTTGACGGTGAACGAGGGCTGCTGGGCTTCGGTAACGTCTCCGTTGCTGACGATCGTGACCGCGACCTTGTCGCCCTGGTTGCCAGCACCCGGCGTGCCAGTGCCCGGCTCGTCGGTGACGGTGGTGGTGAGGGTGTTGCTGCCCAGCGTCAGCTTCTCGAAGTTATCCGCGCCGATGACGCTTTCGAGCTTGTTGACCAGCGCCGGCTGGCCGCCGACGTAGACGTCGTCCTTGACGGTGATCGTGGCCGTGCCGGTGGCGCTGCCTGCCTGAACGGTGACCTTGGTGCCATCGCTGAGGGTGAAGGTCAGCCCGCCGTGGCCGGTGACCGCCAGGCCCTGGGCGTTGCTCAAGGTGACGGTGTAGGTGATTTGGCCGCCTTCGGTGACGGTCGTCCTGTCGGCGGTCAACGTCGCCACGACTTCGCTGGTGGTATCGGCGATCTGCACGGTGGCCGCGCCACCAAGTTCCAGGTTCTCGAAGGCCTTGCCTTCGACGGTGGCGCTGCTGATGCCGATGGTGAGCGATCCGGCGTCTTTGAAGACGTCTTCACCTTGGGCCGGCGCCTTGTATTCAACCTGTGTCTGGCCTGCATCGATGGTGACCTTGTCGCCATTGCTTAGGGTGACCGTGAGTGGGCGGTCCAAGGCCTGGTTGATCTTGACGGTGAATGACGGCTGCTGGGCTTCGGTAACGTCTCCGTTGCTGACGATCGTGACTGCGACCTTGTCGCCTTGGTTGCCCGCACCCGGCGTACCGGTACCTGGCTCGTCGGTGACGGTGGTGGTGAGGGTGTTGCCGCTCAAGGTCAGCTTCTCGAAGTTATCTGCGCCGATGACGCTTTCGAGCTTGTTGACCAACGCCGGCTGGCCGCCGACGTACACATCGTCCTTGACGGTGACCGTCACCGAGCCGGACGACTGGCCCGCCGCCACGGTGATCTGTGTGCCATCGGACAAGGTGAAGGTCAGGCCGCCGTGGCCGTTGACGGGGAAGGCGGGTGCGTGGAGCAGGTTCACCGTGTAGGTGACCTGCCCGCCCTCGGCGACGGAGGTCTTGTCCACGGAAAGCGTGGCGATCACTTCGGTCACGGTGTCGCTTATCTGCACCGTGGCGGGGCCGCCTAGCTCCAGGCTCTCGAAGGTCTTGCCCTCGACGGTGGCGCTGCTGATGCCGACCGTGAGCGAGCCAGCATCCTTGAACACGTCGTCGCCCTGGGCGGGCGCCTTGTACTCGACCTGGGTCTGCCCAGCGGCAAGGGTGACCTTGTCGCCGTTGCTCAAGGTGACGGTGAGCGGGCGGTCGAGGGCCTGATTGATCGTCACTGTGAAGGATGGCTGCTGGGCTTCAGTGACGTCGCCGTTGCTGACAATGCTGACCGACACCTTGTCGCCTTGGCCGCTCGGTTCATCGGTCACTGTGGTGGTCAGGTTATTGCCGCCCAGCGTCAGCTTCTCGAAGTTGTCGGCGCCAGTCACCGACTCCAGCTTGTTGATGATGCTCGGCTGGCCGCCGACGTAGATGTCGTCCTTGGCGTTGATGGTGGCCGTGCCGGTGGCGCTGCCCGCAGGGACGGTGACCGTGGTGCCGTCGCTGAGGGTGAAGGTCAGCCCGCCATGGCCGGTGACCGCCAAGCCCTGGGCGTTGCTCAAGGTGACGGTGTAGGTGATTTGACCGCCTTCGGTGACGGTCGTCTTGTCGGCGGTCAACGTCGCCACGACTTCGCTGGTGGTATCGGCGATCTGCACGGTGGCCGAGCCACCGAGCTCCAGGTTTTCGAAGGACTTGCCTTCGACCGTAGCGCTGGCGATGCCGACGGTCAGAGAGCCGGCATCCTTGAAGACGTCCTCGCCTTGGGCCGGAGCCTTGTACTCGACTTGGGTTTGGCCCGCGGCGAGGGTGACCTTGTCGCCATTGCTCAGCGTGACGGTAAGCGGGCGGTCGAGCGCCTGGTTGATCTTGACGGTGAAGGACGGTTGCTGGGCTTCGGTGACGTCGCCGTTGCTGACGATGGTCACCGCCACTTTGTCGCCCTGGTTGCCGCTCCCAGGCGTACCGGTACCTGGCTCGTCAGTTACGGTGGTGGTGAGGCTATTACCGCCCAGTGTCAGCTTCTCGAAGTTATCGCCCCCGCTAACCGACTCGAGTTTGTTGACGATGCTCGGCTGCCCGCCGACATAGACGTCGTCCTTGGCGGTGATGGTGGCCGTGCCGGTCGCGCTGCCTGCTGGGACGGTGACCTTGGTGCCGTCGCTGAGGGTGAAGATCAGGCCGCCGTGACCGGTGACCGCCAAGCCCTGGGCATTGCTCAGGGTCACGGTGTAGGTGACTTGGCCGCCCTCGGTGACGGACGTCTTGTCGGCGGTGAGTGTCGCCACGACTTCGCTGGTGGTGTCGGCGATCTGCACGGTGGCCGAATTACCCAGTTCCAGGTTCTCGAAGGATTTGCCTTCGACGGTGGCGCTGCTGATGCCAACCGTCAGCGAGCTGGCGTCCTTGAAGACGTCCTCGCCTTGGGCGGGGGCCTTGTATTCAACCTGTGTCTGGCCTGCATCAATGATGACCTTGTCGCCATTGCTCAGGGTGACCGTGAGTGGGCGGTCCAGCGCCTGGTTGATCTTGACGGTGAAGGAGGGCTGCTGCGCTTCGGTGACATCGCCGTTGCTGACGATGATCACGGAAATCTTGTCGCCCTGGTTGCCAGAACCCGGCGTGCCAGTGCCCGGCTCGTCGGTGACGGTGGTGGTGAGGGTGTTGCCGCTCAAGGTCAGCTTTTCGAAGTTATCTGCGCCGATGACGCTTTCGAGCTTGTTGACCAGCGCCGGCTGGCCGCCGACATACACATCGTCCTTGGCGATGACCGTCACCGAGCCGGACGACTTGCCCGCCGCGACGGTGATCTGTGTGCCATCGGACAAGGTGAAGGTCAGGCCGCCATGGCCGTTGACCGGGAAGGCGGGCGCGTGGAGCAGGTTCACCGTATAGGTGACGTGTCCGCCCTCGGCGACGGAGGTCTTGTCCACGGAGAGCGTGGCGATCACCTCGGTGACGGTGTCGCTGATCTGCACCGTGGCGGGGCTACCCAGTTCCAGATGCTCGAAGGTCTTGCCCTCGACCGTGGCGCTGCTGATGCCGACGGTGAGCGAGCCGGCGTCCTTGAAGACGTCGTCGCCCTGGGCCGGAGCCTTGTACTCGACTTGGGTCTGCCCGGCGGCGAGGGTGACCTTATCGCCGTTGCTCAAGGTGACGGTGAGTGGGCGGTCCAGTGCCTGGTTGATCTTGACGGTGAAGGACGGTTGCTGGGCTTCGGTGACGTCGCCGTTGCTGACGATGGTCACCGCCACTTTGTCGCCCTGGTTGC
>NZ_JARGCS010000052.1 GCF_029193575.1 Pseudomonas entomophila | reverse complement strand
CTAATTGCCCGTGAGGCTTGACCATATAACACCCAAGCAATTTGAGCGTCAGACGCCGAATTGTGGTGGTGAAGACGAAAGAGCCGAAGATTCGTAAGACCACAAATTCACATATCCGAATTCGCTGGGCTGTCCAACAGGACGTTCTGGCAACAGAATTTCTTGACGACCATAGAGCATTGGAACCACCTGATCCCATCCCGAACTCAGCAGTGAAACGATGCATCGCCGATGGTAGTGTGGGGTTTCCCCATGTGAGAGTAGGTCATCGTCAAGATTCATTTCGCAAAACCCCTATCTGCGCGAGCAGGTAGGGGTTTTGTCTTTTCTGTGTCCAAACAAACGACGACTAACCCCGCGCCAATTCCACCAAGTGTGCCGTTACCTCTTCACTCTTGAGCACCAGCACATCCTTTTCCAGCGAATCCAACACCACTTCCGCGGTATTGCCGATCAAGGCCCCGGAGATCCCCGTACGCGCCACCGTGCCAATGATGGTCACCACTGCGTCGCACTGCTTCTCGGTATAGGGTATCAAGACATCCGCCGGCCCTTCAGCCACATGCAGGCGATCTTCGCTGATGTCGAATTCAGTTTGAAAAGCCAAACAAGCTTCGCGGTAACGCTGCTCGATGGTCTCGCTGAGCTGGTAGACAGGGTCCGAGGCCGACAGCATCGGCGAAGGATGGGCGCTGATCACGTGCAGCTCGCCCTTGGCCAGGCTGGCGATGGCGTAGCCGTGATCGATGATGCTGGCATGCAACCGGCGATGGTCTTCGTCCTGGTTGCCTACATCCACTGCGGCGAGGACCTTGCCGCCGGTCCACGAACGCTCGCTCTTGACCATCAGCACCGCGCACGGGCACTGGCGCAGTAGCTTCCAGTCGCTGGGCGTGAGCAAGGCCTTGCGCAATGGGTTGTCCGGACGATGCTCCTTGATCACCAGCTCGCAGCCCTCGGCCTGCTGTACGGCGATAATCGATTCATGCAGGCTGCCTTTCCAGCTCTGCTCGTAGGTGACGTTATCGTAACCATCGTCGTGCAACTGGCTGCCGAGCAGGCTGAGTAGGGCACTGTGATCGTGTTTCTGATCGCACATCAGCAGGTGCAGGCGGGCACCGGTCACCCCGGCGATCAGTTTGGCGCGGGTCAGGGCGCGGCTGTGGGCGTGCTCGGGGTCGAGCACGACAAGGATGCTGCGAACGGCTTGCATGGGCATGAACTCCCCTGGGAAATGACGGCCAATGCCTGACTATAGTCGGCGCCACGTTTGATGCCGTTTGACGTGCATCAAGCATAGTCGCTGGCGATCAGCGCTACCCCCGGTATAATCGCCGGTCCTGTCGTAGCCCTGTGTAGCTGTGAGCCCATGTCCCTGACTCCTGAAATCGACGCCTTCCTCGGTTGTCGCACCCCCGACGCCTGGATCGAAGCGGCACTCGCCGACCAGGAAACCCTGCTGATCGACCATAAGAACTGCGAGTTCAAGGCCGCTAGCACGGCCCTTAGCCTGATCGCCAAGTACAATACCCACCTCGACCTGATCAACATGATGTCGCGCCTGGCTCGTGAGGAACTGGTTCACCACGAGCAGGTCCTGCGCCTGATGAAACGTCGGGGCGTGCCGTTGCGTCCGGTTTCGGCAGGGCGCTACGCGTCGGGCCTGCGCCGCGTGGTGAGGGCGCACGAGCCGGTGAAGTTGGTGGATACCCTGGTGGTCGGAGCTTTCATCGAGGCGCGCAGTTGTGAGCGCTTCGCGGCACTGGTGCCGCACCTGGACGAGGAGCTCGGCACCTTCTACCACGGCTTGCTGAACAGCGAGGCGCGTCACTATCAGGGCTACCTGAAGCTCGCCCACCAGTACGGTGAAGAGGCGGACATCGCGCGTGTCGTTGAAAAGGTGCGGGAAGTGGAGGCGCAACTGATCAGTTCGCCAGACATGGAAATGCGCTTCCACAGCGGTATTCCGATGGCCCAGGCAGCCTGAGCCATCGGTCATCCCTTAGGGGCGGCGCCCCAGCAACAACCCGACCACCAGCCCCAGGCCTGCGCTAAGGGCCACGGTCTGCCAGGGGTGACCGCCGATGTAATGTTCCGTGGCCTCCACCACCGGTTGCGCCTTGGCGCCTAGCCTGCTGGTGGCCTGGCGTGCTTGGCGCAGCTTTAGTCCCAGTTGGGCGCGTAAGGTATCGGCCTCTTCGCCTACCAGTGCGGCGCTGTCGTTGAGCAGTTTCTCGGATTCCTCGATCAAGGCCTGCAATTCGCTGAATACCTGGTCCTTGATTTGGTCACTGTCGGCAAGCGTGGCGGATTTCCTGGCCATGAACACATCCTCGTAGGTGGGGTGACTTGTACTGTGGATACCGGCGTGCCGCGAAAGTTGCAGCGGCGTACCGGCTGCCCGCCGCTACAGTGTAAGATAGCGATCATTTTTTCAGCCGCAGGAACCACCCATGAGTTTCAATCTGGCCAACAGAGACTTCGCCGAACGTGCGCAGATCGAGGGGGAAAAGGCCCGGCTGTTCGAGCTCTGGCAGAACAATCTTGGCAAGGCGAAGGCTGAGGCTGGTCGCCTGATCGCCGAGAAGTCCCGGCGCAAGGGCAAGTGGGCCGAGTGGGTGCGCGCGGAACTGGACGGTATGTCGCCGCCCGAGTACGCCAACATGGTGCGCAGTGAAGTCAACAAAATGATGGCGGCAGCCAGCAACAATCGCTGACAACCTTGCCCTCAGTGCTGGCGTACCAGCCATTCCTCACGTGTGATTTCCCAGACTTCCCTGTCCAGCCGGCCACTGACGAAATTGTCCTGGTCGCGGCGCACCAGGCGCATGCCGCCACGCTGCGAGACTCGCCGTGAAGCACCGTTGAGTGCCGCCTTGGGCACACGCATCAGCGGTTTGGCGAGGCTCACGAACCAGAAAGCGTCCACCGCCGCGCACGCTTCGCTGATGTACCCCTGGCCTTGCCATGCAGGCGCCAGCCAGAAGCCTCGGTGGTTGTCCGGCTGGTCCATCAAGCTGATGCTGCCGATCATCGTCTGCGGCGCATCGGCGAGGCAGATCGCCCAGTGCCATTCCTTGCCTGCCGCGACCGCGGGTAGGCAGATATCGCGCAGGTAGCTAAGGGCGCCGTCGTCGGGGTAGGGCCACGGGACCCGGGCGTTGAGGTAGCGCACGACCTCCCAATGGGGGAACAATCGCTGGATGGCTTCGGCGTCGTCAAGGGACAGCGGCCGTAACAACAGGCGAGACGTCTTCAATGTGGGGGCGGGCGTCATCGGTAGGTCCTTTACCTGTGCATGCGTTACCAGTTTGCCGTGCCCGCCTGGGGCAGGTCCAGCTTGCCTTTGTCAGTGAAGCGTACGGTTCCCAGTGGGCCGCCCGCCAGCTTGCCACGCAGCACGTAAGGCAACCCCTGCAGAGACTCCAGCCGGCTCAGGCCATAGGCCTGGCGCAGAAAGGCAAAGGCGGTGATGCTCACCGGCACCATGATCACTTCCTCGTCATAGCGGCCAATATGGCCACGCTGGTCGCTGACACCGGCCGCCAGGGGTTGGTCGTTGACCTCCAGATTCAGGGCGATGCCGTTGAAATCCACCGCCGTGTCGTTGGGGTTCTGCACGCGGATCTTCACCGCCATGCGCAGCTCAAGGTCCTGGCCGGGCAACGGCTCGATGCCGATCACGCTGATGTTCAGCGGGTCGCGGGGCTGGAGCAGGGCGCAGGCGCTCAGGGCGCAGGCCAGCAGCAAGGAAAGGCAGAGTCGCAGGAAGTGGGTGGTCATTGGGGTGGCCTTGGCGGCGAGTGGCCTTTGAGTGTGGCAAATGCGACAGCGCTTGTCAGCGCCGGCGCTGTCGTGGGCAAGCCCGCCCTACAGCGGGGGAAATGCGGCCAGCAGGTCTTGGATGAAGGCGTGCTGCGCTTCGCTGGGCGCCTGGCCGCGATGGCGGGCCAGGGTGAACGGCACCACGAAATCCAGGGTCGGGTCCAGTGGCCGCAGCAGCCCACCGGCCTCCCAGCTTTCGGCGCAGTGGCAGGGCAGGTAACCGATGTGATGGCCCGAGAGGATCAGGGTCAGGGCGCTGTCGATCTGCTCGGCCAGCGCCGAACTGTGCCGGCTCCGGAACGGTTCTCCCTGTTTGAGGAAACGGTACGGGTGGTGCACCTGGTCGGCCTCCAGCAACTGTTCTCGGGTGATGTGCGGCGATGCGAACAACGCGTGACGTTGCCCGCAATACAGCCGCTGGCGTTCTTCGAACAGTGCCTGGTAATCGAACGCCGCCTGCTTACCGGAGAAGTAGCTGATCGCCAGGTCCAGCCGCTGCTCCAACAGCAGGCGCTCCAACTCCGCTGGAGGCGCGCTGACCAGTTCCAGTTGCACGGACTCGTCGCGCTGGCGAAATCGCGCAATAGCATCGGCCAGGCGCAAGGTGATGGTGCTGTCCTGGTTCTCCGCGACGCCGATACGCACCGTGCCCAGCAAGCGCCCGGCCACGCCGTTGGCCTGCTGGCGGAACTGCTCGATCTGCAGTAACAGCTCACGCGCCGCCTTGAGCAGGCGCTCGCCCTTCTCGGTCAGGTGAAAGCCGCCCTTGCCGCGGCTGCACAGGCGATAGCCCAGGCGTGTCTCCAGGCGCGCCATCTGCTGGCTGATGCTCGGCTGGCTCAACCCCAGCACGCCCTGGGCGGCACTGAAACCGCCGGCCTCGACTACAGTGACGAACAGCCGCAGCAGGTGCAGGTCCGGGTCGTGCAATTGTCCGAGCATCACATTGCTCCTGGTGAATGTCAGCTTTGCAAACTTGCCATTTTTGCAATGTAACCCGACAGGCATGCTGGCGGCATCCACCCATTTGCCGAGGTGTCCGTCATGCGTCGAACGCTGTGTCTGCTCAGTCTGGTCCTGGCTTTGCCCGTGCAAGCCGAGGAAAAGGTCGTCAACCTGTACAGTTGGGCCGACTACATCGCCCCGCAAACCTTGGAGCGTTTCGAAAAGGAAACCGGCTACAAGGTGCGCTACGACACCTTCGACACCACCGAGGTGCTGGAGACCAAGCTGTTGACCGGTGCCAGCGGCTACGACGTGGTGGTGCCATCCTCCACGGTACTGGCCAGGGCGCTCAAGGCCGGGGCGTTGCAGGTGCTGGACCCGCAGTCCATGCACGGCTACGGCAACCTCGACGCGGACCTGCTGGCCAAACTCGCCGAGGTCGACCCCGGTAACCGCCATGCCGTCCCCTATACCTGGGGCACGCTGGGCCTTGGGGTGAACGTCGAGGCCGTGCGCCAGCGCCTGGGCGACGTGCCCCTGGACAGTCTCGACCTGCTGTTCAAGCCCGAATACGCCAGCCGCCTGAAGGATTGCGGGATTGCCATGCCCGACTCGCCCCAGGAGGTGATCGGCGTGGCCCTGAATTACCTCGGCAAGGACCCCTACAGTCAGGACAAGGCCGACCTGGACGCCGCTCAGGCGCTGCTGCGTCAGTTGCAACCGTCGATCAGCTACGTTGCCAACGGCCGACAGATCAGCGACCTGGCCAATGGCAGTGTGTGCCTGGCCCTGACCTACAACGGCGACGCCGCCATGGCCGCCGACCAGGCCCGCCGCGCCGGCAAGCCGTTCGAGTTGATCTACCGCATCCCCCGCGAGGGCACCTTGGTCTGGCAGGACAACCTGGTCATTCCCAAGGACGCCCCGCACCCCGAGGCCGCCCGGGCTTTCATCGCGTTCATGCTGCGCCCCGAGTCGGTGGCGGCGCTGACCAACACGTTGTTCTTCGCCAACGCCAACCAGGCCGCGACCGCACTGGTGGACGATGCCGTGCGCAACGACCCGGACATCTACCCTTCGGCCGAGGTGCGCCAGCGCCTGTACGCCGACCGCAGCATGGCGCTGTCCGACCTGCGCCAGCGCAACCGCCTGTGGACCGCGTTCCGTAGCCGGCAATGACCTATAACTCGAAACCAGGAGCAGCACCGTGGAACAAGCCCTGAACAACGACCAGGCCATGACCCGTGACAGCCTCTACGGCACCGCCGCGGAAAGCACCTACGCTGGCATTACCAGTTTCTCGCGGCGCCGTTACAGCCGTGACCTGCGCGGCGTCGATGTGGTGGTCAGCGGCGTGCCGTTCGACACCGCCACCAGCAACCGCCCCGGCGCGCGCTTCGGGCCGCGCGCGATCCGCGCGGCCTCGGTGCTGCAGGCCTGGGCCCGGCACTGGCCGTGGACGTTCGACCCGTTCGATCATCTGGCGGTGATCGACTATGGCGACTGCGCCTTCGACGGCGGTACCCCCGAATCGGTACCGGAGAGCATCGAGGCCCATGCAACGCGCATCCTCGACGCCGATTGCGCGATGCTCACCTTGGGTGGCGACCATTTCATCAGTTACCCGCTGCTCAAGGCGCACGCCCGGCGCCACGGGCCATTGGCGTTGATCCACTTCGACGCGCACAGCGACACCTGGCCGGACGAGGAGGGCAAGCGCATCGACCACGGCACCATGTTCTGGCATGCCGCTCGTGAAGGCCTGGTGGACCCGGCCAGTTCGGTGCAGATCGGCCTGCGCACCACCAATGACGACAGCCAGGGCTTCGCAATCCTCGATGCCCGCCAGGTGCATCGGCAGGGTACCGAGGCGGTGATCGCGGCAATTCGCCAGCGGGTGGGCGAGCGCCCGGTGTACTTGACGTTCGACATCGACTGCCTCGATCCGGCCTACGCCCCCGGTACCGGCACGCCGGTGTGCGGTGGGCTGAGCACGGTGCAAGCGCTGGAGATTCTCGGTGGGCTACGCGGTATCAACCTGGTGGGCATGGACCTGGTGGAGGTCGCGCCGGCCTATGACCATGCCGACATTACCGCGCTGGCCGGGGCGACGCTGGCGATGGAGATGCTGTGCCTGTATGCGGCGCGACACAAGGTGGACAGGGCGGGATGAGGCATTAAGGGGCAAATCGGATCGCCGCACCGCCGCTCCTACAGGTACAGCGTTGCTCCCGAGAACCGTAACATCAGGAATCAACTCCGGCAGCTTTCACGCTTTTGCCGCGAACCTGTCGCGCCTTAGGCTATCCAAAGCTTGGGCGCGACTTTTCGTACCGGAGATAATGATGAATCCTACCCTGCCAATCTTGGCGCTCGGCCTGCTGCTGTGCCTACCCGTGCAGGCGGCGCCCCCCCAGCCCTTGCTCGCCGCCAGTAACAACAATCCCTATAACAGCCCTACCCAGCGCGCCAACCCCAATAGCCGCCAGGGCAGCGTGCCCGCCACCCCGCCGGTGCGCGGACCCTCGACCCAGCCCAACCCCCGCCCGCCGACCCTGGACAACCGCGGGATTGGCAACGGCGACAACCTGCGCCGTCAGCAACAGACCCCTAACCTGGAACCCACCCGGCCCGCGCGCGATTCCCAACGCGCGCCCTGAGTCGCCCACTGGAAGGAAGCCCGCATGACCTCACGCACTTGGTTGACCACCCTGGCCGCCGCCGCGCTGTTTCCACTCATGGCCCAGGCCGCGCAAGAGCGGCAATTGCCCAGCGAGGAGGGGCAATTGACCGTCAGCACCATCGCCGACGGCCTGCGCAACCCCTGGGCCCTGGCCTTCCTGCCGGGCGGCAAGGACATGCTGGTGACCGAGCGCCCAGGCAACCTGCGCATCGTCACCGCCGACGGCAAGGTCGGGCCCCCGCTGGCTGGCGTGCCCAAGGTCTGGGCGCAAGGGCAGGGCGGGTTGCTGGATGTGGTGCTGTCACCGGAGTTCGCCAAAGACCGCACCGTGTACCTGTCGTTCGCCGAGGAGGGCAAGGATGGCAAGGCCGGTACCGCGGTCGGCCGTGGCCAGTTGTCCCAGGACCGCGCGCGGCTGGAGAACTTCGACGTGATCTTCCGCCAGCAGCCCAAGCTTTCCGAAGGCAACCACTTCGGCTCGCGGTTGGTGTTCGACCGTGACGGCTACCTGTTCATCGCCTTGGGCGAGAACAACCAGCGCGCCACTTCCCAGGACCTGGACAAGCTGCAAGGCAAGATCGTGCGCATCCTGCCCGATGGCGAGGTGCCCAAGGACAACCCCTTCGTCGGCCGCGACAACGTGCGCCCGGAGATCTGGTCGTTCGGCCACCGCAACCAGCAGGGCGCGGCGCTCAACCCCTGGACTGGCAAGCTCTGGACCCACGAGCATGGCCCGCGTGGCGGCGACGAGATCAATATCCCGGCGCCGGGCAAGAACTACGGCTGGCCGATCGCGACCCATGGCATCAACTACTCGCTGCTGCCGATCCCCGAGGCCAAGGGCAAGCATGTCGAGGGCATGGTCGACCCGCATCACGTCTGGGAAAAGTCCCCGGCCATCAGTGGTATGGCGTTCTATGACAGCCCGACCTTCAAAGCCTGGGACCACAACCTGTTCATCGGTGCGCTGGCCAGCCAGGAGTTGATTCGTTTGCAACTCGATGGCGACAAGATCGTGCACGAGGAGCGGTTGCTGGGTGAGCTCAAGGCGCGGATCCGCGATGTGCGGGTGGGGCCGGACGGGTACTTGTATGTACTGACCGATGCGACCGATGGCGCGTTGTTGAAAGTGGGGTTGGGGGAGGGGTGAGGTTATCGCTGTCCGGGCCAGCGCTATCGCGGGTGCAAGCCCATACACAGGGACAGCGCCGCTCCGCAAAGAGCGCTGTACCTGTGGGGGGCTTGCCCGCTGGTGTTAGCATGACATTTTGACCCAGCCCCTTTCCCATGCCCCTCGACCCCCAGACCCTCTACCGCCAGGCCCTCGACCAGCAGGGTTTCGTCCCCGACCCCGCGCAGGCCCAGGCGGTGTCGGCCTTGCAGGCCTGCTTCGAGGCGCTGCACACGGCTCGTCCGTCCCAGGGTGTCTACCTCTGGGGCCCGGTCGGTCGTGGCAAGACCTGGTTGATGGATCAGTTTCACCAATGTCTGCGGGTGCCATCCCGGCGCCAGCACTTCCACCACTTCATGGCGTGGGTTCACCAGCGCCTGTTCCAGCTCAGCGGCACCGCCGACCCGCTCGAGGCCTTGGCACGTGAGTTGGCTGGCGCTATCGGTGTGCTGTGCTTCGACGAGCTGTTCGTCAGCGATATCGGAGATGCGATCATCCTGGGTCGGCTGTTCCAGGTCCTGTTCGACCACGGTGTGGTGATCATCGCCACGTCCAACCAGCCGCCAGGGCAACTCTACAGCGACGGCTTCAACCGCCAACGCTTCCTGCCGGCCATCGCCGCCATCGAGCGGCACATGCGGGTGCTGGCGGTGGCAGGGGAGCAGGACCACCGCCTGCACCCTGGTGTCGCGCAGCAGCGCTACTGGTTGGCCGAGCCCGGACGGGCCAGCGCCCTGGCGACGGTCTTCGACCAGCTCAGCCCGAACGAGGCGTGGAGCGAAGAACCGTTGGCTATCGGCTCGCGACAGGTCCAGGTGGTGCGGCGCAGTGCGCACGTGGTGTGGTGCCGCTTCGCCGATCTGTGCGAGCAACCCCTGGCGGCCCTGGAGTTCATGGGCCTGTGCGACCGTTTCGCGGCCGTCCTGATGAGCGGCGTTCCGGCCTTGGGCGGCGAGCAGCGCGCCGGGCGCATCGCCCGCGGCACCGAGGACGCGGCCAGCCGGGTGGTGGCTGGCGACCGCGAGTTGCCGGCGCTTTCACCCAGGGACGACAGCGTGCGGCGCTTCATCGCGCTGGTCGACGAATGCTACGACCGTCGAGTCGCGTTGTACCTGGAAGCCGAGGTTGTGCTGGAAGCGCTCTACACTCAAGGGTATCTGGCGTTCCCGTTCCGACGGACCCTGAGCCGCCTGCGGGAGATGCAACTGCAACGCTTCGCCTGAAGGAGCCGACCATGGAGCCGCTGTCGCAGCATCTGCTGACCCAGGCCTACAACAATGGCTGGGCCAATCACCGCCTGTACAAGGCCTGCCTGCAACTGACCCAGGACGAGTTCGTCGCCCCCCGTTGCAGTTTCTTCCCGTCGATCAAGGCCACCCTCAACCACCTGTTGACGGTGGACTGGTTCTACCTGAATGCGCTGGAGTGCGAACAACGCGGCGAGGCGCCGGACCCGGACGGCGAGCGATTCTTCCTGCCCGAGCAACCGTTCGCCACCTGCACCGACCTGCAGGCACAACAGGCCCAGGCGGATCAGCGGCTGATCGCCTACTGCCGACAGCTGCGCGACGACCAACTGGCGCGCTATGTGAGCATCGTGCGGCCGGGCCGGGTGCAGCGCGAGCAGCGCTTGCGCTTGTTGTCGCACCTGTTCGAGCACCAGATCCATCACCGTGGGCAGGTGCATGCGATGCTCAGCGATACGGCGGTGCGGCCACCGCAACTGGATGAGTTCTTCTGCGAGGAGGAGGCGGGGTTGCGGGCGGATGATTTCGCCGAGTTGGGCTGGACCGAGGGGCAGGTCTGGGGGCGATCGTAGGCTTGCCCCGCGATCGGGCCCCTGATTGCTACAACCAGGCCAGCGTAATCGCCGCCACCACGATGTACCGTCCAGCCTTGGCCAGCGTCACCAACACCACGAACCGCCAGAACGGCTCACGCATGATCCCGGCGATCAGCGTCAGCGGGTCGCCGATCACCGGCATCCAGCTCAGCAGCAGCGACCATTGCCCCCAACGCTGATAGCGCTGCTGGGCCCGCTCCAACTGCGCGGCGCTGAACGGAAACCAGCGCTTGTCGCGCAGATGCTCGATGGCTCGGCCCAGTACCCAGTTGACGATCGAACCCAGCACGTTGCCCAGTGTCGCCACCAGCAACAGCAGCAGCCAGGCGTCCGGGTCGCGCAGCAGCAGGCCGACCAGCACCGCCTCCGATTGCAGTGGCAGCAGGGTGGCGGCGCCGAAGGCGCTGAGGAACAGCGCCCAGAGGCTGAGCATCAGTAGCGCGCGACCACTTCGTCCTTGCCATCATGGGTCAAGCCGATGACCGCGTAGGGGTCCTTGCGCTCACCCATCTCCATGCCTGGCGAGCCGATCGGCATGCCCGGCACGGCAAGGCCCTTGAGGTCGTCGCGCTTGGCCAGTACGCGTATCTGTTCGGCTGGCACGTGGCCCTCGACGAACTTGCCGTCGACTACCCCGGTGTGGCACGACGCCAGGCGCGGCGCCACGCCCAGGCGTTCCTTGACCGCACTCATGTTGGGCTCGACATGGTCGTTGACGGTGAATCCGTTGTCGCGCAGGTGGCTGATCCACTGCTTGCAGCAGCCGCAGTTGGGGTCGCGGTACACGTCGATGACGTCGGCGGCCTGGGCCAGGCCGGTGAAGGCCAGCAGGCCACAGGCGATCAGGTGTTTGCGCAGCATGTTCGAAGTCCTCTAGAAACGCAGGCGGATACCGGCGACAACGCGGGTCTGGGTGCGGTCCTCACCCTCTTCGCGAGCCTGGTCGGCACGACTGCCGTACAAGCGGTTGAAACTGACCCCGACATAGGGCGCGAAGCCTCGGGTGATTTCATAGCGCAGGCGCAGACCGATCTCGCTGTCGGCCAGCCCTGCAGCTTGTTCGCGGCCTGGGTCGTCACGCCCGTACAGGTTGGCTTCGACCTTGGGCTCCAGTATCCAACGGTTGGTCAGCAGCATAGCGTAACTGGCCTCCAGGCGCAGCGCGGTCTGTTGCCGCTCGCCCGCATAGGCCGTGGCCTCCAGCTCCAGGCCATAGAGCGGTGTGCCCTGAATGCCGAAGGCCGCCCAGGTTTGCCCGCTGGCGGGCTTGAAGTCCTGGCGCAGGCCGCCGACCAGCTCCCACCAGGGGTTGATGGCGTGCCCCCAAAGCGCCTGCAGCTCGGCCTCGTGGGTCTTGCCCTGTTCACGCTCGCCCTCGCTGCGCAGCCACAGTCGGTCGATGTCGCCGCCGACCCAGGCGGTGGCGTTCCAGCTCAGCGCGCTGCTGCTATCGAAGTTCTGGTACTCCAGTTGGTCGATCACCACCGCCCAGTTGATCGCCCGGTCATGCACAGAGTGGCCAGGCAGAGGCGCGAAGGCGGCGCGGCGGTCGGCCTCGGTGATCGCCGGCAAGGGCGTGCGCGGCGGTTTGGTGGCGGCCGGTGTGGTGCCGTGGCTCATGCCAGCGTGGTCCATGGGCATGGCACCGTGGCCCATTGCCGCGTGGTCCATCGGCGCCTCGGTCGCAGCGCTGGTCTTCTCGCTGACCAGCAAAACCAGCAGGGTGACGCTGGCCAGTACCCAGCGGCTGTTGAGCTCATTCATCGACCCGTACCTCGCGGAACATGCCGGTCTCCATGTGATAGAGCAAGTGGCAGTGGTAGGCCCAGCGGCCCAGGGCGTCGGCGGTCACCCGGTAGCTGCGGCGGCTGCCGGGCGGAATATCGACGGTGTGCTTGCGCACCAGGAATTGCCCCTGCTCGTCCTCCAGGTCACTCCACATACCGTGCAGGTGGATCGGGTGGGTCATCATGGTGTCGTTGACCAGGGTGATGCGCACGCGCTCGCCGTAGGTCAGCCGCAAGGGCTGGGCATCGCTGAACTTGATGCCGTCGAACGACCACGCGAAGCGCTCCATGTGGCCGGTCAGGTGCAGCTCGATCTCGCGTGAGGGGGCCCGACCGTCGGGGTCCTCGAAGCGGCTGCGCAGGTCGGCATAGGTCAGCACTCGGCGGCCATTGGTGCGCAGGCCGATACCGGGGTCGGCGAGGTTGGGGCGTGGGGCCATGGTCTGCATGTCCACCAGCGGGTTGTCGGTTTCGCTGCTGGGGTGGGCCTGCATAGAAGCCATGCCGGGCATGCTGGCGTGGTTCATCGTGCTGTGGTCCATGCCCGCCATGCCGCCATGGCCCATGTCCTCCATGCTCAGCACCGGGCGGGGGTCGGGGGTGGGGACCGGCGCTTGCATTCCAGGCGCCTGGGCCAGGGTGCCGCGAGCGTAACCGCTGCGATCCATGCTCTGGGCGAACAGGGTATAAGCAGGTTGGTCGCCGACCTCCACCAGCACGTCGTAGGTCTCGGCCACGGCGATGCGCAGCTCGTCCACCTTCACCGGTACCACGGGCAAGCCGTCGGCGGCGATCACCGTGAGCTTCAGGCCTGGGATGCGGAAGTCGAAGTAAGTCATCGCCGAAGCGTTGACCAAGCGCAGGCGCACGGTCTCGCCGGGGCGGAACAGGCAGGTGAAGTTGCCGTCTGGCGGTTGGCCGTTGAGTAGATAGGTGTACGTGGCTGCGCTGATGTCGGCCAGGTCCGTCGGGCTCATGCGCATGCGCGCCCAGGCCATGCGTTCGTCGACGGTGCTACTCCAGCCTTTGTCGGCCACGTCGCTGATGAAGTCGCCAAGGGTGCGCTTGTGCTGGTTGAACGCGTCGGACTGCTTCTTGAGCGTCGTGAGCAGGTCCTGCGGGGCCTCGTCGCTCCAGTCGCTGAACAGCAGCACATGGTCGCGCTGGTAGGTATGCGGCTCCGGCTCGCGCGGCTCGATGACGATGGCGCCGTACACCCCGGCCTGCTCCTGCAGCCCGGAGTGGCTGTGGTACCAGTAGGTGCCGCTCTGGCGCAGGGTGAAGTGGTAGAGGTAGTCGCCGCCCGCGGCGATGCCGGCGAAGCTCAGGCCGGGTACGCCGTCCATGTTGGCTGGCAGGAGGATGCCGTGCCAGTGGATCGAGGTCGGCTCGGCCAGGCGGTTGCGTACGCGCAGGGTCACGCGGTCGCCTTCGCGCCAGCGCAGTACCGGGCCCGGTAGGCTGTTGTTGACGGTCAGGGCGGTGCGTGGGCGGCCAGTGATGTTGATCGGGGTCTGGCCGATGTACAGCTCGAAGTCCTGGCCTTGCAGCGCTTGGCCGCGGCTATGACCCGCGTCGGCGTTGGCCAGTGGGCGCCACAGGCCCAGGCCAGCGAGGGCGGTGGCGGCGCCCAGGCCTTTGACGAAGGTACGGCGAGAGGAGCGAGGGGACATGCTGAGGCCTCTACGGGTGGTGTGTCGGTGCCGGCCCTATCGCGGGGCACTGACATGACACAAAAGACAGTCGCTCCCACGGGGATCCGGGGGGCACTGACGCCAATGCTCACCCGCCACGGCTGTCAGTCACCTGAGGCGTGCATTACAGGTCTGTCAGGTCGCGCATCAGCAGGCCGTACTCCAGGCCCACCTGCTCGGGATGTGGGCATCCCCTGGCGCCACCACGAGGCTGGGTGGCGCGAAGATGAGGCAAAAGGCCCAGGTGCTAAGGCCTCGGCGTGCGGACGGTTGTTGATGTCGATCAAGGCCGTTACGGCACTTTTGCCGGTTCGCCGCGCACTAACCTTTTGAGCCCTCGAGGAAGCCCCATGAATCAAACCGCATTGCAGAACAAGGCGCTGGCAACCCTGCTCGCGCTGGTGACCATCGCCTTCTTCTGGATTCTCCTGCCTTACTACGGCGCCGTGTTCTGGGCCGTGATCCTGGCCATTCTCTTCGCACCGTTGCAGCGCCACCTGGTGGTGCGCCTGGGGCGGCGGCGCAACCTGGCGGCGGGGGTGACCCTGGCCACCTGCCTGCTGATCGCCGTGCTGCCGGTAATCGTCATTGGCGCATTGCTGGTGCAAGAGGGCGCCAGGCTCTACCAGCGTATCGAAAGCGGTCAGTTGGATATCGCCGGCTATATCGAGCGCGGCAAGGACATGCTGCCGGCCTTCGCCCAGCGCGGTTTGGACAACCTGGGCATGGGCAACCTGGATGGCCTGCGCGAGAAGATCACCGAATGGGCGACCCAGGGCAGTCAGTTCCTCGCCGGCCAGGCCTTCAGCTTCGGCCAGGGCACGTTCGAGGTCCTGGTGAGCTTCGGCATCATGCTCTACCTGTTGTTCTTCTTCCTGCGCGAAGGCGCCGAGCTGGCGCGCAAGGTACGCCTGGCGGTGCCGCTGCCGGAGGACCAGAAGCGCCGCTTGCAGTTGAAGTTCAGCCGGGTGGTGCGCGCCACGGTGAAGGGCAACCTGCTGGTGGCGATCACCCAAGGTGCGCTGGGTGGGTTGATCTTCTGGGTGCTGGGCATTCCCAGCGTGCTGGTGTGGGCGGTACTGATGGCGTTTCTTTCACTGCTGCCGGCGGTGGGCGCGGGGATCGTCTGGGCGCCGGTGGCGGCGTATTTCCTGCTGACCGGGGCGATCTGGAAGGGCGTGGTGCTGACGGCGTTCGGCGTGCTGGTGATCGGCCTGGTGGACAACCTGCTGCGGCCGATCCTGGTGGGCAAGGACACACGCATGCCCGACTACCTGATCCTGATTTCGACCTTGGGGGGGCTGGCGGTGTTCGGGCTCAACGGGTTCGTGATCGGGCCGTTGATCGCGGCGTTGTTCGTGTCCAGTTGGACGATCTTCACCGAGACCAAGCCGCAGGTGCAGTTGCCGTGAGGCTGTCACCCGCTCAGGTTCGTCGCAGACGATAGAACTGGAAGAGTTCATCCGTGCCCAGGACACTGCCCAGGCTGCCAGCGACTTGCAGGCCTTGCCGTCGTGCTTCCACTTCCACCTCGAAGAGCACGGGTGTATGCCCGAACAGGATGATCATCCCGCCTGGCTTAACGAGCCTGCAAAGGCCATGGAACAGGGCGACCGCTTCGCGGCGTAGCATCATTTCGGCGTTCAGGAAACGCAGGATCAATACGTCGCAGGACGCAGCGGGTAGGGCTGGCTGGTTGGCGTCGGCGACGGTGAAGTGCAGGTTGTGCCGCTGATGGTGCCGCGTGGCGTGGCTGATCATCGGGGCGCAGCGGTCGGCTCCCAGGCAGCGTGCTTGCGGCAGCGCGCGTGCCAGGGTGCCAATGAATGTGCCGGTTGAACAGGCGGGGTCATGAATCAGCGCGTTGGCTTGCAGGTGCTTCGAGAGCGTTGTGCGACAGACGTTGCGAAAATGCGCTTCCTGCTCGTCCAGGCGGTCGGCCAAGTAAAGCGTATCCTCCCAATACCCGTCGGGCACCGTCAGTTCCCTGGCGCTCTGGTCGAGCACAGGGAAGGGAAAGTGTATCCGGTTGTGCGCAGAGGCGAGGGCCTGGCTGAACACCGCTTGGCGGCATCGCAGTGAGAGAGGGCGATAGCGGCAAGTCAGGTGTTGCGCGGTCAGGCTACTGTCAAGCAAAACGCCAAGCATCATGCGTGGCGTCAGGCGGCTGCCCAGACGTCTGCCGTCGAGGTCCGCAGGTTTGTACCCCAGGTACTCGACCCCGGCGACGCGCAGCAGGAACAGCTCGTTGAGCTGCGGGCCGACGGGAACACGCAGTTGTGCGCTCATGGGCTCAGGCCTCCACCCGTCGAGTAAGGCGAACGCCTCGGGGACCGGGGCAAACAACGTTGCCATTGGTGACCAAGTGGAAGCGTTCCAGGCCGGGCACTATCACGTTGACCAGGCTCAGGCCCTCCCGACCGCTGAACACTTCGCAAACACCTGGCATGTAGCCATGCGCGTGCAAGTCGGTGGTAAGCCGCTCAAGCTGATCGCGGACGGACTTTCCCGTTTCCGGCGCCGACAGGTCGGCACTGGCCTGAGGGCATTCGATCAGCGACATCAGGTCGAGTTGCAGGCAGCGCAGCAGTTTGGGGAAGGGGTGCAACAACCTTTCCTGGTGCGCGAGTACTTTGCGTGCCGCGTCGTCTTGAGCATTCAGTTGCACCTGAACCAATTCACTGACAGCGCGGTGTGCGGCATGCCAGGGGTCCAGGGAGGTACCGGCACCGAACAGCGAACCATGGGGTTTGTCGAGCACATCCATGCGCAAGGCGAGGTAGGTGCGGCTGGCAAATTCGGTACTGATGTCCAGTACATGGATCGGAGCCTGCAGCGTCTGCTCCGCGTGCCGCCAAAGTTGGCCCAGTGGCGTGCCAGCGCTGGGTTTGTCGAGCCAGGTAACGGTGTCCTGATGCTGATGGTAGAAATGACGCAGCAGGAACAGTGACGTCGCGTCTCGCTCCAGGGTCTGGTTTAGTGCATGCAGTACGGCTTCGTCACGCGTCGCGCCAATAGCCGACCCATCGTTGCTGCTGTAGCGCCGCAATGCGCGGTGATCGAAGGTGTCGCCTGGCAGGGGGGCGTCCGCGTAGTTTGGGTGCGTGAGGCCGGTAGGGTAGTCGAACAACCAGTGCCTCTGGAGATCGTGATAGGCCTGGCAGGCCAGAGCCCGGCCAGGCTGTGCCTGTAGCCAAGGCATGAGCAGGTCGTCGTGCAGGGCGGTGTTCGCAGCCAGTGTGTCCGTCAGGCGCAAGTGCTGGCGCCGTGGCAGATGCCTGTCCAGATGATGCTCCAGTGCTTCGTAGTGCGCGCCCACCAAGGCTTGGGCCCGATACCCTTTGCCCCAGCCCTGGCTGGTCTGGTGCGATCCGGAGTACAAGCGGACCTGAGCGACGCCAAGCTCCGCTCCGCGCCAGGTGACTTCTGCGCGCAGCGAGAGTAGTTCGAGCTGCTCGCAGATGCGTTGCCTGGCGGCTTCCAGGGTCAGCTCGCGTTCGGGTTCCAACATAGGGTGCATGTGAACTCCTCGAGGCATGGCGACGGTCAGGTCGCCATGCCGGCGACATCAGTTGCCGTTCAGTTCCTGCTGCTCATGCTCGGCCAGTTGCAGATCATCGATCGCACCGCCTGCGGACTCGTCCAGAGCACTCGCAGCGACCTCTTGATCCAGCTCATTCGCCTTGTTGGAAAGACCACGAAAGTATCCCATGGTGAAACTCCTCTTGTTGTTGAAAGGCAGCGATGCGCTGCCTGCTCAGTATTCGGAGGAAAAAGAGCACCGTTCAATACCTGGCACGCGGGCACCTTTGCGTTTTGTGGGGGGCCAGGGCGAATACTTGAGGTTGCCGCTAAGACGGGGTACTAGTCTTTTTAAATCAAAGAGTTGTGAGTTTTCCAGGACGGCCGGGAAGCGGGCATGTCGCTACTGGGAATGTGAAATACCTACGTGGTGCGTAGGTACCTATGACCGAAAAGGCAGCGTCTTGCGTGCCATGGGCCTGGGTCGCGCCGAGGATGACGACGATTCCCAGGCAACGGGGAGTGTATTCAACCGCTTGGAGGCGCGATGGATGACTGCACCGGGTCTATTCGCCAACAGCCACGCCCCTGCCATGCCGGTGGTTCGAGGACGCGCGCCGTGGGATGGGAGCCGATTACCTGAAACTGTACGACACCCCTGCGTACACCCCGAACCCTTCACCGGGTGTCGAACGGGCGATGTCCTGTCCGCCATCGTCATAGCCCGGCGTCACCGTCGCGGCATAGCGCCGGTTGGTCAGGTTGCGCAGGTCCAGCCAGGTCTGCCAGTCGCGCTTGGGTGAATCCCACCCCAGGCGTGCGCCAAGCAGGGCGTAGGCGTCGGTCTGATAGCTATTGGCATAGTCGACCTGCACCTTGGACGCCAGTTGTGTGTTGACCCCGGCATGGAAACCACTGGGCCAGTCGTAGCGCAGCTCGGCCTGGTAATAGTGCATCGGGATGCCCGGCAGGCGGTTGTCGCCAAAGCGCTCGTCGTCGCGGTAGTGGAAGTCGCTGAAGGTATAGGCCTGGCGCAGGCTCAACTTGCCAGTGCCGGAACGCTCCCACAGGGTGCTGTCCAGCCCGGCCTCGACGCCTTGGTGCACGGTGGCGCTGGCATTGAATTCCTTGGGCAATGCGCCTTGCACGATCTCCACCGCCAGCAGTTCGTGGCGAACCTGGGCGTAGTACCAGGCCAGGTCCCAGCGGCCCAAGGCCGAGTCGCCGCGGGTGCCAAGCTCCAGCGTGGTGGCCGTCTGATTCCGCATCTCTATCGGCTGGGTCGCCTGGGTCGAGCTCCAGATCAGCGACCACGGGTGCGGTGGCTCGACCGAGCGGCTGAGGTTGCCATACACCTGCAACGCGGGGCTGATGTCGTAGCGCAGGCCCAGGCGAGGCGCGTAGTCCCAGTCATGCTGGCTGACCTTGCCACCGTTGGCCGGGTAGCTGACGTCGCTCTCGCGGCGCGTGTAGATCATCGCCAGCCCCGTGGTCAGCCACAGGTCGGGAGCCAGCTCCAGATCGTTGCCGGCGTGCAGCACGGTGTCCGAGCCCTGGTAGCTGAAGTCACGGCTGCGTGCGCCTATGACATCCCGATCACGCACGAACTGCGAGGCGCCGCTGTTGGGCAGGTGTTTGGTGGTGCGCCAGCCGAGGGTGGTCTTGCTGTCGAGGCCGAACAGGGTGTCGCGGCGGAGGTAGTTCAGGGTGCCGCTGACGTCGGTGTAGGCGACCTTCAGGCGCATCGGGCCCTCGCGCAGGTCCATCGGGTAGTCGTGGTAGACCAGGCCGGCTTCCAGGCGCGCGTCGTCGTCGAGGTAGAACGTGGTCTTGTTGCCGACCCAGGTGCTGCCCGGTTGCGGGCGGCTGTCGTCGCGCGCCAGGTAGGCTGGATTGGCGGTGCGTGGGTGGTGCTTGATCTGGTCCTTGGTCAGGCGCCCGGCCAGGTCGTTCTCGGTTTCCCGGTAGCGCAGGTAGAAGCGCGTCTCGAGGTTGGGGTTGAAGCGGTAGCCGACATTGGCGGCGATGCCCTTGGCGCTGCCGCTGCTGTGCGCCTGGTAGCCGTCGTATTCGGCGTCGGTCAGCGCCACGTAGTAGTCGAGGTTGCCCAGCACCTGGCCAGAGCTGATGTGCCGGCGCTGGTAGCCGCGGCTGCCGAGCTCGTAGCGCAGTTGCAGCGGCGCGGCATCGTAGCCGGTGTGGGTGACGTAGTTGAGCGCGCCGCCCAGGGCCAGGGCGCCCCGGTCGAAGCCATTGGCGCCGCGCAGCATTTCGGCGCGGCTCAGCCACAGTGGTTCGAACAGCTCGTAGGGCGTGCCACCCGGGCCGGTCAGCGGCAGGCCGTCGAGCATCGTGTAGACCCCGGAACCGTGGGCACCCGGCGCGCGGTTGATACCCGAGCCGCGGATCGACAGCTTGATGCCGTCGTTGCCCGCCGACTGGGCGAACACGCCGGGTTGGTAGGCCAGCACGTCCTGGTTGCTGGCGACCCGGCCCTGGCCGACCTTGTCCATGTCCACCAGGTTGCTGGCGCCGGGAATGTCGCGCAGCTGTTCGGCGGCGGCGTCCAGTTCGCTTTGCTGCTGGCCGTCGATCAGTACTTGGCTGAGTTCGACGCGGCCAGCGGCATGGGTGGTGCTGGCGACGAGCAGGGCCAGCAGCGAGTAGGGGAGAGTGGAGCGCATGGGCGGGGTTCCAGAGCGGGGGGCGGGAGTCTGACGTTGCAAAGGGCAGACGAAGCACAGCTTTCGTTCTGTACTGTTTTTGCCGCCCATCGCGGGGCAAACCCGCTCTTAGATGATTTCCAGACAAAAAGAAACCCCGCCGAAGCGGGGTTTCTTGTGAAGCTTGAAACCGATCAGCCGATCAGTTGCAGGCCAGCCTGCTGGACCATTTCCAGCAGCGGCTGCGGGTACACACCCAGCACGAAGGCGAGGATGGCGATGGCCAGCAGCATCACGCCGCCGGTACGCTGTTCCCACTTCAGCGGGGCGTCGTGGCGACGCAGGTTCGGCTCGACCAGGTACAGGGTGACCATTACCCGCAGGTAGTAGTACACGCCGATGGCGCTGCCGATCACCAGGGCACCGACCAGCCACCACAGGTGCGACTCGACGCCGGTGGCGATGATGTAGAACTTGCCGATGAAGCCCGCGGTCAGCGGAATACCGGCCAGCGACAGCATCATCACGGTCAGCACCGCGGTCAGGTACGGACGGCGCCAGAACAGGCCGCGGTACTCGTACAGGGCATCGGCGTCACGGCCGCCATATGGCGAGGACATCAGGGTGATCACGCCGAAGGCGCCCAGGCTGGTGATCACGTAGGTCACCAGGTACACGCCCATGGCTTCCAGCGCCAGGCCCTTGCTGGCGATCAGGGCGATCAGCAGGTAGCCGAAGTGGGCGATGGACGAGTAACCCAGCAGACGCTTGAGGTTGCTCTGGGTCAGTGCCAGCAGGTTGCCGACCAGGATCGAAGCCACCGCGATCACCGCCAGGACGGTGCTCAGCACGCCGCTGCTGGCGGCGGGAGAGAGCATGAACAGGCGCACGACCACGGCGAACACCGCGACCTTGCTGGCGGTGGCCAGGAAGGCGGCGACCGGCGCCGGGGCGCCTTCGTAGACGTCCGGGGTCCACAGGTGGAACGGTACCAGCGACAGTTTGAACGCCAGGCCCACCAGCATCATGCCCAGGCCCAGCTGGGCGAGCAGGCTCGGCATCTGGGTGCTGGCCAGGGCCTTGCCGATCAGGTCGAAGCTCAGGCTGCCGGCGTCGGCGTACAGCAGGGCCATGCCGAACAGCAGGAAGGCGGAGCCGGCGGCCGACAGCACCATGTACTTGATGCCGGCTTCCAGCGAGCGCTTGTTGAAGAACGCGTACGCCACCAGTCCATAGACCGGCACCGACAGCAGCTCCAGGCCGATGAACAGGCCGGCCAGGTGGTTGGCGCTGACCAGCACCAGGCCACCGAGGGCCGACATCAGCAGCAGCAGGTACAGCTCTTCACGGTTGCCCGGGTAGCCCTTGGAGCCCTCGCCCAGGTAGGCGTGGGCCAGGGTGACGCAGGCCAACGTGGCGACCAGGATGATCGCCATGTACAGGCAGGCGAACTTGTCGATGGTAATCAGCGGTGTGACCGCCAGCGGCGCGACCTTCAGCGCCGGCAGGATCGACAGCAGGGCCAGGTTCAGGCCCACGGTGGACAGCAGGAAGGTCTGCGAGTGGTTGCGCTTCCAGGCGATCGCCAGCATCACCACCACCGTGGTCACGGTGGTGATGAGCATCGGCGCCAATGCGATGAAGTGTTGAGTGGTGAATTCCATAGCGCTCTTACCGGGCCGAAGCGAGTTGAGTGAAAGCGGAACCGAGCCACTGCTGCACACCGCTCATGGTGGCGGCAGAGGTGTCCAGGAACGGCTGCGGGTACACGCCGAGCACGATCAGCAACACGGCCAGGCCCAGCACCATGATCAGCTCGCGACCGTCCATGCCGGCCAGCACGGTGTCGGCCTTGGCCGGGCCGAAGTAGGCGCGGTGGATCATGATCAGCGAGTAGACCGAGCCGAACACCAGGCCCGTGGTGGCGATCACGGTGATCCATGGCACGTGGGCGAAGCTGCCGATCAGGATCAGGAACTCGCCGACGAAGTTGCCGGTGCCGGGCAGGCCCAGCGAGGCGGCGGCGAAGAACAGGCTGATGGCCGGCAGGTAGGCGATGCGGTGCCACAGACCACCCATTTGACGCATGTCGCGGGTGTGCAGGCGCTCGTACAGCTGGCCGGACAGGATGAACAGCGCGGCGGCCGACAGGCCGTGGGCCAGCATCTGGATCACCGCGCCCTGCAGGGCCTGCTGGCTGCCGGAGTAGATACCGATCAGCACGAAGCCCATGTGCGAGACGCTGGAGAAGGCGATCAGGCGCTTGATGTCGGTTTGCGCGAAGGCCAGGAAGGCGCCGTAGAAGATGCCGATCAGGCCCAGGGTCATGGCGATCGGCGCGAACTCCGCCGAGGCGTTCGGGAACAGCGGCAGGGCGAAGCGCAGCAGGCCGTAGGCCGCGGTCTTCAGCAGGATGCCCGCCAGGTCCACGGAGCCTGCGGTCGGGGCCTGGGCGTGGGCGTCAGGCAGCCAGGAGTGGAACGGCACCACCGGCAGCTTCACCGCGAAGGCGATGAAGAAGCCCAGCATCAGCAGGTACTCGGTGCCGGCCGGCAATTGGGCCTTGAGCAAGTCGCTGTAGTTGAAGGTGATGACGCCGGTGTTGCCGTAGTTCACCAGTACCAGGGCCAGGATCGCCACCAGCATGATCAGGCCGCTGGCCTGGGTGAAGATGAAGAACTTGGTCGCGGCGTAGATCCGGGTCTTCTTGCCATCCGCCGAGCTGTGACCCCAGAGCGCGATGAGGAAGTACATCGGCACCAGCATCATTTCCCAGAAGAAGAAGAACAGGAACAGGTCCAGGGCCAGGAACACACCGACCACGCCACCGAGGATCCACATCAGGTTGAGGTGGAAGAAGCCGACGTGGCGCTGGATCTCTTTCCACGAGCACAGCACCGACAGCACGCCGAGCAGGCCGGTCAGCAGGATCATCAGCAGCGACAGGCCGTCGAGGGCCAGGTGGATGCTGATGCCGAAGCGCTTGATCCACTCGACCTTGTATTCGAGGGTCCAGGCAGGTTCCGCGCCCGGGGCAGGGGCCAGGGTGTAGTCGCCGTTGCCCCACAGCCACAGGCCGATACCGAGCAGCAGGGACATGGTCAGCAGCGCGATCCAGCGTGGCAGGGTGGCGCCGAAGCGCTCACCCAGCCAGCACAGGAGGCCGCCGATGAAGGGGATCAGGATCAGCCAAGGCAAAATCATGACGGGTTCGTTTCCTTTCGCAGAGTCGCAAGGTTCGCGAGGTTCGCACTATTCAGGGTCATACCGCGGCCACTACCACGGCGCCGAGCACCAGTACGGCACCCACGGCGATAGAGGCGGTGTACCAACGCAACTGGCCGGTCTCGGTCTTGCTCATGGCGACGTGGCCGCCACGGGCCATCCGAGGGATCAGGCCGATGCCGCGGTCAACCGGGTCCTTGCGCAGGATGTGGCTGATCAGCAGGTAAGGTTTGACGAACAGCTTGTCGTAGATCCAATCGAAGCCCCAGGCGGCGAACCACCAGGCCGACAGGACGCGACCGATGCCACTGTTGGCGATCGCGGTGACCAGACGACGCTTGCCCAGGAACAGAACCGCCGCCAGCAGGATACCGGCGATGGCGATGGCGCCCGAGGCGATTTCCAGCGAGTGCTTGGCTTCGCCACCGGCGTGGCCGGCGCTTTCAGGCAGCACACCGGCCAGCGGTGGGTGGATCCAGGCGCCGACGAAGGTCGACAGCACGATCAGCACGCCCAGTGGCAGCCAGTGGCTGATGCCGTGGCCAGCGTGGGCTTCGGTCTTCGCTTCGCCGTGGAAGGCGATGAAGATCAGGCGGAAGGTGTACAGCGAGGTCATGAACGCACCCACCAGGCCCGCGTACAGCAGGTTGGTGTTGCCGCTGGCGAAGGCTTCCCAGAGGATCTCGTCCTTGGAGTAGAAGCCCACGGTCAGGATCGGCAGGGCCGCCAGGGCAGCGCCACCGACCACGAAGCTGGCGTAGGCCAGCGGCAGCTTCTTCCACAGGCCGCCCATCTTGAAGATGTTCTGCTCGTGGTGGCAGGCGACGATCACCGCACCGGAGGCCAGGAACAGCAGGGCCTTGAAGAAGGCGTGGGTCATCAGGTGGAAGATCGCCGCATCCCAGGCGCCAACGCCCAGGGCCAGGAACATGTAGCCGATCTGGCTCATGGTCGAGTAGGCGAGGATACGCTTGATGTCGGTCTGCACCAGCGCGGCGAAGCCGGCCAGTACCAGGGTGACGCCACCGACCACGCCGACCAGGTGCAGGATGTCCGGCGCCAGGGTGAACAGGCCGTGGGTACGGGCGATCAGGTAGACGCCCGCGGTCACCATGGTCGCGGCGTGGATCAGTGCCGAAACCGGGGTCGGGCCGGCCATCGCGTCGGCCAGCCAGGTCTGCAGCGGCAACTGGGCGGATTTACCGACCGCGCCACCGAGCAGCATCAGGGTGGCCAGGACCATCCAGGTGTCGCCGGCCTGGAACTTCTGCGGTGCCAGCACCAGCAGTTCCTGCACGTTCAGGGTACCCAGCTGGACGAACAGGATGAACAGGCCGATGGCCATGAACACGTCGCCGATGCGGGTGACGATGAAGGCCTTCAGTGCCGCGTTACCGTTGTTGCGGTTGCTGTAGTAGAAACCGATCAACAGGTAGGAGCACAGGCCCACGCCTTCCCAGCCGAAGTAGATGAACAGCAGATTATCGCCCAGGATCAGGAACAGCATGCTGGCGATGAACAGGTTGGTGTACGAGAAGAAGCGCGAGTAGCCCGCTTCGCCGCGCATGTACCAGGAGGCGAACAGGTGGATCAGGAAGCCCACGCCGGTGACCACGCCGAGCATGGTGACCGACAGGCCGTCCAGGTACAGGGTGAAGTTCGGCGCGAAGCCGTCCACCGACATCCACTGCCACAGCAACTGGCTGTACGCGCCGCCTTCAGGCGGGGCGACGTTGAATTGCCAGATGACGTAGGCGGCCGTGGCGGCCGAGAGGCCGACCGAGCCGACGCCGATCAGCGCGGACAGGTTCTCCGAGAACCGCCCACGCGAGAACGACAGCAGCAGGAAGCCGATCAGGGGGAAGACGAAAGTCAGGAAGAGAAGGTTCATCCGCGCATCTCACTGGCAGCATCGATGTCGAGAGTGTGGAAGCGGCGATACAGCTGCAGCAGGATCGCCAGGCCAATGCTGGCCTCGGCGGCTGCCAGGCTGATCACCAGAATGAACATCACCTGGCCGTCGGGTTGCACCCAACGGGCACCGGCGACGATGAACGCCAGGGCAGCGGCGTTCATCATGACTTCCAGGCTCATGAGCACGAAGAGAATGTTGCGGCGGACCATCAGGCCAACCAGACCTAAGCAGAACAGGATGCCGGCGACCGCCAGACCATGCTCGAGAGGGATAGCACCCATGATTTACTCCTTCGCCTCGTTGCGGCCCAGGTGGAAGGCGGTGACGGCCGCGGCCAGCAGCAGCATCGAGGCCAGCTCGACCACCAGCAGGTAGGGGCCGAACAGGCTGATGCCGACGGCCTTGGCGTCGACGGTGGTGCCGCTGATGCCGGCGCCGCTCGGGGCGACGAACAGCACGTACAGCAGCTCCAGCAGCAGCAGGGCGGCGAGGATCACCGGCCCCGCCCAGATGCCTGGCTTGAGCCAGCCGCGTTCCTGGGCGACCGAAGCCGGCCCGAGGTTGAGCATCATCACCACGAAGACGAACAGCACCATGATGGCGCCAGCGTAGGCGATCACTTCCAGGGCGCCGGCGAACGGCGCACCCAGGGCGAAGAAGATCATCGCCACGGAAATCAGCGAAATGATCAGGTAGAGCAGGGCGTGCACGGGGTTGGTGCCGGTCACCACGCGAAGGGTGGAGACCACGGCGATCCCGGATGCGAAGTAGAAAGCGAATTCCATCTTTCTGTCCTTATGGGAGCAAGCTCTTCACGTTGATCGGCTCGGCTTCGTTCTGCGCGGAGCCTTTCGGCTTGCCAGCGATCGCCATACCCGCAACACGGTAGAAGTTGTAGTCAGGGTTCTTGCCGGGGCCGGAGATCAGCAGATCTTCTTTCTCGTACACCAGGTCCTGACGCTTGAACTCGGCCATTTCGAAATCCGGGGTCAACTGGATCGCGGTGGTCGGGCACGCCTCTTCACACAGGCCGCAGAAGATGCAGCGCGAGAAGTTGATGCGGAAGAACTCCGGGTACCAGCGGCCGTCCTCGGTCTCGGCCTTCTGCAGCGAGATGCAGCCGACCGGGCAGGCCACCGCGCAGAGGTTGCACGCCACGCAGCGCTCCTCGCCGTCGGGGTCGCGGGTGAGGACGATACGGCCGCGGTAGCGCGGCGGCAGGTACACGGGCTCTTCGGGGTATTGCAGGGTGTCGCGCTTGCGGAACCCGTGGGAGAACACCATCACCAGGCTGCGCAGCTGGGTGCCGGTGCCCTTAACGATGTCGCCGATATATTTGAACATGGGTCAAATCCTCACTGGGCCGCGACGGCTGGCGTGTTGTAGAGCACAACCGCAGCGGTCACCAGCAAATTGATCAGGGTCAGCGGCAGACAGAACTTCCAGCTGAAGTCCATCACCTGGTCATAGCGTGGGCGCGGGATCGAGGCGCGCAGCAGGATGAACAGCATGATGAAGAACGCGGTCTTCAGGGCGAACCACAGGAACGGTACCTGTGGCAGCAGGCCGAACGGGCCGTGCCAGCCGCCGAAGAACAGGGTCACCAGCAGCGCCGAGACCAGGATGATGCCGATGTACTCACCGACGAAGAACATGCCCCATTTCATGCCGGCGTATTCGATGTGGTAGCCGTCGGCCAGTTCCTGTTCCGCTTCCGGCTGGTCGAACGGGTGACGGTGGGTCACGGCGACGCCAGCGATGAAGAAGGTGCAGAAGCCGAAGAACTGCGGAATGATGAACCACAGGTTCTGGGCCTGGTATTCAACGATGTCGCGCATGTTGAACGAGCCCACCTGCACCACCACGCCCATCAGCGCCAGGCCCAGGAACACCTCGTACGACACGGTCTGCGCCGAGGCCCGCAGGCTGCCGAGCAGGGCGTACTTGTTGTTCGACGACCAGCCAGCGAACAGCACCGCGTAGACCGACAGACCGGCCATGGCGAAGAAGAACAGCAGGCCGATGTTCAGGTCGGCGACGCCCCACACCGGGGTGATCGGGATGACCACGAAGGCGATCAGCAGGGCGCTCATGGCCACGACGGGCGCCAGGGTGAAGATCATGCGGTCGACGAAGGGTGGGTTCCAGTCTTCCTTGAAGAACATCTTCAGCATGTCGGCGGCGATCTGGAACATGCCGAACGGGCCGACACGGTTCGGACCGTAGCGGTCTTGCCACCAGCCCAGCAGGCGGCGCTCGACGAAGCTGAGCAGCGCGCCGCAGACCACCACCGCGAGCAGGACCACGATGGCCCGGACCACGGTGAGGATCACATCGATCACTTCGGGGGTGAACCAGCTCATTGTGCTGCCTCCTGCAGGCCTTCGACGGTGGCACCGAAGATGGCGGGCGGGATGCCGGCCAGGCCTTTCGGCAGGGCGACCAGGCCTGCGCCCAGTTCCTCGTTGATACGCAGCGGCAGGCGCAGCGACACACCGGCCACGTTCAGGCTGAGCAGGGCACCGTCGTTGACGCCCAGGCGGTCCGCCTCGGACTTGGCCAGGGCCACGTAGGCGGCCGGGATGCGCTCTTGCACCGGGGCGGCGCGGGAGGAGCTCTCCTCGCTGCCGAACAGGTGGAAGAACGGCACGGCGGTCCAGGTGCCACGGGCCGGGTTGAAAGCACCCGGGATGGCGCTGAACCACTCCAGGCGATCGCCCTGGGACTCGATCAGGCGGATGCCTGGGTCGCCGGCGCGCAGGTGGCCGCCGACCTCGTCCTGGAACTTGTTCCAGGCTTGCGGCGAGTTCCAGCCCGGCGACCAGGCGAACGGCACCTGCTGGCGCGGTTCGGCCGAGCCCGAGTAGCCTTCCATGGAGAAGGCGAAGGCGGTGTCCTTGTCTTGCGGGGTACGTGGCTCGTGCACGCTGATATTGGCGCGCATGGCGGTGCGGCCGGAGTAGCGCAGTGGCTCACGGGCGAGCTTCATGCCCTTGATGCGGAAGGCCGCGCTGGGCGCCGCGTTGACGATGCCGGCCAGTTGCGGGGCGGCTTCGGCGCAGGCGCTGGTGACGTGGTCCAGTTGCGTCCAGTCGACCGGCTTGTTCAGCAGGGTGGCACGCAGGGCGTGCATCCAGCGCCAGCCTTCGTGGACTTGGATGCTGCTGTCCAGGTACTGCGGGTCGAACACCTGGAAGAAGCGCTGGGCGCGGCCTTCCTGGCTGACCAGGGTACCGTCGCCTTCGGCGAACGAGGCGGCCGGCAGCACCAGGTGGGCGCGGTCGGTGGTCGGGGTCTTGGAGTGGTCGGCGACGATCACTACCTTGGCCGCAGCCAGGGCAGCGTCGACCTTGGCGGCCGGCAGGCGGGCGTACAGGTCGTTCTCCAGCACCACGATGGCGTCGGCTTTGCCGCTGATGACCGCGTCCAGCGCGGCATCGGCGGATTCGCCGCCCATCATGGCCAGGCCGATGCTGTTGGCTTCCGGCACCACCAGGCTCAGCGAGCCGTTCTTCTCGCGCAGCTTCAGGGCCTTGGCGATGTTGGCGGCGGCTTCGATCAGGGCCGGGTCGGCCAGGGAAGTACCGGCGACCACCAGTGGGCGCTGGGCCGCGACCAGGGCGTCGGCGATGCGTTGGGCCAAGGCTTGCGCGTCCTGGTCCAGGCCGGCGACGGCCGGGGCGCTCGGATCGATGGCGTGGGCCACGGCGAAACCAATGCGCGCCAGGTCGGCAGGGGCGGCGTGCACGCACTCTTCGGCAACGTCGTCGAGCTTGGTTTCTGCCAGCGAGGCGATGAACAGCGGGTACAGCGCGTGCTGGCCGATGTTCTTCACCGCAGCGTCGAGCCACGGTTGCACGCGCAGGGCGTCGGCCATGGCTTCAGCCTTGCCCTTGGTGGCCTGGCGCACGGCCAGGGCGACACGGGCGGCGGTCTGGGTGAGGTCTTCGCCGAGGACGAACACGGCGTCGTGGTCCTCGATGTCACGCAGGGTCGGCACCGGCAGCGGGCTGTTGTTCAGCACGCTCAGGGCCAGGCGCACGCGGGCCAGCTCACCGGCTTCCATACCCGAGTGGAAGTACTCGGCGCTGACCAGTTCGCGCAGGCCGTAGTTGCTTTCGAGGCTGGCGCGGGGCGAGCCGATGCCGACGATGGTGCGGCCGCGCAGCAGGTCGGCGGCCTTGTCCAGTGCGGCGTCCAGGCTCAGCTTGGTGCCATCGGCGAGGATCGGCTGGCGTGGGCGGTCGGCGCGGTTGACGTAGCCGTAGCCGAAGCGGCCGCGGTCACACAGGAAGTACTGGTTCACCGAGCCGTTGAAACGGTTCTCGATGCGGCGCAGTTCGCCGTAGCGCTCGCCGGGGCTGATGTTGCAGCCGCTGGAGCAACCGTGGCAGATGCTCGGGGCGAACTGCATGTCCCACTTGCGGTTGTAGCGCTCGGAGTGGGTCTTGTCGGTGAACACGCCGGTCGGGCAGACCTCGGTGAGGTTGCCGGAGAACTCGCTTTCCAGCACGCCGTCTTCAACGCGACCGAAGTACACGTTGTCGTGGGCGCCGTATACGCCCAGGTCGGTGCCGCCCGCGTAGTCCTTGTAGTAGCGCACGCAGCGGTAGCAGGCGATGCAGCGGTTCATCTCGTGGGCGATGAACGGGCCGAGGTCCTGGTTCTGGTGGGTACGCTTGGTGAAACGGTAGCGGCGCTCGTTGTGGCCGGTCATTACCGTCATGTCCTGCAGGTGGCAGTGACCGCCTTCCTCGCACACCGGGCAGTCGTGCGGGTGGTTGGTCATCAGCCATTCGACGACGCTGGCGCGGAACGCCTTGGACTCTTCATCGTCGATGGAGATCCAGGTGCCGTCGGAGGCAGGGGTCATGCAGGACATGACGATGCGACCGCGCGTGTCGTTCTCGTCGGTGTACTGCTTGACCGCGCATTGCCGGCAGGCGCCGACGCTTCCGAGCGCCGGGTGCCAGCAGAAATAGGGGATGTCGAGGCCGAGCGACAGACAAGCCTGTAACAGGTTGTCCGCACCGTTGACTTCGAGCGCTTTGCCGTCTACGTGGATAGTGGCCATGGTTCAAAGTTCTTCGTTGGCCCGCGTGAGCAGGCGTGGCTAATGGAAATCGGTGAGCCTGCGGCCGGCCGCGAATCGTTCGGGCCGGCCTGCAGGCTGGCGGGTGGCACGGACCACCCGCGTTTCATCTTGTTATGCGCCGACCGTAATCGGCTTGGCCAAGTTCGGGCGCAGGGTGTCGGCAGCGCTTGCTGGCGCGACACCGGCCTCGAACTCGGACCGGAAGTACTTGATGGCGCTGCCCAGAGGCTCCACGGCACCCGGTGCGTGAGCACAGAAGGTGCGGCCTGGGCCGAGGAAGTTGACCAGACCCAGCAGGGTCTCGATGTCTTCGGCGCGGCCTTGGCCTTTCTCCAGGGCGCGCAGCATCTTCACGCTCCACGGCAAGCCGTCGCGGCAGGGGGTGCACCAGCCGCACGATTCGCGGGCGAAGAACTCTTCCATGTTGCGCAGCAGCGAAACCATGCTGATGCTGTCGTCGACCGCCATGGCCAGGCCCGTACCCATGCGGGTGCCGACCTTGGCGATGCCACCGGCGTACATCTGCGCATCCAGGTGTTCTGGCAGCAGGAAACCGGTGCCGGCACCGCCGGGTTGCCAGCACTTGAGCTTGAAGCCGTCGCGCATGCCACCGGCGTAGTCTTCGAACAGCTCGCGGGCGGTTACGCCGAACGGCAATTCCCACAGGCCCGGGTTCTTCACCTTGCCGGAGAAGCCCATCAGCTTGGTGCCATGGTCCTCGCTGCCTTCGCGGGCCAGCGACTTGTACCAGTCGTTGCCGTTGGCGACGATGGCCGGGACGTTGCACAGGGTCTCGACGTTGTTCACGCAGGTCGGCTTGCCCCACACGCCGACGGCGGCAGGGAAGGGCGGCTTGGAGCGTGGGTTGGCGCGGCGGCCTTCCAGCGAGTTGATCAGCGCGGTTTCCTCACCGCAGATGTAGCGGCCGGCACCGGTGTGCACGAACAGCTCGAAGTCGAAACCAGAGCCGAGGATGTTCTTGCCCAACAGGCCTGCGGCCTTGGCTTCATCGATGGCGCGATTGAGGTTCTTCGCCGCGGTGGTGTACTCGCCGCGCAGGAAGATGTAGCCACGGTAGGCCTTCAGCGCGCGGGCGCTGATCAGCATGCCCTCGACCAGCAGATGGGGCTGTTGCTCCATCAGCATGCGGTCTTTCCAGGTGTTGGGCTCCATTTCGTCCGCGTTGCACAGCAGGTAGCGGATGTTCATGGACTCGTCTTTGGGCATCAGGCCCCACTTCACGCCAGTGGGGAAGCCTGCGCCGCCACGGCCCTTGAGGCCGGAGTCCTTGACGCTCTGCACGATGTCATCGGCGGACATGTCGGCCAGGGCCTTGCGAGCCGCGGCGTAGCCGTTCTTGGACTCGTACTCGGCCAGCCAGACCGGCTCGCCGTCGTCACGCAGGCGCCAGGTCAGCGGGTGGGTTTCAGCCGAACGCGCGATGCGGTTGGCCGGGCCGAAGGAAGTGATGGTCATACGTAACCCTCCAGCAGCTTGGAGACGCCAGCAGGCAGCACGTCGCCAAAGGTGTCGTCGTCGATCATCAGGGCCGGGGCCTTGTCGCAGTTGCCCAGGCAGCACACCGGCAGCAGGGTGAAGCGCCCGTCCGCGGTGGTTTGGCCGAGGCCAATGCCCAGCTCGCTCTGGATCTGGCTGACGACCGACTCATGGCCGCCGATGTAGCAGACCATGCTGTCGCAGACGCGGATGATGTGGCGACCGACCGGCTGGCGGAAGATCTGGCTGTAGAAGGTGGCCACGCCCTCGACGTCGCTGGCGGGGATGCCCAGCACTTCGCCGATCGCGTAGATGGCGCCGTCCGGCACCCAGCCGCGTTCCTTCTGGACGATCTTCAAGGCTTCGATGGACGCCGCGCGCGGGTCCTCGTAGTGATGCATCTCGTGCTCGATGGCCGAGCGCTCGGTTTCGCTCAGGGCGAAACGGTCGGTTTGGATAAGCGTGCTGTTCATGCTTAGCGGTCCACGTCAGCCATAACGAAGTCGATACTGCCCAGGTACGCGATGAGGTCGGCGACCATGCTGCCTTTGATCACCGAAGGGATCTGCTGCAGGTGCGGGTAGCTCGGGGTACGGATCCGGGTGCGGTAGCTCATGGTGCCGCCATCGCTCGTCAGGTAGTAACTGTTGATGCCCTTGGTCGCCTCGATCATCTGGAACGACTCGTTGGCCGGCATGACCGGGCCCCACGAGACTTGCAGGAAGTGGGTGATCAGGGTCTCGATGTGCTGCAGGGTGCGCTCTTTCGGTGGCGGCGTGGTCAGCGGGTGGTCCGCCTTGTACGGGCCTTCCGGCATGTTGCGCAGGCACTGGTCGATGATGCGGATACTCTGGCGCATCTCCTCGACGCGGACCATGCAGCGATCGTAGGCATCGCCGTTGTGGGCCAGCGGTACTTCGAACTCGAAGTTCTCGTAGCCGGAGTAGGGGCGGGCTTTACGCAGGTCGAAGTCGCAACCGGTGGAACGCAGGCCCGCACCGGTGGTGCCCCACGACAGGGCTTCCTGGGTGTTGTACGCGGCGACGCCGATGGTACGGCCCTTGAGGATGCTGTTCTGCAGGGCGGCCTTGGTGTATTCGTCCAGGCGCTTGGGCAGCCACTCGACGAAGTCCTTGACCAGCTTGTCCCAGCCGCGCGGCAGGTCGTGGGCGACGCCCCCGATGCGGTACCAGGCCGGGTGCAGGCGGAAACCGGTGATCGCCTCGATCACGGTGTAGGCGCGCTGGCGGTCGGTGAAGGTGAAGAACACCGGGGTCATGGCGCCCACGTCCTGGATATAGGTACCCAGGAACAGCAGGTGGCTGGTGATGCGGAAGAATTCGGCGAGCATCACGCGGATGGTGTCGACCTTCTGCGGCACCTGGATGCCGGCCAGCTTCTCGACCGCCAGTACGTACGGCAGGTTGTTCATCACCCCGCCGAGGTAATCGATGCGGTCGGTGTAGGGGATGAAGCTGTGCCACGACTGGCGCTCGGCCATCTTCTCGGCGCCACGGTGGTGGTAGCCGATGTCCGGGACGCAGTCGACGATCTCTTCGCCGTCCAGTTGCAGGACGATACGGAAGGCGCCGTGGGCGGATGGGTGGTTCGGGCCGAGGTTGAGGAACATGTAGTCCTCGTTGGCACCGTGGCGCTTCATGCCCCAGGCTTCGGGGTTGAAGCGCGCCGATTCTTCTTCCAGCTGCTGCTTGGCGAGGTTCAGGCTGTAGGGGTCGAACTCGGTGGCGCGTGCCGGGAAGTCCTTGCGCAGCGGGTGGCCTTCCCAGGTCGGCGGCATGAGGATGCGCGACAGGTGCGGGTGGCCGGCGAAGTCGATACCGAACATGTCCCAGACTTCGCGCTCGTACCAGTTGGCGTTGGGCCAGATACCGGTGACCGAAGGCAGGTTCAGGTCGCCTTCGCTGAGCGCGACCTTGATCATCACGTCGCTGTTACGCTCGACCGACAGCAGGTGGTAGAACACGCTGAAGTCGGCGGCCGGCAGGCCACGGCGCTGGGTGCGCAGGCGCTCGTCGACGCCGTGCAGGTCGTACAGCATGCTGTACGGCTTGGCGACGTTGCGCAGGAACGTGAGGATGTCTTTGAGCTGGGCGCGGTTCACCCACAGTACCGGCATGCCGGTGCGGGTTTCCTGGGCGACGAAAGCGTCGGCGCCAAAACGGTTGTGCAGTTCGACGACCACATCCTGGTCGTCAGCCTTGTAAGGCGGAATATAAATAGCGGTGTCCGCTGTCATGGTCTCGGTCGCTTTGAGTCAACGTAGAGAATGAAGCCAGGCCGCCGGCTCCTTCGGGAGCGGGCGGCAGGTCGCTGGATCAGACTTCGTCGGGGCTGCGCAGGTTGGTTACCGCGATACGCTGTTCGCGACGCAGGTCTTTCTGGGCGGGCATCTCGGCACGGTAAATGCCTTGATCACCGACGACCCAGGAAAGCGGGCGTCGCTCCTGGCCGATCGACTCCTGCAGCAGCATCAGGCCCTGCAGGAAGGCTTCGGGGCGAGGCGGGCAGCCAGGCACGTACACGTCCACGGGGAGGAACTTGTCGACCCCTTGAACGACCGAGTAAATGTCGTACATGCCACCGGAGTTGGCGCACGAACCCATGGAGATGACCCACTTGGGTTCGAGCATCTGCTCGTACAGGCGCTGGATGATCGGCGCCATCTTGATGAAGCAGGTACCGGCGACGACCATGAAGTCGGCCTGGCGCGGCGAGGCCCGAATGACTTCGGCGCCGAAGCGCGCGATGTCGTGGGGCGCCGTGAAGGCCGTGGTCATCTCCACGTAGCAGCAGGACAGGCCGAAGTTGTACGGCCAGAGGGAGTTCTTGCGACCCCAGTTGACCGCGCCACGCAGCACATCTTCGAGCTTGCCCATGAAGATGTTCTTGTGGACCTGGTCCTCTAGCAGCTGATCGGTGACGGTTTCCCGGTCACCGACAGGATACTGCTCGTTGGGCGCATCCGGATCGATTCTGGTGAGATTGTATTGCATGCCAAAGCCTCATTGTTTCAGCTTCGCTTGCCGCTTGCGGCGACCTTCGGGAGCCCAATCAAGTGCCCCGACGCGCCAAAGGTAGACAAGACCTGCCAACAGAATTGCTATGAAAACGAGTGCTTCGACGAATCCGGTCCAGCCGCTTTCGCGGACGGACACAGACCATGCAAAGAGAAAGAGGGCTTCGATATCGAAGATCACGAACAGCATCGCGACCAGATAGAATTTGGCGGACAGGCGCAGGCGGGCGCTGCCGACGGGCAGCATGCCGGATTCGAAGGGTTCGTTCTTGGCGCGGCCCCAGGCCTTGCTACCGAGCAGGCTGGACAGGCCGAGCATGAAGGCACACAGGCCGACGACACCCAGGAGGAAGATGGCAAGGCCCCAGTTGTGGGCGATCAGTCCTACCGAATCGGACATGCTAGAAATCCTTATACAGAGACCCAGCTCTGCAGTCTGAAATAAGTAGAGCGGCGACCTGCGTCGCAGATGCAGTGACCAAATGTCGCAGCTGAATCAATCGCGCTGATTTTATGGGTAAACCCTTTCCAAGTAAAATTTCTATGGCAAATTTATTCGTAGGATTAAGAACAAAAATCTTTCGTAAATGGCTGAAACCCTTGAGCTTCGGGCATTGCGCGTGGTTTTGTTAATTATGTTTCTTGCTTCGCGTAACGACCCGCTAAGTTCGTAATGATAATTAATATCATCTAACCCGCGCCGCGCTCTTTTACTCTTCCTGCTCCTTGGATAGTTCGTTTCAGCGTGCACTGCTTGCCAATGAGAAAAACTCTCGTTCTAGCAGTTGCGTGGTGCATTCGCAGCGCTCTGGATCAATGTTTCCGTGCTTTCACGGGTATTCGCCGAGGCGGCGATCAGCCACTGGCCGAGCCAATAGGCCAGGATGATCACGTAGGGGGCTGCGGCGAATGGGCTGACGAAGCGGTCGATACCAATGAGGCTGTCGGAGAACACGAAGGCGCAAGCTCCCAGGCCGGCCATGCCGCCGCAGGCCAGGGCACGCCAGAGCATGGCGGTGATTGCCAGGGCGTAGAGCGCCACAGGTAGCAGCAGCGGCCCAAGGCCGTGGCTGGCGAGCAGGGCGAACAATGCGCTACCGATCAGCAGCGACAGCGTCAGTGCCGCAAGGGCGGGGCGCAAAGTCTTGTCACAGTAACTGCGTAGATAGGCCAGGTGGGCACATAGGAAGGCGGCCAGGCCGAAGACGAAGAGGTCGTGCGGTATCGCCAGCAGGAGGTCGCCCAGCACCGAGAAGACCAGGCCGATGACGATCCAGTGCCGGTAGGGCGTTGCGCGGGCGTGGTGCAGCCAGGCGATCAGCGTCAGCACGGGAATGGGTTTGGCCAGCAGGGCGAGCAGCACGTTGCCGGTGGCCTGTGCATATAGATAGAGGGCGGCGGCGATCAGGGCCAGGACGAGCAGATGGCGTGGACGGGGCATGGGCGGTCCTTGCTGCTGGGCTGGCATAAGCATAGACCTGATCTGGGTATTTGCCCTGTCGGATGTGGCCCTGTCACGGGCCGCTCCAGAAAAACGAAGGCCTGGGGCTCTCGCGAACCCCGGGCCTTATCAACAACCCACCGTTATCAGTGGAACTGCTCTTCCTCGGTCGAGCCGGTCAGTGCGGTCACCGACGAGGCGCCACCTTGGATCACGGTGGTCATGTCGTCGAAGTAGCCGGTACCGACTTCCTGCTGGTGCGCCACGAAGGTGTAGCCCTTGCTGGCGTCGGCGAACTCCTGTTCCTGCAGCTTGACGTAGGCGGTCATGTCGTTGCGGGCATAGTCGTGCGCCAGGTTGAACATGCCGTGCCACATGTTGTGGATGCCGGCCAGGGTAATGAACTGGTGCTTGTAGCCCATCGCCGACAGCTCGCGCTGGAACTTGGCGATGGTGGCGTCGTCCAGGTTCTTCTTCCAGTTGAAGGACGGCGAGCAGTTGTACGACAGCAACTGGTCCGGGTACTCCTTCTTGATCGCTTCGGCGAAGCGGCGGGCTTCGTCCAGGTCTGGCTTGGCAGTTTCGCACCAGATCAGGTCGGCATACGGGGCGTACGCCAGGCCGCGGGCAATGGCCTGGTCGAGGCCGGCGCGTACCTTGTAGAAGCCTTCACGGGTGCGCTCGCCGATCACGAATGGCTGGTCGTACGGGTCGCAGTCGCTGGTCAGCAGGTCGGCGGCGTTGGCGTCGGTGCGGGCCAGGATGATGGTCGGCACGCCGGAAACGTCAGCGGCCAGGCGCGCGGCCACCAGCTTCTGCACGGCTTCCTGGGTGGGTACCAGGACCTTGCCGCCCATGTGGCCGCATTTTTTCACCGAGGCCAGTTGGTCTTCGAAGTGCACGCCGGCGGCGCCCGCTTCGATCATGTTCTTCATCAGCTCATAGGCGTTCAGCACGCCGCCGAAACCGGCTTCGGCGTCGGCCACGATCGGGGCGAAGTAGTCAATGTAGCCGTCGTCGCCTGGGTTCTTGCCGGCTTTCCATTGGATCTGGTCGGCGCGGCGGAAGGCGTTGTTGATGCGCTTGACCACGGTCGGTACGGAGTCGACCGGGTACAGCGACTGGTCAGGGTACATGGACTCTGCCGAGTTGTTGTCGGCGGCCACTTGCCAGCCGGACAGGTAGATGGCCTGGATGCCGGCCTTCACCTGCTGCACCGCCTGGCCGCCGGTCAGGGCGCCCATGCAGTTGACGAAATCTTTCTCGGGGCGGAAGGACGGGTGAGCGCCTTCGGTGACCAGCTTCCACAGTTTCTCGGCACCCAGGCGGGCCAGGGTGTGCTCCGGCTGCAGGGAGCCACGCAGGCGAACGACATCGGCGGCGGTGTAGGTACGGGTCACGCCTTTCCAGCGCGGGTTCTCGGCCCAGTCTTTCTCGAGGGCTGCAATTTGCTGTTCGCGTGTCAGTGCCATGGAAATAAAACCTCGTCGCATCAGTCTTGGTGAAGTAAGTGCTGGTGCTCGGCACGCGGATCAGAAGCCTTGGCGGCTGTCTTGCCCGGTGGAATGGCGGCGGCGAACGAGGAGGCTCGAAGGGGAAGGGGGTGCAGTGCGGGCGACATGCGGCGACAGTTCGGCTCGTGGATGCCTAGCTGTGACGCGACAGGGCTTGCCTTGTGACTGCGGTGATGCGCTTCCGTCCCTCGGGACAACTTCTTCGTTGCAGTCGCAATCCCATCGAACCGCCTTGTGGGCCGTATAGACACGAGATGCCTCCAAGGGTGGAAGGCGTGCATCTCGAAGGCCCTTGCCAAGGCCTCTGATTAGCGGGAGCGAGGCCATCATGCCCTTGGGAAAAAGTGCCTGTCAAATGTTTTGTAGTGATTTTTTTGTCTTACTACATCTTTGGTCTAATGCGACTCTGTGGTCAGTTTCGAGGCCTTGGGTCGAGGCCTCTAATTGCCTGGGATCAGTCCAGAAGGTCGACTTTCACCCGTAATGCCATGTTTTCACCGCGCTGGGTGCTGTAACTCAGGGCGGAGGCGCTGCGTTCGGCTTGGCTCTGCTGGTTGTACCCGGCCAGGGTGATCCACTCGCCCAGCCTGCCGGTGACTGTCGTGTCGGTGCTCTGCACTTTCACTACATCCGGGCGTTCGCTACTCATTCGGTCGTTATTGGTGCTTATTTGCAGACGAACCGTATCGCCGCTCAGGCTCGGCGTAACGTAGAAGCCTTGGGTCACGTTGCGGTATTCGGTGTCGCTCTGAACGCGTCCATAACCGTCGGTGGAGGTGCTGGTGATGGGCACGCTCTGGCCGACCTGGATCAAAGCCGGTTGGCCCTCGCTGGCCTGCACCTGTTGCAGCCCGCCCTCGCGGTTGCTGGTGCCATAGCGGATCACCCGGGCGTTGCCGCGGTTGTCCTGGAAGTTGCTGTCGTTGTTGTCGACGCTGATCAGCAGGCGCTTGGGCGCGGTGTCCAACTGCTGCAGCAGGGCGCGCAGGTCGTCGATGCGTTCGGGGCTGGCGTTGACGATCAGCTTGTTCTCGAAGGCGCTGACGCTGCCGTCCTTGCCGATGAAGGACTGGGCGGCGGGCAGCAGCTCCGCGCTGCTGCGGTGTTGCAGCGGCACGACCTCGGTGGAGGCCTGGACGGTGAGGCTGGTCGCCAGCAGCAGGGCGGCGATGAGGGGGCGTAGCGGCATGTCCGTGTTCTCCGCAGGTGGAATGAACATGATGGCAAATTTGTCAGCATTGTGCCGGGTGTGGATCACAGGGATTTGAATTTGCCATGGCCCTGCGCAGAGGAGCTTGCGGTGCGATCGGGACGCAGGCGGGCCGGAGCAGGCTGCGCTGAACCTTTGATTGGCTCCGGCAGTCGCAGCAAAAAGGCCCGACCGGAACGCGCCCATGAAGCGCCAGCTCATCCTGCTCCTACTCCTCGCCCAAGGCGTGCATGCCCAGGACGCCCTGCGCATCCAGCACCTGCAACGCTGCGCCGACGTGCTGGCCGACACCCCGCAGCGCTGGTGCCTGCGCACCCAAGGCATGGGCGCGGCGATGCCGCAGGTGTGGCTCGGTGGAAGCCGTCTTCCCGACCGGGCGATCGAACGCGACGCCGATACCCTCATGCTTACCCTGGAGACGCCCGAGCAACGCAGCGCGCCGTTGTGGTTGCAGGCCGGGGAGCAGAAAAGCAACCCCGTGTGGCTCACCCGCCAGCGCAGCCATGTGGTCGCTGCCGGCCCCGAGGCGGTGGCGAAGAACATGGATGGCCTGACCACCTACCTCGACCTGGTCAGCCTGTTGATCGAGGAAAAACACGACGGCCTCCAGGAGGCGCGGCGCATCGCCGAGAAGTACGGCGCCACGCTGGTCGGCGCTATCCCCCCGCTGAACGTCTACCAGCTGCGCCTGCCGGTGCGCGACTTGGTGCAGCGTGATGCGCTGGTGCTGCGCATAGGCAGCGAAACCAGCGTGGACGCGGTGGTCATCGAAGAGTCTGCCCCTGAGCGCGGCGAGGAGGGCGCGGGCCGAGCCGAAAAGGCCCTCAGCCAGGCGGACGAATGGGCCGCCAACCGTTTCATGGACGCCCTCTACTACTACCAGCGGCGCGTGTCGGCCTCGGCCGTGCCGGTACAGCCGGTGCGCATCGGCGTGATCGAGCGCGAGGTGGACTTCGACGCGCCAGCCTTCAGCGCTTACCGGGGTGCTTGCCTGCCCAGGGCTACCTGTCTCTATGGCCGTGATGGCGATCGCGCGCAGGGGCATGGCAGCCATGTGGCCGGAATATTGGCGGCACGTGGCGAAGGCGTGGCGGGCGGTTTTCTCACGGGGCTGGGCCCGGCCAGCCCGGGTTTCGAGGTGATTGTCGAGCGCAACAGCGATGCCGGTATCACCGCCAATATCGCCGCATCGGTGAACCTGGTCGAGGACGGCGTGCGGGTGCTGAACTGGAGCTGGGGCCTCCACCGTGTAGGCGCTCGGGATGTGGCGGGCGACGAAGTCGATTCGTTAGTGCGCTCGGGCCTGGCCATGAGTGGTTACGAGGAGCTGCTGGAGGAATTCTTCCTCTGGCTGCGAGCCAAGCACCCGGATGTGGTGGTGGTCAATTCGGCGGGCAATGGCGCCTCCTGGTCGGGTACCGACGAGTACCGCCTGCCGTCGTCGTTCGTCACCGAGCAGTTGCTGGTGGTCGGCGGCCACCAGCGCAGTGGCCAGGACACGCCGGTGGACGACCCGCGCCACGTGGTCAAGCGTCGTAGCTCGAACATCGATATGCGCGTGGACATCAGCGCCGCCGCGTGCATCCAGCCGACGCAGGCCGATGAACCCCACTGCGGTACCTCCTATGCCACGCCGCTGGTGGCCGCGACAGTAGCGGCAATGCTGTCGATCAACCCGCAACTGACCCCTGAGCAGCTGCGTACCTTATTGCGCCGCAGTGCATTGACCCTGGGCCCGGAGCAGGACTTCGAAGCCATGGACGCCGAGGACCTGACCGCGCCGATCCTGCCTTCGGAGCGTAACGGTCGGCTAAACCACCCGGACCTCGGCCGCTCGGCACGGTTGGACATGCAGCGCGCCCTGGACCTGGCCGTGCAGAGCCGCGAGCGGGTACGTTGAGTCGAGCCGTGCTCGCCGCTGTCGGACATTTTCCGTAACATCGCGCTCCCATTCGAAACGTCGCTTCCTACTCTGTAGGTGCTGGATACCGCAAATCCATGAAACCCGCCCGACTTCGCGCCGACCTGCTCGCAGGCCTGACCACCTCCTTCGCGCTGGTGCCCGAGTGCATCGCCTTCGCCCTGGTGGCCCACCTCAACCCGCTGATGGGCCTGTACGGCGCCTTCATCATTTGTACCCTGACCGCTTTGTTCGGTGGTCGCCCGGGGATGATCTCCGGCGCGGCCGGCTCGATGGCGGTGGTGATCGTCGCCCTGGTGGTGCAGCACGGTGCCCAATACCTGCTGGCCACGGTGCTGCTCGGCGGCATGCTGATGATCCTGTTCGGCGCCTTGCGCCTGGGCAAGCTGGTGCGTCTGGTGCCGCATCCCGTGATGCTGGGCTTCGTCAATGGCCTGGCCATCGTCATCGCCCTGGCGCAGCTTGAGCACTTCAAGGACGGTGAGCGCTGGCTGACGGGTACATCGCTGTACCTGATGATGGGGCTGGTGGCGCTGACCATGCTGGTGGTCTACGCGCTGCCGAAACTTACCCGCGCGGTGCCGCCGGCGCTGGTGGCGATCTTGGGCGTGGGGCTGTTGGTGTTCCTGCTCGACCTGCCCACGCGTACCCTCGGCGACATGGCCCACATCGCCGGCGGCCTGCCGCAACTGGCCTGGCCAGACGTGCCGTGGAACCTGGAAACCCTGAAAGTCATCGCCCCCTACGCGCTGCTGATGGCCATGGTCGGTCTGCTGGAAACCCTGCTGACCCTCAACCTTACCGACGAGATCACCGAGAGCCGTGGCTACCCTGATCGCGAGTGCGTGGCCCTGGGCGCGGCCAACATGGTCTCGGGCCTGTGTGGCGGCATGGGCGGTTGCGCGATGATCGGCCAGACCGTGATCAATCTCAGTTCCAATGGCCGTGGGCGTTTGTCGGGTGCAGTGGCCGGGGTGATGATCCTGCTGTTCATTCTGTTCCTGTCGCCGATGATCGAGCGCATTCCGCTGGCGGCGTTGGTGGGGGTGATGTTCGTGGTGGCGCAGCAGACCTTTGCCTGGGCTTCGTTGCGGGTGCTGCACAAGGTGCCGGTGAGCGACGTACTGGCGATCATCGCGGTAACCGTGGTGACGGTGTTCACCGACCTGGCGACGGCGGTGCTGTTCGGGATCGTCATCGCTGCGGTGAACTTCGCCTGGCAGCATGCCCGGGAGTTGTATGCCGACAGCCATGAGGACGGCGAGGGGGTCAAGCATTACCAGGTGCATGGCACGCTGTTCTTCGCCTCCACCACGCCGTTTCTCGAGCAGTTCGACCCGGCCGGTGATCCGGCCAGCGTGATGCTGGACTGCAAGCACCTGAGCTTCGTCGATTATTCGGCGATCGCGGCGTTGCAGACCTTGCGCGAGCGGTATTCCCGGGTGGGCAAGCACCTGCGCGTGGTGCACCTGTCGGAGCGCTGCAAGAAGCTGTTGCGGCGGGCGGGGGAGCAGCATTGAGGTTCAGTGCTGGATGAGTCGACGTCATCGCGGGGCAAGCCCGTTCCCACAGGCACCCTGCTGATGCCGAAACCAGCGGGGTACCGTGGGGCTTGCCCCGCGATAGCGCCGGCCCAAGCGCAAACGATGCCGGGGGCTATTCCCCCCGGTTCTTCTTCACGATCGCATCGGCAATGCTCGCCGGCGCCTCGGCATAGCGGGTGAACTCCATCGAGAAGCTCGCCCGCCCCTGGGTCATCGAGCGCATCGACGTGGCATAGCCGAACATCTCGCCCAACGGCACTTCGGCACGGATCACCTTGCCGGCGGGCGTCTCGTCACCGTCCTGGATCATCCCGCGGCGCCGGCTCAGGTCGCCGAGGATATCGCCCTGGTATTCTTCCGGCGTCACCACCTCGACCTTCATCACCGGCTCCAGCAGCACCGCGCCGCCTTTTTGCGACAGCTGCTTGGTGGCCATGGATGCGGCGATCTTGTAGGCCATCTCGTTGGAGTCGACGTCGTGGTACGAGCCGTCGTACACCGCCGCTTTCAGGCTGATCAGCGGGTAGCCGGCGAGCACGCCGTTCTTCATCTGCTCCTCGATGCCTTTCTGGATCGCCGGGATGTACTCGCGCGGCACCACGCCGCCGACGACTTCGTTGATGAACTCCAGGCCTTCCTTGCCCTCGTCGCCCGGGGCGAAGCGGATCCAGCAGTGGCCATACTGGCCGCGCCCGCCGGACTGGCGCACGAAGCGGCCTTCGATCTCGCAGGTGTTGCGGATCTTCTCGCGGTACGCCACCTGCGGCTTGCCGATGTTGGCCTCGACATTGAACTCACGGCGCATGCGGTCGACGATGATGTCCAGGTGCAGCTCGCCCATGCCGGAGATGATCGTCTGGCCGGTCTCTTCGTCGGTCTTGACCCGGAACGAGGGGTCTTCCTGGGCCAGCTTGCCCAGGGCGATGCCCATCTTCTCCTGGTCGCCCTTGGTCTTGGGTTCCACCGCCACGGAGATCACCGGGTCGGGGAAGTCCATGCGCTCGAGGATGATCGGCTTGTCGAGGTCGCACAGGGTGTCGCCGGTGGTCACGTCCTTCATGCCGATCAAGGCGGCGATGTCGCCGGCGCACACGTCCTTGATCTCGGCGCGTTGGTTGGCGTGCATCTGCACCATGCGGCCGATGCGCTCCTTCTTGCCCTTGACCGAGTTGAGCACCGCGTTGCCTGAGCTGAGCACCCCGGAATAGACGCGGGCGAAGGTGAGGGTGCCGACGAAGGGGTCGGTGGCGATCTTGAAGGCCAGCGCCGAGAACGGCTCGTGGTCGTCGGCGTGGCGTTCCAGGTGCTTGTTCTCGTCGTCCGGGTCGGTGCCCTTGATCGCGGGGATTTCGCTGGGCGCGGGCAGGTAGTCGATCACCGCGTCGAGCATCAGCGGCACGCCCTTGTTCTTGAACGACGAGCCGAGGATGGTCGGCACGATCTCGTTGGCGATCGTGCGCTGGCGCAGCGCGGCCTTGATTTCATCGACGCTCAGTTCTTCGCCTTCGAGAAACTTCAAGGTCAGTTCGTCATTGGCTTCGGCGGCGGCTTCGACCATGTGTGCGCGCCATTCGTCTGCCAGGGCCTGCAATTCGGCGGGGATATCCTCCTCGCGGTAACTGGTGCCCTGGTCGCCCTCGTTCCAGTAGATGGCCTTCATCTTCACCAGGTCGATCTGGCCGATGAAGTTTTCCTCTGCTCCGATGGCCAGCTGGATCGGCACAGGGTGATGGCCCAGGCGCTGGTCGATCTGCTTGACCACGCGCAGGAAATCGGCGCCCTGGCGGTCCATCTTGTTGATGTAGGCCAGGCGCGGCACATGGTACTTGTTGGCCTGGCGCCACACCGTCTCGGACTGCGGCTCGACCCCGTCGGCGCCACTGAACACCACCACCGCGCCATCGAGCACGCGCAGCGAGCGCTCCACCTCGATGGTGAAGTCGACGTGGCCGGGGGTATCGATGATGTTGAAGCGGTACTTGTCGGCGAATTGCTTGGTCGAGCCTTGCCAGAAGGCCGTGGTCGCCGCCGAGGTGATGGTGATGCCGCGCTCCTGCTCCTGGGCCATCCAGTCCATGGTCGCGGCGCCGTCGTGCACCTCGCCCATCTTGTGGTTGACCCCGGTGTAGAACAGGATGCGTTCGGTGGTGGTGGTCTTGCCGGCGTCCACATGGGCGACGATGCCGATGTTGCGGTACAGCTCGATGGGGGTTGTGCGGGCCATGGTCGGGTCACCTGCAGGTGAGGATTCTCCCACGTTAGCAGACCGGGAGAATCCTGCCGCACCGCCTGGCTGTCAGTCGGCCTGGGCCTGCAACTGCCAGGTGCCGTCCATCTCGCGGGCCAGGCCGCTGGCTGGCAACAGGGCCAGCAGGCGCTCGTGCAGGGCGCTTTCGGTGAAGGTCTTGACGGTGGCCAGGTCCAGTTCGCCTACGACCCGCAGCTCGCCCTTGGTGTAGGACAGCCAAGCCTTCTTCAGTGCCTGCAGCACGTCGCTGCCTGCGGTGTTGGAGAAGCGTCGATGTACTTGGCGGCCTTCCAGCTCGAAGGTATGGCGGTGGCTGTAGCTGCTTTCGTCGCCGCCCAGCTCGACGCAGCGGTGGCAGCGGCACGGGCCGTCGCCGAAGGCGTTGCGCAGGTAGGTGTTGAAGTCCACGACGGGCTTGAGGGTCAGGCGTTTGTCGACCTCGAACAGGTCGGCGATCAGGGGTTCTTCGGCGCTCACTCGGTGTCCTCGTGTGGTATGGCGTGCTTCGGCGGGCACCCTAACAGATCGGGGCGGGGGAGGCCATGCAGAGGGGTGTCTGTTCGGGCCGCCCGCTCCTGCAGCGACCCCGCCGCCCGTCGGAGCGCTGGGGGCCCTATAGGTGCGGGCTTGACCCGCGATAGGGCCGCTAGAGACAACACCCCTGCGCTGCCGTACCCTATGCCCCCCACAACTCCCCATCGAGGCCACCCGCTTGAGCAAGTACCCCTACACCGCCACCGTGACCATTAGCGCCGAAGACCGTGGCGGTGACGCCGAGGCATCGGAAAACCCCGGCATGCGCGTAGGCCTCGAAGCGGTGACTGAAACCCTGAAGAAGGTGCATTTCGTCGGTACCCTCGCGGCCCCCGAGAAATCAGCTACGCACATCTGCGTGACACTGGAGAACGGCCTGACCTACTACGGTCCGATCGTCAACGGCCACGCCGAACTAGAAGGCGGCTGGATCGCTTTCGAATCCGACATGCTCACCCCCGAGGAACTGGGCCTGTAAGGTTCAGTTCAGCTCCCCCAGGCACTGCTCGAGGATATCCAGCCCTTCCTCGAACACCGCCGGCTCGATGGTCAGGGGTGCCAGCAGACGAATGATGTGCCGCGCCTTGCCGCTGGGCATCAACAGCAGCCCACGGGCCCGCGCTGCCTCCAGCACCTTTGCCAGTTGCCCCGGTGCCGGGCTGCCATCGCTATTGACCAGTTCGATGCCGCGCATGGCGCCCACGCCGGTCAGCCGTCCCAGTGCCGGGGTCAGTCCGCTGGCCTTCCAGCGCGCATGACGGGCGACTATCGCCTGCTCCTGGCGCTCACCCCAGGTGGCGAGGTTTTCATCGCTCATCTGCGCCAGGCTGGCCAATGCCGCGGCACAGGCGATCGGGTTGCCCGAGTAGGTGCCGCCCAGGCCGCCTTTGGGCAGCGCGTCGAGCAGCTCGCGGCGCCCGACCACAGCACCCAGCGGCATGCCGCCGGCGATGCTCTTGGCCAGCAATAGCAGGTCCGGCTCGATGCCCAGGCGCGGGAAGGCGAAGCGCTGACCGGTGCGGCCGAAGCCCGACTGGATCTCGTCGATGATGATCAGGATCCCGTGGTCGTCGCAGAAGCGCCGCAGGGCCTGGGCGAAGTAGGGGTCCAGGGCGAGGAAGCCGCCTTCACCCTGAACCGGTTCGAGAATGAACGCAGCCACGTCCTCCACCGCCAGCTCCACGCTGAACAGGCGCTCCAGGGCCTTGAGCGCCTGTTCGCAAGTGACGCCGGTGTCGGCGCTGGGGTAGGGCAGGTGATACACCGGGCCGGGCAGCTCACCGACCCGCTGCTTGTAAGGCGCGACCTTGCCGTTGAGGTTCAGGGTTGCCAGGGTGCGGCCATGGAAGGCACCGTCGAAGGCGATGATGGCGCGCTTGCCGGTGGCACCGCGCGCCACCTTCAGGGCGTTCTCCGCCGCTTCCGCGCCGCTGTTGGTCAGCATGCCCGCCAGCGGGTAGCTGACTGGCACGAACGCGGTCAGGCGCTGCATCAGCGTCAGGTACGGGCCATGGGGCGCAGCGTTGAAGGCGTAGTGGGTCAGGCGTGCGGCCTGGGCCTGGATCGCCTCGACCACTGCCGGGTTGCAGTGCCCCAGGTTGAGCACGCCAATGCCGCCGACGAAGTCGATGTAGCGCTTGCCGTCGGTGTCCCAGACTTCGGCATTGCGGCCATGGGAAAGTGTGATCGGGTGAACGATGGCGATGGACTGGCTGATGCTTTCCTGGTTCATGGACACGCGGGCCTTAGTGTTCGAGTTTGTCGTCAATCGAAGCGTGCCGCGGGGTTGTTTCGCAAACGAATTATTGGATTGGTTTCATTCCTAGGATTCGTGAAGTTCGTGCCGGCCCTACCAACTTGCCCTCGTCCAGTTGCCTTGGCCGAAGAAGACGGCGATGTCGGCCTTGGCCTGCACCAAAGCGAACGGCTCCAGTTCGTTGCGGATGTCCAGGTGGATGCCCGGGTTCGATGAGCAGCATCTCGGTCTCGTCGCCGTAGCCGAGGATGGGGCGGCTGGAGAAAGAGCATTTCCTCTAGCTCAGCTGGCGGGCCGCGGCACTGGAAACAGTGCAGGGCAGTGATGGAGGGTATCAGGCGTCTGGACATGGCGGGTGTGTACCGAGCCCAATAGGAAGAAGTTCATTCCAGCTCGGAATCATGCGCGTCGAAAAGGTCGTTTGTCCCGTATTGGCGTACTATCCCTGTGCTGCCTTCCCATTCGAACAAGCACAGGAAGCGTATGAACGAGCACGCACTTTCCCTTCAGGAACTGGCCGCCCCCGAAGGCACCTGCTACGGCTGCGGCTGTTCCCACCCCAGTGGCCTGCATATCCGCAGCCACTGGGACACCGACGGCATCCACCTGATCAGCCGCCACTCGCCCGATAGCGGTTTCATCGGCTGGCCGGGCCTGGTTTATGGCGGCCTGCTGGCGATGTTGGTCGACTGTCACTCCAACTGGACCGCGATGGCCTATCACTACCGCGCCGAAGGCCGCGAGCCGGGCAGCCTGCCACGCATCGACTGCGTTACCGGCACCCTCAACCTGACCTACCTCAACCCCACGCCCATGGGGGTCGAGTTGCTGCTCAAGGCGCGGGTGGAAGGCGCGGTGGGGCGCAAGAGCCGGGTGCTTTGCGAAGTCTGGGCGGGGGATGTGCTGACGGTCAGCGCCGATTCGGTATTCGTGCGAGTGGACACCGAAAGACTCAAGCAAAAGGCCCATGGGCTGGTGTGACGATAGGGCGGTGGGCGGCATAGGCTGCCCTATCGCGGATCGTACACACTGTCGAAATTTCCTACCTGCTAGCTCAGACAATTCCTATGTGAGCTGCCGATTCCTGAGACTAGTCTGGCGTCGTTTTCACAAAAGGCTGTCTCTGATGTTCATCGCTTCCTACTCACGGTCCCCGCTTTCGGACGTTTGATACGGCCGGACCCTAAGAGCATCACCGACTTTCCCACTCTTTTGACCATCACCGTGCGGATACGGCGGGAGCCCTGTGTCCGCGAGTTGCCAACGCACTGAGGAGTCCTTTCATGCGTGCCCGATTCACTTCCAAGTACCTGCCGTTCGCCGGCCTGCTGTTGACGCTGGTCGGTTGCGCCAGCGTCGTCATTCCCAGCGAGCAGATCGAGCTGACCCGCACCGCCGTCAACCGCGCGGTGGCCGCCGATGCCACGCAATACGCCCCGCTGGAGATGCGTGCCGCCCAGGAAAAACTCCAGGCCATGGAGCGTTCGCTCGGCGAGCAGAACATTGCCAAGGTGCGCACCCTGGCCGAACAGGCCGAAGCCGACGCCCGCCTGGCTGAACGCAAGGCGCTGGCAAGCAAGACCCAAGAGCAGTTGGAGAACGCCCGCAAGGGTATCGCAGTGCTCAAGCAGGAAATGCTCGATGCGCCGGACGCCCCTCCCGCTGTGACCACGATCTGAGGACTCGACCATGATGAAATCCCGTCTTCTGCCCGGCCTGTCAGCCGTGGCCTTGGTGCTTGTCGGCTGCGGCACCACCCCCGAGAACCCGGCGCTGTTGCAGGCCCGCGAAGCCTACACGGTGCTGCAGGCCAAACCCGAGGCCAGCCGTATCGCCGCCCTGGAGACCCAGGACGCCTACCGCGCCTTGGGCCAGGCCGAGCAGGCCTCGCTGAAGGACCGCAAAGGCGCCGACGTCGAGCAACTGGCCTACCTGGCCAATCGAAGGATCGAAACTGCCGAACAGACGATCGTGCTGCGCCTGGCCGAGGCGGGGTTGCACGGTATCGAGGCCCAGCGCACCCAGGCGCGGCTAGATGTACGCACGGCCCAGCTGAAGGCGCTGCAAGCGCTCAAGGCCAAGCAGACCGAGCGTGGCACCGTGGTCACCTTTGGTGATGTGCTGTTCGACACCGGTCGCGCCGAACTGCGTGCTGGTAGTGCCCGGATGATCCAGCAGTTGGCCGAGTACCTGCATGCCAATCCAGAGCGCAAGGTACTGGTCGAAGGCTTCACCGACTCCACCGGGGGGGATGCCCTCAACCAACGGCTGTCCGAAAGCCGTGCCGCTTCGGTGGCCAATGCCCTGCGACGACAGGGTGTGGGGCTGGAGCGGATCACCACCGCCGGCTATGGCAAGGAGTACCCGGTGGCGACCAACAACGATGCGCGGTCGCGTCAGCTCAACCGGCGTGTCGAAGTGGTCATCTCCCGCGCCGCGGAGGCCGTCGCGCCGCGCTTCTGAGTCAAGCCGTGGCGCGCTCACCGAGCGCGCCACTTCTTTGTCATTGGTCAAGTGCCTGGGCAATCCCCTAGAGTGGGGGCTTCCTTGCAAACCCGGGACCGACCATGACCGATCTTTCCGCATTCCCCATTACCCGCAAGTGGCCCGCGCAGCACCCCGAGCACCTGCAACTGTACTCGTTGGCGACCCCAAACGGCGTCAAGGTGTCGATCATGCTCGAAGAGATCGGCCTGCCCTACGAAGCGCACAAGGTCAGCTTCGACAGCAATGACCAGCTCACCCCCGAATTCATCTCCCTCAGCGTCAACAACAAGATCCCCGCCATCCTCGACCCCAACGGCCCGGGCGGCCAGGCGTTGCCGTTGTTCGAGTCGGGGGCGATCCTGCAGTACCTGGCCGAGAAGTCCGGCAAGCTGCTGAGTGCTGACCCGGCGACCCGGTACCAGACCCTGCAATGGTTGATGTTCCAGATGGGCGGTATCGGGCCGATGTTCGGCCAGGTCGGTTTCTTCCACTTCTTCGCCGGCAAGGACTACGAGGACAAGCGCCCTCGCGATCGCTACGTCAACGAATCCAAGCGCCTGCTGGGCGTGCTCGACCGGCATTTGGTCGGGCGTGAGTGGGTGGTGGGTGAATACAGCATCGCCGACATCGCCATCTTCCCGTGGGTGCGCAACCTGGTGGAGCGCTACAACGCCCGGGAGCTTGTGGGGTTCGATGAGTTCAAGGAGGTGCAGCGGGTGCTGGCGGCGTTCCTGGAGCGCCCGGCGGTGCAGCGCGGGCTGAAGATCCCGGGCTGATTCCACACTGCATTAGCTTGGGCACTGTATTACCTGTAGGGGCGGGCCCTACGAGAGCGTAGGTGAATTCACCAGCGCATCGCGGGGCAAGCTACTCCTACAAGGACGCTGTTGTTTTCAGAAGAGGTGGTTCAACAACCAATACAGGCACCCCGCCAGCAGCATCGCCGCCGGCAAGGTCAATACCCAGGCCATCAGCAGGTTCAGCAGCGTCCGCCGCTGGATCCCCGAGCCATTGGCGACCATGGTCCCGGCCACCCCCGACGACAGCACGTGGGTCGTCGACACCGGCAGCCCGAACATGTCCGCCGCGCCGATGGTGCACATCGCCACCACCTCCGCCGAGGCACCCTGGGCGTAGCTCAGGTGGGTCTTGCCGATCTTCTCGCCGACCGTCACCACGATGCGCCGCCAGCCAACCATGGTGCCCAAGCCCAGGGCGATGGCCACGGCGACCTTGACCCACAGCGGGATGTAGCGGGTGGCGTCGTCCAGCTGTTTCTTGAACAACTGCACATGGCTGCGGGTGTCGGCATCGAAGGCGACCGACTGGTGCTTGTCGATCAGGCGGATGGCCTCGCTGGTCAGGTACATGTCGTTGCGCACGTTGGCCATCGCCTCAGCCGGCACGCGGTTGAGCGAGCCATAGCCCTTGACCTCCTCGCCGATCATCCCGGTCAGCGCGGCCAGCGCCGGCAGCAACTGCGGGCTGGCCTTGGGCTCGGCAATGAATGCGGTGAGGGTCTGGCGCGCAGATGCGGTCAATGGCTCGGGCGCGACGCGCACCAAGGCCTGACGGGTCACCTCGGCCACTGCGGAGAACTGCAACGCCTGCTCGCTGGGCATGGTCTTGTTCAGCGCGTAGGCCATCGGCAGGGTGCCCACCAGGATCAGCATGATCAGGCCCATGCCTTTCTGTCCGTCGTTGGAGCCGTGGGCGAACGACACACCGGTGCAGGTGAGGATCAGCAGGCCACGGATCCACCACGGGGGTGGAGTCTGGCCCTGGGGCGCCTGGTACAGCTCGCGGCGCTTGACCAGCAGGCGCAGGGCGAGCAGCAGCAGGGCGGCGCAGGCGAAGCCGATCAGTGGCGAGAACAGCAGGGCGTAGCCGATCTTGCTGACCTGGCTCCAGTCCACCCCGCTGGTGCCCTCGCGGCCATGCATCAGCGCGTTGGCCACGCCCACCCCGATGATCGAGCCGATCAGTGTGTGCGAGGACGAGGCCGGCAAACCCAGCCACCAGGTACCGAGGTTCCAGATGATCGCCGCCAGCAGCAAAGCGAAGACCATGGCGAAGCCCGCGCCGGAGCCGACCTGGAGGATGAGTTCCACCGGTAGCAGGGCGATGATGCCGAAGGCCACTGCGCCACTGGAAAGCAGCACACCGAGGAAATTGCACAACCCCGACCAGACCACCGCTACCGATGCTGGCAACGAGTGGGTGTAGATCACTGTGGCCACGGCATTGGCGGTGTCGTGGAAGCCGTTGACGAACTCGAAGCCCAGGGCGATCAGCAGGGCCAGGCCCAAGAGCAGGAATGGCGTCACCGTAGTCACTGTCGTGCCACTGGCGCTGACGTCCTGCTGCAGGCTCCAGCCGGTGTAGGCCAGGCCGGCCAGCAACAGGCCGATGAATAGCGTGAGGGTGGCGCGGCCAGGGCGGTGCGCCAGTTGCGGCCTGGGGTCGTTGCGCGGCAGGTCGGGCTGGCCGGCCAGGGATGGAATTGCCATCGGAGCTCCGAGGGAAGCGGGCGGGGTTGCCGTGGACACAGAGCTTAGAAACAATTCGTTACCAAGGCGTGACCTCGGTCAATGCAAGCCCTAGGCTGAACGAGAGAGATTGTCGCAGGCATGCAGGCCTTGCCACGAAGTCGCGCCTACCGAGAACGCCGCCATGCATGACCTGAAGCTCACCCCCGCCAGCAATGACCACCTCACCTTCGCCCGCGACCTTACGCGCCGGGCAATGTTGCCGTATTACCGTGAGTTCGACCTGCTGTGGATCGAAGAAGCATTCGACCAGGCCTGGGGCTGGCGTGAGCAATGGTTGGTGGAGGAGGGGGGCAGGGTGTTGGGTTTCTGCAGCCTCAGCCAGGACCGACAAGCCCTGTTCATCCGTGAACTGCACCTGCTACCCGAGCACCGGGGGCGCGGGGTGGGGAGCTGGGTGTTGAGCCAACTGGCTGTTTGGACGGCACAGCGGCGCTTACCACTGCTACGTCTCATGGTGTTCAGGAGCAACCCTGCGCGGCAGTTGTACCGGCGTTGTGGTTTCGTCGAGATGGGCGAGGACGAGTGCTTCGTGCGCATGCAGCGCGTCATAGGCGATAACCAATCCATGTGACGACTTGTCTGCACAGGAGCAGATAGGTAGCCGTATAGTGGCTTGCTTAAATTGGATCCAATGTGCATAGTGCGACCTGGCGCTACTGCCATTCACCTGGGTGCTGGATGCACCCGATCGGAGTTGTCGAAAGAGGAAGGGAGTCGCATGAAAGGATTCGGTCCGCGTCTACGTGAAGAGCGCGAGCGCCTGGGCCTGACCCAGCGGGTGTTCGGCGACATCGGTGGCGTCGAGCCCAATGCCCAGGGCAAGTACGAAAGCGGCGAACGCACACCGCGCATCGACTACTTGGCCTCGCTGGCAGCCAAGGGGGTGGATGCCTTGTATGTGATCAGTGGCCTGCGCACACCTGCGCCGTTGGAGAGTCTCAGTGCCGAGGAAGGGCATCTGCTCGGCGCCCTGCGCCGGTTGACATCGGCCGACCAGGCTGCGGTCTGGCACCTGATCAGCCGCCTCGCCGGGGAGGCTGAGGTACGTGAAACGCCGCGCCTGCAGCGAGTGGGCCGGCAGGCATATTTCAATGACGCTTTGCGCTAGGTTAGCCATGAAAAATTTTGTTAAGGTGGCCGGATCCAATCGCCCCATGACGAGGTGTCTGCTTGATTAGGGTCCTAGTGGTCGATGATCACGATCTGGTGCGTACCGGCATCACGCGCATGCTCGCCGATATCGACGGGCTGCAGGTGGTCGGCGAGGCGGACTCGGGCGAAGCCGCACTCAAGCTGGCCCGCGAGCTCAAGCCGGATGTCGTGCTGATGGACGTGAAGATGCCAGGGATCGGCGGGCTGGAAGCCACACGCAAACTGTTGCGCAGTCACCCGGACACCAAGGTGGTGGCCGTGACCGTGTGCGAGGAAGACCCGTTCCCCACCCGGCTCATGCAAGCCGGTGCGGCCGGCTACCTGACCAAGGGCGCGGGGCTCGATGAAATGGTCCAGGCCATCCGCCTGGCCTTCGCCGGGCAGCGCTACATCAGCCCGCAGATCGCCCAGCAGCTGGCGCTCAAGTCGTTCCAGCCGCAGGGCTCGCCGTTCGACGCCCTGTCGGAGCGGGAAATCCAGATCGCCCTGATGATCGTCGGCTGCCAAAAGGTGCAGATCATCTCCGACAAGTTGTGTCTGTCCCCCAAGACCGTCAATACTTACCGTTATCGGATCTTCGAAAAACTCTCGGTCACCAGCGACGTCGAACTGACGCTGCTGGCCGTCCGCCACGGTATGGTCGACGCCAGTCTCTAAATGTCCCCAATCTTTGATGCCAGCGCGTTCCTGGCGACCTGCAGCGGTCGCCCGGGCGTCTACCGGATGTTCGACGCCGAGTCCCGGCTGCTGTACGTGGGCAAGGCGAAGAACCTCAAGAAACGCCTGACCAGCTATTTCCGCAAGACCGGCCTGGCGCCCAAGACCGCCGCGCTGGTGGCGCGCATCGCCCAGGTCGAGACCACCATCACCGCCAACGAAACCGAGGCGCTGCTGCTGGAGCAGACGCTCATCAAGGAATGGCGGCCGCCCTACAACATCCTGTTGCGCGACGATAAGTCCTACCCATACGTATTCCTGTCTGACGGTGATTTCCCACGCCTGGGCATTCACCGCGGCGCCAAGAAGGCCAAGGGCCGCTACTTCGGCCCCTATCCCAGTGCCGGGGCCATCCGTGAGAGCCTGGGCCTGTTGCAGAAGGCCTTTTCGGTGCGCCAGTGCGAGGACAGTTATTACGCCAACCGCACCCGCCCGTGTCTGCAATACCAGATCAAGCGCTGCAAGGGACCCTGCGTGGGGTTGGTGACGCCCGAGGAGTACGCCGAGGACGTGCGCCACTCGGTGATGTTCCTCGAGGGCCGCAGCCAGCAGTTGGGCAACGAGCTCAATGCCGAGATGGAAACGGCCGCCATGGCCCTGAACTTCGAGAAGGCCGCCGAGCTGCGCGATCAGATCGCCCTGCTGCGTAGGGTCCAGGATCAGCAATACATGGAGGGCGGCTCCGGCGACGTCGACGTCATCGCCGCCTTCGTCAACCCCGGTGGTGCCTGCGTGCACCTGATCAGCGTGCGCGGCGGGCGGGTGCTGGGCAGCAAGAACTTCTTCCCGCAGGTGGGTATCGAGGAGGAGGTGGCCGAAGTCATGGCCGCGTTCTTGTCCCAGTATTACCTGGGCAACGCCGAGCGCGAGTTGCCCGGCGAGCTGATCGTCAACGTGGTGCACGAAGACTTCGAAGCCCTCGTCGAAGCCGTGCAGACCTTGCGCGGCCGCGAGCTGACCATTAGCCACCGGGTGCGTGGCACCCGCGCGCGCTGGCAGCAACTGGCGGTGACCAATGCCGAACAGGCCCTCAATGCCCGTCTGGCCAACCGCCAGCACATGGCCGCGCGCTTCGACGCCCTGGCCCAGGTTCTCGGCCTGCCGGAAGTCCCCCAGCGCCTGGAGTGCTACGACATCAGCCACTCCAGCGGCGAGGCCACTGTGGCCAGTTGCGTGGTGTTCGGCCCTGAGGGTCCGCTCAAGTCCGACTACCGCCGCTTCAACATCGAAGGCGTGACCGCCGGCGACGACTATGCTGCCATGCACCAGGCGCTGATGCGCCGCTACGGGCGGATCAAGGATGGCGAGGGCAAGCTGCCCGACGTGCTGCTGGTGGACGGCGGCAAGGGCCAGTTGAACATGGCCCGCGACGTGATGCAGGAGCTGGGCCTGAGCGACCTGACCCTGCTCGGCGTGGCCAAGGGTGTGACCCGCAAGGCCGGCTTCGAGACCCTCTACCTCAACGACGCCGCCCATGAGTTCACCCTCAAGGGCGATTCCCCGGCGCTGCACCTGATCCAGCAGATCCGCGACGAAGCCCACCGTTTCGCCATCACCGGCCACCGCGCCCGCCGCGGCAAGGCGCGGCGCACCTCCAGCCTGGAGGATGTTGCAGGGGTAGGGCCCAAGCGCCGCCGCGACCTGCTGAAACATTTCGGCGGCCTGCAGGAGCTCAACCGCGCCAGTGTCGACGAAATCGCCAAGGCCCCTGGTATCAGTAAAAAGCTTGCCGAGTCGATTTATGCCAGCCTGCATAGCGAGTAGAATGCCGGGTTCAACTCGCAGCCAGTCGTACCGATGAATATTCCAAACCTGCTCACCGTTCTACGCGTCCTGCTCATCCCGATCTTCATTCTGCTGTTCTACGTGCCGTACCACTGGAGTTACCTGGCCGCCAGCAGTGTGTTCGCCATCGCCGCCGCGACCGACTGGCTCGACGGCTACCTGGCCCGTCGGCTGCAGCAAAGCACGCCGTTCGGCGCCTTCCTCGACCCCGTGGCCGACAAGCTGATGGTCGCCGTGGCCCTGGTGCTGCTGGTGCAGGTGCACGCCAACTTCTGGCTGACCCTGCCGGCGGCGGTGATCATCGGCCGCGAGATCGTGGTCTCGGCCCTGCGCGAGTGGATGGCCGAGCTGGGGGCGAGGGCGCACGTTGCGGTGTCCAACCTCGGCAAGTGGAAGACCGCCGCGCAAATGCTGGCGTTGGTGATCCTGTTGGCCAACCCGCCGGTGATGGGCTTCTGGGTGATCCTCGGCTATGCGCTGCTGTTGGTTGCTGCGGGGCTGACGCTGTTGTCGATGGTGCATTACCTGCTGGCTGCCTGGCCGCACCTTCGCGAAGGGTCGGAGCAGAAATAAAACTTTTTTGAATCAAGGGGTTGACGTTTTTGGGCAGATCGCTAGAATGGCAACCCATAACGACGCGGGAATAGCTCAGTTGGTAGAGCACGACCTTGCCAAGGTCGGGGTCGCGAGTTCGAGTCTCGTTTCCCGCTCCAAATTCGATCTGCAGTGCGTCGCTGCAATCAACAAAAAAGAGGCCTTTACAGGCTGTGTGAAAACACGCTGATAGGCCCTATACCAAACGCCCCGACTTGTTCGGGGTGTTTGTTTTTGTGCTGAAAAGGGCTCTTCAGCCCATCAGTTGCATCATTTTCTTGGTACCCAGTACGCTGATCGCCCGCTTGAGGTTGTATGCCGTCACGGCCAGGGCCATTTCGGCTCTCGTCCCTTGGAGTTGCCGTAGCAGGAACCGCTCGTTCCCAAATAGGTATTGTTTGAGATTGCCAAACGGGTGTTCCACGATGGATCTGCGCCGCTCCATCATCTCTGGATGCAGTTGCATCCGCTGCGCCATGCGCTCAAAGGCTTCCTCATGAGCGTGACGCGAGACATCGCGGCGCTTAGCCGTCGTGCATTGGGCTTTCAGCGCACACCCGGCGCAGTGTAAGCGCTCCATAAACCCCACATTCAAAGCGCTCACCTGATTGTCGATGCTTGCTCCCGATTTCTTTCAGGAGCCCGCACGCCATGATGCG
>NZ_JARGCS010000050.1 GCF_029193575.1 Pseudomonas entomophila | reverse complement strand
GCCGCCACGGCTGCGGCCTAGAGCGTGATCGGCAGGCTCGTCAGGCCCCCTTTTTTCCGCGCTCCAGATGAAGCACGGGTTGCTCTCACAGCGGCCGAATCAATCATCCAGGTGTGGGGATCGATCAAGCCTTTGTCATTGAGTCTGAGGTGCAATCGCCTGAGCATCTGATCGAATGTTCCGCGGTTTCGCCAGACTCGGAAGCGGTGATAGACCGTCGCCCAAGATCCGAAACGCTCGGGCATATCTCGCCAGGCTGCTCCTGAGCAGAGCACCCAGAGCACACCATCGAGCATCAAGCGATCACTGCTGCGCGGCCGGCCCCTGACGTGGACTGCCGTAAAGAGATCAGCGACCACTGCCCGCGCTTCATCCGAGAGTTCGTACCGCTTTGCCATCACAGAATTCCTTTCTGTAGATGGTCGGCGACTGTACAGAACCCAAGCTGTTCCAGGGCCACATGTGAGTTTCTTGGGATTTCAGACAGAGCCTAGGGAAACTCCGAACAAGTTGCCCATCAGCCGGAAATAGGCGGCTTGGGGATGCCGAAACGCCCGATTTTCAGCCGCTGATTATTGGATAACCAAGGCAACGCCTTGGTTATCTGCTCTCACGGGCGCACCTCTCCCGCAACAGCCAATAAATGGCGGCGCACCCTCCACAGATTCGACAGCGCAAACAGCGTGGTCAGCTGTGCCGTGTTCTTGGCCAAGCCACGGAAGCGGGTTTTCACATAACCGAACTGACGCTTGATCACACGGAAGGGATGTTCGACTTTCGCCCGGGCCTGTGCCTTGACCTTCTCGATCTGACGTTTGGCTTTGTAGAGCACACTGCGTTTGCTCAGGTGCTTGTAGGTACTGCGGCGGGCTGCGATCTGCCAGATCACTTGCCGCCCCGCATGCTCTGGTCTTTTCTCCAGGCCGGTGTAGCCCGCATCGGCGCCGATATGCGCCTTCATGCCGAAGAAGTACTGGTTGCCTTTCTTTGTCTGATGCATTTCTGGATCGCGCCTTCCTTGTTCTTGGTCGAGCTGGGCGCGTGGATGATGGTGGCGTCGACAATGGTGCCCTGACGCAACGACAGGCCTTTGTCTTGCAGGTAGTTGTTGATGATTTCCAGAATCCCTGCCGCCAACTGATGCTTCTCCAGCAGGTGCCGGAAATTCATGATCGTCGTGTCTTCGGGAATCGGCGCGCTGAGCGTCAGCCGAGCAAACTGGCGCATTGAAGTGATTTCGTACAGTGCTTCTTCCATGGCCGGGTCGCTCAGCGAAAACCAGTTTTGCAGCAGGTGAATACGCAGCATGGTTTCCAGTGGATACGGCTTGCGACCGCCACCCGCCTTTGGGTAGTGCGGTTCAATCAGCGCCATTAAGCCACTCCACGGCACAACCTGTTCCATCTCGGCCAGGAAACGCTCACGGCGGATTTGCTTGCGCTTACCGGCGTACTCGAAATCGGAAAAGCTCATCTGGCTCATAGGCAAGGCTTGTTGGGGTAGCTGAACGGAGGGTTATTTCAGCACAGGTCAGGCCGGCCTGTGCTGACTTAATCGGAGAATCCCTAATGACTCTGCGCCTGCCTATAGGCTAAAATTCCGCCCATTTGCGATTGGTCGCGTGGCCGGCACACTGGCTGTGCACAACCTTAACGTCAACACCGTATGTGAACGAGTATTTTGTGCAGATAATTATTCCAATGTCAGGGTTCGGCGAGCGCTTCCGTCGAGCAGGCTACTCAGTCCCCAAACCACTTATTGAAATAGACGGAAAGCCGATTATTGCCCATGTCATTGATATGTTTCCGGGTGAAACCGATTTTATTTTTATTTGCAATCAGGACCATTTGGATAATCCTGATTACCGCATGGCGTCCATTCTGCAAGACCACTGCCCTACCGGTCAGATCGTCGGTATTCCTGCTCATAAACTCGGCCCGATCCATGCCGTACGACAGGTAGAGCATCTGATTGCCGCTGACACCCCGGTGATCATCAACTATTGCGACTTCACTTGTTACTGGGATTGGCAACACTTCAAACAGTTCGTGAAGGCTACGGCATGTGTGGGTGCAATCCCTGCCTACAAAGGCTTTCACCCGCATACCCTCGGCAGCACGAACTATGCCTACATCCGCGAAACGCAGGGTTGGGTGCAGGACATTCAAGAGAAGCAGGCCTACACCGACAATCGCATGGAGGAGTTCGCGTCCAGTGGGACTTACTACTTCGACTCGGGCAAGACCATGAGCGAAGCGTTCCGCAATACCATGGATCAACAACTCAACGTCGGTGGTGAGTATTACGTCAGCCTGGCCTACAGGTCTCTGCTGGCAGAAAACCAACCTGTCGCGGTTTACCCACTCCAGCACTTCATGCAGTGGGGCACACCGGACGATGTCCGGGAATACAATGGCTGGTCGGCGACTTTCAAAACAATGAACGGGCAATCAAAACGTTCGCAGACTTCCCCGAATGGCGCCCTGGTCATCCCGATGGCGGGAATGGGCCAGCGCTTTGCAACAGAAGGTTATGCACTGACCAAGCCACTGATCCCGGTGTCAGGCAAACCCATGGTCACCCAAGCCACTGAGGACTTGCCCAAAGCCGAGCACCATGCCTTCGTTCTTCGCCAGGACATGCCCGGTTACGCAGAAATAGCCAAAGAACTTGAACGTGTATTCCCCGGCACCGTGATTGAAACAATCCCGCAAGTAACGGAAGGCCAGGCCTGCACTGCGCTGCTCGGACTGGAGGCTCTGGAACGCGCTATCACGGATGTTCAAGGCCCCATTACCTTTGGCGCCTGCGACAATGGCGCCCTTTATGATGAACAGGCATTCCGGGCCCTGGTCGACAATCCAGAAGTAGATGTCATTGTGTGGGGCGTGAGGGGGCATGCAAATGCCATCCGTCATCCACAAATGTTTGGCTGGATCGATGCTGAGAACGGTCAGATTCGTCGAATCTCAGTGAAGACCCCACTGGAATCCCCGGCGACAGATCCGATCGTACTGGGAACCTTTACATTCCGCCGCGCGGAAGACTTCCGCCAAGTGGTTTCGCGGTTGATTCAGCGTGATGGTCGCATCAATGGCGAGTTCTACATTGACTCGACTATTAACGATGCCATCGAATCAGGCCTGCGCTGCGAACTGTTCGAAGTCGATAGTTTCCTGTCATGGGGCACCCCGAACGACCTGCGCACTTTCGAATACTGGCAGTCCTGTTTCCACAAATGGGCAGGTCACCCTTATCGGCTGCAGAACGATGGTCGAATCCCGCAAGACGCGGTTGCCGGACTGGAGTCTCGCTATCAAGCAATGGTGCCCGCTTTACCGGGCACGACAGCATGATCAAGCGTGAGCTTGTAGTCTTTCTGGTCGTAGGCTCGCTGACTGTCCTGATCGATCTCCTGACCTATCGCGGCCTGGTCTGGACAGAGTGGATGACTGTCGATCAGGCCAAAGCAGTCGGCTTTCTGACCGGCACGCTGTTTGCGTACTTTGCCAACAAGGTGTGGACTTTTGGCCAGCAGGAGCATGCGCCTGGCAGCGTATGGCGCTTCGTCCTGCTGTATGCGATCACATTGGGCGCCAACGTTCTGGTCAACGCCGGTTGCCTGGCGCTGCTCAGTACACTGTCCATTGCAGTCCCGGTTGCATTTTTAATTGCCACGGGTGTATCGGCCGCTCTCAACTTCCTTGGAATGAAGTTGTTCGTGTTCAAGGCCAGCAATCTTACGGAGAAGTCATGAAGTTTTCGCTCATCATCCCCTGCTACAACGAGTCGGCCAATTTGCCCCTGCTGCTGGAACGCTGCAAAGGCCTGGTCGAACAACCTGGCGTAGAGGTGATTCTGGTCGACAATGGCTCCACCGACGACAGCCCGCAGGTTTTAGAGCGCCTGTTGCCGTCCTACTCCGGATGCAGAAGCGTACGGGTCGAGGTCAATCAAGGTTATGGACACGGCATTCTTTCCGGCCTGCGTGCAGCTGAAGGCGAGATTCTCGGCTGGACCCATGCAGACCTGCAAACTGACCCAATGGACGCCTTGCGTGGGCTTGCGTTCTTTGATCAGCACGGGTCAGACATTTTTGTAAAAGGGCGTCGTTTCGGCCGACCATTGGCAGATGTTGTGTTCACCTTCGGCATGAGCGTTTTCGAAACGGTTCTGCTCGGCAAACCGATGTGGGATATAAACGCTCAACCCACCATGTTCTCCAAGGCTTTTTTCCAGCGCTGGCAGGCTGCCCCGTCGGACTTTGCACTTGACCTGTATGCGTATTACCAAGCCCACATTCAGGGTTTGAAAGTTTATCGATTTGCTGTGCGTTTTGGTGAGCGCGCCCACGGCGTTTCACACTGGAACGTCAACTGGGCAGCCAAAAGAAAATTCATCCGCAGAACTGTTGATTTCAGTTTGCAACTTAAGAAGAGTCTAAGGACATGAAACTCATCTCGCATCGACGTAACACCCGTCAGGAGCTCAATGCCACAGATGGAAAATATGGCATCGAAGTCGATATCCGCAGCTACGGTAACGACCTGATTATCCACCACGACCCCTGCGTCCCTGGTGAATCGTTTGACGAATGGATTGCCGACTATCAGCACGGCACACTGATTCTGAACGTCAAGGAAGAAGGCCTGGAAGCACGCCTGATCGCCTTAATGAAAGAAAAGGGAATCGAAGACTACTTCTTCCTTGATCAGTCCTTTCCGTTCCTGATCAAGTGGTCCAAAGCTGGCGAACGCCGTTGCGCCGTCCGTGTGTCCGAGTTCGAATCGATTGAAACGGCACTGACACTGGCAGGCAAAGTTGATTGGGTATGGGTCGACTGCTTCACCCAGTTCCCACTCAGCCATGACGACGCCAAGCAACTACAAGATGCGGGGTTCAAACTGTGCCTGGTTTCCCCCGAGCTCCAGGGCCGTAACGCCGAAACCGAGATACCAATGCTGGCGAAACTGTTGGCCGAGCGGAATATCATTGCCGAAGCGGTTTGCACCAAGCGACCGGACCTCTGGGAAACGTTGGCTGCGAACGCATGAATATAAAGTTTCTCTGCCACCCGACCTTTCTGATCGGGCTGGTACTTCGTCTTGTACTTGTACTATGGGTAGCCCCCACACCGGTGACCGAGTGGTATCTGCCATTCCTGGACACCAGCACCAACACGCTGACACTTAACCCGTGGGGGGCGTGGCTGGATCAAGGCGGCGCAATTACTGCGTTTCCCTATGGCTCTGTCATGTGGGTGGCTTTCCTGCCCGCAATTTTGCTATGCAAGGCGCTCTCGCTCCCTCTGATACTCGGCTACGGCCTGACACTGATCGGCGCAGACTTCCTGCTTCTGGTGGTACTCAGAAAAATAGTTCCCGATCGTGATCGATTGCTGATTGCTGTGTATTGGCTATCGCCTATCGTGATCGTCGGCAGTTACCTGCTCGGGTTCAACGACCTGATACCGGTGCTTTTGCTTGCCGGGTCGCTTTACTTCCTCAAGCGTGCGCGGTTGATCCTGACGGGCCTGGTCTTTGTTGCTGCGATCTCAGCCAAGCTGAGCATGGTGCTGGCACTCCCGTTCTTCCTGATATACCTGCAACACAACCGCCCTCTGCGCCAGCACCTGCCACACCTGCTGATCGGTCTGGGCGTGGGCGCCGTCGTGACCGTTCTGCCATTTCTGTTGTCCAGCGCAGGCGTCAGCATGCTCTTCAACAACCCGGAAATAGGGAAAGTCTACCAGCTGGCATTCAGCATCGGCGATACCACCCTCCTGTACGTGGTGCCCCTCGTCTACTTGCTGATGCTCTATGCGGCCTGGCGGATCAAACGCCCGAACTTCGAGCTCTTTCACTCCATGCTCGGCCTGGTGTTCCTGCTCGTGGTCCTGATGACGCCGGCGTCGCCAGGATGGTTTATCTGGGCCATCACATCCCTGGTGGCCTATCAGGCAGCCAGCAACCGGGTTGCGGTCGCTATCGCCGGGATCTTCTCGCTGCTCTATGTGGTGAGCGCTCTGCTGATTACCCCTGACGCCAAACTGATGGTCGAGCAGGCATCATGGCTGCCGCAAGCGGCCAGCCAATGGTTGTTCGCCGACAAGTTGTCGTCGCTGGTCCATACAGCGATGGTCGCAACAGGTGTAGTTCTGGCCATTCGAATCTGGCGAGAGTCGGTCAGCCGCAACGATTACTTTCGTCTCAGCCGCAAACCATTCGTCATCGGCGTCGCCGGCGACTCTGGTGCAGGCAAGGATACCTATTCGGATGCGATAAAAGGGCTGTTTGGTGGCCACTCAGTCGCCACCCTTTCGGGTGATGATTACCACTTGTGGGACCGTCAGAAACCCATGTGGCAGGTAATGACTCACCTCAACCCCATGGCCAACGACCTTGAAGGCTTCGCCAATGACCTCGTGGCATTGACCGACTCGAAGAACATCCACTCCAGGCACTACGATCATCAAACCGGCCGCATGAGCCGCCCGTTCATGATCAAGAGTAATGACTTTGTCATAGCCAGCGGCTTGCACGCGCTATATATGCCGATCCTTCGTGAATGCTACAATCTGAGTGTTTACCTCGACATCGACGAAAGCCTGAGACGCCACTTCAAGCTCCAGCGCGATGTACATCAGCGTGGGCACACCGAAGAGAAGGTGCTGGCCTCCTTCGAACGCAGAGAGTCGGACTCGGCACGCTTTATTCGCCCACAAGCAGCTTATGCAGACTTGGTGCTGTCCTTGCAACCCATCCATCCGCGCATTCTGGAGGGAGCCGGCAAAAACCACCCTCTGCAATTCAAGATCGTGGCGCGCTCGCGCAACGGCCTGAACGAACTCTCGCTCACCCGAGTATTGGTCGGTGTTTGCGGTCTGCATGTCGACATGTCAACTCGTAACGACGCGAATGAGGTCGAACTGACCATAGAGGGCGAAACGTCGGCCCAGGACATCGAAATGGCAGCGCGGATGGTCTGCCCACGCGTCTTCGAATTCCTCGACCTCAAACCGCAATGGCAAGACGGCGTCATGGGGCTAATGCAACTGATTACCCTCTCCCATATCAACCAAGCACTGACAAAACGGTTCATATAGTGAAGATTTTTGCACCCGAGCGATTCAATCGTCTCCCCGACGCCATCCTGTTCGACACCGATAACACGCTGTATCCCTACGACCCGGCGCATTCCGCTGCACAGCAGGCGGTCAGAGATAAAGTGGTCAATACCTTCTCGATCAAGCCGGAAGTGTTTGACAACGCGTTCAAGGAAGCACGCCAGCAGGTCAAAACTCGCCTGAAACACACCGCGTCTTCCCACAGCCGTCTTCTGTACCTGCAGCGCATGCTCGAAATCATGGGCCTGGGTTCGCAGGTTCTGCTGGCACTGGACTTTGAACAGACCTACTGGCGCACCTTTCTCAGCAATGCCGTGCTGTTCGACGAGGTCAAAGACCTGTTGGACGACCTGCGCCTGCTGGGTATCCCGACCGCAATCGTGACCGACCTGACGGCTCAGATCCAGTTCCGCAAGGTGGTCTATTTCGGGCTCGATCATTACTTCGATTACATTGTAACCAGCGAAGAAGCCGGTTTCGACAAACCCCATGAGGCCCCCTTTCAGATCGCACTTGAGAAAATGCGGCCAGTGGGGGAGTGCATCTGGATGATAGGCGACAATCCAGTGAATGACATTCGCGGGGCACGGCAAAAGATCAATGCAGTAACTCTGCAGAAAATCCATTCGGGCTCATCGCTCGGCGAAGGAGAAAACACACCAGATGCCTCGTTCAAGAGCTTCAGCGTCCTGAGAAAGTTCATTGCTAATCTGGGAGATAAACGATGAACCTCGACAAAAGCGACCTCCGAGCGGAGGTCAGCGCCTACTGCGCATCCATCGGATCTGACCCCCTGTTGGTGCAGGGCGCCGGCGGCAACATATCCTGGAAGGATGGCGACACCCTTTGGGTCAAGGCGTCCGGCACTTGGCTCGCCGATGCTGCCGAGAAGGATATCTTTGTACCCGCCGACCTGGCCCACCTGCGAGAAGCAATCAAAGTCGGTAACTTCGAGGTGGTGCCCCTCATCTGCGGTGACTCTCACCTCCGTCCATCAATAGAGACTTTGCTACACGCCCTGATGCCCCACAGGATCGTTGTCCATGTCCACGCCGTCGAGGTACTGGCGCATCTGGTCAGAGCAGGCTTTCGCGAGACCCTCAGCCATGCATCTGCTCCGGGAATCACCTGGACCTGCGTAAGGTATCTCAAGCCAGGGGCTGCCTTGGCGACTGGCGTAGCAGAAGCCCTGGCTGAGACTCCTGGTTCGAACGTAGTTTTTTTGCAGAACCACGGGGTCGTGATCGGAGCAGGCAGCATTGCCGAAGCCAATGCCACCCTACTCACACTGACAGACATTTTCCGCACCGCACCGCGTGCGCCAGTTGCAGCCAAATTGCCCACTGCCCCCATCAGCAGCAACGAAACCCTTTCCTGGGGCCCCATCGGTGATCCACTACTTCACCAGCTAGCTATCGACCCCGTACTCTTCGAGCGCCTACACGACGACTGGGCCCTGTACCCCGATCATGTGGTCTTTCTTGGCGCTCGTGCGGTGATGGTGAGCGACGAGGCCGAACTCCCTTCTTCACTCGCCAGGGCCACCCCGACGCCGGATGTCGTATTCATTCGCGGTAAGGGTGTGTTTACCCTCCCTACGTTCAATACCGGCAAGCAAGCACAAATCCGATGCTACTACGATGTCCTCGCCCGCCAAGATGCGAACGCACGGCTGTCCTCCCTTTCCGACGACGACATTTGCGGACTCCTCAACTGGGACGCGGAACGCTACCGCATACAGATGGCGAAATAGCGCCGCGAACTATCAAAGCTCACCGACGACCCCCTTATGATGACCGAACGCTCATTCCGTACTTACACGATCGCCTGCTATGCCATAACCGGCGCCATTATCGCTGCCCTCTTTCTCGAAAACTTCACCTTCTCGAGCAACTTCGGCATACTCGGTTTCCGGGAAATCGATGACGTTGCGTTCCAATCAACCCTCCGCCGAGTTCACTTGGGTCTGCAGTCTGGCAACTTGGGGCAACTATTCTCGATCAACGACTACGCATACGGCTGGATATTCTGGGCTCCACTGGTCTTAGTCACCTACCCCCTGTTCATGATCAGCCAAGCCCTCTCCGTGGATTGGCCCCTGATCGTCGCTCCTCGCCAGATTTCCTTGTTGTTCGCGGTTCTGAGTATGATCGTCATGCGCAAGACGCTAAAGCGTCTGGAGGTTCCCGAATGGGGCTGCGCTAGTGCGGTACTGATATTTGCCCTCTTCCCTTCCCTTGGCTATTTCTCGTTGCGCTTCGGCACGGTAAATACGGTAGCTTTCTTCTCGCTGCTTACCGTATATCTTGCCCTGAATGACGAGCGAGCAACGGTCAGCGGGACAGTTCGCGTAGCCCTGAGCCTTGCAGTCGCCGGGTCGCTCAAATTGAGCGGGCTGCTGATCGCCCCCCTAGCCGCCTTCCTGATGCTGCGACGAATTAAGGGAAGGCAGATCGTCCCTGCTTTGCTCATTCCTGCAGCCGTATTCCTGCTGACCCTGGGCATTCTGACCAATCCACAGTTCTTGCTTATTCCTTTCAAGCCGCAAATCTGGACCGAATACCTTGCCACTGTGAAGCACTTCCTCGAAATGACCCGCGTCCCGTCTGGCCCGGAAAACCCCATCGAGCGCTTTTACCTGGGTGCCTTCAGCAGTCTGGCTAATACGGTTGTAATGGCAGTGCTCGCCACAGGTTGGCTGGTCGCGATCATCCGCAACAGGGCCTGCCGTGCCGACTTTGTCGCCATACTGGTCGCTGTCACGATGGCAACCACATACCTAATACTCTCGGTGAAAAGCACTACCGGCATCGGCTCTTACTTCACCAGCGTCTCGTTCCTGATACTGCTCGGCATCACCGGATACGCGAGCTCACCAAAGGCTGTTTACTTGTTTAGCACACTAGTCGTCCTGATGCTGGCTGATTTTGCCCACCGTGCTGAGCTAGAGTTCGAAAAGGTCAGCAGTGTCACGCAGGGGTTCAAGAGTTCTCCCGCCCCTAAAAGCCACTTTAGCTACTTCATCAAAGAAACCTTCTCGAGCAATGACATGAGCCTCGCATCCTCTACGGTAAGTTGCATCGAGAAACACAGTAATGGTCGCAAGCCCGGACATATCTTCATTGATTTCACGGCACCATCGGCAATCAACGCACTCAGTTACCCTGAGACGTGTGTCTCCGTTGCATGGAACAACCTGTCCCCGGCAGGTAAGTATTGCGACAAACCGGTAGACTTCCTGGTCTTGGATACCCGAGATGCTGTCGGCTTCCTCCCTATCTACGAGTTCGAAAAATGGGTAAAGAAAACCGACGAGAAAACTGCCGAAGGCTACAAGCTGGATCGCCAGACCCGTCAACTCCTCTCCAGCGAAGGTACCTTCGACAACCAGCGCTTCACGGTCGCTTGCGACCTAGGCCGTCTAAAGGTATTCAAGTCGGAAGTTCTGTTAAGCAATAACAAACCCGTCATTTCGCCCTGAGCCCCCTTTTAAATATCTTGTTTTAAACACTCAAAAACATCAGTCAGGGAGACGAAACGGCGTGGGAAGAAGTGTTAACTCGGTTTGAAAAAAGCACTGGCCAGTGTTACGCCAAACTGGCCTTGGAGCAAGCCATTCCGGCCGTTTTTTTCATTTCGGTGTCTAGACTTCTTTGGCGTAGGCCTGACAGGTCGCTATGGATTCTCCGATCAAGTCAGCACAGGCCGCCAGACCTGTGCTGAAATAGCGCTCCGTCCAACAGCCCTCTACAAGCCCTCCATCCCATGAGTCAGATGGGCTTTTCCGATTTCGAGTACGCCGGTAAGCGCAAGCAAACCCGTCGCGAGCGTTTCCTGGCCGAGATGGAACAGGTGGTGCCGTGGAGCGGTTTGGTGGCATTGATTGAGCCGCACTACCCAAAGGCCGGCGGTGGTCGCAAGCCGTACCCACTGGAAACCATGTTGCGTGTTCACCTGCTGCAAAACTGGTTCTCGTTGAGCGACCCAACCATGGAAGAGGGGCTGTACGAGATCACTTCGATGCGCCAGTTTGCTCGCCTGACGCTCAGCGCTCCGCTCCCCGAAGACACCACAATTTCCGGCACCTGCTGGAGAAGCATCGTAAGCGATCCATAAACCCCATCTACTGCAGGGTGAGGTCTCAATTTACCGTGGCATTACCGGCTTGCAGTTCCACGGCAACAGCGCTTCGTAATCATCCACCGTCGAAGCATGCGGCAGTTGCTCCAGTGCGTGGCGCAGCCAGGCATAGGGTTCTTGGCCGTTGGCTTTGGCGGTTTCAACCAGGCTGTACAGTTGTGCGCTGGCTACCGCGCCTTTCGGTGTGTCACTGAACAACCAGTTCTTCCTGCCGATCACGAAGGGGCGGACGGCGCGTTCGGCAGCATTGTTATCCATGGATAGGAAGCCTTCCTCGACATACCGTTCGAGTTTGCTCCAGTTGCCCGCCAAGTAGTTCACCGCTTTGCCGAGTGCGTTCTGCGAGGTCATTTGGGGCTGGGTCTTTTCCATCCAGCTTTTCAATTGCGCCAGCAGCGGCACGCTGCGTTCGTGACGACCGGCCCTGCGGGCTTCATCGCTCACCGTGCTCAAATCCCGCTCAACACCGTACAGCTTGTTGATCAGGTTCAACGCAATGTCTGCACGTCCGGTTTTCCCTTTTGGCTGCACTTTCTGTGCTTCAACGAACTTGCGCCGCGCATGGGCCCAACAGCCCAAGCGCTCAACACCCACTTGGGCAGCCAATGCGTTGTAACCAGCGTAATCGTCAGTCATCACGTAGCCGCGATAGCCATCGAGCAGGCGCATCGGCACTTCCTGCGCCCGGCTGGTGGAATAGTCGAACAAAATGACCGGTCTGCCAGGCGGGCCACCCGTTTGCACCCACATCCAGGACTGACTGCTCGGCTCACGGCCAGACTCTTTCAATACCTGGACGCGGGTTTCGTCGCAATGAATGACCCGGCTGCTAAGCAAACTGTCGCGTATCAGGTTCAGCAGCGGCTGGAAATGCTCACTGCATTGGATGACCCAGCGCGCTAAGGTTTGCCTTGGTATATCGATGCCGTGGCGGCCCAGTACCTTTTCGAAACGATGAAAGGGCAAACCATCGACGTACTTGGTGGTCAGCAGCATGGCCAATACGCTTGGACTGGCCATGCTCTTTTCGATCAATTGAGCGGGCTTGTAGGCTGTCACTGGCGCGCTTTCGCACCCGCGGCAACCGTAAACCTTGCGGATATGCTTGATCACACGGATCTGCATCGGAACAATTTCGAGCTGCTCGCTGATCTCTTCACCGATGGCATGCTTACGGCACCCGCAAGCACAGGTCAGTTCGTGCTCAGGCAGCTCGTGGATGACTTCAATGCGCGGAAGATCGGCGGGTAGCGGTTTGCGCTTGCCGCGTTGCCGTGCCGGTGCAACGGTTTCGTCTTCTGCCGTTTCACCGGCTGGCTCGGCAACGCTTTCTGCTTCGTTGAACAGCGCCATTTGTGGCGTCAGCGGGTCCGCTGACTGCTCAGACTAGCGGCCGAACAAGCGCTGGCGCAGCAAGGCGTTTTCCTCTTCGAGGTGAACGATCTTGCCCTTGTCCGATTCACGCTCGCTGATCATCTGCTCAAGCAATTGCTTGAGCAGAACAGGGTCGTCAGGGAGGTCTTTGGGCATGGAAATCATGCCGTGGATTATACCGACTCAGGCGACGAAGCGCGGGGTCAGTACCTGATGCGGACGGTTGCGCCAGAGGTCGAAGCCATCGAGTAGCCAATTCAGTTCCTGGACCGTCAGGACAATCGCTTCGTCGGTGGCGTCGGGCGAAGTTTTGAAACGTTCGGATTCCAGACGCTTGAGCCAAAGGCAGAAGCCGTTACGCTCCCAATAGAGGATCTTCACGCGATTGCGTGGTTTGTTAAGAAATACGAAAAGTACCGGATCGAATACGGCCACCTTGATATCAAGTTCCACCAGAGCGGCGAGCCCGTCGATGGATTTTCGGAAGTCGACGGGCTTGGGATAGAGGTAAACCTTTTCGACTTTGGCGTCGGGTCGCATCATGGTGAACGGGCTCCTGAAAAATCGGAGCACAGCATCGGGCATCAACTAGCGGCTTTGAATGTGGGGTTCATGGCGCGCTTACGGTCCATCGATCCCAGGCACTCGCCTGCTGCTGCACGCCAGGGATGGGCGCCGACAATTCACTGGTCTGTGTGAGATCCGACTCCATTCGAGGCGATGCGGCAGGCTCGGCGCCTCTATCAGCGATCGGCGACCTATACGCAGTTTCTCTAGATTGTCGATCGAAGTTCAGGTCGGGGCACGAGGGGTCGAATAATCCATTGATGCCACCTTTCGCTGTGGCGTCATCATCTATCGAATGACAAGTGATTACCTATCTGGCATCACCTGATCAAGCCAGGGTGCTCCTCGTTGTGTCAGTTCATCAGCGGTCATCGGGTGTCCGAGTAGAAAACCTTGGAGTATATCGCACCCCATGGATGTCAGCGCACGTTGCTGCTCCACTGTTTCGACACCCTCTGCGACAACGCGCATATCAAGCATCTTGGCAAGCTCTATGATTTTGGAAAGAATGATAGTGTCGTCCGTGCCTTCCGACAGCGTGTCCAGAAAGCCTTTATCTATCTTTATTTCTTTGGCGGGGAGCTGCTTGAGATACATCAGGCTGGAGTGCCCTGTTCCAAAATCATCAATGGAGATGCATACCCCTGCAGCAGAGAGCTCATTCAACACTTTAACACTGGAAGAAATGTCTTTCATTGCTAAAGACTCGGTGATCTCGAGTGTCAGGGATTCCGGTGCGATATTGTTTTTTTTCAACACGGTTTCAACGGACGACCGCAGGCCGGGGTGATTGAGTTGTATTGCTGACAAATTGACTGCCACCCCCCAATCCAGGTGGCCGCTTTCATGCCAGCAGCGGAGCTGCCGACAGGCTTCATTTAGCGCCCAGTCGCCAATGGCAATAATCAATCCGGATTTTTCGGCAAGGGTCAAGAAATCGACAGGGCAAATCAATCCGCGAACAGGATGGCGCCATCTTATTAGTGCCTCAGCCCCCACAATGGGCCCTGCCGGCGCAGAAAATTTTGGTTGATAATAGAGCTCCAACTCGCCTCGATGCACCGCCTGGCGCAGCTCCAGCAACAATTCAAGATTTTGCTGGGCGTTGGCATACATGGAGCGCTCAAAGAATTGATAGTCGTTTCGCCCACGTTCTTTAGCATAGTACATCGCTGAATCGGCATGAACCATGAGCTCATGCCGATCCTTGGCATCATCGGGATAAATCGCAATGCCGATACTCGCTGTGATGACCAGTTGATGATTGTGCGTTATGGTTTGTTTTTTCAGTGAATCAATAATCTGCCTTGCTATCATTGACGCATCGGCGGGGCGGAGAATAGAGGCCATCACGACGAACTCATCCCCGCCCAATCGCGCAACGGTGTCTCCTGGCCTCACCGCACACTTGATCCTCTCGGCCACGCCAATCAGCACTTGGTCCCCCGTGCAGCGACCGTAGGCGTCATTGATAGGCTTGAAACCGTCCAGGCCCAGAAAAAGTATGGCAACCTTTACATCGCTACCTGAAGTGTCTTTAAGGGCGCGTTCAAGCGTTTCATTGAGCAGTGTGCGATTAGCCAAGCGGGTAAGTGGATCATAAAGAGCAAGCTGCAAGAGCTCGTTGTTAGCCAAGGCAAGTGATGTTGACAGTGTTGTCGTTCTTTGCTCCATCGTTTCATCAAAAATGGAGATGAGTAAGGCGGCTCCGATAACCGATAGATTTATTGCGATTAAGGCCAAGGATAGCCATGCTGCACTGATGCCCTGATTGGCGGCACCACAGAAGCTTCCTTCGGGGAACCCAGCCGATGCCATGCCTAAGTAATGCATACCAGAAATGGCCGTCCCCATGATGAGGGCCGATCCACACCGCCGCAGGAAGATAAAGGTGGTTTGATGCTTCAGCGTGAAGGTCAGCCAGAGCGCCCCGGCAGAAGATAAGATAGCCACCACCACTGAGGTGGTCACCAGCCTCCAGTCATAGACGATGGCAGGTGTCATTTTCATAGCCGCCATGCCTAGATAGTGCATCGCCGCTATCCCTCCCCCCATGAGCGACGCGCCAATGGCGAGCTTGATAAGCGACAAGTGAGGGGTGTCGGTTACCCATAGCGCAAACGCCGAGCAGATGACTGCCAGCGCAAAGGAGGTGAGCGTTAAAAGGGCGTCGTAACCCACGTCGATAGGTAAGCGGAATGCCAGCATGCCAATAAAGTGCATCGACCATATACCCAGCCCCATCGTAAATGCGCCGCCAGCCAGCCAGGCGTTGGCGTAGTTCCCTGCCGACGATGAGATCCTGCCTGCCATACCCAAAGCCGTGTAGGAAACCAGAATGGCTACAAATAAAGAGGCTGCCACAAGAAATGAGCTGTAGGATCCAATCAACACTGGCGACTGCTCCCTATGCTTTACGTGGCGTAAAGCGAGGCTAACGTGCTCATGGCGGAGACCACCGTCTGAGCACCGACATGAATTTCGTCCATGACGGAGCCCGCCTGTGTAGCAAGGGCTTCGCCCTGCTCAGCCTTCAAGCTGCTCTCCGATATTTTCCCTACGGCCTCAGCAGCAAGGCTGCAATTTTGATCAACGACGGTGACGATTTCAGTCGCCGCCAATCCAGTGCGTTTCGCCAGGCTTCGTACTTCCTCGGCTACGATGGCGAACCCACGACCTTGCTCTCCAGCACGTGCAGCTTCGATGGCAGCGTTCAGTGCGAGGAGGTTGGTTTGATCGGAAATTTCTTTAATCGAAGACACCACTTTTTTAATGTGCTGGGACTGCACATCCAGGCTGGTAAACTTTGAGGAGGCATCGCGCATGTCTAGAGCGATTGAGCTCGCCAACTCGGCGGCCCGCTGGGTGACATTCATTCCGGAGGATGTGAGGCTTCGGGTGTGCTCCGATGTCTCATAGGCAAGCTTGGCGGCGGTCGTTTCTTTGGCTTTTTGATTGACCTGCTCGGTTTCATCGCTAGCGATTTTGATAATGCCTGATAACTTCTGCTTGCTGTCGAACAGTGGGTTATAGGTGGCATTCAACCAAATTTCGTCGCCCGCTTTGTTGATGCGGCTGAACAGCCCTGAGCTAAATTCGCCTGAACGCAGAGCCTCCCAGAAATCGCTGTACGCTTTGGTTTGCACATAGGCGGGGTCACAGAAGATTTTATGGTGGCGCCCTTGAATTTCTTCCAGCCTGTACCCAGAGCACTTCAAAAAATTTTCGTTGGCCGTAATGATTTTTCCGTGGATGTCGAATTCAATGACAGCCATCGACCTGTCAAGCGCCTTGATTAAACTTTTGTGGGCGTTTTCTTCATGGGTTCTAATGGTGATGTCGGTCGCCAGCATCAGCACCTTGGTGTTGCCGTCGGTGCCTTTGAACGAGAGGTAACTGGCCTCTAACCATATTTCCTTTCCGTGCTTGTCTAGGCATTTAAATCGATCGTTGAAAGACGTTCCGCTTGCCAGCCTGTTCCAAAAGTCTCTGTAGTCTCGGCTTGCCGCATAGTCAGCTTCGCAAAACAGGCTGTGATGCTGCCCTAGGACTTCATTGAGGTCATAGTCGAATAGATCCAGGAAGATATTGTTGGCTTTGATGATCATTCCTGAGTGGGTGAGTTCGAGCACTGCCATCGTTGATTGTATGGCGTGTAGCGGGCTCTCGGCATCTCTATATTTTTCATTGAGGTGAGAGATATTCTTGATGTGACTGGATTTCAAGATAAACATGGTGGCGTACCCGATCATGCCTGCTCATGCGTTGATGGGCTCCTTCGTTTCGGATTAACCCGCATGCTCAGCTTTTGGAAGTTTGGCATGAGGGTAAATTGATACTGCCGGTGAATCCTGATGAAATTATGATGGGGATTTCGACGAGCCCTACTGGGCAACTGATTTGGCTGCGTCCGGGAGGCTGCAAATAGTCCCCGCTCCAACCGTGCGCGTTGTGCCGGCGGGATCATCATAATTTGATCAGGATTGCCGGGGGTGAACAATTTACAGTTTTTTGAAGGTGTGATGTCGATGAACAAGCCATCGACTGCGGAGTTCATCCCGAAGGCATGCTAACGCTCACTTGCGCATGTGCTGAGTTCGGCTGATGTTGATTCCGCTATCTTTATAGGCGCCGCGCTTGGCTGAGGAGGGCGGGTGTGATAAGCAGTTCTGGATATTGCAAGTGATACTTTCTGTATGAAGCCCGAATGGGTCATTTCAAAGCGCTATTCATGGCCGGGCTGTTGAGTATGCGGGTCGAAATCCCCCTGAATATAAAGGGGAATGATTAAGGGGCGTCACTATGCGACAGAATTTACCTGTCACGGGCCGTGGTCTCGATTTGCCTGAGGATGTGAATATCCTCTCCACCACAGACACGCACAGCAATATTACCTATGTCAATCCTGACTTTATCAAGATCAGTGGTTTCACTGAGGCTGAACTTTTGGGGCGGCCGCATAATCTCGTCAGGCACCCGGATATGCCGCCATCGGCTTTTGAGCATATGTGGAAAACCTTGCGTTCAGGGCGATCCTGGATGGGATTGGTCAAGAACCGTTGCAAGAATGGTGATCACTACTGGATCAGTGCCTACGTCACGCCTATTAGCAAGAATGGCCAAACCGTCGAATACCAATCGGTGCGCACGAAGCCCGAGCCTGAACAGGTTCAGGCGGCGGAACAGGCGTATGCGCGAATGCGTGCAGGCAAGCGCATCCAGCGTTGGCGCTTGCCACTAGGCCTGCGCGCAAAGCTCATTTTGCTGATTGTTGCGTCTGTCATCCTGGGCTTGGCGGGGGCGGCTGCTATTTTCTCACTGCCTTATCTCAGCGTGCTGGTGGCCGCAGGCGTCATCAGTGGCTTGAGTGCGGTCTGCGTTGGAACGCTGCTGGCCCCCCTCATTACGCTTGTCGATAAATCCCGACGCATTGCCGACAACCCGTTGAGCCAGTTTCTTTATAGTGGACGGCTGGACGAATTTGGGCAGATTGATTTTGCTTTGCGTATGAGGCAGGCGGAGACCGGTGCGGTGATCGGGCGCATCGGTGATGCGGCCAACCAGCTTGAGTCCTATACCCTCAGCCTAGTCAAGCAGGTCGAGAGCAGCGGTGCTCTGACCGCCGCGCAACAAGCAGAAACCGATCAAGTGGCCACGGCCATCAATCAAATGGCCGCGAGCGTGCAAGACGTAGCCAGTCATGCGCAGAAAGCGGCCAGCACGGCAGAAGTCGCCGATAATGAAACACGTTCAGGTCAGCATTTGGTAGGGCACACGAGTGAGTCCATCAGGTTGCTCGAGAGTGAGATATTAAAAGCCGCACGCGTCATCCATGAGCTGGAAAGCCATAGTAGTGAAATATCTAAAGTTCTGGATGTGATCGGTGGGATTGCTGAACAGACTAACCTACTGGCGCTGAATGCGGCTATCGAAGCTGCTCGCGCCGGGGAGCAAGGTCGTGGTTTTGCCGTGGTTGCCGATGAAGTGCGCAGCCTGGCGGCACGAACCCAACAATCCACCACGGATATTCAGGATATGATCGACGTCCTGCAGGAGGGCGCTCGCTCGGCGGTGAGTGTGATGGAAAAGAGTCGAGAGCAAGCGCAGGCCAGTGTCGACCATGCTCAACAAGCAGCTGTTGCACTCGCAGGTATTGGCCAGCAGGTTAATGAAATGAATGAGATGAACACGCAGATTGCTGCCGCAGTGGAACAGCAGAGCGCTGTCAGCGAGAACATCAATCGCAGTATCAGCAGTATTCGTGAGGCTGCCGATGCCAATGTCACTACCGGGGAAAGTAGCCGTCGAGCTGCTGGAGAAGTGGCACGTCTAAGCACAGCGTTGCGTGAGTTGGCGCTGCAGTTTTGGGCGAAGCGGCAACAGGATACCTCGAAGACCTGATTCTGGTCCTCACCGTCCGTATCACAGCGGCTTGCGGTTGTTGCATGTGAGTGCAGCTTGGGGGCTGGCTAAAGCTCGCAGGCTTACGCGGCGACGCCGATAGGCTGCGGCGCCAGATGCACTCAGTTACAACATCGGAGCCGTTTGAATATAGCGCCCAGTCTGTTGCGGTTGTCAGTCATGAGCTTTGCGTATACCCTCACACTGTTTTTTCAAGTGTGAATGGAATACTGTCAACGAGGACGTAACGTTGATTTCTCTCGCCGAGCTCGGACTGGTAGCCGAAAAAGATGGAAATGTTTACTTTCAACAGAAGCTGATAAAAATTGCACCTAAAGAACGTGCGGTGCTGCATATATTGATCAGTCACTGGCCCGCAGCCGTTCCCAAGTCATCCTTCTCTGAGAAAATATGGAAGGGGGCAATGTCTGACGAAAGCTTGGTCAGGTGTATAGCCAAAGCGCGTGAATCCCTCTCGGCTATAAGGCATGTCAAGATTGCTGCGCTGTATGGGGTGGGGTATCAATTGCAAATTGCTACTGAAGAACTTCAGTCCTTCAGTTCCGTTGTCGTGCATCACCAACTCATGAGAACAGCCAATGCCAAGCCGCAGGTCGCAGAGTCGATCATGCATGCTCGGCAGCTGATTCACCAGCGCACCACGTGTTCGCTTCAAAGGGCTGAAGCCTTGCTCAGAAAGGTCATGAGAGAAACGCCCGTCTATGATCCAGCAAGGTTGGCCTTTGCAGAATGTATTTCAACGCAGGTCAGTTGTGGTTGGGCGCTGCGTCAAAATAATATTCAGGAAGCGTTGAAGATTCTAGAGGACATTCCCGTCGCCGCCAGGATGGGCTCCGGTTACTATAGTGCAAAAGCCCACCTCCTTGATTGTGCCTGGGCGTTTGACGAAGCTGTAAAGTATCATGAGCGTGCGTTTGAGTTTGAAAGCTTGGATGCCTCGGCCCATTACTATTATGGCTGGCACTTGCTGGCCACAAATAAAATTTCAAAAGCAATCGCCGTGCTAAGCGATGCCTATGAACTTGCCCCTTTCTCCCCAGCGCTGGCGATCTTGTTGGTGCGTGCGCTTGTGTTTTCTGGAGAGCTCGATAGAGGGTTGATCATAGTTGAGCGTATAGTTAAAGATCACCCTCACAGCCCGATGGCCTATGTTTTTCTCTTGGCTTACAACGCCTTCATGTCGCCGTCGGAAGCACTTGCGGATGAGCTGCTTAAGCTTGAGAAGCATGACCTGACCTGGAGTTTTGCTCCTTCTTCGGTGGTCTGTGCGCTGGCGCGTTGTGGGAAAAAAGCCCAGGCACGCTCGCTCCTGGATGCCCACGCCCACGACAACCCAGCCCTGAGGGCCACGTTCTCTTCCGGGATGATCCTCCTCGGGGAAGTAGACCAGGCGCTTGAATCCCTTGCCGCAGCGGCAGACCTTGGATGTGGATTCTTGCCAATTCTACTGAGGGCGCCGGAAAATCGGGACCTCGCCAACCATCCTGCTTTTCAGCGTATCTGCGAAAAGGTATTCAAGCGTCTTTGAGCAAAGACGAAGAAAGCCCCATGTTGCGTACGCGTCCGTTGAAGCAGATTTCAGTGTGTTGGGCACGCAAACAGGCCAACACAGGCCCACCCTGTTGTAGCTGAGTACTGCCTGCCTGGAGGCTTAGGAGCGCTATAGCGGCTACCCGTTGGGAAGCCGCCCCGCGATAGGGCCATCACAGCCCTAGAACAGATACTCCTGATACCGATCATCCTCGGTAATCGGCCCACCATCCAGGCCATACTTGTCCACCACCGGCTTCAACGCCCCGAAGAACTGGTCCTGCTGTTTCTCCCGGTGCGCCACCTCGATGATCGGGAACACGATCCCGGCAATCAACCCGACCCCCGCCGTGGCCCAGCCCAGCACCCCGGAGAACGCCCCGGCGATCGCGCCGACATCGGCCAGCCCGAACAACCCCGCACCGCCTTCGATGATCGAGGTGATCGCCGCGCCCGTGCCCAGGGCGCCGGTGGTCAGCGAGAACCCGGCATTGACCTTGTCGCCGGCGAAGGCGCTGTTGACCCCACTGATCAACCCCAGCACGCCGCCGATGAAGCTGCCGGCGCCGCCGACGATCTTGCCCAGGTTGCCCAGCCGGTTGATGCCGTCGGCGTTCTGCACCATCTTGCCGGTGGGGAAGTCGCCGATGCCCTGGGGCTTGCTCGGGTCGATCGGCGTGGGCTTCCAAACCATCCCGTAACCCGCCTCCTTGGCGTACTTGGTGCCGCCCTCGATGATCAGCCCGGCGAACTGCATGCCCGCCGACACCCGCGAGGCGTTGTCGGTCGGCGAGTTGCCGCCGGTGCTGGAGCGCGCGGCCAGCACGCCGCCGGCCAGCAGGGCGCTGCCGATGTGCAGCAGGCCCTGCTTGTAGGCCTCGCCGACGTTGAGCTTCATGCCGTCGATGGCCTTGGGCAGGGCATCGCTGATCTTCTCGCCCTGGCGGTTGAGGTCCCACACCGAGCGCATCAGCGACACCACGTCCTGCGGGCGAATCGGCGTGCCGCTGGCGTCCTTGAACATATCCGGGTCGTCGGCCATGGCCTTCTCGATGATCGCCGTGACCTTGGCTTCGTCGAAGTTGCCGCTGCCGTCGCCGAAGATGTCCTTGAGCGCATCGTCGGTGGCGCCGTCGATCAGGGTCTGGCTGAGCGCCTGGTTGATCCGCTGCTGCACGTCAGAAGCATCCTGCGGCGATACCCGGTCGCCGAGGAACTCACTGAACAGCGCCGCCTGCGAGCCGAACTGGCCGATCGCCGCCAGCGGGTCGCCGCCCTTGGCCAGGGCGTCGTCCAGGTCCTTGCCGTTGAGGATGTGCTCGCGGAAGTACTGCTCGATGTCGCCGCTCTTGCCGGACTTCTCGGCGATCGCTGCCAGGTCGACCTTGCCGTCGCCACCCAGCGCCAGGTCGGTGAGGGTGGCGTCGGTGCCGGCCAGGCTCAACGCCTCGGGCAGGGTCACCGGCTGGCCGTCGGCGCCCTTGGCCGCCAGGCTGGTGTTGATGATGTCGCCGCTGTTGATGCGGGTGTCCTGGCTGTGTTGCAGCGCCTGCTTGATCGCTGGGTCGCTGTTGACGATGTCGCGCATGCCCGGGCCCTGGGCGCCGGCCAGGAAGGTCTTGACGTCCGGGTCGGCGGCCAGTTTCGCAGCGGCGTCGTCCAGTTGCTTGAGCAGCTTGGACTTGGTCGGGTTGAGGTGGTACTGGCTGTCGGCGGTGATGCCGGCATACAAGTCGCCGCCGCCGTCGACCTTGTCGCTGGAGGCCAGGCGCGCGCGGGCGTCGCTGAGCTCGAGCATGGCCGCGGCCTTGGTCTTGCCGTCGTAGTTCTCGGGGTGCTCGAGGATGTCCTGGGTCAGTTTCGAGGTGTCGACATCGGCCAATGAGCCACGGATCGAGGCGTTGCTGAGCATCATCAGCACGCCGTGGTCGTCCTTCGGTGCCTGGTTCTCCAGCCAGGCGCGCAGGTTCTTCTGCTGCACGATGCCATCGCTGGTGGCGGTGGCTGGCAGGTCGCCAGCCGAGTCGAGCACATGCAGCATGCCAGGGTTGGACCAGTAGCCGGCGGCGCCGCTCAGCTCCAGGCTCAGGCCCGGGTCGTTGTGGATCGCGGCGAGGTTGTCGGTGGTCAGGCTGCCGTTGTTGGCGCGCTGGTGCTCGCCCTGCATCTGTGGCCCGGCGCTGCTGACCAAGGAGATGTTGGCCATGACGATGGCCGCCGACTTGGCGTTCGCCTTGGCCAGCTCCGAGGCGTCGGGATTGTTCGAGAGAAACTTGCCGTAGGCCGAGGACGCCGCCGACAGGTCTTTGTTCGACTGGCTGATGAAGCGGTCTACCTCGGCGCGGGTGATGACGCCGTCGCTCTTGCCCAGGCCGCCGCTGTCCAGGGCGTTCATCAGGCTCGGGCTGCCGGCCAGGTACTTGAGGACCGCCTGGGCTTCGGGCGGCAGGTCGCTGGGCGGGTTGGCGAAGTCGACCTTGCGGTCGTGCAGGCCCCATTTGTCCCAGTTGTCACTGAGCATCTTGGCTGCGGCGCGCGGGCGTTCGAGGTTCTTTTCCTCTTCCGTGGGCTTGGCGCCACCTTTGTTGCCGGTGAGGGTGTCCCAGTCGCGCACGCCGCTGGCGTACTTGGAGTTGTCGATCCAACTGGTGTCGGCGGCGCCGTCGACCCCGAAGATGCCGTCGGAGACCTTGACCATCGAGGCGTACAGGTTGGGCGTGGCGGCCTGGGAGACGATCACCTTCTCGCCGCTTTCGGTTTCGTAGCGAATCAGGCCGTGGCCCAGTTCCTCGGGCGTGCCGATCAGCTTGAGGCCGTCGGCGGGCTGGTCGGCGCTGGCCAGGTGGTAGCCTTCCTTTTCACTGTCGTTGATCAGCGCGAGGGTTTGCTGGTCGTTCTTCACCTGGTCGAACAGCGTGTGGTTGACCTCGTTGCTGACGATGACCTTGTCGCCCGACCAGGTTTCGTAGCGGATCAACCCTGGGCCGACCTCATCAGCCGGGCCGATGGCCTTGTAGTCGTTCATGCCCGGTGGCACGTCGCCGGCCTGGGCGATCCGGTAGCCCTCGGCCTTGCTCTTGTTCAGCGCTTCCACTGCACCGGCCTTGCCAGCCATGGCGTCGAACAGGTAGGGGGTCATCTGCTTGACGATGACGATGTCGCGACCGTCGCGGGTCTTGAGTTCCAGGACGTTGGGTGACACCTGGGTGATCGAGGCGATGTTGGCCAGCGGCACGCCGGTGTTGCTGATATCGGCCAGGTTCGGGTCATTCAGGCGCTTGATCGCTTCCGGGTCGTGGGTGGCCATGACTGCGGCGATTTCCTCGGCCTTCTTGTTGTCGGTTACGGCACCGACCATGAAGTGCTTGGGGTCGGCGGCCTTGGCGCCGCCAGGGTTCGGGTTGTCCTTGAGCAGGGCGAGGGAGCGGTGAATCGCCGATTCGAACAGTGATACAGGGGTGCCGGTGGGGTTAGGCGTGCTGACGTCGGTAGCGGGGGTCTTCATCGGTGAGGCCTCGGTAATGCGGGAGGTTTCCGACGATAGGAATGGATTGCGTCAGGTATATGGCATCCGAGTGAAAGTATTTCAAAGTGTGACGTCGCTAGCGTTCCATACCTGAGCTGTTGAACCGATACGCTGGGAACCTGTCGCGTGAAAAGTTGTACAAACCAATAGGGTTGTACAATCTTGTTTGGCCCAGGCTTCGGAGTCAGCGAAATGTTGGCCATCCACACCCCCAGACGACATACGCCGGTCCTGCTCTGCTTGCTGCTCGCCCTGACCTCGTCAGCCTGGGCCGATGGGCCGCGGCTGTTGCCGGACGCCCGGCTGGTTGGCAGCGGCGAATTCACGTGGTTCGGCCTGCGTGTGTACCACGCGCGGTTATGGAGCCCGGTGGCGCCGCCTGACTGGGGCCAACCCTTCGCACTCGAACTGACCTACCACCGAACCCTGTCCCGGGACACCCTGGTCAAGGCCAGCCTGGACGAAATGCGCCGGCTGGGCGGCGAGGCGCTTGCCCCGTCGACCCTGGCACGCTGGGGCGGTTTGCTGGACGGCGCGTTCGTCGATGTGCGCCCCGGCATGCGCATCACCGGGCTGTACCTGCCTGGGCGCGGTTGTCGGTTCTACGTCAATGGCCAGTTGCAGCGGAGTATCGACGACGCGGCCTTTTCCCGCGCGTTCTTCGCCATCTGGCTGGACCGCCGGGCACGTGACCCGCAATTGCGCCAGCACCTGATGGGGCTTGGCGAGGCTGATGGAGGAAGGTGACATGCGTTCATTCCTGTTGTTGCTCAGCTGCCTGCTGCTCGGCAGTTGCGGCAATGTCGACGTGCAGGCCTACGCCCGGGAAAAACCCGTGTTCGACCTGCTGGCGTTCTTCTCGCGGCCGGTGCAGGCGTGGGGCATGGTGCAGGACCGCTCGGGGGAGGTCACCAAGCGCTTCCACGTGCGCATCGACAGCCGGCGCGAGGGCGAACGTTTGATTCTCGACGAGCGCTTCGTCTACAGCGATGGCACCCGCCAGCAACGCACCTGGACCCTCACGCCAGAGGGCCCCAGGCACTGGCGCGGGCAGGCGGGCGATGTGATCGGCGAGGCCAAGGGCGAGGTGGCGGGCAACGCGCTGCACTGGCGGTATCGGCTGGACGTGCCGGTCGATGGTCGGCATTGGGCGCTGGAGATGGATGACTGGATGTACCTGATGGATGAGGACACCCTGATCAACCGCACGAGCATGCGCAAGTTCGGTATCGAGGTGGGGCAGGTCACCTTGTTCTTCCGGCGCTTGTGACAGCGCCCCGAGGCCCTTGGCGCCCCTCACGAAAATCAGTATCGTTGCGCCCCCCGACCCGACGACCCCAGGGAGCTGCAATGTCGTCCTCCTTACCTCGACCGCCCCGGCAAGACGCACCATGGGCTGGTTGAAGCGCTTCATGGGCTTCGAGGCCCCCAGGCCCGCTGACCTGCCACTGGGTCTTGGGCGCGGCCGCACGCTGGCCATTTCACCCGCGCTCAAGCCGCTGCTGGAGGGCCGCAGCGAACTGGTGGTGCTGGGCAACCAGACGATCTGCGCCAGCGGCGATATCAATCTCGGGCAGTCCGTCCACTTTCGCCGTTTCTACCTGGACGACGAGGACTATTGGCTGCAGGTGGTGATGAATGGCCCATCCGCCAAGGACGTGGGCGACATCATCCTGTTCGGCTACCACAGCGTGGTCCCCATCGCCAATGAGGCCGAACTCAAGCGCCTGGTCGGCCCGGGCTCGAAGGTGGGCCTGCCGTTCTACCATCACGATGGCTGTGGGTTCGCCCGCGAATGGGGCAGCGAGCCCGGCCAGACTGAACTGATCCCGTTCAGCGAATGGGTCGTCACCCCTGAAGACAGTTACCGCATCCAGCACCTGGCCCTGCTGTATGCCCGCGACATCGGCCTGCCCGGCCGGCGCGAATTCCTCCTGTTGTCGGTGGAGGAGGATGCGCGCGGCAACCTCAGCCTCACCACCTCGGTGGGCGCCACCCTGCTACCCACGGATTTTCACGTTACCTGACAAGGACCTCAGCATGCTCGACGCGCTTCGCCTGTCGCTCAACGCCCACGCGGTGATCGGCTTCATTCTCTACATCAGCGTGGCGCTGGTGATGTTCTGGCTGTTCCAGTTCATCTACACGCACCTGACCCCCCACCGCGAATTCGCCCTGATTCGCGACGACAACAGTGCCGCCGCCGTCGCCCTGGGTGGCGCGTTGATCGGCTTCTCGCTGCCGGCCAGCAACATCATCGCCTACAGCGCCGGGCTGCTGGATGTGGTGGTGTGGTGCGTGATCGGTGCGTTGGTGCAGTTGCTGGCCTTCTCCCTCACCAGCTTGGTGCTCAAGGGGCTGGCCGGGCGTATCGCCAAGGGTGAGATGGCCGCCGCGATCTATGCCGCCGCCGTGGCGATCAGCGTGGGCTTGCTCAACGCCGCCTGCATGACCCCCTCTGCCTGAGGCGCAAGGAGCCGTTCATGAAGCGAAGTTCCGTCACCCTGGTGCTGGCCGGTTCCCTGCCGCTGGCGCTGACCGCGTGCAGCCCGCCCGAGCAGGCCTACACGGTCAGCCAGTCGACCCCCTACGACAGTGTCGACGCCTGCGTCGCCGACAACGTGCCGCGCAGCGATTGCCAGTACGCCTACGCCCGGGCGCAGGCCGAGTTCGCCCGCAGTGGCCCGAGCTACGCCACCCTGGCTGACTGTGAGGCCGCCACCCGCGCAGGCGCTTGCCTGCTGACCACCAGCACGCGCTACCAGCCACGTCTGGAGGGCTTCGAGCTGGAGACCCTCGGCGAAGTGACCCAGTCCCAGCTCGATGCCGCCAACGCCCAGGTCGCCGGCAGCGCGTTGGGCGGCGCAGCCACCGGCCTGGTGGCGGGCATGTTGCTCAAGCAGGTGGTCGCGCCGGACAGCCGCCGCTACAACGCCCGGCCGCTGTCGCGCTACGGCACTGGCCCGAACGTGGGCACGGTGATCCAGCGCAAGGAGCAGGAAGAGCAAGGCAGCGGCGGCGGCTCGTCCGGTGGCGGCGGCTACTCCAGCAGTAGCGGTGCGCGCGCGTCCACCGCTTCCTCGATTTCCCGTGGCGGCTTCGGCAGCGAGGCCACCGCGCGTGCTGGCTGGGGCGGCAAGTCCAGCAGCTTCTTCGGCGGCTGAGCATGCGCAAGGTCATGCTCGACGAGCGCCCCGACTGGCGTGCCAGCGCCGAACGGGAGGGCTTTGCCTTCCACACCATCGACGGCGAGCGCTACTGGGACGAGCGCGGCTACTACCTGTTCAGCGAGGCCCAGGTGGTGCGCGACCTCCAGGCCCCGACCCAGGAGCTGCATGCCCTGTGCCTGGATGCGGTGGAACGGATCGTCGACAGCGAGGCGTTGATGACCCGCCTGGCCATCCCTCCGGCGTTCTTCGACATGGTGCGCGAGTCGTGGAAGACCCGCCAGCCGCACCTCTATGGGCGTTTCGACTTCAGCTACGACGGTCACGGCCCGGCCAAGCTGATCGAGGCCAACTACGACACCCCGACCTCCCTCTACGAGGCCGCGGCGTTCCAGTTGATCTGGCTGGAGGAGCAACTGCGGCGTGGCGCTCTGCCGGCCCGCGCCAGCCAGTTCAATCGCATCGCCGAGGACTTGGTGCATGCCTTTGCCGGGCTCGGGGGCGAAGGCGTGTTTCATTTCGCGGCGATCTCGGGCTCGGTGGAAGACCGTGGCACCACGGATTTCCTGCGCAAGATGGCCGGGCACGCGGGCATCGCCACGCGGCACATCGACCTGGAAGACATCGGCCTGGACCAGCACGGGCGTTTCGTCGACCTGGACGGGGCGCCGATCCGCCGATTGTTCAAGCTGCATGCCTGGGAGCATATCTTCCACGAGCCGTTCGGCCATGCCATCGCCGCCAGCGCCACGCAGTTCGTGGAGCCGGCCTGGAAGGCGCTGATTTCCAACAAAGGCATCCTGCCGTTGTTATGGGAGTGGCATGAGGGGCACCCGAACCTGTTGCCGGCGTTTCTCGACGCCAACCCCCAGGGCCGCGTGCCCAAGGGCTGGGTGCGCAAGCCGTACTTTTCCCGCGAGGGGGCCAACGTCGACATCCGCACCGCCGATGACCAGCGGGTGTTCGAGGACGGGCCATACCAGGATTCGCCCTCTATCCTGCAGGCATTCGCGCCGTTGCCGCGCTTTGGCGACAGCTATGCGCTGGTCGGCGCCTGGGTGATCGGCGACCAGGCCTCGGGGGTCGGCATTCGCGAGGACGACAGCCTGATCACCAAGGACAGTGCGCGGTTTCTGCCGCATGTGGTGGTGGACTGAGCGCGTCGGTTTCAGGACGCGCCTTGTCGCTTGCACGCAACCTTCTATCATCATCGGTGCCATGCTAGCAGGATGCCCAAGGACTCAGTGCGCGCAGACGCACGGGCCTGGGCGAGGAGGGGAGTCGTGACCCTGTGACCGTGACAGGCACGGCTCGCCACAGCAGAACACCGCCGGACACCGCCCGCTTCCACCGGGCGGCTCCGGGATGCCGAGGTCCGCTGTATGCCTGACGAGACGTTGCACCTGCCCCTGATTCACCGCGTGCTGGACAGCCACAAGGAGGTACCCGGCGCGTTGTTGCCGATCCTCCACGCCATCCAGAAAGGCGCCGGATACGTGCCGGACACCGCCGTCCCCGAGATCGCCCATGCCCTGAACCTGAGCCTCGCCGAGGTGCGCGGGGTGATCAGCTTCTACCACGATTTCCGTACCACGCCCCCGGCCGTCCATACCTTGCGCCTGTGCCGCGCCGAGTCGTGCCAGAGCCGCGGCGCCGAGGCGCTGGCCGCGCAGCTGCGCGAGCAACTGGGCGTGGACGACCACGGCACCAGCGCCGATGGCGCGGTGAGCCTGCGGCCGGTGTACTGCCTGGGCGCCTGCGCTTGCTCGCCGGCACTGGAGCTGGACGGCCAGCTGCATGCGCGCCTCACCCCAGAGCGCCTGCGCGAGTTGGTCGAGGGTTGCCGGGTGGAGGTGGGCACATGCTGAAGCTCTCCATCGCCTGTGATTCCGCCGCCCGCGCGGTGGGCGCCGACCGCGTTGCCGAAGCCGTGCTGAAGGAAGCCGAGCGCCGGCAACTGCCGGTGCAGGTGCAGCGCACCAGTAGCCGTGGCCTCTATTGGTTGGAGCCGCTGGTCGAACTGGACGGCGACGACGGACGCTTGGGCTTTGGCCCGGTCAGCCCAGAGGACGTGCCGGCGCTGCTCGATGCCCTGGCCGGCGACCCTGGCAAGCACCCCCTGGCGCTGGGCCGGGTCGAGGACATCCCGTACCTGAAGACCCAGCAGCGCCTGCTGTTCGCCCGCGCCGGCCTCACCCGGCCGCTGTCGCTGGACGACTACCGCGCCCACGGCGGCTTCGAGGGCCTGCGCCAGGCCACCTTGATGAGCAGCGACGAGGTGGTCGCCGCCGTGCTCGACTCCGGCCTGCGTGGCCGCGGCGGCGCGGCGTTCCCGGCCGGGATCAAGTGGCGCACCGTGCGCCAGGCGCCTGCCGGGCAGAAGTACGTGGTGTGCAACGCCGACGAAGGCGACTCCGGCACGTTCGCCGACCGCATGCTGATGGAGGGCGACCCGTTCCTGCTGATCGAGGGCATGATCATCGCCGGCCTCGCCGTGGGCGCGAGCAAGGGCTACATCTACGTGCGCTCGGAATACCCGGACGCCATCCACGCGCTCAACGAAGCCGTGCTGCTGGCCCGCGAGGCCGGCTACCTGGACACCACCGGCAGCGGCGTGGCCTTCGACCTGGAGGTGCGGGTCGGCGCTGGCGCCTATATCTGCGGCGAGGAAACCGCGCTGCTCGAATCGCTCGAAGGCAAGCGCGGGATCGTGCGCGCCAAGCCACCGCTGCCAGCGCTGGAAGGCCTGTTCGGCCAACCGACGCTGGTGCACAACGTGCTCACCCTGGCCTCGGTGCCGATCATCCTGGCCAAGGGCGCTGCCTTCTACCGTGACTTCGGCATGGGGCGCTCGCTGGGCACCATGCCGTTCCAACTGGCTGGCAACATCCGCCACGGCGGGCTGGTGGAGCGCGCCTTCGGCCTGACCCTGCGCGAGCTGGTCGAAGGCTATGGCGGTGGCACCGCCAGCGGCCGGCCGATCAAGGCGGCGCAAGTCGGCGGCCCGCTGGGCGCCTGGGTCCCGCCTGCGCAGTTCGACACGCCGCTGGACTACGAGGCCTTCGCCGCGCTGGGCGCGATGCTCGGCCACGGCGGTGTGGTGCTGGCCGACGACACCCTGAACATGGCCGGCATGGCGCGTTTCGCCCTGCAATTCTGCGCCGAGGAGTCCTGCGGCAAGTGCACGCCGTGCCGCATCGGCTCGACCCGCGGCATGGAGGTGGTCGACCGGCTGATCGCCAGCACCGACCCCGCCTATCGCGAGGACCAGGCGCACCTGCTGCGCGACCTTTGCGACACGATGCAATACGGTTCGCTGTGCGCCATGGGTGGCATGACGTCCTACCCCGTGGCCAGCGCCCTCAAGCACTTTCCCGCCGACTTCGGCCTGGCCACCCCGGAGGCCGCGCAATGATCAACTACTTCGACCCCGCCAACAGCGACATCGACCTGGGCACGCCAGCCCGTGACAGCGACGTGCAGGTCAGCCTGAACATCGACGGCCGAGAGATCAGCGTGCCCGTTGGCACTTCGGTGATGCGTGCCGCCGCGTTGCTGGGCACCACCATCCCGAAACTCTGCGCCACCGACAGCCTGGAAGCGTTCGGTTCGTGCCGCATGTGCATGGTGGAAATCGCCGGCATGCGCGGCTACCCGGCCTCCTGCACCACGCCGGTCAGCGAAGGCATGGTGGTGCGCACCCAGACCCCGCGCCTGGCCGACCTGCGGCGCAACGTGATGGAGCTGTACATCTCCGACCACCCGCTGGACTGCCTGACCTGCTCGGCCAACGGTAACTGCGAGCTGCAGACCGTCGCCGGCCAGGTCGGCCTGCGCGAGGTGCGCTATGGCTACGACGGCGCCAACCACCTCAGCGAGGCCAAGGACGTCTCCAACCCGTACTTCGACTACGAGCCGAGCAAGTGCATCGTGTGCAGCCGCTGCGTGCGTGCCTGCGAAGACATCCAGGGCACCTTCGCCCTGACCATCAGCGGGCGGGGGTTCGACTCGCGGGTGGCGGCCGCCGGTGGCGACAACTTCCTCGCCTCCGAGTGCGTCTCGTGCGGCGCCTGCGTGCAGGCCTGCCCGACCGCGACCCTCACCGAGAAAAGCCTGGTGCAGCTCGGTCAGCCCGAGCGTGCGGTGATCACCACCTGCGCCTACTGCGGCGTGGGCTGCTCGTTCCGCGCCGAGATGAAGGGCGACCAGCTGGTGCGCATGGTCCCGGACAAGAACGGCGGCGCCAACCACGGCCACGCTTGCGTCAAGGGCCGCTTCGCCTGGGGCTACGCCACCCACCCCGACCGCATCACCAAGCCGATGATCCGCAAGCGCCTGGAAGACCCGTGGCAGGAAGTCAGCTGGGACGAGGCGGTGAATTACGCGGCCAGCGAGTTCCGGCGCATCCAGCTCAAGTACGGGCGCGATTCGATCGGCGGCATCACCTCCAGCCGTTGCACCAACGAAGAGGCCTACCTGGTGCAGAAGCTGGTGCGCACCGCATTCGGCAACAACAACGTCGACACCTGCGCGCGGGTCTGCCATTCGCCGACCGGCTACGGCCTGAAGCAGACCCTGGGCGAGTCCGCCGGCACCCAGAGCTTCGATTCGGTGATGAAGGCCGACGTGGTGCTGGTGATCGGCGCCAACCCCACCGACGCCCACCCGGTGTTCGGCTCGCAGCTCAAGCGCCGCCTGCGCCAGGGAGCGCGGCTGATCGTCATCGACCCGCGGCGCATCGACCTGGTCGACTCGCCGCATGCCCGCGCCGAGCTGCACCTGCAACTGCGCCCGGGCACCAACGTGGCCATGCTCAACGCCTTGGCCCATACCCTCGTCAGCGAAGGCCTGCTCGACCAGCGCTTCATCGACGCGCGCTGCGAAACCGCCGACTTCGCCCGCTGGCGCGATTTCGTCGCGCTGCCGGAGAACGCCCCCGAAGCCCTCGGCCCGATCTGCGGCGTGCCCGCCGAACAGATCCGCGAAGCCGCGCGGCTATACGCCAGCGGTGGCAACGCAGCGATCTACTACGGCCTGGGCGTGACCGAGCACAGCCAGGGCAGCACCGCGGTGATGGGCATCGCCAACCTGGCCATGGCCACCGGCAACATCGGCCGCGAAGGGGTCGGGGTGAACCCGCTGCGCGGGCAGAACAACGTGCAGGGCTCGTGCGACATGGGCTCGTTCCCCCATGAGCTGCCTGGCTACCGGCACATCTCCAACGAAAGCGTGCGCGCGCAATTCGAGCAGGCCTGGGGCGTGACCTTGCAACCCGAGCCGGGCCTGCGCATTCCCAACATGTTCGAGGCGGCGCTGGACGGCAGCTTCAAGGCCCTCTACTGCCAAGGCGAGGACATCGCCCAGAGCGACCCCAACACCCAGCACGTCACCGCCGCGTTGCGGGCGATGGAGTGCGTGGTGGTGCAGGACATCTTCCTCAACGAAACCGCCAAGTTCGCCCACGTGTTCCTGCCGGGCAGTTCGTTCCTGGAGAAGGACGGCACCTTCACCAACGCCGAGCGGCGTATCTCGCGGGTGCGCAAAGTGATGGAGCCGCTGGCCGGCAAGGCCGACTGGGAGGCCACCGTGGCCTTGGCCAACGCCCTGGGCTACCGCATGGACTACCGCCACCCGTCCGAGATCATGGACGAGATCGCGCGCCTGACGCCGAGCTTCCACCGCGTCAGCTACGCCGAGATCGACCGCCACGGCAGCCTGCAATGGCCGTGCAACGACGCCGCCCCCGACGGCACCCCGACCATGCACATCGACCAGTTCGTGCGCGGCAAGGGGCGCTTCATGCTCACTGGCTACGTGCCCACCGACGAGAAGGTCAATGCCCGCTACCCGCTGCTGCTGACCACCGGGCGCATCCTCAGCCAATACAACGTCGGCGCCCAGACCCGGCGCACCGGCAACGTCGCCTGGCATGACGAGGATCGCCTGGAGATCCACCCCAGCGACGCCGAAAGCCGGGGCATCAAGGACGGCGACTGGGTCGGCATCGGCAGTCGCGCCGGGCAGACGGTGCTGCGCGCCAGGGTCAGTGGCCGGGTGGCGCCGGGGGTGGTGTACACCACCTTCCACTTCCCTGAGTCTGGCGCCAACGTGATCACCACCGACAACTCCGACTGGGCCACCAACTGCCCGGAATACAAGGTCACCGCCGTGGAGGTGGTGCGGGTATTCCAGCCGTCGGAATGGCAGAAGCGTTACCAGGACTTCAGTGATGAACAGCGGCGCCTGCTCCAGGAGCGGCGCCAGGCCGAAGACAAGGCCAACGCCGAGGTGCGCCGATGAGCAGCGAGAACCTGGTCAAGATGGCCAACCAGATCGCCCACTACTTCGACAGCGAGCCGGACCACGCGCTGGCGGTGCAGGGGGTGCGCACGCACCTGCAGAACTTCTGGACGCCGGCGATGCGCCGGCAACTGGGGGAGTGGATCGCGGCCAATGCGGGGGAGGGGCTGGATTCGAAGGTGCGCGAGGCGTTGGGGTAAGGGGCCTACAGGTTCGGCCCTATCGCGGGGCAAGCCCGCTTCCACAGGTTCACCGCCAACTTCATGAATGGGTGGGGTACCTGTGGGGGCTTGCCCCGCGATAGGGCCGGCATGGCCAACATGAAACCTCCGTCATGATCCGCAGCCCCGGCAAAGCGCAATGCTAAGCTCGCGGAAACGTTCGTCACGGAAACCCCACCATGGAAATGAACTGGCACCAGGCACTGCAAGAGAGCCTGAGCTGGCTTGCAGTCGCCTTCCTCGTCACCCTCGTCTGTTTCACCGCTGCCGCCGCCCTGGCTGTGCGCTTCACCCGCTGGGGCAGCCAGTTCTGGCAACTGGCGGGAGCCTATTTCAGCTTCCGGCGCAGCTGGCGCCCGCTGCTGGTGTTCGCCCTGCTGCTGTCGCTGACGCTGTTCTCGGTGCGCATGAACGTGCTGTTCTCGTTCTGGTACAACGGCTTCTACAGCGCCTTGCAGGCCTTGGACCAAACCGCGTTCTGGTACCTGCTCGGGGTCTTCGCGGTGCTGGCGACGATCCACGTGGCGCGGGCGCTGTTCACCTCCTATGTGACCCAGGCCTTCAGCATCCGCCTGCGGGTGTGGCTGACCCAGCGCCTGACCAACGACTGGATGCGCGGCGATGCCTACTACCGCGGGCAGTTTCTCGCCGAACCGGTGGACAACCCCGACCAGCGGATCGAGCTGGACGTCAACGCCTTCGTCACCGGCTCCGTGTCGCTGGCCCTCGGTGCGGTCAGCGCGCTGGTGTCGCTGGTGGCGTTCACCGGCATCCTCTGGGGGCTGTCGGCGCCGCTGGAGGTTGCAGGTGTCGAGATCCCTCGGGCGATGGTGTTCGCGGTGTACGTCTACGTGCTGATCGCCACCTGGATCGCCTTCCGCCTTGGCCGGCCGCTGATCCGCCTGAACTTCCTCAACGAGAAACTCACCGCGAACTTCCGTTACGCGCTGATGCGCCTGCGCGAGAATGCCGAGAACGTGGCCTTCTACCAGGGTGGCCCGGTCGAGCGGCAGACCCTGCTGGGGCGCTTCGCGGCGCTGATCGTCAACGTCTGGGCGATGGTGTTCCGGGGCCTGAAGTTCAATGGCTTCAACCTGGGCGTGAGCCAGGTCGCGGTGGTGTTCCCGTTCATTCTCCAGGCGCCGCGCTTCTTCAGCGGGGCGATCAAGCTGGGCGACGTGATGCAGACCTCCCAGGCCTTCGGCCAGGTGCAGGATTCGCTGTCGTTCTTCCGTGAGTCCTACGACACCTTCGCCAGCTACCGCGCCACCCTCGACCGTCTGACCGGCTTCCTCGACGCCAACCAGCAGGCCAGCGCGTTGCCGCAGGTCAGCACCCAGGCGCAGGAGCAGGCGCTGGCCATCAGCGGCCTGCAGGTGCTGCGCCCGGACGGCCACCGGCTGATCACCGACCTCGACCTGAGCCTGCACGCCGGCCAGGCGCTGTTGATCAAAGGCCCGTCGGGCAGTGGCAAGACCACCTTGCTACGCGCCCTGGCGGGGTTGTGGCCGTATGCCGAGGGCGAGGTGCGACGGCCCATGGGCATGCAGTCGTTGTTCTTGTCACAGCGGCCGTACCTGCCGCTGGGCGACCTGCGCGCCGCCATCGCCTATCCGGCCAGCGGGGCTGCGGCGGATGACGCGCGCATGCAGCAGGCGCTGCGTCAGGTCAACCTGGCGCACCTGGCGGACAAGCTGGAGGTCAGCCGGGACTGGGCGCAGATCCTGTCGATGGGCGAGCAGCAGCGGCTGGCGTTCGCCCGGGTGCTGTTCAACCAGCCGCAGGTGGTGTTCCTCGACGAGTCCACCTCGGCGATGGATGAGGGGCTGGAACATGCGCTGTATGCGCTGCTGCGCAGTGAGTTGCCGCAGGCGCTGCTGGTGAGCGTGGGGCACCGCAGCACGCTGGCCGGGTTCCATTCCCATCGCCTGGAGGTGGACGGGCAGGGGGGCTGGGCGTTGCTGGAGCAGGCGGCGGCGGGTGAGGTGCCGGCCTAGGGAAGGGGGCTGGCCCCATCGCGGGGCGAGCCCGCTCCACAAGGCCCCGCTGTACTATGATCAGCGGTGAGCCTTTACAAGGAGCGGGCTTGCCCCGCGATGGAGCGCCGCAAGACTCAGGACTTGAACCGCCCCACCAACCCGCTCAACTCCTCCGACAACTGCGACAACCGCCCCGAATCCGACTGCGCCGAACTGGCCAGGCTTTCCACCAGCCGCGCCTCGTCGTAGATCTGCTGGATATGCCGGTTGATCTCCTCGGCCACGCTGTGCTGCTCCTCCGCCGCCGCCGAGATCTGCAGGTTCTGGTCGCGGATCTCGTTGACCGACAACTGGATGCCCTCGAAGCTGTCGCGCGCGCTCTCGATGGACGACACGCTGGCCCGCGACAGGTCCAGGCAGCTTTCCATCTTCTGCGAGACTTCCTGGGTCTTGTTGCCCAGGGTGTTGAGCAACTGGTCGATCTCGCCGGTGGAGTCGGCGGTGCGCTTGGCCAGCGCCCGCACTTCATCGGCCACCACCGCGAACCCTCGGCCCTGGTCGCCCGCGCGGGCGGCCTCGATGGCGGCGTTGAGCGCCAGCAGGTTGGTCTGCTCGGCGATGGCGCGGATGGTGCCGAGGATCTGGTTGATGTTGCGACTGCCTGCCTCCAGCTCCAGCATCGCCTGGGACGACTCGCTCAGGCGGCTGCCCAGGCGGTTGACGTTGTCGGTGGTCTGCTCGATCTGCTGCTTGCCCTCGGCCACGCGGCGGTGGCCGTTCTCGGCGGCGTCGGCGGCGCTGCTGCACGAGCGCGCCACCTCGTTGGCGGTGGCGACCATCTCGTTGAACGCGGTGGACACCAGCTCCACCGCCTCACGCTGGCGACCAGCGGCCTCGTTCATGTTGCCGGCCATCTCGCTGTTGCTGCGTGAGGCCTCCTGCAGGTTGCCCGAGGCTGCGCCGATGTGCTGGATCAGTTGGCGGATGGCCGCGAGGAACTTGTTGAACCAGCCGGCCAATTCGGCGGTTTCGTCCCGGCCCTGCACCTTGAGGTCGTGGCGCAGGTCGCCTTCGCCCTCGGCGATGGATTGCAGGCCCGTGCTGACCTGGCCGATGGGCTTGACGATCACTCGCGAAAACGCAGCAGCCACCAGGGCGAAGACCAGCGCCAGCACCAGCACGATGGCCGCGATCAGGTAGGTCATGTGGGTGGCGGCGCCCATCACCTCCTGGTATTCGATCAGGCCGACGAAGCGCCAGCCCAGGCCGGGCGAGGTCCAGACGTTGGCCATGTAGCGCACGCCGTCGATCACCACCTCGGTGAAGCCCTGCTCGGTGGCGGCCAGTTGCGCATAGGGCGCGCCGAGGTCCTTGAGCTGCTTGAAGCTGTGCCCGGCGTCGCGCGGGTCGACCAGCACGGTGCCGTTCTCGATCAGCATCACGTAGCCGCTCTGGCCCAGCTTGATGCTCTTGACCAGTTCGGTGAGGTTCTTCAGCGACACGCTGACCACGAACACGCCCTTGGCCTTGCCGCTGGCATCGCTCAGGGTGCGCGCGGTGCCGACCAGGGCCACGTCGTCCTTGTCGTAGTAATAGGCAGGGGTACGCACGGTCTTGCCCGGGGTGGCCATGGCGGCTTTGTACCAGGGACGGGCACGCGGGTCGTAGTTGGCCAACTGCGGGTCGTCGGGCCATTTGGCGTAGGTGCCGTCTTCCAGGCCGATGGAGATGATCGCCGCTGCCGGGTGCGTGGCGCCATAGCGCGAGAAGGCATCGATGACCTGCTGGGCGGACGCGGGCAGAGGCTGTTTAGCCGCGTCGGCGCTGGTGTAGTTCTTGAGTGTACTGACCGAGGTGTATACAGAGTCGGTGGCCATTTGTTCGACGTTCTGCAGGGTGCCGTCGAAGAATTGCCGCATGTTGCCGTCGATTTGGCGGATTTCGCGGGTGCTGCCGTCGAGGAACTGATCCACCGCCTCGCTGCGGATGTTGTAGATCGAGATCACGCCAACCAGGCTGACCGGGATGAAAGCCACCAGAACGAACGCGAGCACCAGTTTATTTTTTATCTTCATCGGGACGACCATGGGTGAGGGTGAGGGAGCAAATGCCCGGCGGGGAGCGGTGTGGCTATTTGCTATCGATTCTGTGTCGGCCCGCGTGAGGGAAATCTTTAGCGGATATTTCGTGTACAAAACTTCGAACTTATTGTTTTGATTTTCTTGTTGGCTCATCGCAGCACGCATCGGCCCACAGAGGCGCGATGCCGGCCTGCTCCAGGGTCACAGACTGAGGCGCAGGGCCAGGGCTGAAAGGGTGATCAGCAGGACGGGCACGGTCAGCAGCAGGCCGACCTTGAAGTAGTAGCCCCAGGTGATGCGCACGCCCTTGCGGGCCAGCACGTGCAGCCACAGCAGTGTCGCCAGGCTGCCTATCGGGGTGATCTTCGGCCCCAGGTCGCAGCCGATGACGTTGGCGTAGATCATCGCCTCGCGCGCCACGCCCTGGGCCTCGCTGGCCTGGATCGACAGCGCGCCGATCAGCACGCTGGGCAGGTTGTTCATCACCGATGACAGCAGCGCGGCGATCACCCCGGTACCCAGCGTCGCGGCCCACAGGCCATGGGCCGCGAGGCGGTCGAGCACTGCGGCCAGGGCGTCGGTCAGCCCGGCGTTGCGCAGCCCGTAGACCACCAGGTACATCCCCAGGGAGAACACCACGATCTGCCAGGGCGCTTCGCGCAGCACCCGGCGGGTGGCGATCACGTGGCCACGGGCGGCGACGGCGAACAGCACGGCGGCGCAGGCGGCAGCCACGGCGCTGACCGGAATGCCCAGTGGTTCGAGGATGAACAGCCCCGCCAGCAGCGCCACCAGCACCACCCAGCCGACGCGGAAGGTGGCACGGTCGCGGATCGCCATCGCCGGTGCCTTGAGCTCGTCCAGTGCGTAGCGCGCCGGGATGTCGCGGCGAAAGTACAGCGACAGCACCAGCAGGGTCGCTGCCACGGCGGCGAGGTTCACCGGCAGCATCACCGAGGCGTACTCGCCGAAGCCCAGTTCGAAATAGTCGGCCGAGACGATATTCACCAGGTTCGATACCACCAGCGGCAGGCTGGCGGTGTCGGCGATGAAGCCGGCGGCCATGACGAAGGCCAGGGTCGCGCCGGGGGAGAAGCGCAGCGCCAGCAGCATCGACATGACGATGGGCGTGAGAATCAGCGCCGCGCCGTCGTTGGCGAACAGCGCCGACACTGCCGCGCCCAGCAGCACGATGAAGGCGAACAGCCGCCGCCCGTCACCCCGTGCCCAGCGCGCCACGTGCAGGGCGGACCACTCGAAGAAGCCGGCTTCGTCGAGCAGCAGGCTGACGATGATGATGGCGATGAAGGTGGCGGTGGCGTTCCAGACGATGGCCCATACCGTGGGAATGTCGTGCAGCGACACCGCGCCGACCAGCAAGGCGAGCAGGGCGCCGAGGCTGGCGCTCCAGCCGACGCCCAGGCCCTTGGGTTGCCAGACGACCAGTACCAGGGTTAGCAGGAATACCGCAGCGGCGATCAGCATGTTCGGCCTCGGGGGGTCAGCAGCAGGCGGCGCGCGCGGGGCAGGCCCGCTCAGGCGCCCCGCCGAATTCGAGATCGGTAGGGAGCCTATGCGCGATGAGGCCGTTTGGTCAGATCGAACTGCGCCCCGCACCACCCGCCGGCACCTGTCGCTGCGGCTCGGGCATCTGATAGCCCTGTTCCAACCCGGGTGCCGCTGACGTATCTTCCGGCAACTGCGGCCCACGCGCTTGCTGCGCGTAATGGCGGATCAACTTCCAAGTGATCAGCGCACCGCCGGTCACGGCGATCAGCACGATCATCACCACCAGCGCGGCCTTGCGGTCGTCCTTGCCCTGGAACAGCTTGCTGACCTTCTCGAACGCTGCCGGCATCGCGTGGGTGGCGCGTTCCAGGCGTTGGGCGGTGGCGAAGACGTTCCATGCCGCGACGGCGATATTGCCGAAGTTGCGCTCGCGCCAGGCGTTCTCCAGCGAGTGCAGGGTGATCACCACGCCGCTGCCGATGGCCGGGATGATGATCAGCAGGTACCACAGGCTGCCCACCGCATCGAGGTATTCCTGGGGCAACTGGCCGGTGGCGTAGAAGTACAGGGTCACCAGCATCAGCAGCACGGAACTGAAACCGAGGGTCGCCTCGATCGCCCCGGCCCAGGCCAGCATGCGCATGGGGCCGCCGACGAAGCGTGCCTCGTCCCAGATCAGGCCGACGGCGCGGCAGTTCCACCAACTGATGGCGACGTTGAGTACGCCGACGAGGATAAGCATGAGCAGCATTGCCTGGAGACTCCCTTCAGATGAACCCGCGCAAGCACGGCGGGCTAGAGGCAAGTGGCCATGATCGGGCAAGGCCTGAGGCAATGCAATTGAAACGGCGTATTTCACGAAGGTGTTGGCGGTCGTCCGCAAGGGCCCTATCGCGGGGCAAGCCCGCCCCCACAGGCACCCCGTTGAGGGTGAATGCAGCGGGGCGCCGGCGTGCTTGCCGCGATATCAACCTACCACTTTGGCAAACGCCACCCTGAACCGCCGCATATCCTCCTCACTGCCGACACTCACCCGCATCCAGTTCGGCCAGCTCGCCCACACCCGTCCCACCAGCACGCCTTCCTTGGCCAGGCGCTCGACCACCGGCTGCGCCGGCCCACGCAAATCGACCATGAAGCAGTTCGCCTGCGACGCCGTGCAACGCCACCCGCGCTCGCCCAGCCAGGCCGTGGTCGCCTCGCGCAGGCGGGCGTTCTCGGCCTTGCGCCGTGGCGCCAGTTGGCCATCTTCGAGGCTTGCCAGCCCCGCCAGCAAGGTCGAGGCGGCGGCCACGTTGTCGCCGTCGTACACCTCCAGGCGCTTGAGCAAGGGCGCCTGGCCGATCGCCAGGCCCAGGCGCGCGCCCGCCATGCCGTAGAGCTTGGAGAAGGTTTGCAACACCAGCAACTCGGGGTGCTCCTTGACCAACGCGATGCAGCTTTGCGCATCGCTGAAATGGATGTACGCCTCGTCCACCACCACCACGCTGCCGGCCGGCTTGCGTGCCAGCAAGCGCTCGATGTCGCGCCGTGGCGTGAGGGTGCCGGTGGGGTTGTTGGGGTTGCACAGGTAAAGCATCCCCGGCGCAGCGTCGGTGGCTAGCATGGCGTCGATGTCGTGGGCGTGGCGGGCCGTGAGGTCTACCGCGTGCACCTTCGCGCCACGCGCTTGCGCCGCTTCCACGGGCGCCTCGTAGGACGGCTCGGCGACCACCAGGCCGCCGCTGCCGGTGAAGGCCATCACCGCGTGCTGCAAGGCCAGCTTGGAGCCGCAGAACACCTGCACCTGCTCCGAGGAAAGGCCGTGCTGCGCGGCGAACAGGTCGATCAGCCGGTACTGCGCCTTGTACGGGTAGCGGCCGCACTGGGCGATGCCCTCGACCATCGCCTGGCGCGCCGCAGGGCTCGGGCCCCAGGGGCTTTCGTTGAAGTTGATTTGCACCGGGCCGGCGACCTTGGCGGGTGCGGGCTCGCTGGCGGCGTGGGCGCCTTGCAGGGTTCCGAGAAACGGCAGGGCCAGGCCCAGGCCAACCAGCGAGCGACGTGACATTTCGGTCATGCTTCGACTTCCTTGTGGTTTCCGGTTACTTCGGAAGACGAGGCAAGGGCAGGCCGATTAAGGGTGGCAATTGGCAGTCACGCCGCTACAACAGGACTTGGCGCTGTTCGAGCCACTGCTCGAAACGCTCGAAGGTCGCTACCGCCGCCTGTACCGCACTGGCTTGCGCGGTGGCCGGTGCCTGGCCCAGGCGGTCGAGGAAGGCGCGCCAGTGCTGGCCGGTGGCGCTGCCGTAGACATCGAGAAAGGCGCCGCCGTTGCTCGCGTCGATGCCCAGGCGCTCGGCCATTGCGCGCTTGAGCACTTGGCCGCCGAGGGTCGAGCCTTCGAGCACGTACATCACGCCCAGGGCGCTGGCTGCGTCGGCGACCGCGGGCAACGCCTGGCAGCGGGGCAGCGCGTCTATCTGCGCGGGGCTCAGGGCCAGGGCTTGCAGGTCACGGGCGAGGGCAGGGGTCTTGTCACGCGCGCGGGCCTGATGCTCGGTCAGCAGCGTTTCGAGTGGGGCATGGAAGCCGTAGTAGGCGGCGATCAGTTGACGGTAGGCAGCCTGGTCGAAGCCCGCACTGAAGAACGGCAGGCGCCGCTCCAGCGCTTTGTGGCTGGCCTGGGTGCCGGCGCGCAGGGCGAGCAGCAGCGGCGAAGTCGGCAGATGGGCGGTGCTGGGCATCGAATGAGCTCTGATGGCGAATTGCCTGGGTTAGACTGGCGATCCTACCGCGGCGTTCCGCCGGCCACCGCATCATCGTTCACAGAGAGGCCCCGAGGTGAAAGCCGTTCGCCTGACCCTGATCTGCCATGCCCTGACCCAGGCCCAGAAGGTGGGGCGTTTCCCCTGCGCCGAGGATGCCATCCTGGCGCTCGATGAGCCGGTGCTGGCGGTTGCCAGTGAACTGCTCTGCGCCCCCGAGCGGCGCGCCACGCAGACCGCGGCGTTGCTTGGCCCGGCGCTGCGCCTTGAGCCTGCGCTGGCCGACTGCGACATGGGGCGCTGGCAGGGCGTGGCGCTCAAGCAGTTGCAGCAAGAGGAGCCAGACGCCCTGGCGCAGTGGCTGCAAGACCCTACCCAGGCGCCCCATGGCGGTGAGTCCGTTGCGGCCTTGTGCCAGCGCGTCGAGCGCTGGCTGAGGGCGTTCGACACCCCGGGCGAATGGTTGGCGGTGACCCACCCCATGGTGATGCGCGCGGCGATGGTGGCGCTGCTTGGCTGCCCGCTGGCGGCGTTCCAGCGTATCGATGTGCCGCCGCTGTCGCGCCTTTCGCTCAGCCATGCGGGGCAGTGGCGCCTGCGGTTGGCCTAGAACGCCAGCTTGTAGCCGATCAGCAGCAGCATCCCGGCCAGGCAGGGGCGCAGCACGCGGTCGGAAATGCGCCCGGTGAGGTGGCTGCCCAGGTAGATGCCCGGCAGCGAGCCGAGCAGCAGGTAGCCCAGCAGCGACCAGTCCATGTTGCCCATGCCGGCGTGGCCAAGGCCGGCCACCAGGGTCAGCGGCACGGCGTGGGCGATCTCGGTGCCGACCAGGCGGCGGGTGACGAGGAACGGGTAGAGCAGGAACAACGCCACGGTGCCCAGGGCGCCGGCGCCGATGGAGGTCAGGGTGACCATCACGCCCAGTACCACGCCGGTGATCACCGTGAGGGTCGCCAGGCTGCGGTCGCTCAAGTGGTAGTGATCGCCAGCGTGCTTGCTGGCGAAGGCCTGCAGGCGCGATTTGAACAGGATCGCCAGGGCGGTGAGGATCAACACAACCGCCAGGCCCTGCTTGATGATCGCGTTGAGTGCCGAGGTGTCGGCGTGCAGGGTGCTGAGGAACCACAGGGTCAGTGCCGCGGCGGGCACGCTGCCCAGGCTGAGCAGGCCGGTGATCTTCCAGTCGATGTTCTTGTTGCGGCCATGGACCCAGACGCCACTGGCCTTGGTGATGGCGGCGTAGAGCAGGTCGGTGCCGACCGCAGTGGCGGGGTTGATGCCGAACCACAGCAGGATCGGGGTCATCAGCGAACCGCCGCCGACGCCGGTCATGCCGACGATGAAGCCCACAACCAGTCCCGCAACCGTGAAACCGAAAGAACCTACATCCATACGCTACTCAATCTGCCTGCTAGCCCGTGGTCGGATGCTGGGCAGCATATAGATTGTTTTTTATAGCCAAATAGAATTGTTGGTTATTAGGTTATAACGCGGTGGGTTCATCGCGGGGCAAGCCCCGCCTGCAGGTACAGCGCCGGACCTGCAGGGGCGGGCTTGTCCCGCGATGTCGCGCATTAGATCCTGAAACTGCCCACCAACTGCTTCAATCGCCCCGCCTGAAGGCTCAACGCATCGCAATGGCGCAGGGTTTCATTGAGGTTCTCCACCCCTCGCTGGTTCAGCGCGTTGATCTGGGTGATGTCCAGGTTCAGGCTCTCGACCACGGCGCTCTGCTCCTCGGTGGCGGTGGCCACCGACTGGTTCATGCCGTCGATCTCGCCGATGCGCCGGGTCACGCTGGCCAGCCGCTCGCCGGCCTGGTTGGCCACCTGCACGGTCTGCTCGCTGGACACTTGGCTGGCGTTCATCGTGTGCACCGCCTCGCGCGAGCCGACCTGCAGGCTGGTGATCATGCGGTGGATCTCCTCGGCCGACTCCTGGGTGCGGTGCGCCAGGTTGCGCACCTCGTCGGCGACCACCGCGAAACCACGCCCGGCCTCGCCGGCGCGGGCCGCCTCGATGGCGGCGTTGAGCGCCAGCAGGTTGGTCTGCTGGGAGATGCCCTTGATGACGTCGAGGATCTTGCCGATTTCATCGGTGCTGGCGTTGAGCGTCTCGATCTGCTCGCAGGATTCGCTGATCTTCTGCGATAGCGCGGTCATTGCGCCGATCGCCTCGTCGACCACCTGGCGGCCATCGTTGGCTTGGTCGCTGGCGCCGCTGGCGTGCTGAGAGGCGTCGGCGGCGTTGCGGGCGATCTCCTGGGTGGCGGCGCCCAGCTGGTTGATCGCCGCGGCGACGCTGTTGGTGCGCATGCTCTGCTCCTCGGAGCCGGTGATCGAGGCGTTGGAGGCGCTCATCACCCGCTCGGAAAGGTCATGCACCAGGCGCGTGGCCGAGGACACTTCGCTGATCGAGGCATGGATACGCTCGACGAAACGGTTGAACGCGCCGGCCAGCTCACCGAACTCGTCCTTGCTGCTGGCGTCCAGGCGGCGGGTCAGGTCGCCTTCGCCCTCGGCGATGTCGCGCATGGCGCGGCCCATGGTGGTCAGCGGGCGCATCAGCAACGGAATCAACAGGCCGAGCAAGCCGGCGATGGCGGCCACGGCGATGAGCATGGCGATGATCGCTGAGGTGCGGAATTGGCTGAGGGCGGCGTAGGCCTTGTCTTTGTCGATGGACAGGCCGATGTACCACTGCGCCGACGGCAGGCCGTTGACGGGGGTGAAGGAGATGATCCGTTCCTGGCCGTCGAGGGCCACGTCCTGCATGCCCGGCTCCACCTTCAGGCCGCTGCCGGGGTAGATGTCCTTCAGGTTTTTCATCAACTGCGCCTTGTCGGGGCTGACGATGACCTGGCCGTCGCGGTCGGCGATGAAAGCGTGGCCGATGCCACCGAAGTCCACGGCGTTGATGATTTCCACCAGGGTGTCGAGGGTCAGGTCGCCGCCGACCACGCCCAGCAATTGGCCGTTGGCCTTGCTCTTGACGGGTGTGGCGATGGTCACCATCAGGCCGCCCACCGCGCCTTGGTAGGGGGCGGTCAGCACGGTCTGGCCGGCGTTGGCGGCGGCGCCGTACCAGGGGCGTTGGCGTGGGTCGTAGCCGTCGGGCATCTTGGTGTCGGGGCGCTGGGTGAACACGCCGGTCGCCTGGCCGAGGTAGGTGAAGAGGAAGTTGCGGGTGTAGGAGGGCTGGTCGATCAGTTCACCGAGCTTGTCGGTGGCGCCTTGCTGGGCGATGTCCTGGGCGAGGTTTTCCAGCACCAGGACGCGCCCGCTCATCCAGTTCTGCACGCTGCTGGCGGTGAGTGCGCCGGCCTGTTGGACCGAGGCTTCGATGTTCTGGCGAATGGTGTTGCGTTGCAGGTAGTCGTTGTAGAGGGTGAACAGGGCGAATGCCAGGACCACGACACCGCAGGCGCTGAGGAGGATTTTGTGGCGGAACTTCAGGTTCATGTTTCGAGACCTTGAGCCATTTATCGGGAGGCCGCCGTGCGCTTGTGGCGCGTTGGCGAAGCCTGTCGATATCGCTATCGGCGCGGGGCGCGAAATGTTGAAGGGGGAGCGCGGGCTGTAGGTATCTGCCGACGGGCGGCGGCGGTTCTATCGCGGGGCGAGCCCACTCCCACAGGTACGGCGCCGTTCTCATAGGCGGTGGTGTACCTGTGGGAGCGCGATAGGCCCACCGGCGCTACCCAGCCAGCAACCCCACCAGTTCCCGCGCCGCCCTCCCGAGCGGTTGCTGCTTCAGCCAAAACGCATGCACCGGCAACTGCAACTCGTTGCGCGTATTGCCAAACGCCAAACGCACCAGGCGCCCAGCCTCTACCAAGGGCGCCACCCGCGCCAACGGCAGGTCGCCCCAGCCCAGACCGGCCTCGACCATCTGCACTGCCAGGTCGAGGCTGTCGGTGCGCCAGTGCGCGGTGCCGATCAACGAGCGGGTGTCGCTCAGCGGCAGGTCGCGGCTGCGCACCAGGATCTGGCGCACGTTCACCAGGTCCTCGAGGTTGCGGATGCTGCCCGCGCACAGGGCCGGGTGGCGCGGTGAGAGGGTCGCCACCAGTGATTCCATGCCGATGTGCTGGAAGCCGCGCCGGGCATCGACCTGCAGCCCGGCGAAGGCCACGCACAGCCCGACCCGGCCGCTGTCGAGCAACTGCAGGGCATCTTCCTGCGGCGCGCTGAGCAGCTCGATGTCCAGCAACGGGTGGCGCTCGCCCAGCCGGGCGATCGCCGACAGCAGTGGGCGCTGGTCGATGTCCGGCACCACCGCGATGGCCAGGCTGCTTTCCAGCCCGCGTGACAGTTCCAGCGCATGCACCTGCAACAGCCCCAACTGTTCGGCGATCAGACGCGCGTGGGGCTCCAGGGCTCGGGCCCGGTCGGTGGCGCGTGCCTCGCGCGGGCCACGCTCGAACAGCGGGTAGCCCAACTCGGCCTCAAGGTTGCCAATGGCCATGCTCACCGCCGAGGGCACCCGGCCCAGCATGCGGGCAGCGGCGGAAAACGAGCCACGGTCAAGCACGGCGAGGAACAGTTGGATGGTGTCGCTGGAAAAGTTCATGGCAGCCTCCTTTCAGTAAATCTGAAGGCTGCTGACTTTTACTGTCAAGCTTGCTGATTCATTCTGCGCGCTTTCGTCAACCGACACCGAGGTAAAACCCTTGCAAGGCGTCAAGCGCAAACTGGTCTACGTGACCTTCTACGAACTGATCGGGCTGTGCATGTCGACCCTGGGGCTGGCCTACCTGTCCGACACCCAGGCTTCGCACACGGGGCCGCTGGCGGTGATGATCACCACCATCGCCATGCTCTGGAACCTGATCTACAACAGCCTGTTCGAGTGCTGGGAGAGCCGCCAGGCCAAGCGCGGGCGCAGCCTGGGGCGGCGGGTGGCGCATGCCATCGGTTTCCAGTTGACCCTGGTGGTGTACCTGATTCCGCTGATTGCCTGGTGGCTGGGAATGAGCTTGGTGGAGGCGTTGCTGGTGGACCTGGCCTTCATCGTGTTGGTGCCTTGCTACACGTTTGCCTATAACTGGGCGTTCGACCGGGTGTTTGGGTTGCCGGCGTCGGCGATGGCGCCCGCCTGAAGCGCGACGGTGGCACTATCGCGGGCTTGCCCCGCGATGAACCCACCACCGCTTCAGGGCCTTACCCCCTGCGGCAACAAACCGTCCTCCACCTGCCCCGACAGGTAATACACCCCGGCCATCGCCCCGCTCTGGCGGTTCTCCATCAGTTCGCGCCATTCCTCGTTCAACGCCACATTGAGGATCACCCGCAGTTGCTCGACCATCTGCGGGTGCTCGCGGTCATGGGTCATCATGCCGAAGCCGGCCACCGCCACCGAGATCATGGCCCCCGCCGCCTTGCCCACCGCTGCCGCCACCGCGCTGGCCACGCCGCGTGGGGCGAGGGTGGCGCCTAGCTTTTCACTGGCGCGGGTGGCCACCGACGACAGCCCCACCTCGGTTTGCCCCGGCGCCTTCGACGCCTGGTCGTGCAGGTGCTGGCGCAGCGCTTGCCAGGCCGGTTGCTGGGCCAGCGAGGGCGCGCGCAGCAACTGGTACAGGGTGGCGTCGCGGGCTGTTGGCGGCCCCAGGGCGATGGCCGGGATGCGGTTCAGGCGCTGGCTGAACTGCTCGGGCGGGGCGTTGTGGCGCTGGATGATCGCCGGCAGTTGCTGGCCGAGCAGTTGCAGGTACAGCTCACTGGCGCGGTCGCGAATGCCTTCGGGGTTGATCTGCTCGGCCACCGGCTCGATCACCCGTTCGTGGTACTGCTGCTGAAGGTACAGGGCCAGGCGCTTCTCCGGCGGGTCGGTGCCCTCGCCGCTGTTCATCTTGTACCAGGCCACCTTGAGGGTCAGCCATTGCTGGGTCCAGTAACCGGTGAACCAGGGGATGAAGTCGCTTTCGGTGCGTTGCTGCACTTGCTCGCGCCACACGCGCATGGAGCGTCGGGCGTAGTCGTTGGCCGAACCGGTGGCGGCCACGGAGGCCTCGATCAGTTCCTGGTCGATCTGCTGCCAGACGGCCGGGGGCAGGGCGCTGGGGGGCGGGGGCGCGGCAGGGCGCTTGCCGGCGCAGCCGGCCAGGGCCAGCAACAGGCACAGCAGCACAAGCGAGATGCGCGGTTTCACGCGGGTAGCCTGCCAAGTTAGAGGCCGAGGGGTTCTCTGAGTATAGAAGTGTCAGGTGGGGCCGCAGAGCGGCCCCTTTTTGCAGCGTTCGCCCATGTTCATGTTCAACCTTCACGTTTCAGGTGCAGCAAGGGGTATGGGTCCCCCTGCCCATCGACCTCCGAGCGCCCGACCTGGACGAAGCCCTGGCTCAGGTAGAACCCTACCGCCTGCGGGTTCTGCTCATTGACGTCGACCGCGCGCACGCCCAGTTCGTCGATGCTCCGCGCCAGCAACGCCTTGCCCACGCCCTGGCCACGGCTGGCGGGGTCGATGAACAGCATTTCCAGCTTGCCGTCGTGCACGCCGGCGAAGCCGTGGATGCGCCCTTGTGCATCGTACCAGGCGCGCAGTTGCACGAAGCCCAGGTACTGGTCGCGCACCAGCGGTCGCAGGCGCTCGATGTAGCCGGCCGGTAGAAAGTCGTGGGTTGCCCGCACCGAGGCTTCCCAGAGCTCGGCAAGGCGGTCGAAGTGTTCCTCGCCCACCGGCGCGATCGTGTGGTTCATGGGTGGCCTCCAATGGCTCATGTGATTGTCGGGCGCATGGTACGGCGCCCGACAGGCACATGCCATCAGCTCGGCCAGCAGGACTGGCGAATGAGGCTGCAGAAGTTGCCAGGGCGGAACGTGGCGTCCTTGTCGGCGATGACGTCGGCCTTGACGTTGCCAGCCTGGCCGCGCGGGTGGGCCTGAGCCCGATTGTTCCAGGCCGATGTGGGCATGACCCCGGCGGAATACCGCAAGCGCTACGCGCGGGGGCTGTGATCGAGGTCGAGCTTGGCTTCCAGGCGGTCCAGGTGCAGGTGCATCAGGCTGAGCGCGGCGGCCGCGTCGCCGTCCTCCACCGCATCGATGATCGCCGTGTGCTCCTGCCAGGCGCAGTGGTCGCAGCACGGCGACTCGTAGCGCGCGATGATCAATGACGTCATCGGCACCAGCCCGTTGAGAAAGCGCGCCAGCGGGGCGTTGTTGGCCATCTGCGCAAGCTTGAGGTGGAACTCGCCGCCCAGGCGGATCGCCGTGCAGCGCTCGCCGTTCTCATGGTGCTGGCGCTCGCGCTCGACCAACTGGCGCAACTGGCGGATCTGCGTCGGCCTGGCGCGTTGGGTGGCCAGGCTGATGAGGGTGGTCTCGGCCAGGCGGCGGGCGCTGAGCACCTGGCGCGCCTGCTGCGGGTCGGGTGCCGCCAGGTGGGCGGTGTGGCTGGGGCGTTGCACCACCACCTGCTGGTCCGACAGGCGCCCCAGCACCCGGCGGATCACCGTGCGACTGACGCCGAAGGCGTTGCCCAGCGCCTGCTCGGGCAGGGCGCTGCCGGGCGGCAGGCGCTGTTCGAGGATGGCGTCGAACAGGCGCGGGTAGATCTGCTCGGCGGACAGCCGGCTTTCACCGGCGCGGGTCAAGGCGGGCAGGTGCGGGGCACAGGCGCTCATGGGTGTTCTCCTGGCGCCTGGGCGTCGTCGGGAATGTTCAGTTCGATGCCCATGCGCTGGCCCTCGGCGAGGATGTGCCGGCGCATCTGCGCACTGGCCTGGGCGCTGTTGCGGCTGCGGATGGCGCGTACCACCGCCTCGTTCTCGGCCAGGCGCGCGGCGAGGTGCTCGGGTGAGTCGTGGAGCATCGCGGTGCTCTGCTTCAAGGCATTGCCGGTCTGCTGCACCACGCTTTGGAAGATCGGGTTGGTGGTCAGGGCGAACAGCGCCTCGTGGAAGGCGATGTAAGCCGCCGCACCGGCTTCGCTGTCGCCGGCGTCGAGGGCTTCGCGCATGTCCATCAGGGTCAGGCGCAGTTGGCCGATGTCCTGGCTGCCGGCCGATTGCGCCACCAGCCCGGCGATGAAGGGTTCGAGGGTGTAGCGCAGCTCCAGCACGTCGGCCAGGCTGGCGGCGGCGGTGTCCTGAGGCTGTTCGGGGGTTTCGGCGTCGAGCACCAGCACGCCCTTGCCAGGCATCGAGCGCACCAGGCCCAGGGTTTCCAGCACGGTTACCGCTTCGCGCAGGCTGGGCCGGCTGATGCCCAATTGTTCGGCCAGCTCGCGCTGGCCGGGGAGCATTTCACCGCTGCGCCACTGGCCGCGGGCCAGGGCCTGACGGAGCTTTTCCACCACGGAGGTGACGACGGTCGATGAGCTGATCACGGTTCGCTCCTTGGCCGGCCGGCCGGCGTCGAGCGCCGGCCGTGGGTCGGTCAGAATTCCTGTTGATGGGCTTGGCCCTGCTTGCGCGCCACAGGGGCGAAGCCCGGCTTGCCGGACAGTACGTTGTGCGCACGCTCCATGTCGATGTCGCGTTCCCAGCGGGCGATGGCCACGGTGGCGACGCAGTTGCCGATCAGGTTGGTCAGGGCGCGGCCGATGCCCATGAACCAGTCCACCGCCAGCACCAGCACCAGGCCCACCACCGGAATCGCCGGCACCGCGGTCAGGGTGGCGGCGAGGATCACCAGCGCCGAGCCAGGGATGCCGTGTGCGCCCTTGGAGGTCACCAGCGACACCAGCAGGATGGTCAGCAGGTCGCTCATGGCCAGCGGCGTGCCGGTGGCGTTGGCGATGAACACGATGGCCAGGGTCAGGTAGATGGAGAACCCGTCGAGGTTGAACGAATAGCCGGTGGGGATCACCAGGCCCACGGTGGAGCTGCCGATGCCCAGGTGTTCCAGCTTGCGCATCACCTGCGGCAGCACGGCGTCGGACGAGGCGGTGCCGAGCACGATCGTCAGTTCTTCGCGCAGGTACTTGAGCAGCGGCAGCAGCTTCAGGCCCGACAGGCGCATCACCGTACCCAGGATCAGCACGACGAAGCCGATGCAGGTCAGGTAGAACAGCGCCACCAGGCCGCCCAGGTGCTGCAGCGACTCCAGGCCGTACTTGCTGGTGGTGAAGGCGATGGCGCCGAACACGCCAATCGGCGCCAGGCGCACGATCATGCCCATGATGCGGAACACCACGTGGCTCAGTTCGTTGATCAGCCGCGAGATGCCCGAGGCCGGTTCGCCCACCAGGTTCAAGGCGCTGCCGAACAGCACGGCGAACAGCAGGACCTGGAGGATGTTGTTGTCGGCGAAGGCACCGATCACCGAAGTCGGGATCAGGTTCATCAGGAACGCTGCGGTGCCGTTGATGTGCTGGCCGCGCTCGGCCAGGCTGCTGGCGTCGGCGCTGGAGAGCTGCTCGAGGTGGATGTTGGCACCGCTGCCGATGCCGGTGGAGAAGGCCAGCACCAGGCCGATGACCAGGGCGATGGTGGTCAGCACCTCGAAGTAGATCACCGACTTCAGGCCGATGCGCCCTACCTTCTTCAGGTCGCCGGCGCCGGAGATACCGCTGACCACCACGCAGAACACGATGATCCCGATGAGCATCTTGATCAGCTTGATGAAGCCGTCGCCCAGGGGTTTGAGTTCAAGGGATAGGTCGGGGAAGCTGAGACCGCAGGCGATGCCGAGGGCAAGGCCCAGCACGACTTGCAGGAAGATCGAACGCGAGCACCATTTGAGCATGGGAGGGATCTCTGATCGGTGTCCTTGCTTCGGCGCCCGGGACGAGGGCAAAGAGCGCAGGACTTAATTATTGTGGTCTTACCGGTTTGTTCAGCGCCGGACCATAAAACTCCGAAATTTCCCGCATTGCAAGGGTTTTTGGCCTTACCGGTCTGACCAGTTGGCGGATGGCGAGGCAGCCGTATGGTTGGCTGTGTCTAGGTCGGGGGTGCGGGGGTGTTCGACGTCGGGATCGCGAGGCGATCCCTGCACAGGCGAACCGAGCTGGGTGCTGCGGGTGTGTTCAGGCCTCGGGGGCCATGCTCTTGACCGCCGCCAGCTCCGGGTGGGCCACCAGCTTGTCGATGTGCAGTTCGGCGTTGTTCATCCAAGTCTCGGTCAGCACCCGGTAATGCTCCATGTCGCGGCAGCGCATGCGCAGGCTGTAGTCGAAATGCCCGCTGATCAGCTGGCATTCGTAGACCTGCGGGCAGGCGCGCACGGTGGCCTCGAAGGCTTTCTGCGCCGCGCGCCCACTCTGGTTGGACAACGCCACCAGCACCAGCAGCGACAGGCCCGGCGCCACTTGCTGCAGGTCGATGATCGCCCCGTAGCCACGGATCACCCCGCGCCGCTCCAGCTTGCGCACCCGCTCCAGGCACGGCCTGGGGGTGAGGTGCACGAGGGTGGAGAGCTTTTCGTAGGTGATGCGCCCGTGGTGCCGGAGCACGTCGATGATCGCTTCATCGATGCGGTCCAGCGGTGCGGTGCGGGTGGTCTTGGTATCCATGCGGGGTGGCTTCACTTCAGGCGGTTGGAGAGGAACTGTCGCAGGCGCGCGCTGCGTGGCTGGTCGAGGATGTCGGCGCTGCCGTGTTTTTCGACCCGCCCCTGGTGCAGGAACAGCACCTGGCTGGAGACCTGGCGGGCGAAGCCCCTCTCGTGGGTGATCATGAGCATGGTACGTCCTTCCTCGGCGAGCGTCTTTATCACCTTGAGCGCCTCACCGACCGCCGAGGTTGGCTCGTCGAACAGGAGGATCTGCGGCTCCAGGAACAGGGCTAGGGCGATTGCCAGGCGCTGTTACGGGTCGCCGGTACTGAGGGTGCCGCTCAGGATGCGCGAGCCAGACGAGTTTTTTGTGTCGTTTGCCAGGGGCTCCGGTGCTGGATTCGGTTGTAAAGGGTGGGTTTGCAGCCGAATCGGCTGCCAAGGCATCTATTTACAGATGTGCGACAGCGTTTTCGGCGTCGTTTTCATCGCGGGGCAAGCCTGCCCCCGGTTCACCGTTGGCCTTGTGGGCGCGGGCTTGCCCTGCGATGGCGTGGGCTCAGGCGGCGCTGACCTCATGGCCAACCACTGCCGGGCGCAACACCGCGAACAGGTTCTTCGGATCGGCCAGCACCGGCACCAGCGCGATGTCCTCGCCGATCCCCAACGCTTTGGCCTCATCCAGCACATAACGCAGCGCTGAATAGTCCTCGATGGCGAACCCCACCGAATCGAACAGCGTCACTTGGGCTGTGTGTTCGCGGCCTGCTGCCGAGCCTTCGACCACCTGCCAGAACTCGGTGGTTGGCGAGCCCGTCGGCAACTGCTGGATTTCACCCTCGATACGGCTCTGAGGCTCGTACTCGACGATCACGCGCGCGCGCTCGACGATCTCGCGGTGCAGCTCGGTCTTGCCCGGGCAGTCGCCGCCCACCGCGTTCAGGTGCATGCCCGGCTCGATCATTTCCGGGGTGAGGATGGTGGCGTAGGCCTTGTCGGCGGTGACCGTGGTGACGATGTCGGCGCCGCGCACCGCGTCGGCGACCGAGCCTGCGATGCTCAGCTTGAGGCCCGGGTACTCGGCCAGGTTCGCCACCAGCTTGCGCGAGGCGGCGACGTCGATGTCGAACAGGCGGATCTCGTCGATGCCCAGCAGGGTGTGGAAGGCGATGGCCTGGAACTCGCTCTGCGAACCGTTGCCGATCAGCGCCATGCGACGGCTGCCTTCGCGGGCCAGGTAACGCGCGGCCAGGGCCGAGGTGGCGGCGGTGCGGATGGCGGTGGTCAGGGTCATCTCGCTGAGGAGCACCGGCATGCCGGTGTCGACGTCGCCCAGGGCGCCGAAGGCCATCACCGTGAGCAGGCCGTCGTGGGTGTTCTTCGGGTGGCCATTGACGTACTTGAAGGCGTACAGGTTGGCGTCGGAGGCCGGCATCAGCTCGATCACACCGTCGGGCGAATGGTTGGCCAGGCGCGCGCATTTCTCGAAGTCGTGCCAGCGCAGGTAGTCCTGGCGGATGTACTCGGCCATTTCGGCCAGGCAGGTGGGCAGGCCCTTGCGGTTGACCAGGCGGGCGAGGGCGGGCACGTCGATGTAGCGGGTCATGGGGGGCTCCTTGGCGGCACGGGGGGCTGTGTGGCCATTGTCCGGAGAAGTGCGGGGGAAACCCGGTTGAAGCGCCAGGGTTGGACAGCGGGGACGGCTGAAATGGGTGAGGCGGCAGCGGAATCGGCTGTGGCTATGCGGCGGGGCCAGTCGAATCGCCGCTCCCACCGGTACGGCGCCGTATTCACACTCACCGGTGTGCGTGGGGCTTGCCCTGCGATAGGGCACGCACAGCCCCCTAGGAAGACATCTTCTGCTCCCCCAGCCGCTTGTAAAGGGTGGTCCGGCTGATTCCCAACGCTCGCGCCACCGCCGATAGATTGCCATTGCTGCGGCTTACCAGCGCCTGCAGGTCGACCTCCCCAGTCGCCGCCTCAGGCGCCGGCACGCCGCCTTCGGCCAGGAACCCTGGCGGCAGGTGTTCCAACTCGATCGGCCCATCGCCCGCCAACGCCAGCGCCACTTGCATCACGCTGACCAGCTCGCGCAGGTTGCCCGGCCAGGGATGTTGCTCGAACACCGCCAGGATCGCCGCCGGCAGGCGCTCGGGTTGCCCGGGTTCGCGGTAGCGGCCATGCACCTGCTCGATCAGCGCGCGGCGGTCGCTGCGTTCGCGCAGCGGCGGCAGCGCCAGGGCCAGCCCGGCGATGCGGTAGTAAAGGTCTTGGCGGAAACGCCCGGCACGCACTTCGGCGGCCAGGTCCAGGTTGCTCGCCGACACCACGCGAATGTCCACCGCCACCGGCTCGCCGCTGCCCAGCGGCTGGATGCTTCGCGATTGCAGCACGCGCAGCAGGCGGGCCTGGGTCGGCAGTGGCATGTCACCGATCTCGTCGAGAAACAGGATGCCCCGGTCGGCCTTGCGGATCAGCCCGGGGTTGCCCTTGTGATGGGCACCGGTGAAGGCGCCTTTCTCGTAGCCGAACAGCTCTGACTCCACCAGCTCCGCCGGGATCGCCGCGCAGTTCACCGCAACCAATGGCTGGCCGGCGCGGCTGCTGGCACGGTGCAGGGCGTTGACGAAGACTTCCTTGCCCACCCCGGTCTCGCCCTGGATCAACACTGGGATGTCCTTTTCCAATAGCAGCCCGGCCTGGCCCAGGGCCTTGGCCACGCGCGGGTCGGTGGCGTCGGCGCGGGGTTGCGGGGCGGGCCGGCGTGCGGCGCGCCACTGGCAGTGAAAACGGTGGCGGCCGGTGGCCTGCAAGGCGAAGGGGCGGCCCTCGGGGTGCTCGAGAATCTGCCGCAGGGGCGTTTGGAACAGTTGCTCCAGGGTGTGTTGCAGGGTGGCCTGGCCGAGCAGGCTGTCGGCGCGGTGGTTGGCCGCCACCACCCGGCCGCGCTCGTCGAACAGCAACAGGCCGGCCCAGGGGCTGTCGAGGTTGTCCGGGGCGGTGTTGAACAGCAGTTGGCCGTGCTCGGCTTCGTGCGCGGCGAGGATCAACCGGTTTTCCAGGCTCTGGCTCATCATGCGCACCAGGCCCAGGGTCTGGGCGGCGGGCAGGTAACCGTCGCTGGACACATCGAGCACACCGACCAGGCGCCGCTCGGCGTCGAACAAGGGCGCTGCGGCGCTGGCCATGTAGCGGTTCTGGCGCAGGAAATGCTCGTCCTGGCCGACGTGAATCGCCTCCCCGCAAACCAACGCCGTGCCCAGCGCGTTGGTGCCGACCCCGCGCTCGTGCCAGTGCGCACCCGCGACGAAACCATGCTGGTGCTGCGGGTCGACGAAGCGCCGTGTGCCCCAGGCATCGAGCAGGCAGCCGCTGGCGTCGGCGAGCATCACCAGGTAGCTGGAGTTGGCCAGCAGGTGCGCGTAGTGCGGCAGTACGTCGTCGCGCGTCAGGCGCAGCAGCGCCTGGCGGCGCTCGAGCAGGGCGCTGAGCTGGGCGCCGGTGAGGCAGTCGAAGTCCGGCGCGCTGTGCGGGTGCAAGCCGTGTTCGCGGCAGCGCGCCCAGGAAGCCTGGATCAGGTGTGCGTGGGTCGAGGTGGCAGCGGCCATGGGCCTGTCCTGTGTGAATTGTTGTTGTCAGCGACCGCTGTTGAGTGTCGTTCAGGACTGTTCATTGTCAATGTCGCGGGTGTTCAACTGTCCAGCGAAACTGTTCATTTTTGTTCGCAGGTGAACGGGCGACGGTCCATCAGGGTGGGCGAGGGCTCGAGCCAGAGCGGTTGGCCCGGGCTGGCACGGTTCTGGCTCCGATCGGCGCAAACAACGACAAAAAGGTTCCGCCATGACCCTCGTGTTGGAACAGGTCAGCCGCCACGTCGACAACCAGGCCTGGATCGCCGAGGCCAGCCTGCGTTTCGAGCCTGGCTCGTTCAACGTGCTGCTCGGCCGTACCCTGGCCGGCAAGACCAGCCTGATGCGCCTGATGGCCGGCCTCGATCGCCCGGACGGCGGGCGGGTGCTGATGGACGGCGAGGATGTCACCGGTGTGCCGGTGCGCCAGCGCAATGTGTCGATGGTCTATCAGCAGTTCATCAACTACCCGACCCTGACGGTGTTCGAGAACATCGCCTCCCCCTTGCGCCAGGCGCGCCTGCCGGAGGCCGAGATCCGCCGCCGGGTGCAGGAGACCGCCGCCATGCTGCGCATCGAGGCGTACCTGCAGCGTCTGCCGCTGGAGCTCTCCGGCGGCCAGCAGCAGCGCACGGCGATGGCGCGGGCGCTGGTCAAGGATGCGTCACTGATCCTGTTCGACGAACCGCTGGTCAACCTCGACTACAAGCTGCGCGAAGGCCTGCGCCAGGAGCTGCGCGAGCTGTTCGCCGCGCGCAACTGCATCGCCGTGTACGCCACCACCGAGCCTAACGAAGCCCTGGCCCTGGGCGGCACCACGACCATCCTCCACGAGGGCCGGATCATCCAGAGCGGCCCGACCGCCGAGGTCTACCACAAGCCGCGCAACGTGCTGGCCGCCGAGCTGTTCAGCGAGCCGCCGATCAACCTGGTGCCTGGGCGCATCAGCGGCGGCGAGGTGAGCCTGGCCGGCGCGGTGCACTTCGCCCGCACCGCCGACCTGCGCGCGCTGGCCGATGGCGACTACCGCTTTGGCGTGCGCCCCAGCCACATCGCCCTGGTGCCGTCCCACGACGATGACCTGGAGCTGTCGGTGAAGGTGGAACTGGCCGAGATCAGCGGCTCGGAAACCTTCCTGCACGTGCGCAACGAGCACTGGCGGATGATCCTGCACTTGCCGGGCGTGCACGAATACCAAGTGGACACCCAGGTGCCGGTGTTCATCCCCACCCACAAGCTGTTCGTCTTCGACAGCGCCGGGCAACTGGTGCAGGCCCCGGGCCTGCGCCAGGCGAGGAGTGCCTGATGGCCGAGATCCGCCTGCATCAACTGGCCCACAGCTACAGCCGCCAGCCGGCCAGCGAGGCCGACTACGCCCTGCACCAGCTGGAGCACGTCTGGGAGCAGGGTGGCGCCTATGCCTTGCTCGGGCCGTCGGGCTGCGGCAAGTCGACCTTGCTCAACATCATTTCCGGCCTGCTCAGCCCGTCCCATGGCCAGGTGCTGTTCGACGGCGTGCCGGTCAACGAGCGCTCGCCGCAGGAGCGCAACATCGCCCAGGTGTTCCAGTTCCCGGTGGTGTACGACACCATGAGCGTGTTCGACAACCTGGCCTTTCCCCTGCGCAACCAGGGCCTGGACGAGGCGCGGGTGCGCGCGCGGGTCGAGGAGGTCGCCGAGGTCCTGGACCTTGTTGGGGTGCTGAAGAAGAAAGCCCGCAACCTCAGCGCCGACGAGAAGCAGAAGGTCTCCATGGGCCGCGGCCTGGTGCGCGACGACGTTTCAGCGATCCTCTTCGACGAGCCGCTGACGGTGATCGACCCGCACCTGAAGTGGAAGCTGCGGCGCAAGCTCAAGCAGATCCACGAGCAGTTCAACATCACCATGATCTACGTCACCCACGACCAACTGGAGGCCTCGACCTTCGCCGACAAGATCGCGGTGATGCACGGCGGGCGCATCGTCCAGTTCGGCACCCCGCGTGAGCTGTTCGAACGCCCGCGGCATACCTTCGTCGGCTACTTCATCGGCAGCCCCGGGATGAACCTGATCGAGGTGCGCGCCGAGGCCGACGGGGTCAGCTTCGGCGGCCTGCGCCTGGGGTTGCCGGAGGGCCTGCGCGAGCGTCTGGCGCAGACCCCTGGCGGGCGCCTGCAGGTGGGCATTCGCCCGGAGTTCGTGCAGGTCTGGGAGCGGCCGCTGGACGACACCTTCGAAGCGCAGGTGGTGGACGTCGAAGACCTCGGCACCTACCGCATCCTCACCCTGGAGCTGGCCGGCGTCACCCTCAAGGCGCGCCTGGGCGAGGACCGCCCGCTGCCCGAGGGCCGCGCCTGGGTCGGCCTGCCAGCGCAGTGGCTGATGCTCTACGTCGACGACGTGTTGCTGGAGGCGCAACCATGAACAAGGTGCCGAACAACAAAGCCTGGTGGCTGGTGCTGCCGGTGTTCCTGTTGGTGGCGTTCAGCGCCGTGGTGCCGATGATGACCGTGGTCAACTACTCGGTGCAGGACATCTTCGACGCCTCCAACCGCTACTTCGTCGGCGCCGACTGGTACCGCCAGGTGCTGCGCGACCCGGCGCTGCACGACGCGTTGCTGCGCCAGTTCATCTATTCCGGCTGCGTGCTGCTGATCGAGATCCCGCTCGGCATCGCCATCGCCCTGACCATGCCGACCCGTGGGCGCATGGCCTCGGTGTGCCTGATCGTGATGGCCATCCCGCTGCTGATCCCGTGGAACGTGGTGGGCACCATCTGGCAGATCTTCGGCCGCGCCGATATCGGCCTGCTCGGCGCCACCCTGGCCAAGCTCGGGGTCAACTACAACTACGCGGGCGACCCGTTCGACGCCTGGATCACCGTGCTGGTGATGGATGTCTGGCACTGGACTTCTCTGGTGGCGCTGCTGTGCTACTCAGGCCTGCGCGCGATTCCCGACGTGTATTACCAGGCCGCGCGTATCGACCGTGCCTCGGCCTGGGCGGTGTTCCGCCACATTCAGTTGCCGAAGCTGAAGAATGTGCTGCTGATCGCGGTGATGCTGCGCTTCATGGACAGCTTCATGATCTACACCGAGCCGTTCGTGCTCACCGGTGGCGGGCCGGGCAACGCCACCACCTTCCTTAGCCAGACCCTGACGCGCATGGCCGTGGGGCAGTTCGACCTGGGGCCGGCGGCGGCGTTCTCGCTGGTGTACTTCCTGATCATCCTGCTGGTGTCGTGGCTGTTCTATACCGCCATGACCCACGCCGACAAGGACTAGGCCATGACCCTGCGCAAGGTGGTGCCGCTGCTGCTGTACTTCTTCTTCCTGCTGGTGCCGATCTACTGGCTGCTGAACATGTCGTTCAAGAGCAACACCGAGATCCTCGGCGGGCTGACCCTGTGGCCGCAGGCCTTCACCCTGGACAACTACCGGGTGATCTTCACTGACGCCAGTTGGTACAGCGGCTACCTCAACTCGCTGTACTACGTGTGCCTGAACACCGTGATCTCGCTGGCGGTGGCGCTGCCGGCGGCCTATGCGTTCTCGCGCTACCGCTTCCTCGGCGATCGCCACCTGTTCTTCTGGCTGCTGACCAACCGCATGGCGCCGCCGGCGGTGTTCCTGCTGCCGTTCTTCCAGCTGTATTCGTCCATCGGCCTGTTCGACACGCACATCGCCGTGGCCCTGGCCCATTGCCTGTTCAACGTGCCGCTGGCGGTGTGGATCCTCGAGGGCTTCATGTCCGGGGTGCCGAAGGAAATCGACGAAACCGCCTACATCGACGGCTACAGCTTCCCGCGCTTCTTCGTGAAGATCTTCGTTCCGCTGATTGGCTCGGGCATCGGCGTCACGGCGTTCTTCTGCTTCATGTTCTCGTGGGTCGAGCTGCTGCTGGCGCGCACCCTGACGTCGGTGAACGCCAAGCCCATCGCTGCCGTGATGACCCGCACCGTGTCGGCGTCGGGCATCGATTGGGGCGTGCTGGCCGCCGCAGGGGTGCTGACCATCCTGCCGGGCATGCTGGTGATCTGGTTCGTGCGCAACCATGTGGCCAAGGGCTTCGCCCTGGGCCGGGTGTAAGGAGGCAAGGCGATGGAGTGGATGGCCTGGACCCTGCCCACGGCGCTGTTCTTCGCTGCCGTCGGGCTGTTGCTGATGTGCATGACGCTGTTCGAGTTGCGCCGCCCGTGCGTGGAGCGGCGCGGCTTCCTGCCGATCGTCACCACCCGTGGCGACCGGCTGTTCATCGGCCTGCTGGCCAGCGCCTACCTGCACCTTGCGGTAGTCGGGCTCAGCGACTGGCCCTTGTGGGTGGCCTCGCTGCTGTCGTTGGCCTGGCTCGTGGTGGTGCTGCGCTGGGGCTAGACCGGCGTGGTGGATCAATTCAATCGGGAGATCACAATGTTCGATAACGACAAGAACCGGCGACATTTGACCCTGGCCGCGCTGCTGGTGCTCGCTGGCCTGCACGGCACGGCCTGGGCCGACCAATACGAGGACGCGGCGAAGAAGTGGATCGGCAGCGAGTTCAAGCCCTCCACGTTGAGCGCCGACCAGCAGTTGGCCGAGCTCCAGTGGTTCATCAAGGCCGCCGAGCCATTCCGTGGGATGAAGATCAACGTAGTGTCGGAAACCATCACCACCCACGAGTACGAATCCAAGGTGCTGGCCAAGGCGTTCAGCGAAATCACCGGCATCCAGTTGACCCACGACCTGCTGCAGGAAGGCGATGTGGTGGAGAAGCTGCAGACGCAGATGCAGTCGGACAAGAACATCTATGACGGCTGGGTCAACGATTCCGACCTGATCGGCACGCATTTCCGCTACGGCAAGGTGCAGTCGATCACCGACCTGATGGCCAATGAAGGCAAGGCCTACACCTCGCCGACCCTGGACCTGAAGGACTTCATCGGCATTTCCTTCACCACCGCGCCCGATGGCAAGGTCTACCAACTGCCCGACCAGCAGTTCGCCAACCTCTACTGGTTCCGCGCCGACTGGTTCGACCGCCCGGACCTCAAGGCCAAGTTCAAGGAGAAGTACGGCTACGAGCTGGGTGTGCCGGTGAACTGGTCGGCCTATGAGGACATCGCCAAGTTCTTCACCGAGGACGTCAAGGAAATCGACGGCAAGCGTGTCTACGGGCACATGGACTACGGCAAGAAAGACCCGTCCCTGGGCTGGCGTTTCACCGACGCCTGGTTCTCCATGGCCGGCGGCGGCGACAAGGGCCTGCCCAATGGCCTGCCGGTGGACGAGTGGGGCATCCGCGTGGAGGACTGCCACCCGGTCGGTTCCAGCGTCACCCGTGGTGGCGACACCAACGGCCCGGCGGCCGTGTTCGCCACGCAGAAGTACGTGGACTGGATGCGTGCCTATGCGCCCAAGGAAGCCCAGGGCATGACCTTCTCCGAGGCCGGCCCAGTGCCGGCCCAGGGCAACATCGCCCAGCAGATCTTCTGGTACACCGCCTTCACGGCGGACATGACCAAGCCGGGGCTCCCGGTAGTCAACGCCGACGGCACGCCGAAGTGGCGCATGGCGCCGTCACCGAAGGGGCCGTACTGGGAGGAGGGGATGAAGCTCGGTTACCAGGACACCGGTTCGTGGACGTTCTTCAAGTCGACCCCGGAGAAGCAGCGCCTGGCGGCCTGGCTGTACGCGCAGTTCGTGACGTCCAAGACTGTGTCGCTGAAGAAGACCATCGTCGGCCTGACGCCGATCCGCGAGTCGGACATCAACTCCCAGGCGATGACCGACCTGGCGCCCAAGCTCGGTGGCCTGGTGGAGTTCTACCGCAGCCCGGCGCGGGTGCAGTGGACCCCGACCGGCACCAATGTGCCTGACTACCCGCGCCTGGCGCAGCTGTGGTGGAGCCATATCGCCGAGGTCGCCAGCGGCGAGAAGACCCCGCAGCAGGCCCTCGATGGCCTGGCCCGCGACCAGGACCGCATGCTCGAACGCTTGCAGCGTTCCAACGCCCAAGCCACCTGTGCGCCCAAGCTCAACCCTGAAAAGGATGCCCAGTACTGGTTCGACCAGCCTGGCGCGCCGAAGCCGAAGCTGGCGAACGAGAAGCCCAAGGGCGAGACGGTGAACTACGCCGAGCTGCTGAAATCGTGGGAGGAGGCTCGCAAGTGAGGTGGTCTGAAGACGGGCACTGTTCGTGTAGCAGCGGGCTTGCCCCGCGATAGAGCCATCCGCCTCAGCACAAAAAACGGCACCTCAATGGGTGCCGTTTCTCTTGTCACTTATGCAGCTCTTCCGCCGCATACAGCGTGTTCTCCAGCAAACACGCCCGGGTCATCGGCCCGACGCCACCTGGCACCGGTGTGATCCAGCCCGCGCGGGGTAGGGCGGTCTCGTAGACCACGTCACCCACCAGCTTGCCGTCTTCCTGGCGGTTGATGCCAACGTCGACGACGATGGCGCCTTCCTTGACCCACTCGCCCTTGACCAGCCCCGGCTTGCCCGCAGCCACCACCACCAGGTCGGCGCGGCCGACATGGCCGGCCAGGTCCTGGGTGAAGCGGTGGCAGACGGTCACGGTGCAACCGGCCAGCAGCAGCTCCATGGCCATGGGGCGGCCGACGATGTTCGAGGCGCCGACGATCACCGCGTTCATCCCGTAGAGGTCCTGGCCGGTGCTGTGCAGCAGGGTCATGATGCCTTTCGGGGTGCACGGGCGCAGCAGCGGGATGCGCTGGGCCAGGCGACCGATGTTGTAGGGGTGGAAACCGTCGACGTCCTTGTCCGGGCGGATGCGCTCGAGCAGCAGCGAGGCGTCCAGGTGGGCCGGCAGTGGCAGTTGCAGGAGGATGCCGTCGACGGCTGGGTCGTCGTTGAGGCGGTCGATCAGGTCGGTCAGGGCTTGCTGCGTGGTATCGCTGGGCAGGTCGAAGGCTTGCGAGATGAAACCGACTTCCTCGCAGTCCTTGCGCTTGTGCGAGACATAGACTTGGGAGGCGGGGTCGGTGCCGACCAGGATCACCGCCAGGCCGGGCGTGCGCAGGCCTTGCTGGCGGCGCTCCACGACACGTTGGGCGATCTGCTTGCGCAGGTTGGCGGCGATCGCCTTGCCATCGATAAGGTGTGCAGTCATAGACGCGTGATTAACCATCGAGAAGGGAACATAAAAGAGGGCGCATTCTCGCACGACACGGCTCGAGGGCAAAGGCGCGTGGTCGGGCAAATCCCCTAACCCCTTAAATAATTTAAATTTTTTTGAAAAAAGTGTTGACGACCTTCGGGCCCGTCTATAACATTCGTCGCACTTGTCGGGCAGAGCCTAGCACTGGTTAGCAAGGTCAGGCAGAATGAGCGGATTTGTTAGCTTGTTCGGTACGGCTAAAAGTTGATTTGCAATCCTAGCAGAAAGCAGATTGAATATGCGCCCGTAGCTCAGCTGGATAGAGCATCCGCCTTCTAAGCGGATGGTCGCAGGTTCGAGTCCTGCCGGGTGCGCCATATAGGCAGCTTTGGCACGCAAGTGATGTAACGCAATACTGCAATATGGTGGGCGTAGCTCAGTTGGTAGAGCGCTGGATTGTGATTCCAGTTGTCGTGGGTTCGATTCCCATCGTCCACCCCATATTCTCGAAGGCGCCTTGATTGTATAATCGGGCGCCTTTGCTTTAAGTGCTCCACGCGGACGTGGTGAAATTGGTAGACACACTGGATTTAGGTTCCAGCGGCGCAAGCTGTAAGAGTTCGAGTCTCTTCGTCCGCACCATCTTGTAAATCAAGCAGTTACCAGCTTTAGAGTGCCCTCCGCTCGACCGGCTGGAGTTTCAGTGTAGCGAGATTGTGACATCGGCTTGTCGAGCACACTGACCGCATCTCGCACCCTGGCCGGTGCGAGGTGCGCATATTTCTCGGTCATCTGCACCGTCGAATGCCCCAGCAAATCCCTTATCTCCATCATCGGTACTCCTGCTGTCACCAGCCAGGCTGCGCACGTATGCCGCAGGTCGTGGATGGTGAAGTCGGTGATGCCTGCCTTCCTTGTCGCTGAGTCGAACCCGGTTGACGGATCGGCGACCCTTTCCCCATTGCGGCGCGAGAACACCCACGGTGACGATGGGCAGTGCTCCGCCCGGTCAGCCAACCTGCTGCGCATAACCGCCATGGCTGCCTCGTTCAGCGGGATGCTTCGGCGCTTCCCAGCCTTCGTTCTCTCCCCCTCCAGAAAAATCAGCCGGTTTGCCATATCCACCCGGCGCCACTCCAGCCCGAGCATTTCCTCTTTACGACAGCCAGTGTTCACCGCCAGGCGGATGAAGTCGTCCAGCACGTTGCCGTGGCGCTGCGTCCGTGCGATGCGGCACAGAGCATCAACCTCCGGCCTGGTGATCCAGCGCACGCGGCTTTCCGGCTCTCGCATTGTTCGACCCTTCACCGGGTTGGGCAGACCCCACTCCAGCTCAGTGACGCACCAGTTGATGGCCGCAGACAGCGCGGCCAGCTCACGGTTGATCGTTGCCGGCGACTTCCCGGCCTTGATCCGCAGCGTTGAGTATTCCCGAATGTCCTTGCCGGCCAGGTCGTTCATGATCCGCCCGGCGAAGAACCCACGTAGCGCCTTGACCCGGTGCTGCGTTGTGTCGAAGCTGCGCTGCGTCTGCGCCGCGTGGTTCAGGTACTCGATCATCACCTCTTCGAACGTGCGCTGCCGATCGAAGCCCATCTCCTTTTCCCGCCACGCCTGGCTCCGCTGCTCCTGCTCTAGGGCCTTGGCTGCGGCATAGTCCTCGGTGCCAGCAGAGCGTCTAACATAAGTTCCGTCTGACGCGGTGTAGCTAATCCACCACACCTTTCCTCTTTTATACGGCATATCCTCTCCTCGGATACGACGCCCGCGGCGGCGAGCGTATCAGGGATGCCCGCCTCGATCATCTCGACGAGCTTTTGATAATGAACGCGAAGCGGGCCGAAGCCACGAACGCAGGGTATGGCGCCGGCCTTGGCCAAGCGATAGGCCGTGGACCGGCCTATGCCCAGCATTTCAGCTGCCTTTGTTACCGATATGAGGCGCAATGTCATTTGAAGACCTCAGGCGAAAAAGTGGTGCCCGACTGCCCAGCCCAGCGCTTCGCCGACTAAGTCGGCCGTCTTCACTTCGATCAGGTCGGTCATGGAAGCAAACCTTCTGGCACGTCGAAGAACTGAAGCTGGCCCTTGAGCGGGGTAAAAGGGAGCGGCTTTGGATCGCGCAGCACGAAGGCCTTGTCTCCCATGTACCAAGGTGAGTCGCTGTGATCGACCGAATCCACAAGCTCTACCGAGCCGATGATGCCGCCGCGCTCCAGCTCGTTGAACGTCGGGACATCGACGCCGGCCTGGCGCGCGAACCCTGCGGCCCAGCGGTAATAGTCCCAGGTCATGCCCTGCGAAGCGTGCACCAGGAACCGACCGCGCAGCTTCGTGTGCCATGTGCGGTTTTCGACATCCTTGCCGCCGTGAACGATCAGCCAGGCCCATGGCTGCTTGATGGATAGTGCTTTCACATCTGATACCTCTCATCAATCAAGCGCCCTTGAGCGGAAGCCGGGGTAGGGGAGTTGTCTTCTTGCTCGTGCGGGGAGAGCTGGCGCTCGTTGCCTGCGCTGAGCTGGTTGTCGGGGATGCAGCTGATGCCGACCCCGTTGAGCAGGTAGCAGGTGACGCCGCGCTGGCTGTCGTGCTGCACGTCGATGACGTTTTCTTGGGCGCTGGCGCCGGAGGCCAGCAGCAGGAGGCAGAGGGCGAGGCGGGTCATGGCTGCACCTCAATGGCTACGTCGTCGTGGATGCATTCGATGTCGCGGAGATCGTCGTCATCGATCTGCGACTCCCGGAGATCGTTGCTTTCGAGCAGCTCTTGGACTTCGTCGTCCGGCACGTCGTACATGACCCGCTTGAAGTTCACGATGGCTTGGCCGGTCAGGATGATCGTTTTGGGCACAGGAGATCCTTGGCCGCCATATCGCGGCAGTGAATAGAGGTGATAGGGGGTTACTTGACCGGCCAACCTAGCGGCATCCCGTCGTCACGAACCAGATGTGCTGGCAGGTCTTCACGCATGCACATCGGCTTGGTATGAGGTGTTCCGCACGCGTGGCAGCCGTTCGGCATGCCGCGACAGACAGAGTGCAAAACAGGGAAACCGCTGTTGCAGCGGTCTTCCGCCTTGTTGTATTCGGAGCACGCGTTATTTTCAGACATGGCTTCGCCCTTGCCGCCAGCTGAGCGGCATCATTGAATAGAGGGGAGAGGGGTTACAGCGAAAGAGTACGGATGTACTCCAGTGGTCAGGACGGCTTGCGCTCCAGGGCGGCGCGGGCTCGCCATAGGCCCCAGGCCCATTCGAGACTAGCGTCGCGGTACTCTGCGTCCGGCTGGTCGCCGTACTGTTTCAGGTCTGGATGAAAGCGTTCGGCCTTGTCGATTACAGCCTTTTCAAACAGCTTCCGCTCATCGCGCTCAACCTGAGCACTCATTGCCAAGTCATGCGCTTGCTGTTTTCCATACCCAGACAGGGCGAGCTGCTGGCAATCGACGCAGACGTCAAACTCTGCGCCAATGTTTTCTGTTGGGCCGCATGCGCAGCATGCTGGGGCGCTCGGCTCTGCGCTGGCGGATAGGGCGGTGCGCGCCTTCTGGATAATCGCCCACTCGCCACCACTGCGACCTACACCGTCGTCGATGAACTCGAGCACTTCGCGCAGCAGCGCATCCCGCTCGGCCAGCCTGAGCAAGGCCTTGTCCAGCTCAGCGCGCAGCCACTTGTTATCGGCTCGCAGTCCCTCAACCACTTGCGACTCAAGCCCTTTTTTCAGCTCGGACAGCTGCCCGCGCAGGGCGTCGATCTCGTCCGCTGCGCGCGTTACCGCTTCGCCGTCAAGGTGATCCCAGGAATGCCCGCCCGCGTAGTTGCTGGCCATTGCGCGAAGTGTTGGTGCGATTGACTGGCTCACGACTTCACCTCCTGCTCTGCGCTGGCGGATAGGGCGGCCAGCTTCTGCCGGTATTCGATCTGGTCGTCGAAGCTGACGATGCCGCGATTGATCATCGTCAGACCAAGTTGCAGCAGCGTGCTCTGCTCGTTCAGCTGGTAGCGGTAGACCGAACAGTTGGCCAGCGCGTTTTGCAGATTCTCGGCAACGAGCATCTTGAGGCGCCGCTGTTTCTCCACCTCTTCGCGCAGCCGCTCAACCTCGCCAGGATCGGCGTGGGTGTAGAGTGGGGTCATTTTGTAATATGACCCGCCGTCAAGAGCGCCTAAGCAGGCGAAGTCAGAGAATCCGTTTTCGATGGCGGTGTACAGCGTCGCCACCGGCTCTTGCTGAGCTGCTGGCGCTGGGCGGGTGTAGAGCACGCGGCGCTCGTACTCAGCCAGCTTCTCGGCGCTGTCATAAGCTTCCTTGTCCGCATCGCGCCAGACATTGCCAACAAATGTATTCCGCAACTGATACACCGCCTCTCCCGCCACCGGCTCGCCCTGGTGCTCGGCTGGCTGGGCCAGGAGGGCGCGCAGCGCCTCAAGAGCGTTGCGGCGCGACACATTGATGACTTCGCCGCTTGGCTCTCGGGAGGCGCATTGCAGCAGCTCGCGCGGCACGCTGACCATTGTGGATCGGTTTTCTGTGGGCATGGGGATTCCTCGCCGGTGCGGCGTGATCGTTATCGTTGAATAGGGGAAGGCGCTGGCGGGCAGCGCGGGTCAGGCTAGATCGGCGAGAGGCAGCGGCACCTGGGCCTGATCGGCGGCGCCGGCAGGGCGAACGGTGTTGAAGCCTGTCTCAACCGCCGCCAGGTTTTCGATCCAGTGACTTTCTCGCTGGGTGATGTACGCCGCTCGATTGGTGCAATCCTCTGGGTAGGCGATCACCTCGAGCACGGAGAACTCCCAGTCGGTGATGTCGGAGCCGCCGAGCGCTGCGTGGAATTTGCAGCTGGTTGGATTGCTCAGGTGCTGCCACCAACGCAGCGTGAACGGCTGGGTAGTCTGGCCGACGTAAACCCGACCGCTGGACTTCTGCCGCACTTGGTAAATCACTGGCGGCGACCGGCCTTCGCTGGCCAGGCGGAACTCCGAAAGATCACGAAACTTTGCGGCCGTCTGGCACTTCTCGGTGCAGTAGTCGTGGCTTTTCGTTTCGGTGTGCGGGTCGTTGTACTTGTCGATCAGCTTGAAAACGGTGCCGCACTCCTTACACGGCCTGTTCTCGAAGCGACCCAGTAGGTAGCTGTCGTTCTCGTCGATCGGCTGGACGTGCAGCAAATACTCGTGCGCGTCCATGTCCTTGCGCAGCACGCGCGATGGGAACTGGCGTTCGTACTGTTCCTCGACCACTGCCTTAGCCGCCTTTCGGTCTGGCGCCTCGACCATTCCGCTGAAAACTGGTGGCCACGCCCACTCAGCCTCGCCGTATGCGCTTGTTGCCGGGCGGCGTCCCTTGATCTGGTAGTAGAACTTCGCCATGGCTTTCTCCATGCATGGCGCCGCCCTCCGTGCTGGTGGCGGCATGGTGGTTACTTGAGAATTTCGCGGGCGCAGGCCTGGATTTCTATCCAGAGCGCCGAGGAAGGGCGGGCTTCGTACTTGATGAGCGCCTTTGCTATGCGCTCGGCCAGCTGCTCTTTACTGCCGACAGGCGCCTGTGGAGCCTGATGGGAAACTTGAATGGGCAGGTCGAACTGACCCGGCAGATCGATTCGCATCTTCGCCTCCCTGTTGCAGGCCGCTGGGCGGCAGAGTGATGTGTTGTTGGCGCCGCCCGTGCCGGCCGCGCGCTGTGATGCGTTTCATGCTGCTTTCTGCTGATTCCAGGCGCCAACGGCGGCAAAGATCTTGGCGGCCTCTGCCTCGTCGAGAGTTGTGTCGGTAGGGATGGCGATCCATCCGGCCGCCACCAGGTGATTGGGGTTGGCTGTGGCCCGCAGGTCGGTGTAAGTCGCCTCGATCACGTCGGTCAGGTGCTCGGCCCGGTAATTGCCATTTGGTGCCACCTCGATTGACTTGGAGTACTCCGCGCCATCGGGTTTGCGGCACATGACGCTGAGGTAGATCGTCCATCTGTGAGCCATATCGCAGACGGCATCGACAACCTGGCGAACGCGAATCTGCTTGAGGTTCTTCCAGTTGATCAGCACCTGCTGGCCGCTTGGGTCGATGTTCACCACGGCTGCGTGGTTGGCGGAGACCAGGGCGCGGCAGGCGCGCTCGAGGCGTGCCCGCATGTTGTGGGGTTTGCGCTTGCTCATTGCCGTGTGCCTGTTCTGCTGGCCGCTCCGGCCTCCATCGCATCCACGAACCGCAGCGCGGCCCGGTAGCTAAAGGCGAAGCCCTGCACCGCTCCCGTGGCGATCTCAACCACATCCCAGGTGCCGCCATGACCAGATGCCTGGTACCGCGGGCTCCCTTGGGCGACCTTAGCGCGAGCTTCGTCGCGTACCACTTGGCTGCGCTCGAGCAGGGCCGCGAGCAGGGCGCGTTTCTCCGCGAAGGCGGGGTGCATTGCTGTCTGCATGGGGTGATCCTCGGTGGGGAATCAGGCGTGAAGTTCCAGGGCCTCGGCCCGGCGAACGATTCGAATCTGGGCGGTGCGCCGTTCGGGCGCCCGGCGATCGCGGCGCATTGGATCGCTGTCGCCGATTGCGGCGTGGGTTGCGACTAGGGCGACGAGCAGGAAGCACATCGGACTGATTATGTTGCGGCGCATTGCCTCCGCGACCAGGGCAGCGCGGCGGGGCACGTCGAGCTTGAACATTGCGGCTGCGATGCGCTTTTCGACGCCGCCCTCGCTGATGCCGAAGTGTCGCGCGATCTGCTTCGAGGTCATGCCCTGGGCAACATCGAGAACGCATTCCAGCTCGCGGGGCGCGAGTCCGCGCCCAAGGTGGCCTATCCATTGGCCGATGGTGATCGTGTCCATGGGTTATCTCGGTTGAGCGCTTTCCAAGGCCTTGCGCAGCTGGATGACCAGTGCGGTGGAAATGGTTAGGCTTCGGCTGTCTTCGTCGATCGCATCAAGCGATGCAATCAAGTTGCGTGAGGCAGTGTGGACGGCTTCAAGGCGCAGCTTGGGGATCGACGGTCCTTTTATCGTTCCGGCGGTTACGCGCTTCTTGCCGCTTGCCTGGGCTTTCTCCAGCTCAGCGCCCAGCACTTGACCGGCACCGTCGCCGTGCTCCCGCACTACCTGTGCTGCGGTGGTAGCCGAGACGTGCCCAGCGGCGACCAGGTTCTGCACGTCGGTATTAGCGTTGCCGACGGTGAGCACCTGCTCGACATGCTGCCGGGTCTTGGCGACCTTCTTCGCGATCTGCTCGACCGACCAGCCAAATGACCTCAGTCGCTTGTAACCCTCGGCCAGCTCAAGAGGGGAGAGCTTCTCGTTCTCCTGGCTGGTGATGATGCGTGCGACCCGATCTGCATCGCTTCCTTCAAATGCGATCACCGGCACCCAAGCTTCGAGAATCGCTGGGTTTTCCTTGTTCGGCGTTCTTGGGAGGCGGCCTGCTGCGTCCAGCTTCAGCAGCGCTCGTCGACGGCGGTGACCATCTACAAGCCATACGCCGCCCTCTGCGCGAGGTCGAACCTCCAGCGGTGGAACTTGCCCGCCTGCGGCGATGAACTCCGCAAGGGAGTCGATGCTCGCTTCAAGGGCCTCACCTTCGGTGCGCAGGTTGAAGCCTGGCTCCTCGTACAGATCCTCCAGCTGGACTTTCATGGCATCGGCGCGTCGCACCTCGCCATCCTTGATCATTTGCTTGAACGACTTCGCCATTGCAATTCACTTCCGTTGGGGCTGCATTGGAGAGCCGATCCCGCCTGTCTCCCTGAACATGCTTGATGTAGGGTCGGGAAGGCTCTCCGATGCAGCCTTGTGATGGGGAACAAGGTGAATCGGGCCGGTTACGCATCCGGCGTCGTTGCCACCGACCGACGCTGTGCAGCACATGCGGCTGGCTATCGGGGCTGGCGGCGACCAGCGCACTCCGAGACCGATATTCTGTCGTCGGTCAAAGCGCCCAGCTCTGTAGCGGCCGGGTAGGCTGCCAGTGATCCATGGCTGGATTAGGCGGCTCTATTCTTACTTCATGATTGCGTCCCTCCATTGCTCGCTCACTGGGAAGGCAGTGGCCACCTGTGACTTCCCGTCTGGCCCTGTCTCCAAGGCCAGCCAGTGAAATCCGGTGAGCATCAGCTGCTGATTTCTGCGAGCAACTGCCCGATGGCAAAGCCACCGGCCAAAGCCAGCAGAAACAGAAAGACCAACGCCCCATTCGTGAATCTCGGCATTTTAGGATCTCCTTCAGCCGCGGCCCTCTACTGGAGTCGGTTTCGCGGCTATCTTCGAATTGGTGACTCCGACCGCGACCCTGTCCGCCGGATAACTGGTCTTGGCGCTTTACGCTGCACGCCTGGGTCAGTTGCCAACCCTCTGAACAGTCGAGGCCTGTTCATCGCTACCTTGCCGCTGGCCGGTGTCGATCCGGCGATGCAGCAAAGTTAACCGGCGGTAAATTTTACGTCAATACCGGCGGTTAATTATTTTTTCGTGAGCTCACGCTAAGATCTCTATTGCCTGTACGCATATACAGTATTAGAGGTGGGAAATGGGAGTGGCACAAGGATTCGCGACGCCAGCGCCTCGCGAGGATCTGACAGGCTTGGAGAAACTGGGGCTGCGGGTCTCTGCGATGATTAACTCCCCGCTTGCTCAGTTCGGGAGGAAGGTTTTGATCCATCAGCTGGACACGGATAGCGACCAGGATTGGGACACGATCATGGAGCTACTGGCCGAGACTGACGGCCTGGACATGACGTTCTGTGATGACGGGTCGGTGATTCTGCAGTGGGATGCAGCTACGGATGACGATCGGGTGATCGATAGGGGGGAGGATGTCGTTCTGGTTAAGCAGGACGAGGACGAGGAAGAGGCACCATTTTAAGTTGCGAGGAGCCCGTTTTCAGCGCTGGCATCGGGCATCCCAGTCATCCTCGCATTGCTTTCCTGCAGATGCTGGAGATTGCTAGTCCGATAATCAACACTTGGACCATGCTGTTTAGCGATAGAGTTAACGCCGCCTGGATTGACCAGGATGCCAGAGAAGATGACAGCGCTAAAAGAGATGCTAAGAATGTCGCAGCCAGAGTTGCTAGGCAATAAAAGTAAATTGAAAAAAATACGCTAAGGTACTGGTTTTTTCTGTACTGTCTAAAGGTGTTCGAGTGGGAGAAACTCAGCAGGATTGCCATTACTGCAGCTAGAAAGCCAAGCATGGTGAAGGCATATGAAGCGACAATTGATGCCAGCTCTTTTCTATTTGCATAAAAGCCTAGCGCTAATTCAGGGTAGTAGTGTGTAGCCAGCTTGTATCCTGCCAGCGAAATCGGTCCAGGCAGAGACACTGTTAATAGATAAAATACCGTTATAGTTCGCTTCGTTTTGTTGTCCATCTGCTTTGAATATCTCGAGCTGTTCCCTCAGGCTTTCGTTATCTCGGATTTTGCATTCCATAGTCTCCGCGATAACACTTTCGTCGTGATTTCCGAGGTTGTCAGAGATTACCCCGCGACCAACGACATAGAGGTCAAGCATAGCAGAAGTGGCTTCATTTTTGGCTTTAATTACGAGTTTTTCAACGCCATCATCTGAGGTTGATGAGATGAGGTGAGTTACGGCTGATTTAATACGGGTATTCGGGAAAGGTTGTTGATTGAGCCCTTTCAGTAGGGCTCTACAAATCGTTTTTGCTTACGGGAAATCTTGTTGACACACCGCCTTGGGCTGGGTACCGTGTCCCCGTCGCAGTAAATCCTGCGGCCTGGGATTGGCCTCCCGGTATTCGTTGGCGGACACAACCGCCCTAGAGCGGTTTTTTTGTGTCCGAGGCATGGCTGCACCCGCGTTATGGGTGGGCCGTGTGGGCACTCGCAAGAGTGGCCGGTGCCAACGACCGGTAGGCCAACCCGCACGGTTCCACCCTCCCAATTGGCCTTGGGAAGGTGGGCACACAGCCAGAATCGTTGGAGATGCCCCATGAACGCAGCCAAAGTCATCCCGTTCCAGTTTGAAGCTCGCAAGGTCCGCGCCCTGTTGATCGACGACCAGCCGTGGTTCTTCGCCATTGATGTCTGCTCCGCACTCGCGCTGAGCGACACCAATAAGGCCTTGCTTGGACTGGATAGCGACGAGAAGTGCGAACACGAACAGTATTCGGGTTCGGGTCGCAAGCCGATCCTGATCAATGAGTCCGGGCTCTACAGCCTAATCCTTCGTAGTCGCAAGGCCGAGGCGAAGCGCTTCAAGAAGTGGGTTACCGCCGAGGTTCTGCCTTCGATCCGCAAGCATGGCCGGTACGAAGACACCGACAACCGCATGGCTACGCTCGTAGGCCAAACCATCGGCACCGATGGCTTCCACATGCTCGGTTCGCTAATCAAGGGCAAGGTGTCCTCGCTGCCGCAGGATGTACGCCGGCGAGCCACCATGAAGATCTGGTCGCAGACACACGCCGCCTTCGGCGTCCGTTCCGCTGCCGACATCCCTGCCGAGCAGCTCGACTCTGCCCGTAACTTCATCGCGGCGTATGCGCTGGAGGGCGAGTGGCTGCCGAAGGACGAGATCAAGGGCTTCGGCACCCTGATCGGTCGCCCGCTGGGTCGCATCGAACGCTGGATGGTCTCCACCGACTACAAGGGCGAGGAGCAGTACACGCTGATCCCCACCGATGCCTGTGTGATGAGTCACCATGACCTGATCAAGGCCATGCTCACCCCTGGCGACCTCCCGGTCTCCACCGACGAGATGTTCGAGTTCGCCCAGGCGGCGCTGACGAACCTCAAGACCCGCGCCACGGTGCAGCAGCACCAACTGCGACAAATGCGCCAAGGAGCCAAGCAGTGAACGCCCCTACCAGCCTTCTCCACCCTCTGCGAGCCCAGGTGCTGAGCTTTGAAGAGGACGAGCACGATTACCACTTCCAGGTGGAGTATCCCGATCCGCCCGCCTGCCACACCTGCGGCACGGTGGGGCAGCTCGTCCGCTTCGGCAAGAAGCAGGTGAAATACCGGGACGTGCCCATGCATGGAAAGCGAGTCTCGCTCTGGGCCGTGCAGCGGCGCTTCCAGTGCAAGAGCTGCGACTCGACGTTCACGCCGAAGTTTCACGAGATGGCCGAAGACCACCGCATGACGCGGCGCTGCTACGACTTCATCGTGAAGCGCTCCCTGGCCAACACCAATGCCAGCGTGGCACATGAGGTCGGCGTGGACGAGTCGGTGGTGCGCGCCGTCATCAAGGCCTACTGCGAGGTGCAGGCCTACGGCTACCGGCCCACCCTGCCGCGCGTGCTGGGCATCGACGAGCTGTACCTGAACCGGCAGTTCCGCTGCGTCCTGACCAACATCGAACAGGGGACGATCATCGACATCCTGGAGTCCCGCCAGTTCGACGTGCTCTACAACTACCTGGCCAACATGCGGGGCCGGGAGAACGTCCAGATCGTCTGCCAGGACATGTGGAAGCCGTACCGCGACGTGGCCTCCAAGCTGTTCCCCAAGGCGGCTATCGTGGTGGATCGGTTCCACATCCAGCGAATGGCCAACGAATCGCTGGAGGTGCTGCGCAAGGGCATCAAGAAGGAGCTGACCCAGCACCAACGGCGGCAGCTCAAGGGCGACCGCAAGCTGTTGCTGATGCGCCGCCGCGACCTGAACCCGATGAACGAGCTGGTCATCCACACCTGGCTGGATCAGTTCCCCGAGCTGGGGGTGGCCTACAAGCTCAAGGAGGCGTTCTTCGATATCTGGGAGTCCAGCACCGAGGCTGAGGCCCGGTCACGCTACCAGCAGTGGCTGAGCATGATTCCCGAGGGGCACAAGGCCCACTGGAAGCCGCTGATCACCTCGATGACGAACTGGGAGAGGGAGATCTTCGCTTACTTCGGCCCTGCCCAGCGCAACACCAACGCCTTCACCGAGTCGATCAACCGGCAGATGCGCGACCTGAACCGCAATGCCAGGGGCATGTCCTTCGAGATGTTCCGGGCCAAGACGTTGTTCAGCCTGGAGCACAAGGTGATTAAGCCCAAGCCGAAGCGACAGTCTCCGTTCGTGATGCGGGACATCTTCACGATGGACCCGAGCGAGATACCTACCGATTACGGCGTGCCGATCGAGGCCATTCTCAAGGCCACCCAGGGCGCCCAATAGGGCGTCCATCAACACGACCATCAATTTGAGATTTTGGGATCGGGAAGCCTGCTTACAACAGGATTTCCCGAATACCC
>NZ_JARGCS010000005.1 GCF_029193575.1 Pseudomonas entomophila | reverse complement strand
GCTACGACGCCGGCGCCGACGGTACGACCGCCTTCACGGATGGCGAAGCGCAGACCGTCTTCCATTGCGATGGTCTTGATCAGGGTGACAGTCATCTGAATGTTGTCACCTGGCATTACCATCTCAACGCCTTCCGGCAGTTCGCAGTTACCGGTCACGTCAGTGGTACGGAAGTAGAACTGAGGACGGTAGCCTTTGAAGAACGGAGTGTGACGACCGCCTTCTTCTTTCGACAGAACGTAGACTTCTGCGGTGAACTTGGTGTGCGGCTTGACCGAACCTGGCTTGACCAGAACCTGGCCACGCTCAACGTCGTCACGCTTGGTGCCACGCAGCAGGACGCCGCAGTTCTCGCCAGCACGACCTTCGTCCAGCAGCTTGCGGAACATCTCAACGCCGGTGCAGGTGGTGGTGGTGGTGTCACGCAGACCAACGATTTCCAGCGGATCCTGGACCTTGACGATACCGCGCTCGATACGGCCGGTAACAACGGTACCGCGACCCGAGATCGAGAACACGTCTTCGATCGGCATCAGGAACGGCTGGTCGATCGCACGAACTGGCTCAGGGATGTAGGCATCCAGAGTTTCTACCAGCTTCTTGACAGCGGTAGTGCCCATTTCGTTGTCGTCTTTGCCTTCCAGGGCCATACGCGCCGAACCAATGATGATCGGGGTGTCGTCGCCTGGGAAGTCGTAGGTGGACAGCAGGTCGCGAACTTCCATCTCGACCAGTTCCAGCAGCTCAGCGTCGTCTACCAGGTCAGCCTTGTTCAGGAAGACCACGATGTACGGAACGCCTACCTGACGGGACAGCAGGATGTGCTCACGGGTTTGCGGCATCGGACCGTCGGCGGCCGAGCAAACCAGGATCGCGCCGTCCATCTGGGCAGCACCGGTGATCATGTTCTTCACGTAGTCAGCGTGACCTGGGCAGTCGACGTGAGCGTAGTGACGAATGTTCGAGTTGTACTCGACGTGAGCGGTGTTGATGGTGATACCGCGCGCTTTTTCTTCCGGAGCCGAGTCGATCTTGTCGAACTCAACGACTGCCGAACCGAATACTTCGGAGCAGACGCGAGTCAGAGCTGCGGTCAGAGTGGTCTTACCGTGGTCAACGTGGCCGATGGTGCCGACGTTAACGTGGGGAAGGGAACGATCAAACTTTTCCTTAGCCATCGATACAGTCCTCCGCAGAAGAAATAGTCACTACGCTGATAAAACAAAGGCAGATATTTTCATATCTGCCTTGTTTGTATGGAGCTCTTGAGCGGACTTGAACCGCTGACCTCACCCTTACCAAGGGTGTGCTCTACCAACTGAGCTACAAGAGCGAAACACATTGCGCAAAAACAGCAGACTTGGAGCGGGTAGCGGGAATCGAACCCGCATCATCAGCTTGGAAGGCTGAGGTTCTACCACTAAACTATACCCGCGGAGCCTGCAGCTCTCGCTAAAACTGGTGGAGGGAGAAGGATTCGAACCTTCGAAGCTCTCGCAACGGATTTACAGTCCGTCCCCTTTGGCCGCTCGGGAATCCCTCCTGCTTCGTGGGGCGCATTCTCTGCTCTTCCCACCTTACTGTCAAGCTTTTTCTCAATTAAATCTTGAGGTTAGCTACTGCGACAGCTGCTTACAGCACTACCACCTCAGCGGCGTTCCCTGTGAAGCGGGCGCCATTCTATCAAGCTATTCGGCAGTTGCAATACCTTCGCATAAAATAATTTTATGTTTTAAGTCTTTGAAATCCTTGGAAAGAGTGGCGAGCACCGAAGCATCCAGCAAACGCTCGCTTTCAGGCGCAACCTGCAGCCAGAGACCGTCCGCACCAGGCAACTGACCTGCTAATGGCTGAGTCTCGATATCCAGGCTTAACAGGCGTTGACGCAAAGCGTTCACCTGCTCCTGGACCATCAAACCACCCACGACCAGGCATTCATCCCTGCGCCTGGCCGGCGCATTGGCGCCGGTCTCCCGCAACAATCGGATCTCCTGCTGGTTTCCCTTATAGAGGGAAAGCGGAGCGACCTCCTTGACCCTGAGTGGCGCCTCCTGCTGGTGCCAGACGTAGTACACGACGTTGAGCACCAACAGCAGCAGAAACAACCAACGCATAGGCACCTCAACTCAATGGACAGGCCATAGCCAGACCGACGAACACCAGATCAGGCACAACGCGCGCCATGGGAGCAGCCACCTGCACCAACGGCGCATCCCCCCCCGTGAGAAAGACACTGAAATCATCCCCCCAGAGGCTCCGCGCCTGTTCAATCTGGGTACGAGCAAACCCCTGCAGCATAAGCACACACCCACGCTCTACAGCCTCGACGGTAGAACGCCCTGGCGCCAAGCTGCTTAGCGCGCGCTCCGCAGAAGGATCGTCGTAACGGATGCGCCGAGTGTGAGTGCGCAGTTGGCTGCGCATCAATGGCATGCCGGGGCAGATGTAGCCCCCCAGATGCTGACCGTCTTGGGCGACGAAGTCAGCCTTGGCTGCCGTGCCAAAATCCATGACCAGGCATGCGCCCTTGGCCAGATGGAATGCACCGAGCGCCGCCAACCAACGATCCATGCCTAATCGCTGGTGATCTTCATAGCCATTGCGCACACCCGCCATTTCCGCGGCCGGACGCGCAACCCGAACCGTAACGCCAAATGCTTCATCAAGAAGCAAGCACAGCGCCTCAGTCTCCTCCTCGCTACGCACGCTCACCATCCGAGCACCGCTTAGCCGCGCAGCATGCAAGGCACCGACCTGCACCAGCAGCGCCTGGTCAGAGTCGACAAAGCCACCACCAACGATGGTCGCATCACTGGCATGAATCACACGCCACTTGATAAAGCTGTTACCGCAATCGAGCTCAAGAATCATCACGCAACCTCAGACTGAGCTCACCACCACTGAAGCTCTTTTCCACACCATCGACCTCCAGCCGTAAGCCGCCCTGCCCATCGACCCCCAGCACAGCACCATCGATGCGAGTGTTCCCCGCAATAAGCGATACCTTTCGCGCCTGCCATAGATGAGCTTGCTCCCACTCCTCCTGGAACGCGGCAAAACCATATCGCCGATGCCGAGCCAACTCATGCTGGAGCTGCTGATTGAGCAGCGACACCAGGCGGTTGCGATCAATCAACACGCCCGCCTCCAGCTTCATCGAAGTCCAATGTTGATCGACCTGGTCGTTGGACTGCATGTTCACATTGATACCGATACCCAGCACGACGTGACAGACATCGGCGGGATCCCCCACCAACTCAAGAAGAATGCCGGCAATCTTACGCTCACCAACCAACACGTCGTTTGGCCACTTCAAGCCGACGCCGCTGACACCAAAGGCCTGAAGAGCCCGCATCACGGCGAGCCCAACCACCAGACTCAAGCCTTCGAGCTGGCGCATGCCGCCCTCCACCCGCAGGACGAGGCTGTAATAGAGGTTTTCAGCAAACGGACTGACCCACTGACGCCCGCGGCGACCACGCCCGGCGCTCTGGCGCTCGGCCAACACCAGGAACGGCGCAGCCAGCCCCTCGGCAATACGACGCAAGGCTTCGGCATTGGTCGAGTCAATCGACTCATGGATAAAAAGAGGCCATTGCTCAGCCTGGGAAGACTCGGCGATTGATTGAGGCTCGAGCAATGTCAGTGGCGCGGAAAGCTGATATCCACGACCACGCACCTTGTGAATAACAAGGTTGAGGTCGCTTTCCAGGTGCTGCAGTTGCTTCCATACGGCACTGCGACTCACCCCAAGGGCCTCCCCCAAGGCTTGCCCGGAATGGAACCGACCATCCTTGAGGAGATTCAACAACTTCAACATGCCAGTCTCGACTTGGAATTAGGCTGGCATGATAGCCATGGGCCGAGGGATTGCATAGGAAAAGGGCAGCGAGCAGCCACCGCCGAGCGACCGAAACCTCTCGCCACCATCACCATGAGCGCACCGTCTTTTCCCACGCGCAAAGACAAAACCCCTACCTGCTCGCGCAGATAGGGGTTTTGCGAAATGAATCTTGACGATGACCTACTCTCACATGGGGAAACCCCACACTACCATCGGCGATGCATCGTTTCACTGCTGAGTTCGGGATGGGATCAGGTGGTTCCAATGCTCTATGGTCGTCAAGAAATTCTGTAGCCAGAATGTCCTGTTGGACAGCCCAGCGAATTCGGATATGTGAATTTGTGGTCTTACGAATCTTCGGCTCTTTCGTCTTCACCACCACAATTCGGCGTCTGACGCTCAAATTGCTTGGGTGTTATATGGTCAAGCCTCACGGGCAATTAG
>NZ_JARGCS010000049.1 GCF_029193575.1 Pseudomonas entomophila | reverse complement strand
GCTGACGGTGAGCGACGTCTCGGCGTCTGCGGACCGCGAAGCGCAAGCCCAGCGTCTGGCGTTGGAAGAAGCGTCGGCGGCTTTCGATCTGTCCACGGGGCCGCTGATTCGTGGTCGTCTGCTGCGCGTGGCGCAGGACGATCATGTCTTGCTGGTGACGATGCACCACATCGTGTCGGACGGCTGGTCGATGGGCGTGCTGATCCGTGAGTTCGCGGCGCTGTACGACGCGGCGCGACGCGGCCTTGCCGCGCCCTTGCCGGCGTTGCCGGTGCAGTACGTGGATTACGCGGTATGGCAGCGTCGCTGGCTGGAGGGCGAGGTGCTGCAGCAGCAGGGCGCCTACTGGCGCGAGACGTTGGCGGGTGCGCCGGGTCTGCTGAGCTTGCCGACGGACCGGCCAAGGCCGGAGCGTCAGGACTACAGCGGAGCGTCGATCGAGGTGGTGGTGGACGCGGCGCTGACGGCGAGGCTGGCGCAGGCCGGGCGTCGCTACGGCGCGACGGTGTTCATGATGGTGCTGGCAGGGTGGTCGGCGGTGCTGGGCCGGCTGGCCGGGCAGGACGAGGTGGTGATCGGGGCGCCGGTGGCGAACCGCACGCGCCCGGAGGTGGAAGGCCTGATCGGCTTCTTTGCCAACACGCTGGCACTGCGCGTGGACCTTGGCGGAGCGCCGACGGTGGCGGAGCTGGTCGAGCGGGTGCGTGAGCGCGTGCAGCAGGCGCAGGTGAACCAGGATCTGCCGTTCGAGCAGGTGGTGGAGCTGGCGCGTCCGGTGCGCAGCCTGGCGCACAGCCCGGTATTCCAGGCCGCGCTGTCATGGCAGGGGTCTGAGGCCTCGGGCCTGCAACTGGAAGGGCTGGCGCTGGAGCTGGTGACCCAGCCGGTGCGCACGGCGAAGTTCGACCTGACGCTGGAACTGGGGGAACTCGAGGGGCGCCTCGTCGGGGTGTTGGAGTACGCCACGGCGTTGTTCGACGAAAGCACGATGCGGCGGCACGTGGGCTACCTGGAGCGGATGCTGGAGGCGATGGCGACCGAGGGCGAGCGAGAGGTCGGCCGAGTCGCGTTGTTGGATGAGGCGGAGCGTGCGCAGGTAGTGCAAACCTGGAACACGACCCATGTCGAACAGGGTGACAAGGGGACATTCCCCGACCTGTTCGCAGCGCAAGTGGCGCAGACGCCGGACGTATGGGCGGTGCAGGCGGGCGAGGCTCGGCTGAGCTATCGCGAACTGAATGAACAGGCCAACCAACTGGCGCACCGCTTGATCGAGCTCGGCGTGGGCGCGGATGACCGTGTGGCGCTGTGCGTGGAGCGTGGCGTGGGGATGATGGTGGGCCTGCTCGGGATCCTGAAGTCGGGCGCGGGGTATGTGCCACTGGACCCGGCCTACCCGTCGGAGCGACTGGCGTGGATGCTGGAGGACAGCGCGCCGTCGGCGCTGGTGGTGAGCGAGGCCACGCGCGGCGTGGTCGAGGATGCGGGAGTACAGGTCGTCGACCTGGACGATGCGGCATGGTGTTCGCAGCCGGCACACGATCCGCGTGCGGCGGTACAGCCGCATCACCTGGCGTATGTGCTCTATACGTCGGGCTCGACCGGCCGGCCCAAGGGCGTGATGGTCGAGCACGGCAACCTGGCGAACCTGCTGCAGGCGATGCGCGGGCTGACCGGGATCGCAGCGGGCGATGGATTGCTGGCGGTGACCACGCTGGGCTTCGACATTGCGGGTCTGGAGTTGTATCTGCCGCTGGTGGTGGGCGCCCGCACGATCGTGCTGGATCGGGAGTCCGCGCGTGACGCGACGCTTCTGGCCCGGGCGCTTGACGACAGTGGTGCGACGCTGATGCAGGCAACGCCGTCGACCTGGCGGATGCTGGTGGAGGGCGGCTGGCCGGGTTCAGCGGGGCTGACGGCGCTGTGCGGCGGCGAGGCGTTGCCGGCGCAATTGGCCGCTCAGTTGCGCGCGCGGGTGGGCACGCTCTGGAACGTCTATGGACCGACGGAGACGACGATCTGGTCATCGGCCCAGCGAGTGGAAGGGGCGGTGAATATCGGTCGTCCGATCGACAACACCCAGTTCTACCTGCTGGATGCGCATGGCGAGCCCGTTCCGATGGGCGTGGCAGGTGAGATCTACATTGGCGGCGCGGGGGTAGCGCGTGGCTACCTGAACCGTGAAGACCTGACGGCGGAGCGTTTCCTGGCGGACCCGTTCCGCGCGGGCGGGCGGATGTACCGCACGGGGGATCTGGGGCGTTGGCTGCCGGAAGGGGAGATCGAATACCTGGGCCGTAACGATCACCAGGTGAAGCTGCGCGGTTTCCGCATCGAGCTTGGCGAGATCGAGGCGCGGCTGGCGCAGGTTGAGGGTGTGCG
>NZ_JARGCS010000048.1 GCF_029193575.1 Pseudomonas entomophila | reverse complement strand
ACCGGGCTGTGCGCCAGGCTGCGCACCGGACGCGCCAGCTCCACCACCTGCTCGAACGGCAGATCCTGGTTCACCTGCGCCTGCTGCACGCGCTCACGCACCCGCTCGACCAGCTCCGCCACCGTCGGCGCTCCGCCAAGGTCCACGCGCAGTGCCAGCGTGTTGGCAAAGAAGCCGATCAGGCCTTCCACCTCCGGGCGCGTGCGGTTCGCCACCGGCGCCCCGATCACCACCTCGTCCTGCCCGGCCAGCCGGCCCAGCACCGCCGACCACCCTGCCAGCACCATCATGAACACCGTCGCGCCGTAGCGACGCCCGGCCTGCGCCAGCCTCGCCGTCAGCGCCGCGTCCACCACCACCTCGATCGACGCTCCGCTGTAGTCCTGACGCTCCGGCCTTGGCCGGTCCGTCGGCAAGCTCAGCAGACCCGGCGCACCCGCCAACGTCTCGCGCCAGTAGGCGCCCTGCTGCTGCAGCACCTCGCCCTCCAGCCAGCGACGCTGCCATACCGCGTAATCCACGTACTGCACCGGCAACGCCGGCAAGGGCGCGGCAAGGCCGCGTCGCGCCGCGTCGTACAGCGCCGCGAACTCACGGATCAGCACGCCCATCGACCAGCCGTCCGACACGATGTGGTGCATCGTCACCAGCAAGACATGATCGTCCTGCGCCACGCGCAGCAGACGACCACGAATCAGCGGCCCCGTGGACAGATCGAAAGCCGCCGACGCTTCTTCCAACGCCAGACGCTGGGCTTGCGCTTCGCGGTCCGCAGACGCCGAGACGTCGCTCACCGTCAGCACCAGCCCGCAGTCCGCCGCCGCGATGCGCTGTGCAGCCTCCCCGTCCTGCTCCACAAACGTCGTACGCAGTGCCTCATGCCGTGCCACCACCGCATCCAGCGCCGAACGCAAGGCCGCTTCGTCGAGCGCACCGCGCAGCCTGACACCGACCGGAATGTGATACGCCGCGCCCGCGCCTTCGATACGCTCCAAGAACCACAGACGCTGCTGTGCGAACGACAAGGGCGCCAGCCCGGTGCGTTCGACAGACTCGATCACCGGCAGCAGCGTTTGCTCGCCACGCTCGATGACGCGCGCAATATCACGCAGACGTGGCTGAGCGAACAGCTTCGCCAGGGCCAGCTCCGCATCCAGCTGCTGACGCACGCGCAGCACCATGCGCACCGCTTGCAACGAATGGCCGCCAAGCGCAAAGAAGTCGTCGTCGCGACCGACACGCTCCACGCCCAGCAGCTCCGACCAGATGCCGGCCAGCGTCGTTTCGAACGGCCCCACCGGTGCTTCGTACAGCTGTGACGACAACGCGCCGCTGTCAGGCATCGGCAGCGCCCGACGATCGAGCTTGCCATTCGGCGTCAGCGGCAGCTGCTCCATCCACACATAGGCCGCCGGCACCATGTACTCGGGCAGATGTGCCAGCAGCGCCTCGCGCAGAACCGGCACCTCCACCGGCTCCGCACCCGTCACGTAGGCCACCAGCCGCGCCTCGCCCGGGGTATCGGTACGTGCCAGCACCACCGCCTCTCGCACACCCTCAACCTGCGCCAGCCGCGCCTCGATCTCGCCAAGCTCGATGCGGAAACCGCGCAGCTTCACCTGGTGATCGTTACGGCCCAGGTATTCGATCTCCCCTTCCGGCAGCCAACGCCCCAGATCCCCCGTGCGGTACATCCGCCCGCCCGCGCGGAACGGGTCCGCCAGGAAACGCTCCGCCGTCAGGTCTTCACGGTTCAGGTAGCCACGCGCTACCCCCGCGCCGCCAATGTAGATCTCACCTGCCACGCCCATCGGAACGGGCTCGCCATGCGCATCCAGCAGGTAGAACTGGGTGTTGTCGATCGGACGACCGATATTCACCGCCCCTTCCACTCGCTGGGCCGATGACCAGATCGTCGTCTCCGTCGGTCCATAGACGTTCCAGAGCGTGCCCACCCGCGCGCGCAACTGAGCGGCCAATTGCGCCGGCAACGCCTCGCCGCCGCACAGCGCCGTCAGCCCCGCTGAACCCGGCCAGCCGCCCTCCACCAGCATCCGCCAGGTCGACGGCGTTGCCTGCATCAGCGTCGCACCACTGTCGTCAAGCGCCCGGGCCAGAAGCGTCGCGTCACGCGCGGACTCCCGATCCAGCACGATCGTGCGGGCGCCCACCACCAGCGGCAGATACAACTCCAGACCCGCAATGTCGAAGCCCAGCGTGGTCACCGCCAGCAATCCATCGCCCGCTGCGATCCCGGTCAGCCCGCGCATCGCCTGCAGCAGGTTCGCCAGGTTGCCGTGCTCGACCATCACGCCCTTGGGCCGGCCGGTCGAGCCCGA
>NZ_JARGCS010000047.1:335000-337307 GCF_029193575.1 Pseudomonas entomophila | reverse complement strand
TCTTTCGTCTTCACCACCACAATTCGGCGTCTGACGCTCAAATTGCTTGGGTGTTATATGGTCAAGCCTCACGGGCAATTAGTATTGGTTAGCTCAACGCCTCACAGCGCTTACACACCCAACCTATCAACGTCGTAGTCTTCGACGGCCCTTCAGGGGATTCAAGATCCCAGTGAGATCTCATCTTGAGGCAAGTTTCCCGCTTAGATGCTTTCAGCGGTTATCTCTTCCGAACATAGCTACCCGGCAATGCCACTGGCGTGACAACCGGAACACCAGAGGTTCGTCCACTCCGGTCCTCTCGTACTAGGAGCAGCCCCTCTCAAATCTCAAACGTCCACGGCAGATAGGGACCGAACTGTCTCACGACGTTCTAAACCCAGCTCGCGTACCACTTTAAATGGCGAACAGCCATACCCTTGGGACCGGCTTCAGCCCCAGGATGTGATGAGCCGACATCGAGGTGCCAAACACCGCCGTCGATATGAACTCTTGGGCGGTATCAGCCTGTTATCCCCGGAGTACCTTTTATCCGTTGAGCGATGGCCCTTCCATACAGAACCACCGGATCACTAAGACCTACTTTCGTACCTGCTCGACGTGTCTGTCTCGCAGTCAAGCGCGCTTTTGCCTTTATACTCTACGACCGATTTCCGACCGGTCTGAGCGCACCTTCGTACTCCTCCGTTACTCTTTGGGAGGAGACCGCCCCAGTCAAACTACCCACCATACACTGTCCTCGATCCGGATCACGGACCTGAGTTAGAACCTCAAGGTTGCCAGGGTGGTATTTCAAGGATGGCTCCATGAGAACTGGCGTCCCCACTTCAAAGCCTCCCACCTATCCTACACAAGCAAGCTCAAAGTCCAGTGCAAAGCTATAGTAAAGGTTCACGGGGTCTTTCCGTCTAGCCGCGGATACACTGCATCTTCACAGCGATTTCAATTTCACTGAGTCTCGGGTGGAGACAGCGCCGCCATCGTTACGCCATTCGTGCAGGTCGGAACTTACCCGACAAGGAATTTCGCTACCTTAGGACCGTTATAGTTACGGCCGCCGTTTACCGGGGCTTCGATCAAGAGCTTCGCTTGCGCTAACCCCATCAATTAACCTTCCGGCACCGGGCAGGCGTCACACCCTATACGTCCACTTTCGTGTTTGCAGAGTGCTGTGTTTTTAATAAACAGTCGCAGCGGCCTGGTATCTTCGACCGGCATGAGCTTACGGAGCAAGTCCTTCACCCTCGCCGGCGCACCTTCTCCCGAAGTTACGGTGCCATTTTGCCTAGTTCCTTCACCCGAGTTCTCTCAAGCGCCTTGGTATTCTCTACCCGACCACCTGTGTCGGTTTGGGGTACGGTTCCCGGTTATCTGAAGCTTAGGAGCTTTTCTTGGAAGCATGGCATCAACCACTTCGTCGCCTAAAGGCAACTCGTCATCAGCTCTCGGCCTTGAAATCCCGGATTTGCCTAAGATTTCAGCCTACCACCTTAAACTTGGACAACCAACGCCAAGCTGGCCTAGCCTTCTCCGTCCCTCCATCGCAATAACCGGAAGTACAGGAATATTAACCTGTTTTCCATCGACTACGCTTTTCAGCCTCGCCTTAGGGACCGACTAACCCTGCGTCGATTAACGTTGCGCAGGAAACCTTGGTCTTTCGGCGTGCGAGTTTTTCACTCGCATTGTCGTTACTCATGTCAGCATTCGCACTTCTGATACCTCCAGCAAGCTTCTCAACTCACCTTCACAGGCTTACAGAACGCTCCTCTACCGCATCACCAAAGGTGATACCCGTAGCTTCGGTGCATGGTTTGAGCCCCGTTACATCTTCCGCGCAGGCCGACTCGACTAGTGAGCTATTACGCTTTCTTTAAAGGGTGGCTGCTTCTAAGCCAACCTCCTAGCTGTCTAAGCCTTCCCACATCGTTTCCCACTTAACCATGACTTTGGGACCTTAGCTGACGGTCTGGGTTGTTTCCCTTTTCACGACGGACGTTAGCACCCGCCGTGTGTCTCCCATGCTCGGCACTTGCTGGTATTCGGAGTTTGCATCGGTTTGGTAAGTCGGGATGACCCCCTAGCCGAAACAGTGCTCTACCCCCAGCAGTGATACATGAGGCGCTACCTAAATAGCTTTCGAGGAGAACCAGCTATCTCCGAGCTTGATTAGCCTTTCACTCCGATCCACAGGTCATCCGCTAACTTTTCAACGGTAGTCGGTTCGGTCCTCCAGTCAGTGTTACCTAACCTTCAACCTGCCCATGGATAGATCGCCCGGTTTCGGGTCTATACCCAGCGACTAAA
>NZ_JARGCS010000047.1:0-330000 GCF_029193575.1 Pseudomonas entomophila | reverse complement strand
ACGCTGTCCATCACGATCTCGCCGGTGATCGACGCCCGCAGGCCGACCTTGCCGTGGATCGCCGGTGCGCTCAGACCTTCCCAGCCTTTCTCGAGGATGAAGCCACGGATGTCGCCGGCATCGTCCTTGGCCCAGACCACGAACACGTCGGCGATCGGGCTGTTGGTGATCCACATCTTGCTGCCAGTCAGGCGGTAGCCGCCGTCGACCTTGCGTGCGCGGGTGATCATCGCGCCCGGGTCGGAACCGTGGTTCGGCTCGGTCAGGCCGAAGCAGCCAATCCATTCGCCGCTGGCGAGCTTGGGGAGGTACTTCTGCTTCTGCGCCTCGCTGCCGAACTCATTGATCGGCACCATCACCAGCGACGACTGCACGCTCATCATCGAGCGGTAGCCGGAGTCGATGCGCTCCACCTCGCGGGCGATCAGGCCGTAGCACACGTAGTTCAGGCCGCTGCCGCCGTACTCGGCCGGGATGGTCGCGCCGAGCAAGCCGACTTCGCCCATCTCGCGGAAAATCGCAGGGTCCGTCTGCTCGTGGCGGAAGGCCTCGATCACGCGCGGGGCCAACTTGTCCTGGGCGAACTGATAAGCGCTGTCTCGCACCATGCGCTCTTCTTCAGTGAGCTGCTGGTCGAGCAGCAGCGGGTCGATCCAGTTGAAGCTTGCTTTACCGGCCATGCGCGGAATCCTCGAAATGAGTGAGTGGTACTCGTGTATTGATCCTAGGCCCGATCCGCTCAGCGGACAAACGAGGATTGCGCACGTATAAGTGCTATTTTCTCACTTCGAGATTCACCAAAACGGCTTTTCAGCTACTGATGAGTGAGGTTGACGTACATGCGGCGCAAGATCCCCAGCACCACCGCCTTGGTCTGCTTCGAGGCCGCCGCACGCCACGAGAGCTTTACCAAGGCCGCGCAGGAACTGGCGCTGACCCAGGGTGCCGTCTGTCGGCAGATCGGTGGGCTCGAGGCCTTTCTCAACGTCGAGCTGTTCCGCCGCTCGCGCCGGGGCGTGAAGCTCACCGAGGCGGGACTGTCCTACAGCCGCCAAGTGGCCGCGCAACTGGATGCGGTGGAGCGCGACACCTTGTCGGTGATGCGCCAGCAGGGCGCCAACGTAATCGAGCTGGCCGTGGTGCCGACCTTCGGCACCCAGTGGCTGCTGCCGCGTCTGAAGGATTTCCAGCAGCGCCACCCGGAGGTCACCGTCAACCTGACCAACCGCACGCGCCCGTTCCTGTTTGCCGACACCGCCTTCGACGCGGCCATCTACTTTGGCGACGCCGACTGGTCCGGGACCCAGTCGCACCGGCTGATGGGCGAGAACCCCGTGCCGGTGTGCAGCCCAGCGTTATTGACCGGGGAGGGCGCGCTGGAGGCGCGACGCATCGCCGAGCTGCCGCTGCTGCAGCAGACCACCCGGCCCTACGCCTGGCGGCAGTGGTTCAACAGCCTGGGCATGAGCGTTGCCCACGACATGGGCGGCCCGCGCTATGAACTGTTCTCCATGCTTGCCCAAGCCGCCATGCACGAGATGGGAGTGGCGCTGATTCCGCCATTCCTCATCCAGCGCGAGCTGGAGGAGGGCAGACTGGTTGTCGCCAACAGGCATGCGCTAACCAGCGACAAGGCCTACTATCTGATGATCCCCGAGCGCAAGGTGGAGTCCGCCTCGCTGCGCGCCTTCCGCGACTGGTTGGTGGCCCAGGCCCGGGACTACGCTGCCAGGGCATAGGGCAGGGCGGCGAAGCTGACCCCGTAGTTAATTATTTCTAACGACTACAGATGAAAGGATTTGTCGCAAATCCGTAATCTGCTCCATTACCCCTACAAACCGTATAAACCCTAATAACTACGCGGGCTTACGCCTTATTTTGCGACATTCACCAATGTCTTCAGCGAAAACAGCGAAAAATTTTTGATTTTTTCTCCTAAGCTCCCAATAGCGCGTGCTTGACGGCTTCGCAGCGGATGCTTGCGACAAGTGGTCACAGGGTGACTTGTAGTTTTAACTTAGTTTCACTTCAGAACTGGTTGATGCACCCTGGGTTCCTCTGCAAAATGCCTCGCCCACCCCGTAACGGGCGGGTTCATGCTGAACGGCCGCTCCAGCCGCACCACCCGAAGTGCGCTGGTTTCAACAAAGACAAAAGGTCACCGCAGGAGAAAAGTCGTGCATATTGGTGTTCCTCTCGAGACGCAGGCGGGCGAAACAAGGGTTGCGGCAACGCCGGAAACCATCAAGAAGCTGGTGGGCCAGGGTCATCAGGTCATCGTGGAGCGCGGGGCCGGGGTCAAGGCCAGCATTCCAGACAGCGCCTATGAAGCCGTGGGTGCATCGCTTGGCGACGCGGGCGATGCCCTGGGCGCCCAACTGGTGCTCAAGGTGGTCGCGCCCAACGACCAGGAACTCGCTCGGATCAACCCCGGTAGCGTCCTGGTAGGCATGCTCAACCCGTTCAACAACGAAATGATCGCCAAGATGGCCGAGCGCGGCATCACCGCCTTCGCCCTCGAAGCCGCGCCGCGCACCTCGCGCGCCCAAAGCCTCGACGTGCTGTCGTCCCAGGCCAACATCGCCGGCTATAAGGCCGTGCTGCTGGCCGCCCATCACTACCCACGCTTCATGCCCATGCTGATGACCGCCGCAGGCACGGTGAAGGCTGCCCGTGTGCTGATCCTCGGCGCCGGTGTCGCCGGGCTGCAAGCCATCGCCACGGCCAAGCGCCTGGGCGCGGTGATCGAGGCCTCGGACGTGCGCCCAGCGGTGAAGGAGCAGATCGAGTCGCTCGGCGCCAAGTTCATCGACGTGCCCTATGAAACCGACGAGGAGCGCGAGTGCGCCGAGGGCGTCGGCGGCTACGCCCGCCCGATGCCGGCCAGCTGGATGCAACGCCAGGCGCAGGCGGTGCACGAGCGCGCCAAACAGGCCGACATCGTCATCACCACCGCGCTGATCCCCGGGCGCAAGGCCCCCACGCTGCTCAGCGCCGAGACCGTCGCGCAGATGAAACCCGGTTCGGTGGTGATCGACCTCGCCGCGGCGCAGGGCGGCAACTGCCCGCTGACGGTCGCCGATCAGGTGGTCACGCACAACGGCGTGACCCTCGTGGGCCCCACCAACCTGCCGGCTCAGGTCGGCGCGGATGCCTCGGCACTGTATGCCCGCAACCTGCTGGACTTCATGAAGCTGCTGTTCGACAAGGACGGCGCGCTGGTGATCAACCTCGAAGACGACATCGTCGCCGCGTGCCTGATGTGCCGCGACGGCCAGGTCGTGCGCAAGAACGGCTGAGGAGCACGAACAATGGAAGACCTGCTGATTTCCCACGGGATCTACAACCTGATCATCTTCGTGCTGGCCATCTACGTCGGCTACCACGTGGTGTGGAACGTCACCCCGGCGCTGCACACGCCGCTGATGGCGGTCACCAATGCCATCTCGGCGATCGTCATCGTTGGCGCCATGCTGGCCGCCGCGCTCACCGTGACCCCGGCAGGCAAGCTGATGGGCACCCTGGCCGTGGCCCTGGCGGCGGTCAATGTGTTCGGGGGCTTCCTGGTCACCCGCCGCATGCTTGAGATGTTCAAGAAGAAAAACAAGAACGAGGCGCAGAAGTAAGCATGAGCATGAATCTGGTAACCCTTCTTTACCTGGTCGCCTCGGTCTGCTTCATCCAGGCGCTCAAGGGGCTGTCGCACCCGACCACTTCGCGCCGGGGCAACGTGTTCGGCATGGTCGGCATGGCCATCGCCATGCTCACCACCGTTGGCCTCATCTATAAGCTGGGCGCGGAGCTTGCGACCGCCGGCATCGGCTACGTGATCCTCGGCCTGCTGGTCGGCGGCACCGCCGGCTCGATCATGGCCAAGCGCGTGGAAATGACCAAGATGCCCGAGCTGGTCGCCTTCATGCACAGCATGATCGGCCTGGCGGCGGTGTTCATCGCCATCGCTGCGGTGCTCGAACCGCAGTCGCTGGGCATCGTCGCCAGCATCAGCGACCCGATCCCCACCGGCAACCGCCTGGAGCTGTTCCTCGGCGCGGCCATCGGCGCCATCACCTTCTCCGGTTCGGTCATCGCCTTCGGCAAGCTGTCGGGCAAGTACAAGTTCCGCCTGTTCCAGGGCGCACCGGTACAATTCGCCGGTCAACACAAGCTGAACCTGATCCTGGGCCTGACCACCATCGCCCTGGGCCTGCTGTTCACCTTCACCGGCCACTACAGCGCCTTCACCCTGATGCTGGCACTGGCCTTCGTCATGGGCGTGCTGATCATCATCCCCATCGGCGGCGCCGACATGCCGGTGGTGGTGTCAATGCTCAACAGCTATTCGGGCTGGGCGGCGGCGGGCATCGGTTTCTCGCTGAACAACTCGATGCTGATCATCGCCGGCTCCTTGGTGGGTTCGAGCGGTGCGATCCTCTCGTACATCATGTGCAAGGCGATGAACCGCTCGTTCTTCAACGTGATCCTCGGCGGCTTCGGTGGCGAGGCCGATACCGGTGCCGCGACGGGCAGCAAGGAGCAGCGCCCGGTGAAATCCGGCTCGGCCGATGACGCGACCTTCCTGCTGAGCAACGCCGACAGCGTGATCATCGTGCCCGGTTACGGCCTGGCGGTGGCCCGCGCGCAGCATGCGCTGAAGGAACTGACCGAGAAGCTGGTGCACAACGGCGTGACCGTGAAATACGCCATCCACCCGGTGGCGGGGCGCATGCCGGGGCATATGAACGTGCTGCTGGCCGAGGCCGAGGTGCCCTACGACCAAGTGTTCGAGATGGAAGACATCAACGCCGAGTTCGGCCAGGCCGACGTGGTGCTGGTGCTGGGCGCCAACGACGTGGTCAACCCGGCGGCGAAGAACGACCCCAAGTCGCCGATCGCCGGGATGCCGATCCTGGAAGCGTTCAAGGCCAAGACCATCATCGTCAACAAGCGCTCCATGGCCAGCGGCTATGCGGGGCTGGATAACGAACTGTTCTACCTGGACAAGACCATGATGGTGTTCGGTGACGCCAAGAAGGTCATCGAGGATATGGTCAAGGCGGTGGAGTAGGCGTTTTCCTAGCCAGCACCGCGATATAAAGAAGGCCCTGGGAGGATTTTCCCGGGGCTTTCTCGTTTTGCTGATCCAGATCAACGGCTCTATTTCCGGGCTCCGCCTACGACCATGGTCGCGGGACGGCGCAGAAGCGAAAACACTAGACTGCGCATCCAGTCGCTTCTGTAGCCCGAGATAACACTCCATGTACCGTGATCGTATCCGCTTGTCCTCCCTGCACAGCAAGGTAATGAGTGCGGCTGACGCCGCTGGCCTGATCGAGGACGGCATGACCGTCGGCATGAGCGGCTTCACCCGCGCCGGCGAAGCCAAGGCCGTGCCACACGCGCTGGCCGAACGCGCCAAGCAGTCGCCGCTGAAGATCAGCCTGATGACCGGCGCGAGCCTGGGCAACGACCTGGACAAGCAGCTCACCGAGGCTGGCGTGCTGGCGCGGCGCATGCCGTTCCAGGTCGACAGCACCCTGCGCAAGGCGATCAACGACGGCCAGGTGATGTTCATCGACCAGCACCTGTCGGAAACCGTCGAGCAGTTGCGCAACCAGCAGTTGAAGCTGCCGGACATCGCGGTAATCGAAGCGGTGGCGATCACCGAACAAGGCCACATCGTGCCGACCACCTCGGTGGGCAACTCGGCCAGCTTCGCGATCTTCGCCAAGCAGGTCATCGTCGAGATCAACCTGTCGCACAACGCCAACCTCGAAGGCCTGCACGACATCTATATCCCCACCTACCGCCCGACCCGCACGCCGATCCCGCTGGTGAAGGTCGATGACCGCATCGGCAGCACGGCGATCCCGATCGACCCCGCGAAGATCGTCGGCATCGTCATCAGCGACCAGCCGGACTCGCCGTCCACCGTACTGCCCGCCGACGAGGAAACGCAGGCCATTGCCCACCACCTGATCAACTTCTTCAGAAGCGAAGTGGCTGCCGGGCGCATGACCAACAAGCTCGGCCCGCTGCAGGCCGGTGTCGGCACCATCGCCAACGCGGTGCTGAGCGGCCTGATCGATTCGCCGTTCGAGGACCTGGCCATGTACTCCGAAGTGCTGCAGGACTCGGCCTTCGACCTCATGGACGCCGGCAAGCTGAGCTTCGCTTCGGGCAGCTCGATCACCCTGTCGGCGCGTCGCAACGCCGAGGTGTTCGGCAACCTGGAGCGCTACAAGGACAAGCTGGTGCTGCGCCCGCAGGAAATCTCCAACCACCCGGAAGTGGTGCGGCGCCTGGGGATCATCGGTATCAACACGGCGTTGGAGTTCGACCTTTATGGCAACGTCAACTCCACCCACGTGTGTGGCACCCGGATGATGAACGGCATCGGTGGCTCCGGCGACTTCGCCCGCAACGCCCACCTGGCGGTGTTCGTCACCAAGTCGATCGCCAAGGGTGGTGCGATTTCCAGCGTGGTGCCGATGGTCAGCCACGTCGACCATACCGAGCATGACGTGGACATCCTCGTCACCGAGCAAGGCCTGGCCGACCTGCGTGGCCTGGCGCCACGCGAGCGGGCGCGGGTGATCATCGACAACTGCGTGCACCCGGATTACCGCGCGGCGCTGAGCGACTACTTCGAGCGCGCCTGCCAGCGGGGCGGGCATACCCCGCATATCCTGCGCGAAGCACTGAGCTGGCATGAGAACCTGGAAGAGACCGGGCGCATGCTGGTGGGGTAAGGATTCTGGTTTTGTAGTGACTGTCCTGGTCCTATCGCGGGGCAAGCCCACTCCTACAGGCTCAACGCTCGCTGCTAAACCAGCCCGATCGCTGTGGGAGCGGGCTTGCCCCGCGCTGGTGTCAACACTGTATCGGCGTTAACCCAAACACTTCACACCCATACACCTCATAAACTGTTCTACTGTACCGCTAAAAACCCCGCCTGACTTCGTAGAATCCTCGCCATTCAGACAAAAACGCACCATACAAGTGCAGACCAGTACAGTTACGCCAATTTCAGGTGCAACAGTCCCTTTAAACAGTTAACTGGCCCATCGCATTACTGTTGAACTGTATCTACTGTTATGGACGACAGAGGAGGATCATTGGCATCAGTTAAATCACTACCTAATCCCGCCACAAGCGGAAGGATGACACATCATGGAACGTACCCTCAGTTCCGGTCTGGTTTTCGAAAGCAACGTCCAATCCAACGCCTCGCTGCCGCTGCGCGCGCTGTCGACCCTGCTGCTGTGGCAGCGTCGCATCGCCAGCCGCCGTCAACTGGCTCGCCTGGATGGCCGCCTGCTGGCTGACGCCGGTATCAGCGAGTCCCAGCGCTACCAAGAGCTGAGCAAGCCTTTCTGGCGCTAAGCTCCGGTTCGCCGGCTTCGGCCGGCACCGCGAATTCTCAAAACCCGTCGCAGGGAACTGCGATGGGTTTTTTGTTTCAAAGCCGCGCGGTAGAGGCGTTGCTGAATGAACATGTACAGTTTTGTATTTTCAATTAAAGACCATAACAGTTCATACTGACCGGCGTCCTTCACATGCGGAAACACACCCGCGTGATACGCTTGATCCAACAACCTGTAAAAAGAACCCCGGCGTACCGTGCAAGGGCGCCCGAACAACCAGAATCACCCCCGCAGGAGTCCCCCGACCATGTCCCGTAAATACCTGTTTGGCGCCGCCATGCTGCTGGCCCTGGCCGGCACCGCCCACGCCACCAGCTTCGTCGTCACCACCGATGCGGTCGTCGGCGCGGTCGCCGCCTCCACCGACGCCACCTCCGACGTGTCCTCCTCGCTCCGTGACGACAAGATCGTCCAGGCCGCCCGGGACGATGCCGCCAGCTTCGTCGGCAGCCAGGGGGCGATTCGCGGCGCCAAGCTGGAAAGCGCGCTCATCCACATCCGCCAGCAGGCCCCGAGCCTGCAGGCCAGCGACGCGCAACTGGCACAGGCCATCCTGGCACTTTGAACCACGCCCGCCCTGCACAGATGAGCTGGCCTCGGCCAGCCCATCCGCAGTAGCCTTCGCCCTCCAGACGTCACCTACCGAAAGCCCATGCGTTATCTGTTGCCACTCTTCTTCGTTGCAGCCGCTGCGGGAAACGCCCATGCCATGGACGCGACCACCCAAGGCCTGGTCATCAGCGGCTACGTCACCAGCCAGGTGACCGTCGCGCCGTTCGACCGCAAGCTGATCGTGCAAGCCCGTGACGATGCCGCTGCGTTCATCGCCAGCGATGGCCAGATCCGCGGCGCGCGCCTGCAAGCGGCGCTGCTGTCGTTGCGCCAAGCCAGCCCCGGGCAATCAGTCGGCGACCTTGAACTGGCAGAGGCAATTCTCGTCCAATGATCACACCCCGACTCCCTGCACCCTTCGGAGATGCTCCATGCGTAAACCGCTGATCGCCGCTACCCTCGGCATGTTGCTGCTGGCCGACCTGGCCCACGCGCAGACACTGGTGGCCACCAGCAATATCATCGTTCGCGCCTTCGGCCGTTCGATCGACTTCACATCCGACACCACCACCTCCATCCGCGATTCCAAAGTCGTGCGGGAAGCCCGCGACGACGCCGCCAGCTTCGTCGCCAGCCGTGGCGACATCCGCGGCGCCCAGCTGCAAGCCGCGTTCGACACGATCCGCCAGCGCGTGCCCGAGGCGCGCGATGCCAGCGACCAGGTGCTGGCCGAAGCCATCCTGTCGCTGTGAAGCGCGCGCGTGCCTGGCTGCTCGGCTGCGCTCTGACGCTACTCGGCACGCCCGCCCTGGCCGACCTGCGGCTCGAACTGCAGGCGGCCGGCCTTGACCCGCAACAGCAGCAGGCCACCCAGGCGCTGCTCGACGAGGCGCTGGCCAAACTCCCTCCTGCCTTCAAAACCCGCCTGGACCGCCGCGTGCAGGTTAGCTGGACCGACGCCATGCCCGCCGACGCCTACGGCCAGGCCTCGCCGGTCTCCACCCTGGAGCTCAACCGGCGCCTGCTGCCCGGCCTGGTCGACGGTAGCGCCGCCCGCGAGCAGACCCAGCGCCCCCACGGCACCGTACGCAACGAGTTGCTGGCCACCGTGCTGCACGAACTGACCCACATCTATGACCGCGCCCGCCTGTGGCCCGGCGCCGAGCGCCAGCTGATCGCCCGCTGCAAGCGCCAGGACAGCAGCCTGGGCAACGTCGGCCTGCCGGCACAGTGCCGCGGCCAGACCGAACGCCGTTTCACCCTGAGCGACGACCCGCGCCTGCTCGACCTGGCCGGCTGGCCGCAGTACGTCGGCCGCCGTGGCGAGCGCGAGCAACGCAACGGCCAACTGGTGCGCAGCCCTGACAGCTACGAGCTGAGCAGCCCCAAGGAATTCATCGCGGTCAACATGGAGTACTTTCTCCTCGACCCCAGCTACGCCTGCCGCCGACCGGCGCTGAGCCAGTACCTGCGCGAGCACTTCGGCTGGGCGCCGCAGCAGGAGGCCTGCGCCAAGGGCCTGCCGTTCCTCAACGCCGGCAACGACTTCGCCCGCCAACCGCTGGGCGAGATCGACCCGGAGCGGGTCTACGCGGTGGACTACCTGCTGGCCGAGGCCAACCAGAACTGGGTCAGCCGCTGGGGCCACAGCATGCTGCGCCTGGTGATCTGCGCCCCAGGCCGGCCACGCGGCCCGGATTGCCGCCTGGACCTCGACCAGCACCTGGTGCTGTCGTACCGCGCCTTCGTCAACGACGTGCAACTGTCCAGCTGGGACGGGCTGACCGGCGCCTACCCGTCGCGGCTGTTCGTACTGCCGCTGGGCCAGGTGATCGACGAGTACACCAAGACCGAACTGCGCAGCCTGGCCTCGATCCCGCTCAAGCTCGACCGCGCACAGATCGAGGACTTGGTGCGCCAGGCCGCCGAGATGCACTGGAGCTACGACGGCAACTACTACTTCCTGTCCAACAACTGCGCGGTGGAAACCCTCAAGCTGATGCGCAGCGGCACTGCTGACCAGCGTCTGGCCGACCTGGACAGCATCATGCCCAACGGCTTGCTGGAAGTGCTCAAGGGTCGCGGCCTGGCCGACACCAGCGTGCTCGACGACCCACGCGAGGCCCTGCGCCTGGGCTACCGCTTCGACTCCTACCGCGACCGCTACCAAGCGATGTTCGACGTGCTGAAAAAGCAGCTGCCGATCAAGCAGAACGCCGTGGAGGACTGGCTGGCCCTGGACGCCGAGCAGCGCCGTCCGTGGTTCCCCCAGGCCGACCTGCGCACCAGCGCCGCCTTGCTGCTGCTGGAGCAAGCCAGCCTGCGCCGCCAGTTGCTGCTGGCCCAGGACGAGGTCAAGCAACGCTACCTGAATGCCACGGCGTTGAAGGACGGCACGGTCGACAAGGCCAACGAGACGTTGCAGCAGATGCTCGCCAACAGCGGCTTCCTCAGCCGGCCGGCGGAGTTGCTCGACGCCCAGGGCTACGGGCTACCGCAGCCGCAGGAGCGGGTGCACCTGGAGAAGGTCAGCCAGGAGCGCCAGGCGCAGTTGCTGCGCTTGAGCACCGACCTGGACAAGGAAGTGCGGGCGCTGTTGGAGCCGAAGCGGGCCAAGGAGATTGCGGCGGTCGAAGCGAACGTCAAGCAGATCGGCGAGCATCTGCGGGCGTTGCACAAGGCGGCCGGGGGGTTGCAGTTGCCCTGATGGGGCTGTGCCAGCCCTATCGCGGGGCAAGCCCGCTCAAGGATAGGGGCATCACAGACGCTCCCCTAACTCCCCAGGCAGATCTTCATCCAGGTGCAGCCATGGCAACCGGCTGCCCACCCAGATATGCCGGTTGGGCCGCACCTGCTCCGGGTGGTCCAGCGTCGCCACCGTCACGTCGATGCTGTCCGGGCTGTGCAACGTGCTCAGCGCCACATGCGCCCCACAGCGTCCGCAGAAATACCGGCTGCAACTGGCCGGCGCCACGTAGCACTGCGGCGTGCCCGCCAACCAGCGGAAACCCTCGCGGGGCAGGGTGACCCAGGTCACCACCACACCGCCACTGACCCGCCGGCATATCGTGCAGTGACAATGGGCGACATCCGCCAGCCCACCCTCCAGGCGATAGCGCAGTGCACCGCAATGACACCCCCCTTCATGGACCTCAAGCATCGGAGCTACCTCCCGTCGCCTTCATCGAGGCGAAAGCTGGCTGAAAGCTTGCCCACCTAGGATAGCGTCACTACCGGCAGCAGACCGGTCAGCCAGGGCACGCGGAATCTTCCGCGCCCGGCCCAATCAACAACAACAATGGTGATACCGATGTTTTCCTGTGCCCGCCTTCCCGCAGTCCCCCTCCGGCTACCCCACGCGCAGCGCCTGACGCGCTGACCCGCCCCGAATCGTCCGTCCTTTCGCCGCGCCACGCCTGGAGTACCGCCATGCTGACTTTCCTTGGCTTTGCCATGGTCATCTCGTTCATGTACCTGATCATGACCAAGCGCCTTTCGGCCTTGATCGCCCTGATTCTGGTGCCGATCCTGTTCGCCCTGTTCGGGGGCTTCTACAGCAAGATCGGCCCGATGATGCTCGAAGGCATCAGCAAGCTCGCGCCCACCGGCGTGATGCTGATGTTCGCCATTCTCTACTTCGCCCTGATGATCGACTCCGGCCTGTTCGACCCGGCCGTGCGCAAGATCCTCAAGCTGGTCAAGGGCGACCCGCTGAAGGTGTCGGTCGGCACCGCGGTGCTGGCCCTGGTGGTCTCGCTCGACGGTGACGGCGCCACCACCTACATGATCTGCTGCGCCGCCATGCTGCCGCTGTACAGCCGCCTGGGCATGAGCCCGCGGATCATGGCCGGCCTGATCATCCTCGCCGGCGGCGTGATGAACATGACCCCCTGGGGCGGCCCCACCGCCCGCGCCGCCAGCGCTTTGCACGTGGACCCGTCGGACATCTTCGTGCCGATGATCCCGGCCATGGCCTTCGGCGTGCTGGCGATCCTCGCCATCGCCTATGTGTACGGCAAGCGTGAACGTGCCCGCCTGGGCGAACTGCACCTGCCCACCGACGACATCGACCACAGTGAAATCAGCGTGTCGCAGTTCCCCGAAGCGCGCCGGCCGAAGCTGATCTGGTTCAACGGCGCACTGACCGCCGCGCTGATGGCCGCGCTGATCGCCGGTGCGCTGCCGCTGCCGGTGCTGTTCATGATCGCCTTCAGCATCGCCATGATCATCAACTACCCCTGCCTGCAACAGCAGAAGGACCGCATCGCCGCCCACGCCGGCAGCGTGCTGGCGGTGACCGGGCTGATCTTCGCCGCGGGCATCTTCACCGGCATCCTGTCGGGCACCGGCATGGTCGAGGCGATGTCCAAGAGCCTGCTGGCGGTGATCCCGGAGGCGCTCGGCCCGTACCTGGCGGTCATCACTGCGATCGTCAGCATGCCGTTCACCTTCTTCATGTCCAACGACGCTTTCTACTACGGCGTGCTGCCGGTGCTGTCGGAAGCCGCTAGCCACTACGGCATCAGCCCGGTGGAAATGGCCCGTGCGTCGATCGTCGGGCAGCCGGTACACCTGCTCAGCCCGCTGGTACCCTCCACCTACCTGCTGGTGGCCCTGGCCGGTATCGAATTTGGCGATCACCAGCGCTTCACCCTCAAGTGGGCAGTGCTGGTGTGCCTGTGCATAATGCTCGCCGCGCTGCTGATGGGTATTTTCCCGTTGTTCAGCAGTCTGTAACAGCAGAGCATCCCACCGCGATGCGCCCTTCGCCCGGGCGCATCGCCTTTATCGTTCGAAGGAATACACATGGAATGGCTGACCAGCCCGGAAATCTGGGTTGCCTTTTTCACCCTCACCGCGCTTGAGATCGTGCTCGGGATCGACAACATCATCATGATCTCGATCCTGGTCAGCCGCATGCCCAAGCACCTGCAACCGCGCACGCGGATCTTCGGCCTGGCGCTGGCGATGGTCACACGCATCCTGCTGTTGCTGTCGATCACCTGGGTCATGCGCCTGACCGCCGACCTGTTCGTGGTGTTCGGCCAGGGCATCTCCGGGCGCGACCTGATCCTGTTCTTCGGCGGCCTGTTCCTGCTGTGGAAAAGCTCGCAAGAGATCTACCACGGCCTGGAAGGCGAGGACGAAAGCCAGGACGAGCCGAAGGGCGCGGGTGGCAAGTTCTTCTACACCATCATCCAGATCGCCATCATCGACATCGTGTTCTCGCTGGACTCGGTGATCACCGCGGTGGGCATGGTCTCCCATGTGCCGGTGATGGTGGCGGCGATCATCGTCGCGGTGCTGGTGATGATGCTCTGCGCGGGCACCATCAGCGATTTCATCGACAAGCACCCGTCGCTGAAGATGCTGGCGCTGTCGTTCCTGATCGTGGTCGGCACCGTGCTGATCGCCGAGGCGTTCGACGTGCATGTGCCGAAGGGCTACGTGTACTTCGCCATGGCGTTCTCGCTGGCGGTGGAGGCGATCAACATCCGCATGCGCACGGCGCTGGCGCGCAAGGAAGGCAAGGAGCACGATCCGGTGAAACTGCGCAAGGACATTCCGGGTCAGTAAGACCAGGTAGCGTGTGGAAAGGGCCCTTCGGGGCCTTTTTCGTTTGTCTGTGACGGCCCCGCGATAGGGCCCGAATGAACAACGCTGGCATTTATGACAGAAATGTTTCAAATAAATGCCCGCCATGCCAAGCTGGCGACAACCGCGCAAACCAACTAAAGCTTCAGTGAGCACTGAGAAAACCGCCCACCCCCGGGCCAGGCTCACGGCTTCACCCATTGGCCCCGCATGGGGCACGGCAACAAGGGGGTCTCGACCATGCTCACCCTGCTCAACCTGCTCTCCGCCGTGGCGTTGCTGGTGTGGGGCACGCACATCGTGCGCACCGGCATCCTGCGGGTGTATGGCTCGAACCTGCGCCGGGTACTCAGCCAGAACATGAACCGCCGGCCACTGGCGTTCGTCGCCGGCATTCTCGTCACGGCCATGGTGCAAAGCAGCAACGCCACCGCCATGCTGGTCACCTCGTTCGTCGGCCAGGGCCTGATGGCCATGACCCCGGCCCTGGCGATCATGCTCGGCGCCGACGTCGGCACCGCGCTGATGGCCCGGGTGCTGACCTTCGACCTTTCGTGGCTGTCACCGCTGCTGGTGTTCATCGGGGTGATCTTCTTCCTCTCGCGCAAGCAGACCCGCCTTGGCCAGATGGGCCGCGTGGCCATCGGCCTGGGCTTGATCATCCTGGCCCTGGAGCTGATCGTGCAGGCCGCCGCGCCGATCACCCACGCCCAGGGCGTGAAGGTGCTGTTCGCCTCGTTGACCGGTGACATCCTCCTCGACGCCTTGGTCGGCGCGCTGTTCGCCATGATTTCCTACTCCAGCCTCGCGGCCGTGCTGCTCACCGCCACCCTGGCCGGTGCCGAGGTGATCAGCCTGCCGGTGGCCATCGGCCTGGTGGTCGGCGCCAACATCGGCAGCGGCCTGCTGGCGTTCATCAGCACCAGCATGCAGAACGCCGCAGGCCGCCGCGTGGCACTCGGCAGCCTGCTGTACAAGCTGATCGGCCTGGTGTTGATCATCCCGGTGCTGCACCCGCTGGTGGAGTGGATGGACGCGCTGAGTTTCAGCCCGCAGGAGCTGGTGATCGGCTTCCACCTGCTCTACAACACCCTGCGTTGCCTGGTGATGCTGCCCACGGTCAAGCTCATGGGGCGGGTCTGCAACACCCTGCTGCCAGAGCGCGAGAACGGCAACGGCCAGGTCAAGCCACGCCACCTGGACCCTTCCGCCCTCGCCACGCCGAGCCTGGCGCTGGCCAACGCCGCGCGCGAAACCCTGCGCCTGGGCGATATCGTCGACAGCCTGCTCGAAGCCATGCTCGGCGCCCTGCGCGGCACCCAGACCGCCCTGCCGCAGCAGGTACGGGCGCTGGGCGAAGACGCCGAGGCGCTGTACAGCGCGATCAAGCTGTACCTGGCGCAGATGTCGCGCGAAGACCTCAGCGACCCGGAAAACCGCCGCTGGGCCGAAATCATCGAGCTGGCGATCAACCTCAAGCTGGCCAGCGACCTTATCGAACGCATGCTGCGCAAGGTGCAGCAACAGAAGACCTCGCAACGCCGCGAGTTCTCCCAGGTCGGCCTCGAGGAGCTGACCGGCCTGCAAGAGCAATTGCTGGCCAACCTGCGCCTGGGCCTGTCGGTGTTTCTCAGCGCCGACCCGCAAAGCGCCCACCTGCTGCTGCGCGAGAAGCGCCGCTTCCGCGCCCAGGAGCGGCGCCTGGCCCACGCCCATGTCAGCCGTTTGCAACGCAAAGTGGTGCAGAGTATCGAAACCAGTTCGCTACACTTGGAGCTGATCGCCGACATGAAGCGGTTGAACTCTTTGTTCTGCAGCAGTGCCTATGTGGTACTGGGCGGCTCCGATACCGGTGGGCTGATGCTCGACAGCGTGCCGGACGAAGCTCGCCTGCCCTGACGCGCCACCACCCAAGACCGCCCGGAAGCTCGCCCATGCGTTGCCTGACGTTCATTTGCCTTCTGCTGTGCAGCCTGCCTTCGCTGGCCCTCGACCGCTCGCGGGTCGAAGGCTACCTGCTGCCCAATGGCTTGCAGGTGATCCTCAAGTCCGGCTACGAGCGTGACCATGTGTCGATCCGCCTGGTGGTGGGCGTAGGCCTGGACGACTTCGACTGCGACCAGCGCGAGCTGCCGCACCTGCTCGAACACCTGCTGTTCAGCGGCATCGACGACACCGGCGAGGGCGGCCTGGAGGAGCGCATGCAAGCCCTGGGCGGGGAGTGGAACGCCTACACCAGCGGCGCCGACACCACCTTCGTCATCGAGGCCCCGGCACGCAACCAGCGCAAGGCCCTCGACCTGCTGCTGGCCGCGGTGCGCGACACGCGCATCGACAAAAAGGCCCTGGCCACCGCGAAGAAGATCATCGAACGCGAGGACGGCGGCCACTACGGCCACCTGCAACGCTGGCTCGACCGCCAGGACATCGGCCACCGCGCCAGCGACCAACTGGCGGTGGAGCTGGGCCTGAAGTGCCCGGAACGCTCGGACATCGACGACATGAGCCTGGCCCAGGTCAAGGCCCTGCGCGAGCACTTCTATGCCGCCAACAACATGAGCCTGATCGTCGTCGGCGGTCTCGACCGCCTGCTGCCGGCGTACCTGGAACGCACCTACGGCGAGCTGCCGGCCACCGAGCCGGGCGAGCGGCGCAACCTGGAAAGCATCACCCAGCAGGCCGAACAGCGCCGCGACCTGACCCGCGGCTGGCTGGGCGACAACGTCAAGCTGCACTGGCTGTTCATCGAGCCGGTGCTGGAGGAGGGCCACGACCAGACCCTGGAGCTGCTGTCGCGCTACCTCGACTGGGCGCTGTACGACCAGCTGCGCCTGCGCCACGGCTTGTCCTACGGCCCCTCGGCGCTGCGCGAAAGCTTCGGCGACAGCGGCATGCTCAGCCTCAACGCCGACCTGGAGCGTGGCGACGTGGACGAGGCGGTCAAGGTGCTGCAGCAGCTGTTCGAACACCTGAAGAAGCACGGCCTGGACCCGGACACCTTCGCCCGCCTGAAGGAGGCGGCCATCGCCCGGGAAAGCTGGACCACCCAGGGCAACAGCGCCTTGGCCGACTACTACTGGGGGGCGTTGAACGACTACAGCGAGGGCGCCTTCACCGACCCGATCCGCAAGCTGCGCCAGGTCAGCCTGAAGCAGGCCAACGAGGCCCTGCGCGCGCTGCTCAAGGAACCGGGCTACCTGCGCATCGAGCAGCCACTGCTGGGTTATGACGAACTGTACGGGTTGGTGGCCCTGGTGCTCGGGCTGAGCCTCGCCGTCGGTCTGCTGCGCCGCCGTCGCGCCAGCGGCGCTACACGCGAGGCCTGATTCGGCGGTATCCTGTGCGGGCCCTATCGCGGGGCAGTACCGTCACTCCCATCTCCCCCTGTCGTATACCCATGCCCCCCATACCCCACATCGTCCAGCGCGTGATCGAACTGCTCAAGCGCTACCCCGGCGTCATCGCCCTCTGCGGTTTCCTTTCCGGCATCGGCAGCTTCATCCTGGTCGACCGCCAAGCGGGCCTGGCCAGCTGGATCGCCATCCTGATGCTGGTCAGCTGGGTCTGGCTGATGTTCGAGAACGCGCTCACCGGCCTGTTCGCGCGCACCTTCAAGCGCGAGATCCCGCAGCCACTGCTGCGCTACGCGACGCAGATGATCCACCAGGAGAGCCTGTTCTTCGTCCTGCCGTTCTTCTTCATCACCACCACCTGGAACAGCGGCCAACTGGTGTTCACCGGCCTGCTCGGCGCCGCCGGCCTGATCTCCATCGTCGACCCGCTGTACTACAAGTGGCTGGCCCCACGGCGCTGGCTGTTCCTGGCGCTGCACACCCTGACCCTGTTCGCCGCGCTGCTCACCGCACTGCCGATCATCCTGCACCTGACCACCGCGCAAAGCTTCAAGCTGGCGCTGGTCGCGGCCATGCTGCTGTCGTTCCCGAGCCTGGCCACTAGCTTCCCGATCAACACCTGGCGCCGCGGCGTGGCCCTGGTGCTGGTGACCCTGGCGATCGGCGGCGGGGGTTGGCTGCTGCGCTCGTGGGTACCGCCCGCGACCCTGTGGATGACCGAGGTGGCGGTGAGCACCGAGGTGCTGAACCGCCAGCCGGGCGAGTCGCTGGATGAGATCGCCGCCAGCCGCATCCGCAGCAGCGGCCTGTACGCCTACACCGCGATCAACGCGCCACGCGGCCTGAACGAGCGCATCTACCACGTGTGGCAGCAGGACGGCAAAGAGGTCGACCGCATCGCCCTGGACATTCATGGCGGACGCAAGGAAGGCTACCGGGCCTGGACCCACAAGCAGAACTTCCCGCCGAACCCGGTGGGCAAGTGGCAGGTGCGAGTGTTGACCGAGGACGGCCAGGTGATCGGGGTGTTGCGCTTCAAGGTGGTGGAGGATGCGCCGGCGGGGTGAGGGTTCGGCGCCGCGTCGCCGCCATCGCGGGCTTGCCCCGCGATTGAGGCCATCGCCGCCGCAACAGGCTATGATCTGACCCACCGCCCCCGCGCCGAGTCAGAAGCATGGAGCCCAGCGCCACCCTCGACACCCGCCAGCAGCCGCCCTGCCTGCGCATCGCTGGCGACTGGACCCTGGCCCACTACACCCGCCTCAAGCGCGACAGCGAGCGCCTGCGCACGCAGTACGGCGACGACGCCATCGCCGACCTCAGCCAGCTAGGCCGCCTGGACACCGCCGGCGCCTCGCTGCTGGCCGAACTGCTGGGCGCCGAGCGCCTGTCGCACTGCACCGGCGAGCTTCCCGACGCCAGCCGCGCCCTGCTCAAGACCGTGTACTGCTCGCTGCAGGACTACTGCATCCCGGTCAAGGAAGCCGAGCGCCCGGTGCTGCTGCAACTGCTCGAACGCATCGGCCGCGCCGTCGACACCCTCTGGCAGGACACCCGGCAACTGCTCGGCTTCGTCGGCCTGATCATCGCCACCTTGGCGCGCCGCGCCCTGCAACCGCAGCGCTGGCGCGTCACCCCGGTGGTCGCGCACATCGAGCAGACCGGCCTGGACGCCGCCCCTATCGTCGCCCTGCTGACCTTCCTGGTCGGCGCGGTGGTGGCCTTTCTCGGCGCCACGGTGCTGGCCGACTTCGGCGCGACGATCTTCACCGTCGACCTGGTGGCGTTTTCCTTCCTGCGTGAGTTCGCCGTGCTGCTCACCGCCATCCTCATGGCCGGCCGCACCGCCAGCGCCTTCACCGCGCAGATCGGCTCGATGAAGGCCAACGAAGAGATCGACGCCATCCGCACCCTGGGCCTGAACCCCATCGAACTGCTGGTGGTGCCGCGCGTGCTGGCGCTGCTGATCGCCCTGCCGCTGCTGACCTTCGTGGCGATGCTCTGCGGCATCGTCGGCGGCGCGGTGGTGTGCGCGCTGTCGCTGGACATCCCGCCGGCGATGTTCCTCTCGCTGCTGCAGAGCGACATCGGTGTGCAGCACTTCCTGGTAGGGCTGGCCAAGGCGCCGTTCTTCGCTTTCCTGATCGCCGCCATCGGCTGCCTGGAAGGCTTCAAGGTCAGCGGCAGCGCCGAGTCGGTGGGGGCGCACACCACCTCCAGCGTGGTGCAGTCGATCTTCGTGGTCATCGTGCTGGATGCCGTGGCCGCGCTGTTCTTCATGGAGATGGGCTGGTGAGCGGGCAACCCGAGGCGGTGATCGAGGCCCGGGGCGTCTGCAACCGCTTCGGCAGCCAGAGCGTGCACGAGCACCTCGACCTGGACCTGTACAAGGGCGAGATCCTCGCCGTGGTCGGCGGCTCGGGCAGCGGCAAGTCAGTGCTGCTGCGCAGCATCGTCGGCCTGCGTCGGCCCAACGAAGGGCAGGTGAAGGTATTCGGCGAGGACCTGGCACGCCTGGACAACGAGCAGCGCTCGCAGGTGGAGCGGCGCTTCGGCGTGCTGTTCCAGAAGGGCGCGCTGTTCTCGTCGCTGACCATCACCGAGAACGTCGCCCTGCCGTTGATCGAGCACGCCGGGCTGTCACGCGCCGATGCCGAGCACCTGGCCGGGGTCAAGCTGGCCCTGGCCGGCTTGCCGATCAGCGCCGCCGAGAAGTACCCGGCGTCGCTGTCCGGCGGCATGATCAAGCGCGCCGCCCTGGCGCGCGCCCTGGCACTGGACCCGGACATCCTGTTCCTCGACGAGCCCACCGCCGGCCTCGACCCCATCGGCGCCGCCGCCTTCGACCAATTGATTCTCACCCTGCGCGATGCCTTGGGCCTGTCGGTGTTCCTCATCACCCACGACCTGGACACCCTCTACACCATCACCGACCGGGTGGCGGTGCTGTCGCAGAAGAAGGTGCTGGTGGCCGGGCCGCTGGCCGAGGTCGAGCGCACCGACGACCCCTGGATCCACGACTACTTCCACGGCCCGCGCGGGCGGGCCGCCGAACATGCCGCCAGCCTGGCGGGGCAGGAGCGATAACGATGGAAACCCGAGCGCATCACGTGCTGATCGGCCTGGTCACCGTCCTGGTGGTGGCCGCGGCCATGCTGTTCGGCCTGTGGCTGACCAAATCCAGCGTCGACGACGCCTTCAAGGACTACGAAGTGGTGTTCAACGAGGCGGTCTCGGGGCTGTCCCGGGGCAGCTCGGTGCAATACAACGGCATCAAGGTCGGCGACGTCACCACCTTGCGCCTCGACCCGCAAGACCCGCGCCGGGTGCTGGCGCGCATCCGCCTGAGCGGCGACACGCCGGTCAAGGAGGACACCCAGGCCAAGCTGACCCTGGCCGGGGTCACCGGCACCTCATTCATCCAACTCAGCGGCGGCACGCCGCACAGCCCGGAGCTCAAGGGCAAGGACGGCAAGCTGCCGGTGATCGTCGCCTCGCCGTCGCCGATCTCGCGGCTGCTCAACGACAGCAGCGACCTGGTGACCAACATCAACCTGCTGCTGCACAACGCCAACCAGATGTTCTCCGAGGGCAACATCACCCGCCTGAGCAACACCCTGGCGAACCTGGAGCAGACCACCGGCGCCTTCGCCAGCCAGAAGGGCGGTATCGCCCAGGCCATCGAGCAACTGGCCCAGGTCGGCAAGCAGGCCAACGCCACCCTGGCCGAAACCCAGGCGCTGATGCGCAACGCCAACAACCTGCTCGGCGGCGAAGGCAAGCAGGCGATCGGCAGCGCCGAGCAGGCCATGCGGTCGCTGGCCGACAGCAGCGCGACCATCAACGACCTGCTCAAGCACAACCGCGAAGCCCTCGACGACGGCGCCCAGGGCCTGAACCAGCTGGCCCCGGCGATCCGCGAACTACGCGAAACCCTCAACGCCCTCAAGGGCATCTCCCGACGCCTGGAGGCCGACCCCAGCGGCTACCTGCTGGGCCGCGACCCGAACAAGGAGTTCCAGCCATGAGGCCGCTTCGCCTTCTCGCCCTGGGCGCCGCGCTGAGCCTGGCCGGCGCCTGCTCGATCCTGCCGCAGAGCGAACCGGTGGACATCTACCGCCTGCCGGTGAACCAGGCCAGCCGCAGCGCCACGCCGCTGGACTGGTCGCTGCGCCTGAACAAGCCGCTGGCCAGCGAGGCCCTGGCCGGGCCGCGCATCGCCGTGATCCCCCAGGGCGACGTGCTCAGCAGCTACAAGGGCGCGCGCTGGAGCGACCCGGTGCCGCTGTTGCTGCGCAACCGCCTGCTCGACGGTTTCCAGCGTGATGGCCGGGTGCAGCGCCTGAGCGCCGACGACAGCAACCTGCAAGCCGACTACGAGCTGGCCGGCGAGCTGCAGGCATTCCAGAGCGAGTACCGGGCGGGGGGCGTCGAGGTGGTGATCCGCTATGACGCTCGGCTGGTGCAGGGGCGCAACCAGCGCATCCTCGCCAGCCAGCGCTTCGAGGTGCGCCGGCCCCTGGGCGGTACCCAGGTGCCAGCGGTGGTCAGCGGCTTCGGTGCGGCCAGCGACCAACTGGCGGCACAGGTGGTGGACTGGACCGTGGCCCAGGCCGCGCAGGCTCAGGCGAAGAACCAGTAGCAGACGAAGATCGCCGCGATCACCCCGCAAAGCTCCGCCAGCAGGGCGCAGCCCACGGCGTGGCGCACACGCTGGATGCCGACCGCGCCGAAGTACACCGCCAGCACGTAGAAGGTGGTTTCGGTGCTGCCCTGGATGGTCGCTGCCACCAGCGCCGGGAAGCTGTCGACGCCGTGGGTTTGCATGGTCTCGATCAGCATGGCCCGCGCCGCGCTGCCTGAGAACGGCTTGACCAGCGCGGTGGGCAGGCCCTCGACGAAGCGGGTGTCCATGCCCATCCATTCGACCGTGTGACGGATGCCGTCCAGTGCCAGTTCCAGCGCCCCGGAAGCGCGCAGCACGCCGACCGCGCAGAGCATGGCGACCAGGTACGGCAGCAAGCCCTTGGCCACGTCGAAGCCTTCCTTGGCGCCTTCGACGAAGGCTTCGTACACCTTCACCCGGCGCAGCGCGCCGATCACCAGGAACAGCATGATCACCCCGAACAGGGTGAGGTTGCCGAGGAGCGACGACAGGCTGGCCAGCGCCGCCGCCGAGAGGGTGCCGAGGAACGCCATGAAGCCGCCCAGCAGCAGGGCGCCGGGGATCAGGTAGGCGAGCACCACCGGGTCCCACAGGCGCAGGCGCTGCATCACCGCGACCGACAGCAGGCCCACCAGGGTCGAGGCGCTGGTGGCCAGGAGAATCGGCAGGAACACCAGGGTCGGGTCGGTGGCGCCTTGTTGGGCGCGGTACATGAAGATGGTGACCGGCAGCAGGGTCAGCGACGAGGCGTTGAGGACCAGGAACAGGATTTGCGCGTTGCTCGCGGTGGTGCTGCTGGGGTTGAGCTCTTGCAGGGCGCGCATGGCCTTCAGGCCGATGGGTGTGGCGGCGTTGTCCAAGCCCAGGCCATTGGCGGCGAAGTTCATGGTGATCAGGCCCAGGGCCGGGTGGCCGGGCGGCACTTCGGGCATCAGGCGGGCGAACAGTGGGCCGAGCACCTTGGCCAGCCATTCGACGATGCCGGCCTGTTCAGCGATTTTCAGGAAGCCCAGCCAGAGGGTGAGGGTGCCGAACAGCAGGACCATGACCTCCACCGAGAGCTTGGCCATGGCGAAGATGCTCTCGACCATCGCGGCGAAGATGCCGGCATTGCCACCGACCAGCCACTGGGCGAAGGCGGAGATGGCTGCCACCAGGAAAAAACCGAGCCATAGGCCGTTTAGCATCCGTGTGTTCCCCCATGAAAAATGCCCCGGATGATAGCGCATCCGGGGCCTGGCTGGAGATTGCGGGCGAGGGCTGCGCCCCGCGATGGGCCCTCGCAGGCAACAAAAAGCCCCGACGAATCGAGGCTTTTCGCTTCAGCGCATCCGGCTCACTGCTTGGCGGCCTCGCCCACCACCACAGCGTCCTTGTTGCTCTTTTCCAGCACCAGCGAGCGGTAGTACGCCTCGCCTTTCTCGGCGTCGTACATCCCCTGCCACTTGGCGATGACCACCGCCGCCAGGGCGTTACCCACCACGTTCAGCGCGGTACGGGCCATGTCCATGATGCGGTCCACACCGGCGATGAACGCCAGGCCTTCCAGCGGAATGCCCACGCTGCCCAGGGTGGCCAGCAGCACCACGAAGGAAACGCCCGGCACACCGGCGATGCCCTTGGAGGTGACCATCAGGGTCAGCACCAGCAGCAGTTGCTGGCTCCACGACAAGTCGATGCCGTACAGCTGGGCGATGAAGATCGCCGCGATGCTCTGGTACAGGGTCGAGCCGTCGAGGTTGAACGAATAGCCGGTCGGCACCACGAACGAGCAGATCGACTTCGGCGCACCGTATTTCTCCATCTTCTCGATCACGCGCGGCAGCACGGTTTCGGAGCTGGAGGTGGAGTACGCGAGGATCAGCTCGTCCTTCATGATGCGCATGATCTTGATGATCGAGAAGCCGAACACGCGCGCCACCAGGCCCAGCACCATGAAGGCGAAGAAGGCGATGGCGAAGTACACCAGCAGCACCAGCTTGGCCAGCGGCAGCAGCGAGGCGAAGCCGAAGTTGGCGACGGTCGCGGCGATCAGGGCGAACACGCCGATCGGGGCGTAGTTCATGATCATGTGGGTGACCTTGAACATGGTCTCCGACACGCCCTGGAAGGTCCGCACCAGCGGCTCGCGCAGGTCGGCGTTGAGGCTCGACAGGCCCATGCCGAACATCACCGAGAAGAAGATGATCGGCAGCATCTCGCCACGCATCAGCGCCGCGAAGATGTTCGACGGGATCAGGTTCAGCAGCGTCTCGATGAACGCATGCTCATGCTGCACCTCAGCCGCGGTGGCCTGGTACTTGGAGATATCGACGGTGCCCAGGGTGCTCATGTCGATGCCGGCGCCTGGGTGGAACACGTTGGCCAGCACCAGGCCGACAACGATGGCGAGGGTGGTCACCACCTCGAAGTAGAGGATGGTCTTCAGGCCAATGCTGCCCAGTTTCTTCGCGTCGCCAACCCCGGCGATACCCACGATCAGCGACGAAATCACGATCGGGACAACGATCATCTTGATCAGGCGAATGAAGATGTCGCCAGCGGGCTGGAGGACGTTACTGATCCACCATGCCTTTTCCGCACTGAAATGATTCAGCAGCGCGCCGACCGCAACACCCAGTACCAGACCGATGACGATCTGCCAGGCGAGGCTAAGTTTTGCCTTCTTCATGTCATTACCTTTGTTGTAGTGGTCATTGGGAACCGGACCGAAAAGCGCGTCCCAGAGCCTTTGGCAACGTCACGGGCAGCGTTTGGCTTCCGTCCGGCGACCCCTTCGAAGGTCACCGCGAGCGAGCGAACGAACGCTCGGCCAGCGAAAAAAGGCGGCAACTATTGCGACGTGGAGGGGGGCAGTCTAATGCCGTAAACGAGTAGCCCATGCCGAATCGGCATGATGCAACCCGTTAAAAACGCACCGCCCCAGGGCGCGTGATTTCATTGTTCGGATTTCCGAACAAGACCAAAGCGCCATATTTAGGCAGAAACGACGGTATTCGCTCGGGTGTATGGATGGCGTGTTCGACAATCCGAATGGCTGAAATGACACCTGGAGAAGGTGTTGCGGGAGGGGAAAAAATTTCGATGTACGGTTACGTCAAAATGTGTCTCGAAGGAAAGAAGCTACAAGGAAGGACGAATCGCCTTACATAGATGCTTCGGAAGTCAGGTCAGCTTTAGGTGCCTTTCCGACACGACTGACCTGAAACTTCCGATGCCATCTCACCTGACCCAGCCCATTGCGGAGGTACTCCCTGTACCCCTAGGCCACTCCGACCCTACAACAGTCAGAACAGCCCGGCCCCTTGGTCATGTGCCGCCCGTCCTCGGGGCGGCGCATCATAGAAGCCTGAACGATAGATAGGTTCAGCTTCTATATCGTGACAGCGCGCCACCGTTGGTCAGTACCAATTCGGGTCGCGCTTCAACTGTTCTTGCAGCAGGGTCTTCATGCCGTCGTCCGGCTTGCCCAGCCAGCGGTAATCCGCGTGGCGGGTCGGCGACTTGTCCGACGGCAGGCCTTCGGGCACTTCCACGAGCATCCCGTAGGCTTTGTCCTTGTCCCAACTGAACGCCACGATCAACCGCTTGTAGGTGCACTTGTCGTCCGCTTCACACAGCGGACCGACCAGGAACTTGTCGCCATCCTCCATGACCGCCGACATCTGCTGTGGGGAACTGCCACTGAGGTTGATCACCCATTCCGGCAGGCGCTCTTCCTTTTTGATCGTCGATTGCCAGGTTTCCCGGTAGTCGGGGTCCGAGCCCAACAACTGGTTGGCCCGGACCTGGCCATCATTGGCCGCCATCGCCACCGAACCACCGCCCAACAGCAGGGCGGTGGCCAGGGCGGTACGAAGCATCCTGCTCATCGTCAACCTCTACCGCGTCCGAAGAAGAAGGAAGCCACGAACAGCACCAGGAAGACGATGAACAGGATCTTCGCGATACCGGTAGCGGCGCCGGCGATACCACCGAAGCCCAACACAGCGGCGATGATGGCGATGATCAGGAATGTGATTGCCCAACTCAGCATGGTGGTTCTCCTTTCTTTTTTGGGATCGAGCGTTTCAGCGAGGGATCAGCGCCGGGCTCAGAACACCCAGCGCTGCTGGGGAACGATGCTTTCCACCGTGCCCGGCGCGGTTTTGGCCACCGGCAGTGGCTGGGTGGCCTTGACCAGCGTGTTGGCACGAGTCGCCTGGAACTGGGTCAACAATGCAGTCTGCGCCGCCACCTGGTCGGCCAGGCGAGCGGTCTGCCAGCTGTGGTACGCCTGGCCAGCGGCCAGGGTCAGCAGCAGCGCCATGCCCAGGTACAGGAACTGGTGAACGGGCAGTGCGGCGATCTGCGGGCGGTTGACGGATTGGCGGTTCATGCCGGCTCCTCCTGCTGTACTTGTTATCCAAACCTGGGAGGATCATTGCAGCCTGCGTGCCAGCCTTTTTCTTTCAAAAAAGTATTTAAAAATCAATAACTTAATAAAAATACCGAAGCGCCTTGAGGACGTATCCTGCACGATGGCCCTCGGCGCCTCGTGCGTTTTGCACGATTCATCCCTCGACCTTGATCGCTACACGCAACATGTCGGCGTCCACACCCCGCACACCGACGATCTGCCGGGCGATCTCCTGGGCAATGGTCTTTTGCTCGCTGCTCACCACCTCGCCCGACAGCCGCACCACGCCTTCGGCGCTGGCGACCTTGATGTTCAGGCCATCCAGGTTGCGGCTGTAGCGGTAGCTGGCCTGGATCTTGTCGACGATCCAGCGGTCGCTGGGCTGCGCAGCGCTGGACGCGTCGACTGGCGTCTCTCGGGCCTTGGCCAACGCAGCGGAATCCAGGCTGACGAGGTTGTTGACCAGATAGACCCCGTCGCTGGTGCGCGCCAACACCCCGGCCAGTTCCTTGGCCTCGATGCTGTCGACCCGCCCACGCAGGGTTACCACGCCTTCGCGGCTCTCGACCTCGATGGGCGAGCGCTCGGTGACCCGGCTCCACAACAGGCGAGCACGGATGATCGCGGTGAGGGTGGCGTCCTCCAGGCGCTGGGCATAGGCGCGCCGTTCCAGGGCTTGCTCCACCAGCTCGGCGTTGACCTGTAGCTGGTTGTCCACCTGCTCGACACCGCGGGTGGCCAGCGCCACGCGCTCGGCAAGCTCGCGCTCCACCACGTTCTCCACTTCGCCGCCAAGACGCGCCCGCGTACCGTCGACCGTGACCTCGATGCGGAACGGGTTGAGCACCTTGTTGAGCGACAGTGCGGTCTGCAAGGCGCCCTCGAGGCGGGCGTCCTGCAGCGGATCGGCGAACGCGGGTGTGAGTACCGCGCACAGGCTGGCGGCCAACAGCGTGGCCTTCGGGATGACAGGCATGGCGCCTTCTCCTTTTGACTGACAAAGCCAGAGACCGTCGCAACCTGCGTGCCAGCCTGAAATTTCTCACTAACTCCTTATATTTCAATCTGTTAGCCAATAACGGACGCAGCAGCTAGCATGCAAAGGACGGAATCCTTCAGAATCGACCATGCAACTTGCCCGATTTTTCCGACACTAATTGAGATCATTCCCAAAGGAGCGCAGGAAAAATGGAATCAGCCCAGGACAACCAAGGCCGCATTCTGCTGGTGGACGATGAGTCCGCCATCCTGCGCACCTTCCGTTACTGCCTCGAGGATGAAGGCTACAGCGTCGCCACCGCCAACAGCGCGGCCCAGGCCGAGGCGCTGTTGCAACGCCAGGTGTTCGACCTGTGCTTCCTCGACCTGCGCCTGGGTGAGGACAACGGCCTCGATGTGCTGGCACAGATGCGCATCCAGGCACCGTGGATGCGCGTGGTGATCGTCACCGCCCACTCGGCGATCGACACGGCGGTCGATGCCATCCAGGCCGGCGCTGCCGATTACCTGGTCAAGCCGTGCAGCCCCGACCAACTGCGCCTGGCCACTGCCAAGCAACTGGAGGTGCGCCAGTTGTCGGCGCGCCTGGAAGCCCTCGAAGGCGAGGTGCGCAAACCCAAGGACGGCCTCGACTCGCACAGCCCGGCGATGATGGCAGTGCTGGAAACCGCGCGGCAGGTGGCGACCACCGATGCCAACATCCTCATCCTGGGTGAATCCGGCACCGGCAAGGGCGAGCTGGCCCGCGCCATCCACGGCTGGAGCAAACGCGCGCGCAAGGCCTGCGTGACCATCAATTGCCCGTCGCTGAACGCCGAACTGATGGAAAGCGAGCTGTTCGGCCACACCCGCGGCGCCTTCACCGGGGCCAGCGAGAGCACTCTGGGGCGCGTCAGCCAGGCCGACGGCGGCACGCTGTTTCTCGACGAGATCGGCGATTTTCCACTGACTTTGCAGCCTAAATTGCTGCGCTTCATTCAGGACAAGGAATACGAGCGAGTCGGCGACCCAGTCACCCGCCGCGCCGACGTCCGCATCCTTGCGGCGACCAACCTCAACCTCGAAGAGATGGTGCGCGAAAGCCGCTTCCGTGAAGACCTGCTGTACCGCCTCAACGTCATCACCCTGCACCTGCCCCCCCTGCGTGAACGCAGCGAAGACATCCTCACCCTGGCCGAGCGCTTCCTCGCCCGCTTCGTCAAGGAATACGCGCGGCCGGCCCGGGTGTTCAGCGATGAGGCGCGCACCGCGCTGCTCAACTACCGCTGGCCAGGCAACATCCGCGAACTGCGCAACGTGGTCGAGCGCGCGAGCATCATCTGCCCGCAGGAGCGTGTGGAGATCAGCCACCTGGGCATGGGCGAGCAACCCGCGGGCAATGCGCCACGGGTCGGCGCCGCACTGAGCCTGGACGAGCTCGAACGCGCGCACATCGGCGCGGTGCTGGCCGCCAGCGACACCCTCGACCAGGCTGCCAAGACCCTGGGCATCGATGCCTCCACCCTGTACCGCAAGCGCAAGCAGTACAACTTATGAGGTGGCCGCCCATGAAGCTGCGCACACGGTTGTTCCTCAGCATTTCGGCGCTGGTCACCGTGGCGCTGCTGGGGCTGCTGCTGGGCTTGTTCAGCGTGTTGCAGATGGCCACGATGCAGCAAGCACTGGTGCGCGACACCACCCACACCCTGGAAGTGGGGCTCAAGCTTCGGCAGAACCTGGGCGAGCAGTTGAACTTGATGCTCGATGAGGACACCGACCCCAAAAGCCTTGTCAGCTTGCAGGACAGCTTCCAGCACCTGCTCAACGATGGCCTGGAGCAAGGTGGTGAACGCACCGGCTTCAGCAAGGCCAGCAGCAACTACGCGGCGTTTCTCCAGGCTTACCGCGAAAGCCCGGCGCCCGCCCACAGCATGGGCCTGGAGCAGCCGCTGGGCGCCGCCTTCAACCAAGTGCGCATTGACCTGATCGACTCGCACAAGCAGGCCCTCGAGCACATCACCCAGAGCGAAGTGCGCGCCCGCGACCGGGCGCTGCTGATCAGCGGCGCCCTGGGCCTGATGGGCCTGGCGGTGCTGGTGCTGGGCTTCATCACCGCACACAACATCGCCCGCCGCTTCGGACAGCCGATCGAAGCCCTGGCCAAGGCGGCCGATCAGGTCGGGCAGGGCAATTTCGATGTAACCCTGCCGGTGACCCAGGCCACCGAGCTGAACCAGCTGACCCGCCGCTTTGGCCTGATGGCCGATGCCCTGCGCAAGCACCAGGCCACCAACGTCGATGAACTGCTGGCTGGCCAACAGCGCTTGCAAGCGGTACTCGACAGCATCGACGACGGCCTGCTGATCATCGACCGCCAAGGCCACCTGGAACACCTCAACCCCGTGGCCCAGCGCCAGCTGGGGTGGGACGCCAGCCGAGTGGGCAGCGGCCTGGCCGAGGCGTTGCAGCGCCCGGAGCTGGAACAGCAGTTGCGCCAGGTCCTGCGCGGCGGCAGCCTGGACCGCGCACCGGACGACCTGAGCATCGAGGTGGACGAGGAAACCCGCTTGCTGACCTACAGCCTGACCCCGGTCAGCCACCCCCAAGGGCCGATCCTCGGGGCGGTGATGGTGTTGCACGACGTCACCGAGCAGCGCGCCTTCGAGCGGGTGCGCAGTGAGTTCGTGCTGCGTGCCTCCCATGAGCTGCGCACGCCGATCACCGGCATGCACATGGCCTTCGGGTTGCTGCGCGAGCGGGTGAAGTTTGCGCCCGAGGCGCGTGAGAACGACCTGGTGGAGACCATCGGCGAGGAGATGCAGCGCCTGACCCAATTGATCAACGACCTGCTGAACTTCTCGCGTTACCAGAGCGGCCTGCAAAAGCTCGAGCTGGCGCCGTGCAACATCGACGAGCTGCTGGAACGCGCCCAGGCGCGGTTCGCCGAGCCGGCGGCGGAAAAGCGGATCGAGCTGGTCAAGGCACTGGAGCCACCCCTGCCGCACATCCAGGCCGACCTCGCCCAGCTTGAACGGGTGCTGGACAACCTGCTGCACAACGCCATCCGTCACACCGCCAACGGTGGGCGCATTCGCCTGTCGGCGCGGCGGCACGCCGAGCGGGTGATCGTCAGCGTCGAGGACAACGGCGAGGGGATCGCCTATGGGCAGCAGGGGCGCATCTTCGAACCGTTCGTGCAGGTGGGGCGCAAGAAAGGCGGCGCAGGGCTGGGGTTGGCGCTGTGCAAGGAGATCGTGCAGTTGCACGGCGGGCGGATGGGGGTGTTTTCACGTCCGGGGCAGGGGACGCAGTTCTACATGGCCTTGCCGGTCTAGGTGGCTGTGTCGGCGCTGTCGCGGGGCAAGCCCCCGCAGGTCCCCCGCTGGCCTCGAATTCAGCGGAATGCCTGTGGGGCTTGACCCGCGAGAGGGCCGGCAATGACACAACCAACCCTCAAGGCTCATCATCGATTCGCCGCGCGCCCATCCGCCGCCCCCGGGTAATCAGCTCGGCGAACTGCCGCGCGTTCAACGGGTGGGCGAACAACCAGCCCTGCCCATAGTTCACCCCTTCACTGTTGAGCAGCACCGCCTGGTCCTCGCACTCGATACCTTCGGCGATCACCCGCAGGTGCAGGTCGTGGGCCATGCGAATGATGTGCGGGGCCACGCCACTGCTGGCGGCGTCATGGCCCAGCGCGTCGATGAACGCCTTGTCGATCTTCAGGCAATCCACCGGCAGCGTCTGCAAGTAGGCCAGGCTGCAATAACCGGTGCCGAAATCATCGATCAGCACCTGGTGCCCGACGTTGCGCAGGGCTTGCAGGTTGTCGCGCGCCACCACCACGTCGATCAGCCCGCGCTCGGTGACCTCGAAGGCGATCTGGCTCGCCGAGACCCGGTGGTGGGCCAACAGCCGCGCCGCGACCCGGCCAATGCGCGGCACCATGACGTCGCAGGCCGCGAGGTTCACCGAGATGTACAGGTGACGGTTGGCCCTCAGCAGCTGGCCCAGTTGCTCCAGCACCCGTTGCAGCACGAAGTCGGTGATCTGGCGGATCTGCCCGGTGTTCTCGGCCAGCGGGATGAACAGCTCGGGGCTGGTCAGCGTGCCGTCTGGCCGTCGCCAGCGCACCAGGGCCTCGGCGCCGACGCAGCGGCGGCTGTCGAGTTCGAAGATCGGCTGGTACAACACCTGCAACTCGCCCCGGCGCAGCGCCTGCTGCAGCTCCGAGCTCATCGAGCGGCGCTGCAGGATCAATTGCAGCACCAGCCAGCCGATACAACAGGCCAGCAGCAAGCTGCCGGGGAACAGCAACCAGAGCATGCCGTTCATCTTCAGCGGCAGGCTCGCGCGGGGCGCGATCAGCACCAGTTGGTAATCCGGCGACTTGGTCGGCATGCGGTAGATGAGGCGGTCGCTGAGCTCCAGCAGCGCCTTGTGCGACGGCGGCGGCCAGTCGGCGACCGGAGGCCAGGGCTGGGCGGGGCCGAGCACCGGGATGGCGCGGGTGCCGTGGTCGAGGACGACCAGCAGGCTGCCGCCGGGGGGCAGGTCGACCACATCGGTGAGGTGCCCGCGCGAGGTCGAGACCAGGAACTTGCCACGGCCCAGCATCAGTGCGGCGAGGTTTTCGTTGGGTTCGGTGGTGGTGTTGAGCCAGTAGCTATAGGTGGGGCCCTGGATGTCCGGGGCGCGCAGCGGCTCCATCACCCGTTCGCCACCACGCGTGGAGCACGTCACGGGGCCGTCCACGTAGGCGGCCTCGTAGACGAAGCGGTAGCTCAGGCTCACCTGCTGCAAGGCGGCCAGCATCGCCGGATCGCAACCGCGCAAGGGTTGTGCCTGCAACTGGTCGACACCTTCGCGCAACTGGCCGAACACCTGCTCCAGGCGCTCCAGGAAGCGCTCGCCACGGGCGTTCATCTGTGCGCTCTCGCTCTGCTTCATCTGTTGCAGGGTCACGCCGAAGCTGGCGGCCAGCAGCAACGCGGCGCTGGCCAGGGCCACCAGCGAGGCCAGCGTCCAGGGGCGGTAGAATAATTGGCGCACGGAGGCGATGAAGGCAGACATGCAGGGCATCCAGTTGAATATAAAAGGTATAGCAACTGGATGGCGGATCGGCTTGGCCGTTGAGCGGGGGTCGAAGGGTTATGATGTTCTTACGGGCCCGATCACGGGGCCCGGCTGAACACCTCAGCGCTGACTGTTAAGCACCTGCAACAGGGCAGCCGTCTGCGCATCCGGCTGCCCATCGAAGCGTTGCGGCCGGAAGCGCATCTGGAACGCCGCGATCACATGCCGCGTGGCCACATCCAGCTCGCCATTCTGCTCGATGGCATAGCCGAACCGCGCCAACTGCTGCTGGTACCAGAGGATGCCCGGTGGGTTGGCCCCGAAATACACCTGCTGGCGCGCCACCGCGGCGGCGTCCGGCCAGATACCCAGCCCGGCGTCGGCCAACCGCTTCCACGGGAACAGCGGCCCCGGGTCGAGCTTGCGCAGCGGCGCGATATCACTGTGCCCGATGATGTGGCGCGGCTCGATGTTGTTGCGCTTGACGATGTCCCGCAGCAAGGCGATCAGCGCCTGTACCTGCGCCTCGCTGTAGGGGTGCCAGAGGCGGCCGTTGGGTGTGTCGGTGTAGCCCGGATTGACGATCTCGATGCCGATGGAGCTGGAGTTGAGCCAAGTGCGCCCCTGCCACTGGCTTTCGCCGGCGTGCCATGAGCGACGGTTTTCGTCCACCAGTTGGTAGACCGTGGCGTTGCGGTCGTCGCCGATCAGGTAGTGGCTACTGACCTCGCCATGGGTCAGCAGTGCCAGCGAGCGCTCCAGCGAGGCGTTGGTGTAGTGCACGACGACGAACTGGATGCGGCTGTCCTGGTTGGCCGAAGTGTGGCTGCGGTCGATGCGCAGGCCGCTGGAACAACCGGCCAGGGCCAGCAGGAGGAGAGCGGTAAAGAGTGTTTTCATCAAGGGGCGGCACGTATTCTGGTCGATGACAGCGCTACAGTATAACGTGCTACCCGGCCAGGCGCAGGCCGAAAGCTTACCGCCTGGCGACAGCGTCTAACCCTGCTCGACGCGGTTGCGGCCCAGGTCCTTGGCGCGGTACAGGGCTTCGTCGGCGCGCTTGAGCACCTGGTCGCCGCGCTCACCGGTGCGGAACGCGCTGACGCCGATGGACGTGGTGATCACCACCCGCTCGCCCTTGAAATGGAATGGGCAGGCCTCGACCGCCGCGCGCAGGGCCTCGGCGACCTGCAGGGCGGCAGGGGGCGAGGTTTGCGGCAACAGCAGGACGAACTCCTCGCCGCCGAAGCGGGCGATGAAGTCACGCCCACGCAGGCGCTTGCGCAGTTGCTCGGCGACGATCTTCAGCACCTTGTCGCCGGCCAGGTGGCCGTAGCTGTCGTTGATGCGCTTGAAGTGGTCGAGGTCGAGAATCGCCATCGCCAGGTGGCCGCCGTTTTCCTGCCAGTCGAGCACTTCCTGCTCCACCCGCTCGGACCACGCCGCGCGGTTGGGCAGGCCGGTGAGCGGGTCGACCAGCGCCTTCTGGCGCTGCTCCTCCAGGTGTTCGCGGTAGCCAAGAGCCTCCTGCTCCATGCTCGCCACGCGCTCGGCCAAGCCCTGCAAGCGCCCCGCCAGCTCCTGCTCACGGCGGTCGCGCTCGTGCTGGTGTTCGTCCATGGTGCCCAGCAGGCCTTCGAGGCGGTTTTCCAGAATGTGCTTGAGGCTGTCGAGGTCGGCGGCGCCCTGCACGCTGCTCTGCAGGCCGTCGACCTGCTCGCGCAGTTGGTTGTCCAGGTCGCGGGCGGCGGACGTATTGTCGGCATGGCCGGCGCTGGCTTCCTGCAAGTGGCTCTGGAAGGTTTCCAGACGCTCGTTGAGCTGTTGCAGGTAGACCTCGAACTCGTGCTGGCCGCTGTCAGTGATCGCCAGCATGAGCACGGCCAGGTCGTCGAGCACGGGGATCAACTCGTACCAGTTCAGCCCACGCGACACCCGTTCGCGCATCTCCAAGGCCTGGGCCTTGTGACGCTCGGGCAGGCTGAGGTCGTCGAGCAGGCTGATCAGGGTCTGCTCGATGTGTGCGGCGACGGTGCTGTAGGGCGGCTCGGCGGCGTCGGGCAGGGCATAGGGGCCGTCTTCATCCACCGGCTCGGTTTCAAGCTCGGGGCTAGCCTCGGCTTCGGGCTCCTCGGCGGCGGGCGCCTCCTCGACCGGCGGGGCAGGCGCATCGGGCACTTCGGGCACGGGGCTGTCCTGCGGGGCAGGTACGGAGGGCTCGGCCGGCGAGGGCGCTTCAACCACGGCGACGATTTCAACCGGTGCGGCTGGCGGCAGCGGCTGCAGCTCGTCCACATCGGCACATGGCGCGGCGGCTTGCGGCGCCGGCGCAGCCGGCCGCATCGGCTCGGCGACCGGCTGGGGCGGTGCGCGCTCCATCACCCGCTCTGCCACGGGCTCGGCCACGGCCTGCGTTGGCACCACCCGCGCAGGCTCCGGCTCGAGCGACGCCTGCGGGTCGGCCTCGCGCCCGCCAAACAGGCGCTGGAGCAGGCCTGGCCGGCTCTCTTCCTCCGGGCTGCGCAGCGACGACAGCGCCCGCCCCTGCAAACCGCTGAGCTCGCCGAGCAGCGGCGGCAACTCGCGCGACTGGCTGACGCCGCCGTCGAGCTTCTTCGCCAACTTCTTCAGCGGGCGCGCCACCTCGCCCGGCAACGGCAGGCCCTGCAACTGGCTGACCAGCGCAGTCAGCGCGTCACTGACCTGGTTCATGCGGGTTTCACGGCGCTGCTCGGAATCCAGCACGGCCTTTTCCAGGCGCGGGATCAGCCCGGCCAGGCCGGCGTCCATGCTGTCGCTGCGGATGACCTCGCGCATTTCCTTCATGCACTGGTCGACTACCTTGTCGCTGCCCTCGGCCGCCAGGGTGCTGCGCACCAGGCCGCGACGCAGCAGGTCGAGGCGCGCTTCCCAGCGCCGCTCGAGCTTTTCCTGCCGCTCGATGCTTTTTAGGTATTTTTCTTTCCAGCGCTCGGCTTCGTCGGTCATGCGTGGACCCGCAGGTGAGGCAGCTAATGGGCGGTGAATACTGGGTTTCGGCGAGAAGCGCGAAGTCTTGAGCAGATCTAGCTCACGATGGGCAGGGTATCCAGGGCCAGGGCATCCGGCAATCGGATCTCGACCGCCACCGGCAGGTGATCGGAGATCGGCTGCGCCAGCACTTCGACCCGCTCTAGGGTCAGGCTCGGGCTGAGCAGGATGTGGTCCAGGCAACGCTGCGGGCGCCAGCTGGGGAAGGTCGCCTCGACCTGCGGCGCGATCAGGCCCAGGTCGCGCAGGGGCGAGTGGTCGAGCAGGTCGGTGGCGTGGGTGTTCATGTCACCCATGAGTATCTGGTGGCGGTAGCCGCCGATCAGCTCGCGGATGTAAGCCAGTTGCAGGGCGCGGGTCTTGGCGCCGAGGGCCAAGTGCATCATCACCACGATCAGCGCATCGTCGCCGTCGCCGAACTGCACCAGGATCGCCCCGCGACCGGCCGGGCCGGGCAGGGGGTGGTCTTCGAGGTGGCGGGGCTTGAGGCGGCTGAGCACGCCGTTGCTGTGCTGGGCGAAGCGCCCGAGGTTGCGGTTGAGCTGCTGGTACCAGTAGGGGAAGGCACCGAGGTGGGCCAGGTGCTCGACCTGGTTGACGTAGCCCGAGCGCAGGCTGCCGCCATCGGCTTCCTGCAAGGCCACCAGGTCGAAGTCGCCGAGCAGTTGGCCGATCTTCTGCAAGTTGCCGGCCCGCCCATTGTGCGGCAGCAGGTGCTGCCAGCTGCGAGTCAGGTAATGGCGGTAGCGCTCGGTGCTGATGCCCACCTGGATATTGAAGCTGAGCAGCCGCAGGCGACCATCTTCCGGCAGGCCAGGGGCCCGCAGGTGATGCTCGTTGACCTGCGGCTGGTGCAGGCCAACGCCACGCACGGGTCGCAAGCGGCGCATGGCGATCGCCGCTTACTTAGCGGCGCGCTCCTTGGCGATCAGTTGGTCGGCGACGTTCAGCACGCCTTCCGGCCCACCGGCGGTACCCAGGTCGAAGCGGTACTTGCCGTTGACCACCATGCTCGGAACGCCGGTGATCTCGTACTTCTTCGCCAGTTCCTTGGCCTGGTTGACCTGGCCCTTGATGGCGAAGGAGTTGAAGGTAGCGAGGAACTTGTCCTTGTCCACACCCTGGGTGGCGAGGAAGTCGGCCATGTCGTTCGGGTCGGTCAGGCGCTTGCGCTGGTTCTGGATGGCGTCGAAGACCGCGGCATGCACCTTGTGCTCGACGCCCATGGCTTCGAGGGTCAGGAACATCTGGCCGTGGGCGTCCCATGGGCCGCCGAACATGGCGGGGATACGCTTGAAGTTGACGTCGGCCGGCAGCTTGTCGATCCAGGGGTTGATGGTCGGCTCGAAGTGGTAGCAGTGCGGGCAGCCGTACCAGAACAGCTCGACGACTTCGATCTTGCCCGGCTGGGAGACCGGCACCGGGTTGCTCAGCTCGATATATTCCTTGCCGGCGACAGGCTCTGCGGCCTGCACCGAAGCCATACCGAATACGCTGGCGGCGACCAGCGTGGCGCTGAGAATCAGTTTACGCATGCTTTACTCCTGAGCAGTCATGAGTCGCCCCGGCGCGACCTGTGCTGTGACCGGTCGGGAAGGGCTGAGTTCTGTAGTGTAACGGCTACGGGCAGAAAAAAGGGCGGCCCGGGCCGCCCGTTGCTGCATCTTTAACGCGGGTGCATTAACCGAGTGTTAACGCCCCGCGATGGAGCCGGCATAGGCTCACGCCGTATTAATGCAACCCCTGGATATAACTGGCCAACGCCTCGATATCCTTGTTGCTCAGCTTGCCGGCGATCGAACGCATGGTCATGGCGTCACCGTCGTTGGTACGGTTGCCTTCGCGGAAGTCAGTGAGCTGCTTGGTGACGTACTGCGCGTGCTGCCCGCTCAGGTGCGGGAAGCCGGCCAGGGCGATGCCCGCGCCATTGGGTGAGTGGCAACCGGTGCAGGCCGGCATGCCTTTCTCCAGGTCACCGCCGTTGAACAGTGCCCGGCCCCGCTCGACCAGCTTCGGATCGGCCGCGCCGACGCTGCCTTTCTGGCTGGCGAAGTAGGCGGCGATGTCGGCCAGGTCCTGCTCGCTGAAGTTGGCCAGCATGCCGGTCATCTCCAGCACCGTGCGCTTGCCGGACTTGATGTCGTGCAGTTGTTTCTCAAGGTAGCGCTGGCCCTGGCCGGCCAGTTTCGGGAAGTTCGGCGCCAGGCTGTTGCCGTCAGGGTTGTGGCAGGCGCCACAGACGGCGGTCTTGGCCTGCCCGGCAGCGGCATCGCCTTCGATGGGCTGCGCAGCACTCGCCGCACCTGCAACCCCCATGGTCAACAGCAGACTCACGAATAGTTTGTTCATCAGCTAATCCAACACGGCTAAGGGTGAAATGTTATGTATCGGGACTGCCGCTCATCCAGAGGATGACCGACCGGTAGTCCTCGGTACTGCAGTCCATGCACAATCCACGCGGCGGCATAGCCTTGAAACCCCGGGTAACATGCGCCACCAGTACATCCACACCTTGCGCCAGCCGTGGCTCCCATGCGGCCGCATCGCCCATCCTCGGGGCCTGCGGCAATTGCCCGGCGTGACAGGCCGCACACGTGCGGTTGTACAACGCCTCGGGATCCTGTGTAGCCTGAGCGCTGAAAAACGGTAGGAACACACCGACAGCGAGCAGCCATTTCGCCTTGCGGAACGACCTTTCAGGGTTGGGGGCCGCGCTGCGTTCTGTTGCGCGAGCTATTGTTCGACACCCCATGCGACTTCCCCTTCGCTGGGAGAATTCGCACACAAAAACTGGGGCATTATATACTTCCGCCCTCCAAACGGAAACGTTGGTGCCTGGACCAGGCAACACCCACATCGGATATCCCATGCAAGTCAAGAACCCCATCCTCGGCCTCTGCCAGAAAGCCAAATTCGCCCTTAGCGCCGCCAAGGTCGAACAATGCCCGGAAGACCAGGGTTACGAGGTGGCTTTCGCTGGCCGCTCCAACGCTGGTAAATCCAGCGCCCTCAACACCCTGACCCACGCCAGCCTGGCGCGCACCTCCAAGACACCCGGCCGCACCCAGCTTTTGAATTTCTTCAGTCTGGACGATGAACGGCGTTTGGTCGACCTGCCGGGGTACGGATATGCAAAAGTGCCGATTCCGCTCAAGCAGCACTGGCAGCACCACCTGGAAGCGTACCTCGGCGGCCGCGAGTGCCTGCGCGGGGTGATCCTGCTGATGGACGTGCGCCACCCGATGACCGATTTCGACAAGATGATGCTCGACTGGTCCACTGCCGCCGGCATGCCGATGCACATCCTGCTGACCAAGGCCGACAAGCTGACCCACGGCGCGGGCAAGAACACCCTGCTCAAGGTGCAGTCGGAAATTCGTAAAGGCTGGGGCGATGGCGTGACCATCCAGCTGTTCTCGGCGCCCAAGCGCCTGGGGCTGGAGGAGGCGTACAAGGTGCTGGCAGGGTGGATGGAGCTGGAAGACAAGCCGGCCTGAAGCAACGGCATCTCCCCTGCGGGCGCGGGCTTGCCGCGCCCTCGTGGGGTGCGCAGCCCGTGTTCGGACCTTGAATTGCGGGCAAAAAAAACCCCGGACTTCATATGGGGAGGGGGAAGTTCGGGGTCCAAGTCCGGACCGCTAGGGCGGGGTCCAGATATCTGCCAACACTTAACACAACATAGGAGCATCGAAAGGCTTCACCAGCCATTCAGTTACTCTGAGTTTCGCTTCACCGGTTTAGTTCCGAGGCGCTGAAAACTATTTGCGATAGTTTCATGAAACTCCGGAACTAATGGCAGGGGGCCAGCCCCGGATCCGCGACACCACGCCGCAGATCCTACCCCTGTTTCCCGGCTCATTCAGTGAGCTTCGTCCCAATTCGCACCAATGCCCACTTCCACCAGCAGCGGCACATCCAACTGCGCAGCGTTGCTCATGTAAGGGCGAATTTCATCTTGGACCTGCTCCACCAGGTCTTCGCGCACTTCCAGCACCAGTTCGTCGTGCACCTGCAAGATCACCCGCGCATCCAGGCCGCTGTCGCTGAGCCAGTTGTCCACCGCTACCATGGCGCGCTTGATGATGTCGGCCGCGGTGCCCTGCATCGGCGCGTTGATCGCGGTGCGCTCGGCGCCCTTGCGCAGGGCCGGGTTCTTGGCGTTGATGTCCGGCAGGTACAGGCGTCGGCCGAACAGGGTTTCGACGAAGCCCTGCTCGGCGGCCTGGGCGCGGGTGCGCTCCATGTAGGCCAGCACGCCAGGGTAGCGGGCGAAGTAGCGGTCGATGTAGTCCTGCGACTGCTTGCGGTCGACGCCGATCTGCTTGGCCAGGCCGAACGCGCTCATGCCGTAGATCAGGCCGAAGTTGATGGCCTTGGCGCTGCGGCGCTGGTCGTGGGTGACGTTCTCCAGGGCCACGCCGAACACCTCGGCGGCGGTGGCACGGTGCACGTCCAGGTCGTTACGGAAGGCGTGCAGCAAGCCTTCGTCCTTGGCCAGGTGGGCCATGATGCGCAGCTCGATCTGCGAATAGTCGGCAGCCAGCAATTTATAGCCGGGACTGGCGACGAAGGCCTGGCGGATACGCCGGCCCTCAGCGGTGCGGATCGGGATGTTCTGCAGGTTCGGGTCGCTGGACGACAACCGCCCGGTGGCGGCCACGGCCTGCTGGTAGGAGGTGTGGATGCGCCCGGTGCGCGGGTTGATCTGCTCCGGCAGCTTGTCGGTGTAGGTGCTCTTGAGCTTGCTCAGCGAGCGGTATTCCATCAGCACCGTGGGCAGCGGGTAGCCTTCGGCGGCGAGGTCGGCGAGCACCGCTTCGGCAGTGGAGGCCTGGCCCTTGGCGGTCTTGCTCAGCACCGGCATGCCCAGCTTGTCGTAGAGAATCGTGCCCAACTGCTTGGGCGAGCCCAGGTTGAAGACCTCGCCGGCCAGCTCGAAGGCCTTCTGCTCGAGCTCGGCCATCTTCACGCCCAGCTCACCGCTCTGCACCCTCAGCAGGTCGGCATCGACCAGGGCGCCCTGGCGCTCGATCTTCGCCAATACCGGCACCAGCGGCATCTCGATGTCCATCAGCACCGGCTGCACGCTCGGCGTCTTGGCCAAACGCGCCTGCAAGGCATGGTGCAGGCGCAGGGTGATGTCGGCGTCCTCGGCGGCGTAGGGGCCGGCCTTGTCCAGGTGGATCTGGTTGAAGGTCAGCTGCTTGGCGCCTTTGCCGGCGATGTCCTCGAAGGCGATGGTGGTGTGGTCGAGGTACTTCTGCGCCAGGCTGTCCATGTCGTGGCGGGTGGCGGTGGAATCCAGCACGTAGGATTCGAGCATGGTGTCGTAGGCCACGCCGCGCATCTGGATGGCCGGGGTGCCATTGGCCAGGATGTTGATGTCGTACTTGGCGTTCTGCCCAACCTTGGCCTTGGCCGGGTCCTCCAGCAGCGGCTTGAGTGCCAGCAGCACGGTGTCGCGGTCAAGCTGCGCCGGCGCGCCTTCGTAATCGTGGGCCAGTGGCACGTAGGCGGCCTCGAAGGGTTCGACGGCGAACGACAGGCCCACCAGTTGCGCCTGCTGGGCGTCCAGGCTGGTGGTCTCGGTGTCGAAGGCGAACAGCGGCGCCTGGCGCAGTTTCGCCAGCCAGGCGTCGAAGCGCACCGGGTCGAGGATGGTTTCGTACTTCGCCTCGACCGCCTCCTGCGGGGCCTCGGTCGGTTCAAACGCATCACCGGCCTTGGCGGCATCGCGCTGCACCTCGGCGATCCAGCTCTTGAATTCCATCTCGGTGTACAGCGCCAGCAGCGCCTCGCGGTCGGGTTCGCCGCAAACCAGCGCATCGACGGTGATGTCCAGCTCGACATCGACCTTGATGGTCGCCAACTCGTACGACAGGAACGCCGCGTCGCGGTGCTCCTCGAGCTTGGCCGGCAGGGTCTTGGCGCCACGGATGGCCAGGCCCGGGACCTTGTCGAGGTTCTCGTACAGCTCGCGCAAGCCGCCGCCGATGCCGGTCAGCAGGCCCACCGCGGTCTTCTCGCCGACGCCCGGTACGCCAGGGATGTTGTCGACCTTGTCACCCATCAGGGCGAGGAAATCGATGATGTGCTCGGGGCCGACGCCGAACTTCTCGTGCACGCCGGCGATATCCAGCACGCTGCCGGTCATGGTGTTGACCAGGGTGATGTGGCCGTCCACGAGCTGGGCCATGTCCTTGTCGCCGGTCGAGATGATCACCGGGCGCCCCAGGGCCGCGCTGCTGCGTGCCAGGGTGCCGATCACGTCGTCGGCCTCGACGCCTTCGACGCACAGCAGCGGGTAGCCCAGGGCCTTGACGCTGGCGTGCAATGGCTCGACCTGGACGCGCAAGTCATCCGGCATGCTTGGGCGGTTGGCCTTGTATTCGGCGAACATGGCGTCGCGGAAGGTGCCGCCCTTGGCATCGAAGACCACCGCGAAGAGGCTGTCCGGGTACTGCTTGCGCAGGCTCTTGAGCATGTTCAGCACGCCCTTGACCGCACCGGTGGGCATGCCCTTGGAGGTGGTCAGCGGCGGCAGCGCGTGGAAGGCGCGGTAGAGGTAGGACGAACCGTCCACCAGGACGAGGGGCGCTTGGCTCATGAGGAGAATCAACCTTTTCGGCGGGTCCGGCGCTAGAATAGCCAGACTCATTGACGACAAAGGGACAAGGTTATCATGCGTACACCCATTCGCCTGTTACTGCTCGGCCTGTTGGCAACCATGCCGGTCGTCACCCTGGCGGCGGACGACGCGCCCTCGGCCGATCCCGAGGTAACCATTCGCACGGAAGGCGACCGAACCATCCAGGAGTACCGTCAAAACGGTTTCCTGTATGCGATCAAGATCACGCCGAAGAACGGCAAGCCGTATTTCCTGGTACGCGCCGATGGCTCCGATGGCAATTTCATTCGATCCGACCAGCCGGACATGCTGATTCCGTCCTGGAAGATTTTCGAATGGTAAGCTAGTAACGCGTATCGTTCTTATCAACCGGCACTTCCGGGTGGAAGTGCCCGCACGGGCAACTTTTCAACATGTCAGTCTTCACCCCTGTGACCCGGCCTGAGCTGGAAACCTTTCTGGCGCCGTATGAGCTGGGCCGCCTGCTCGATTTCCAGGGCATCGCCGCCGGTACCGAAAACAGTAATTTCTTCGTCAGCCTGGAAAAGGGTGAGTTCGTCCTGACGCTGATCGAGCGCGGGCCAGTTGAAGACATGCCCTTCTTCATCGAGCTGCTCGACGTGCTGCACGACGCCGACATGCCCGTGCCCTACGCCGTGCGCGACCGCGACGGCCATGGCCTGCGCGAACTGTGCGGCAAGCCGGCGCTGCTGCAGCCACGGCTGTCGGGCAAGCACGTCAAGGCACCGAACAACCAGCACTGCGCCCAGGTCGGCGAGTTGCTCGCGCACATCCACCTGGCCACCCGCGAGCGCATCATCGAGCGCCGCACCGACCGTGGCCTGGACTGGATGCTGGCGTCCGGCGCCGAGCTGCTGGCCGGGCTCGACGCCCGCCAGGTGGCGCTGCTGCAACCGGCGCTGGACGAGATCACCGCGCACAAGGCGCAGATCCTCGCCCTGCCACGGGCCAACCTGCACGCCGACCTGTTCCGCGACAACGTGATGTTCGAAGGGACTCACCTGACGGGGTTGATCGACTTCTACAATGCCTGTTCCGGGCCGATGCTGTACGACATCGCCATCACCGTGAACGACTGGTGCCTGAACGAAGCGGGCGGCATCGACCTGCCGCGCGCCCAGGCGCTGTTGGGCGCCTACGCCGCGCTGCGGCCGTTCACCGCCGCCGAGGCCGAGCTGTGGCAGGTGATGCTGCGGGTGGGTTGCGTGCGTTTCTGGCTGTCGCGCTTGATCGCCGCCCAGGCGTTCGCCGGGATGGATGTGATGATCCATGACCCGAGCGAGTTCGAGTTGCGTTTGGCACAGCGCCAGCAGGTGGCGTTGAAGTTGCCGTTCGCGCTGTAAGCGCGGCGGCCCTATCGCGGGGCTCGCCCCGCGATAGGGCCGGGTCAGGCGCTAGAGATGCTCCAGGCAACCCACCAGGTCATTGCCCAGCTTCTCCAGCAAACGCTCGTAGCCTTTGCCATCCACCGGGTCCGTCCCGCCCAGCGCATCCAGCTCCGCCAGTTTCACCGGCAGCCCCGCCGTCAACGTCTCGGCCAGGCGCGGGCGCAGCGGCGGTTCGCTGAACACGCAGGTCGGGCCAACCTCCTGCAAGCGCTTGCGCATCGCCGCGACATGCTGCGCCCCCGGCTGCACCTCCGACGCGACACTGAACACCCCGGTATGGCGTAAACCATACTCGGCCTCGAAGTAATCGAACGCCTCGTGGAACACGAAGTACGGCTTGCCGGCGATGCCCGCCACGCGCGCCTTGATGCGCAGGTCCAGGGCATCCAGGCGCTCGCCGAAGGCCTTGAGGTTGGCCTGGTAGCGCGCGGCATTGGCCGGGTCGGCCGCCGCCAGGTCGCTGGCCATCTTCGCCGCGACCACCCGGGCGTTGACCGACGACAGCCACAGGTGCGCATCGAGCGTGCCCGGGCGGTGGTCGTGATCATGGTCGTCGTGGTCTTCCTCATGGGAGTGGCTGTCTTCGCCGAAGCGGCGCAGCTTCATGTCTGCCAGCGACTGCACGGCCACCGTCGGCTTGGTGCGGCTACCCAGCACTCGCGGCAGGAAACCTTCCATGTCCGGCCCGACCCAGTACAGCAGGTCGGCGTCGGCCACCCGCCGCACATCGGAAGGGCGCAGCGCGTAGTTGTGCGGCGAAGCGCCCGGCGGCAGCAGTACTTCAGGGCTGCCGACCCCTTCCTGGACGGCGGCGGCAATCTGTTGCAGCGGCTTGATGCTGGTCAGCACGCGCACCTCGGCCTGGGCCGAGAACGTGATAAAAGCGACAAACAGGACAAGGAATCGGGACACGGTGAATACTCGGCTTGTCAGAAACGGGTAACATAATAACGTCTCCATCGATAACCGTCGCCGCCCATGTCCATCACGCCGCTGGCCCACCGTCCCCACGATCATTCCCATTGCGTCCACAGCGCCCTGGCCGAGGCCGATGCCCTGTGCGCGCGCCAAGGCTTGCGCCTGACCGCCCTGCGCCGCCGCGTGCTGGAGCTGGTGTGGCAAAGCCACAAGCCGCTGGGCGCCTACGACATCCTCGCCGTGCTCAGCGAGCAGGACGGCCGCCGCGCCGCGCCGCCCACCGTGTACCGCGCGCTGGACTTCCTCCTCGACAACGGCCTGGTGCACCGCATCGCCTCGCTCAACGCCTTCATCGGCTGCAGCCACCCCGAGCACAAGCACCAGGGCCAGTTCCTGATCTGCCGCCAGTGCCACGTGGCCATCGAGCTGGAGCAAGAGAGCATCAGCGGCGCCATCGTCAGCAGCGCCAAGGCCGTGGGCTTCCAGGTCGAAACGCAGACCGTCGAAGTGGTCGGCCTGTGCGCCAGTTGCCGGAGCGCGGCATGAGCGACGCGCTGATCCGCCTGGAGCAGGTCGGCGTCACCTTCGCCGGCGAAGCGGTGCTCGACAGCATCGACCTGGCAGTGGCGCCGCGCCAGATCGTCACCCTGATCGGCCCCAACGGCGCCGGCAAGACCACCCTGGTGCGCGCCGTGCTCGGCCTGCTCAAGCCGCACCGCGGCACGGTCTGGCGCAAGCCGCGCCTGCGCATCGGCTACATGCCGCAGAAGATCCAGGTCGACGCCACCCTGCCGCTGTCGGTGCTGCGCTTCCTGCGCCTGGTGCCGGGCGTGGACCGCGCCGCCGCGCTGTCGGCGCTCGGCGAAGTGGGCGCCGAACACGTGATCGACAGCCCCATCCAGACCATTTCCGGGGGCGAGATGCAGCGCGTGCTGCTGGCCAGGGCGCTGCTGCGCGAGCCTGAGCTGCTGGTGCTGGACGAGCCGGTGCAGGGCGTCGACGTGGCTGGCCAGGCCGAGCTGTACGGCCTGATCACCCGCCTGCGCGACCGCCACAACTGCGGCGTGCTGATGGTTTCCCACGATCTGCACCTGGTGATGAGCACCACCGACCAGGTGGTGTGCCTGAACCGCCACGTGTGCTGCTCGGGCCACCCCGAGCAGGTCAGCGGCGACCCAGCCTTCGTCGAGCTGTTCGGCCAGAACGCCCCGAGCCTGGCCATCTACCACCACCATCACGATCACAGCCACGACCTGCACGGGTCGGTGATCGCCCCCGGCGCCCATGTCCATGGAGAGCACTGCAAGCATGGCTGATTTTCTTCTCTACGCCCTGCTTGCCGGTCTTTCCCTGGCGCTGGTGGCCGGCCCCCTGGGGTCCTTCGTGGTGTGGCGGCGCATGGCCTATTTCGGCGACACGCTGTCGCACGCCGCCCTGCTCGGCGTGGCCCTGGGCCTGGCGCTGGACGTCAGCCCGACCCTGGCGGTGACCGTCGGCTGCCTGCTGCTGGCGATCCTGCTGGTGACCCTGCAACGGCGCCAGCCACTGGCCTCCGACACCCTGCTCGGTATCCTCGCGCCGAGCACCTTGTCGCTGGGCCTGGTGGTGCTGAGCTTCATGCGCGATGTGCGCATCGACCTGATGGCCTACCTGTTCGGCGACCTGCTGGCGATCAGCCCGACGGACCTTACGTGGATTCTCGGCGGCAGCGTGCTGGTGGTGGCGTTGCTGGCCGCGCTATGGCGCCCACTGCTCGCCGTGACCGTGCACGAGGAGCTGGCGACGGTCGAGGGCCTGCCGGTGGCGGGCCTGCGCCTGGCGCTGATGCTGTTGATCGCGGTGGTCATCGCCGTGGCGATGAAGATCGTCGGGGTGTTGTTGATCACCTCGCTGCTGATCATCCCGGCGGCCACGGCGCAGCGCCATGCCCGCTCGCCGGAGCAGATGGCCGTGGGCGCCAGCCTGGTCGGGGTGGTGGCGGTGTGCGGCGGCCTGGCGATGTCTTGGTACAAGGACACCCCGGCCGGCCCGTCGATCGTGGTCTGTGCGGCGGTGCTATTCTTGCTGAGCCTGGCCCTGCCGAAACGCTGAAATAGCAGGGTGCGCGCTGGCGCATCTTGCAACCTTTTCGCCCGTAAAGGGTCTGTAAGACTTGTTTTCGAGCGTGCGCACCTGGGTGTAGACTTGCTCGCTTTTTGCGCAAATAGAGAGTCGCAGGAATGAAGCCGTTCGCCTCCCGTTATCTGCTTGTTGCCGCTTTTTCCCTGATCCTGGCCGCTTGTTCCAGCGCCCCGGTGGAGCAGCCGGCCGTGCCAGCCCAGCCCGATGCCTGGCAGCAGTTGCAGCAAAGCATCGCCAGCAACGAGCTGGCCACCGCTGAGGACCAGCTCGCCAGCCTGCAGGCCCAGTCGCCCAGCGACGGGCGTTTGGAGCAGTATCAACGCCAACTGGCCGAAGCCTACTTGCAACGCAGCCAGGTCACCTTGCAAAAGGGTGACGTCAACGCCGCCGCCACCGCCCTGGCCCGCGCCCGTGCCCTGATGCCGCAGGCGCCGGCGCTGGTGGGTGGCGATGCGGTCGCCCAGGCACGCCGGGCGGAACTGGAAAAAGCCGAAGCGGCGCTGAAGGCCGCGGAATCCAAGCCAGTGGCACGCGTGCTGGACCCGACCGCACCGAGCACCGTGATCGCGTTGAAGACCACCGACAGCCGGGCCATGCGCCGGCAGTTGGATGACATCGCCGCCGATGTGGTGAGTTATGGCTGCGAAGTGGTGTTCCAGGTGCCACGCACCGATGATGCGCCATGGCTCAAGGCCTTGCTGGAGAAACGAGTGCGCAAGCTCGACAGTGGGTTCGAGTTGAAACAGACGCATGAGATTCAGCGCTCGTTACCGGCGCAAGTGGTGTTGGTACCGCATCAGCGGTAGCGCTCAAGGGCCTCATCGCGGTGCAAGCCCGCTCCAGGTTCAGCGCCGTTCTCACGGACTGCGCTGAACCTGATCGGGCTTGCCCGCGATTGGGCTGCGCAGCAGCCCTACGCCGGAACCACCTCCGCCGCCGCTTCCCGCTCCCACACCCGATGCCGCTCCAGCACCTTGGCGAAGGCCTCCACGGCCTGCTTGTCATCCCCCAGCACTATCCCCTTGTCTTCCTTCAGGCCCAACGCGCTCAACAACGCCTTGCCCTCCTTGGCCACCCCCATAGGCTTGAGGTGCTTGTAGGCCTCCAGCAGGTAATGCCGCGCCAGGCCGCTGCCTTCCAGCGCCATCTTGCCGGCTGGCAGCCACAACCCATCGACCATCACCGACGGCATGCCCTCCATCGATGCATCCACCGGCAACGGCTTGCCCTCGGCGGTCTGCACCGGCGCGCTGGTTGGCCCCAGCAGCAGCACCCGTGCGCTGTGCGCCTCGAAGGCCTTGACCAGCCGGTCCACACTGGCGCCATCCACGCCATCGGCCACCAGCAAGGCAATCTTGCGCCCCTTGATGCCGACACTGCCGGGCAGGTTCATCTGGCTCAGCGCCGCCGATTTCGCGGGCTTCGAGCCCTTGACCTTGACCGTCCCGGCCTTCGGCGCCGGCAACCCGAGGTTGGCCGCCACCGCCGCCGCCAGCTTCAGGTCGATGTTGGCCAGCACCTCGTTCACCTCGCGCGCACGGATGTACTCACGCTCCACCTTGCCCAACTCGAAGCTGTAGGCCTTGACGATGTGCTGCTGCTCGGTGGCGCTCATGCTCTGGAAGAACAGCCGTGCCTGGGAGAAATGGTCGGCGAACGACGGGCTGCGCTGGCGGATCTTGTTCGCGTCGATACGCTCCTGGTAACTCTCGAAGCCACCGTCCTCGGCCGCCGGCGGGGTTTCCTGCGGCCAACCGCCATCGATGGAGTTGGGCTCGTAGGAGGCGCGCCCCTTGTCGAGGGTCATACGGTGCATGGCATCGCGCTGGCTGTTGTGGTTCGGCGCGAGCGGCCGGTTGATCGGGATCTCGTGGAAGTTCGGCCCGCCCAGGCGGCTGATCTGCGTGTCGGTGTAGGAGAACAACCGGCCCTGCAGCAGCGGGTCGTTGGTGAAATCGATGCCGGGCACGATATGCCCTGGGCAGAAGGCGACCTGCTCGGTCTCGGCGAAGAAGTTGTCGGGGTTGCGGTTGAGTACCATCTTGCCCAACGGCGTGACCGGCACCAGTTCCTCGGGAATGATCTTGGTCGGGTCGAGCAGGTCGAAGTCGAAGGCGTGTTCGTCGGCCTCGGGCACGATCTGCACACCCAGCTCCCATTCCGGGTAGTCGCCGGTCTCGATGGCTTCCCACAGGTCGCGGCGGTGGTAGTCGGTGTCCTTGCCCGCGAGCTTCTGCGCCTCGTCCCACAGCACCGAGTGCACGCCCTGGCGCGGCTTCCAGTGGAACTTGACGAAGCTGGCCACGCCTTGGGCATTGATCAGCCGGAAGGTGTGCACGCCGAAGCCTTCCATCATCCGCAGGCTGCGCGGGATCGCGCGGTCGGACATCGCCCACATGACCATGTGCGCCGACTCCGGCACCAGCGAGACGAAGTCCCAGAAGGTGTCATGGGCCGAGCCGCCGGTGGGCATTTCGTTGTGCGGCTCGGGCTTCACCGCGTGGACGAAGTCGGGGAACTTGATCGCATCCTGGATGAAGAACACCGGCATGTTGTTGCCCACCAGGTCGAAGTTGCCCTCGTCGGTGTAGAACTTCACCGCGAAACCACGCACATCGCGCACGGTGTCGCCGGAGCCGCGCGGGCCCTGCACCGTGGAAAAGCGCACGAATACCGGGGTGGTCTTTTCCGGGTCACGCAGGAAACCCGCCTTGGTCAGCTCACCGTGGTCGGCGTAGCTCTGGAAGTAACCGTGGGCGCCGGTGCCACGGGCATGCACGATGCGCTCGGGGATCCGCTCGTGGTCGAAGTGGGTGATCTTCTCGCGCATGATGAAGTCTTCGAGCAGCGAAGGGCCGCGCGCGCCGGCCTTGAGCGAGTTCTGGTTGTCGGCGACCTTGACCCCCTGGTTGGTGCGCAGGGCCTGGCCGGTGGCGTCGCTACGGAACGCCTCCAGGCTCTGCAACTTGGCATTGGTGTTGGCCTTGTCCGGGGTGTCGGTGCCGGCGAGCGGGGTGGTCTTGGGGGGCTCGGGCTTCTTGCTGGGCATGGTCGGCTCTCCTCATCTCTTCAGGCTGCCCGTTCAGGGCTTGTTCCTGTAGTGACTGGAGCGCTCTGGCAGGCGTTCAATCGGGATTACCGGTTGTCGCGTTATGCCGGATCGTTGGGCCCGTTACGAAATAAATGCTAAGAACCGCTATGGGAAAAGGCTAAAATGCGCGCCCGGCTAACCGCTGACCCAACTTCCATGCGCCCCACAAGGTTCGCTCAGTGATCGAGTTCCAACACGTCCACAAGACCTACCGCGTCGCGGGTAGGGATATCCCGGCCCTCAACCCGACCAGCCTGACCATCGACAATGGCCAGGTGTTCGGCCTGATCGGCCACTCCGGCGCCGGCAAGAGTACCTTGCTGCGCCTGATCAACCGCCTCGAGGCCCCGAGCGGCGGCAAGATCATCGTCGACGGCGAAGACGTCACCGCCTTCGACGCCAACCAACTGCGGCGCTTCCGCCAGCAGGTCGGGATGATCTTCCAGCACTTCAACCTGCTCGCCTCCAAGACCGTCGCCGACAACGTCGCCCTGCCGCTGACCCTGGCCGGCGAGCTGTCGCGCAGCGAAATCGACCAGCGCGTCACCGAGCTGCTGGCCCGCGTGGGCCTGTCGGACCACGCGAAGAAGTACCCGGCCCAGCTGTCCGGCGGGCAGAAGCAGCGCGTGGGCATCGCCCGGGCGCTGTCGACCCAGCCGAAGATCCTGCTGTGCGACGAGGCCACCAGCGCCCTCGACCCGCAAACCACCGCCTCGGTGCTGCAACTGCTGGCCGAGATCAACCGCGAGCTGAAGCTGACCATCGTGCTGATCACCCACGAGATGGACGTGATCCGCCGGGTCTGCGACCGCGTGGCGGTGATGGACGCCGGGCAGATCGTCGAGCAAGGCCCGGTGGCCGAGGTGTTCCTGCACCCACAGCACCCGACCACCAAGCGCTTCGTCCAGGAAGACGAGCAGGTCGACGAACGCGAGCAGCGCGACGACTTCGCCCACGTGCCGGGCCGCATCGTGCGCCTGACCTTCCAGGGCGACGCCACCTACGCGCCGCTGCTGGGCACCGTCGCCCGCGAGACCGGCGTGGACTACAGCATCCTCGCCGGGCGCATCGACCGCATCAAGGACGTGCCCTACGGGCAACTGACCCTGGCCGTCACCGGCGGCAACATCGATGCGGCGTTCGAGCGCTTCAAGGCCGCGGACGTGCATATGGAGGTACTGCGTTGATGGACGCCCTGAATTTCTTCGCCAACGTCGACTGGGCCGAAATCTGGCTGGCCACCGGCGATACCCTGATCATGCTGTTCGGCTCGCTGTTGTTCACCGTGCTGCTGGGCCTGCCGCTGGGCGTGCTGCTGTTCCTCTGCGGGCCGCGGCAGATGTTCGAGCAGAAGGGCGTGTACGCGCTGCTGTCGCTGGTCGTCAACATCCTGCGCTCGCTGCCGTTCATCATCCTGCTGATCGTGATGATCCCGGTCACCGTGCTGATCACCGGCACCTCGCTGGGCGTGGCCGGTGCCATCCCGCCGCTGGTGGTGGGCGCCACGCCGTTCTTCGCGCGTCTGGTGGAAACCGCCCTGCGCGAGGTCGACCGCGGCATCATCGAGGCGACCCAGTCGATGGGTGCCACCACCCGCCAGATCATCACCAACGCCCTGCTGCCGGAGGCCCGGCCGGGCATCTTCGCGGCGATCACCGTCACCGCCATCACCCTGGTGTCATACACCGCGATGGCCGGCGTGGTGGGCGCGGGCGGCCTGGGCGACCTGGCCATCCGCTTCGGCTACCAACGCTTCCAGACCGACGTGATGATCGTCACGGTGATCCTGCTGCTGGTGCTCGTGCAGATCCTGCAGAGCGTCGGCGACAAGCTGGTCGTGCATTTTTCCCGTAAGTAAGCCCAACCGGGTCGCTGGGCCGACCCGTTCGGGGGCCCCGCGGCCCTCACAAGGAGTGATCCATGAAGAAGCTGCTCGCCATCGCCGCCGCCGTCGCGGCCTTCTCGGCCAACGCCGACACCCTGACCGTCGCCGCCACCCCGGTGCCGCACGCCGAGATCCTCAACTTCGTCAAACCGCAGTTGGCGAAGGAAGGCGTGGAGCTGAAGGTCAAGGAATTCACCGACTACATCCAGCCGAACGTGCAAGTGGCCGAGAAGCGCCTGGACGCCAACTTCTTCCAGCACCAGCCGTACCTGGATGAGTTCAACAAGGCCAAGGGCACCCAACTGGTGAGCGTCGCCGGCGTGCACCTGGAACCGCTGGGCGCCTACTCGGCCAAGATCAAGAAGCTCGACGAGCTGGGCTCGGGCGCCACCGTGGTGATCCCCAACGACGCCACCAACGGCGGCCGTGCCCTGCTGCTGCTCGACAAGGCCGGCGTGATCAAGCTCAAGGACAACAAGAACATCCTGTCGACCGTGAAGGATGTCGCCGAGAACCCGAAAGGCCTGAAGTTCCGTGAGCTGGAAGCGGCCACCATCCCGCGCGTGCTGACCCAGGTGGACCTGGCGCTGATCAACACCAACTATGCGCTGGAAGCCAAGCTGAACCCGGAAAAAGACGCCCTGGTGATCGAAGGCAGCGACTCGCCTTACGTGAACATCCTGGTCGCGCGCCCAGACAACAAGGACTCCGCCGACCTGCAGAAGCTGGCCGCGGCGCTGCACTCGCCCGAGGTGAAGAAGTTCATCGAAGAGAAGTACAAGGGTGCGGTGATCCCGGCGTTCTAAGCCGGTATCGACGGGGCCGCTATGCGGCCCAATCGCGGGGCAAGCCCGCCCCTACCGGTACGGCACTGCATTCAGAATCAGTGCCGTACCGGTAGGGGCGGGCTTGCCCCGCGATGCTTTCGGGGTCAGTCGCGGCCGACCAGCCCCGGCAACTGCGCCACCAGTTTCTGGTTGTTGAACGGCGCCCGAATGAAGCCACGCTGGCGCCCATCCGGCCCGACGATGGCCAGATTGCCACTGTGGTCCACGGTGTACCCCGGCTTGCTGGTATCGGCCGGAATGAACGGAATGCTCAAGGCATTGGCCAGCTTCTGGGTGTCCTCGATCGAGCCCGCCAGCCCGACGAAATCCTTGTCGAAATAGCCCAGGTACTGCTTGAGCTGGTTCGGCGTGTCACGGTTCGGGTCCACGCTCACCAGCACCACCTGCAAATGCGCCAGCGCCTCCTTGGGCAGCTCGCTCTTCACCTGGCGCAGCTGGGCGAGGGTGGTCGGGCAGATGTCCGGGCAGTAGGTATAGCCGAAGAACAACAGCGACCACTTGCCCTTGAGCTGGTCCAGCGCGACCGGCTGGCCGTCCTGGTTGGTCATCTTCACCTCGGGCACGGTGCGGCTCTGGGGCAGGAGGATGATGCCGGCGTCGATCAGCTCGGCCGGGTTGGCCTGGCCGCGGCCACTGAGCACCTTGTTGACGGTCAGGCCCAGGATCAACGCGACCAGGGCGACGAGGATGAAGACGGTTTTCTGGGTTCGGGTCATAGGTTCAACAACAAGTAGTGGTCAACGAGCAGCGCGATGAACAGCAGGAACAAGTAGCCGATAGAGTACTTGAAGGTGCCGATCGCGGCGTGCGGCCGAGTGCCACGGTACAACACCCAGGCCCATTGCAGGAAGCGCAGGCCCAGGGCCAGGGCGCAGGCCAGGTAGAGCGGCCCGCTCATGTGGATGGCATACGGCAGCAGGCTCACCGCCAGCAGCACCAGGGTGTACAGCAGGATGTGCAGCTTGGTGTAGCGCTCGCCATGGGTCACCGGCAGCATCGGGATGTCGGCCTTGGCGTATTCCTCCTTGCGGTGGATGGCCAGGGCCCAGAAGTGCGGCGGCGTCCAGGCGAAGATGATCAGCACCAGCAGCAACGGCTCGGCACTCACGTGCCCGCTGACCGCCACCCAGCCCAACAGCGGCGGCGCCGCCCCGGCCAGGCCGCCGATCACGATGTTCTGCGGCGTGGCGCGCTTGAGAAAGCCGGTGTAGAGCACCGCGTAGCCGAGCAACGAGGCCAGCGTCAGCCAGGCGGTGAGGGCGTTGGTGAACGCCAGCAGCAGGGCCATGCCCGCCAGCGCCAGCGCCAGGGCGAACAGCAGCGCCGGCAACGGCGCCACCCGGCCTTCGGCCAGCGGGCGCTTGTGGGTGCGGGCCATCAGCGCGTCGATGCGCCGGTCGACCACATGGTTGACCACCGCCGCGCCGCCGGCGCACAGGCCGATGCCGGCGTTGCCGAACAGCAGCACGCCCCATGGCACACCCGCGCGAGTGGCGAGGAACATGCCCACCAGCGAGGTGATCAACATCAGCACCACCACCTTGGGCTTGGTCAGCTCCAGGTAGTCGCGCCAGCCGGCCCGTTGCCGGCGCGCACTTAGAAGCGTCGCCACGAGTCGTTCCTCATGTGATGGGAAATGCCCACGCTGGCCACCGGCCGCAGGCGCCAGCCCTGGCCGACACGCACCTTGTCGACCACGCGGATGCGGTAGTTCACCAGCACCATGCTCAGCAGCAACAGGGCGCCGCCGGCGTTATGCGCCACGGCCACGCCCAGCGGCAGGTGGAACAGCACGTTGCTGATGCCCAGGCTCACCTGCACGGCCAGCGCCAAAAGCACCAGCCGGGCCAGACCAGTGAGGCCGTTGCGGTGCAGCTTCCAGCTGAGCAGCAGGAGCACGCCCATCACCATCAGCGCGCCGAGCCGGTGGCTCATGTGGATGGCCGTGCGCGCGTCGCTGTCCAGCTGCCCGCCCAGGTAGTTGGGGCCGACGTGCTGGGTGAGGTGGAAGCCGTTGCTGAAGTCCGCCGCTGGCCACCACTGGCCGTGGCAAGTAGGCAGGTCGATGCAGGCCACCGCCGCGTAGTTGGCGCTGACCCAACCGCCCAGGGCGACCTGCCCGATCACCACCAGCAAGGCCAGCGCCGCCACCCGGCGCACGCTCAGCGGCAGCTTCGGCAACGGCGCAAAGGCCCGGGATAGACGCAGCGATAGCAGGAACAGCAGGCTCAGGGTGGTGAACCCGCCCAGCAGGTGCGCGGTGACCACCTGTGGCCACAGCTTGAGGGTGACCGTCCACATGCCGAAGGCCGCCTGCGCCAGCACCACGCCGAGCAGCAGCACCGGCAGGCGGTAAGGCGCGCCATCGCGGGCATGCCGGCGCACGGCCTGCAACGCCAGCCAGGCGATCACCAACGCCAGGGTGCCGGCGAAGTAGCGGTGGACCATCTCCGCCCAACCCTTGGCCTCTTCCACCGGGTGCTCGGGGAAGTGCAGCTCGGCATGCGCCAGCTGCGCGTCGGTCTTGGGCACGCTGATGAAGCCGTAGCAGCCAGGCCAGTCGGGGCAACCGAGGCCGGCGTGGGTCAGGCGGGTATAGGCACCGAGCAGCACGACCAGCAGTGCCAGCAAGGTGGCGAACACGGCGAGGCGGTATCCGGGTCTGGCCATGAGGGGCTCCTAGCCGATGTTGGACAGCTTGAGCAGGTGGCGGAGGTCGTCGAGCACCTGCTTGCCCTTGACCTTGGCGTCGTAGCGCAGCACCAGGTTGCCGTGCGGGTCGACGATCCACAGCTGCGAGCCGGGCTCGCTGACGTGCTGGCCGTAGCGCTGGGCGTCCAGCGGGTAGCGCTGCAACTGCGGGTACTCGCGCTCCAGCAGCGCCTGGTAGTCGCCCGCCAGCGGCTGCGCGGCGGCCAGCGCGTGGCTGGCGCGGCTGGCGTCGCGGCCCAGGCCGACCTGGATCTGCCGGGCCAGGTACACCAACTGCTGGCAGTCGGCGGCGCAGGCCTGCGGGGCGCTGACCAGCAACTGCCAGCCGTCGTCCGGCGCGCTGATGCCGAGGTCGGCGCGGGTCTGGCCGTTGCCGATCATCACGCCGTGGTAGCTGCGCCCGTCCGGCACCCAGAACTTGAGCTTGTACATGCTGGTGGCGAGGATCATCGGCCCCAACGCCACCAGCAGGATGACGATCAGTTGCAAGCGCCCGCGCGCGCGGGAGCGCGGGCGTTCAGGCACGTCCGTTGGATGCGTGGCGGTGGCCATGGCGGCTCTCCTTGTTGTTGTGCCAACCGAAATAGAGGTAAAGCAGCACCAGCGCGGTCGCCAGGGCGAACCACTGCACGGCGTAGCCCAGGTGCTTCTCCGGGCCCATGGCGACCACCGGCCAGTCCAGCCGGTAGCTGGCCTGGCCGGGTGCCAGGCGCAGCTCATGGGCGAAGCCTTCGCGGCCCAACTGCTGCCACAGCGGGGCGGGGTCGATGGCGGTCAGCAAGTGCGGCCACTGGCCGCCGACCGGGTCGGGGTGCAACTGGAAGGTGCTGCCGGGCGCCACGTACACCGACGCCTCGAGGGCCAAGGGCTGCGCCGGGGTGTCGAAGCGCACCGGCACGCGGCGGTCGGGCCACGGCAGCCAGCCGCGGTTGACCAGTAGCCACAGGCCGCTGGCCTGGTCGTGGAAGGGTTGCAGCAGCTCAACGCCGACCTGGCCGTCGCGCAGGCGGTTGTCCAGCAGCAGGCTGTGCTCGCCGTCGAAGCGCCCGTGCAGTTGCACGCGCTGGAAGGCCGGGTCGGGCAGTTGCTGCAGTTGCGCGACCGCCACCGGCGCCTCGATGCGGCGTTCGGCGTAGCTGTCGAGCAACTGCCGTTTCTCGTCGGCCCGGCGCAGTTGCCAGCAGCCGAGCGCGATCAGCCCGGGCAGCAGCGCAAGCACCACCAGGGTCGGTGCCAGGCCCGGGCGAAACGGCTTCACCGGGGCCTCGCAAGGTCGAGCGCTATACTGGAACTCATCACCGCATCCCCCCGGAGTTTCGCCATGCTCAAGGCCGCGATCGTCCTGATGCTGTTGGCTACCATCGCCAGCCTGTTCAGTGGGCTGGTGTTCCTGGTCAAGGACGACGACCAGTCGACCCGCTTGCTCAAGGCCCTGACCGTGCGCGTCACCCTGGCGGCCCTGACGGTCGGGCTGGTGGCCTGGGGCTTCATCAGCGGGCAGCTGGTTTCGCACGCGCCGTTCTAGCTCACACCACCAAGCCCGTTCCTACAGGTTTTGTGGGGTGGTCAGAGCACGTACACGAAGATGAACAACCCCACCCACACCACATCCACGAAGTGCCAATACCAACTGGCCGCCTCGAAGCCAAAATGCTTGTCCGGGTTGAAATGCCCGCGCAGCACGCGCACGAACATCACGATCAGGATCAAGGTCCCCAGGGTCACGTGCGCCCCGTGGAAGCCGGTGAGCATGAAGAACGTCGCGCCGTAGATCCCCGACCCCAACGTCAGCCCCAGGTGCACGTAGGCCTCGTAATACTCGTAGGCCTGCAACGCGAGGAACGACAGCCCGAGCAGGATGGTCAGCCCCAGCCACAGCTTGAGCTGCCCTCGGTGGTTGTTGCGCAGGCCGTGGTGGGCGATGGTGATGGTCACGCTGGAGCTGACCAGCAGGATGGTGTTGATCAGCGGCAGGTGCCACGGGTTGATGATTTCCTTCGGCGGCGGGAACAGCTTCGGGTCGGGGGTGTGCAGCAGCGGCCAGACGAACTCGAAGTTCGGCCACAGCATGTGCGCCACGCCCTTGTCGCCCTCGCCGCCCAGCCAAGGCCCGGCCAGCACCCGCACGTAGAACAGCGCGCCGAAGAAGGCCAGGAAGAACATCACCTCGGAGAAGATGAACCAGCTCATGCCCCAACGGAACGAGCGGTCCATCTGCGCGCTGTACAAGCCCGCATGGCTCTCCTTGACCACCGCGCCGAACCAGCCGAACAGCATGTACGCCAGGAACAGCGCGCCGACGAAGAAGATCAGCGGCCCGTGGGATTCCGGGTGGCCGGCCTTGAGGTCGTTGAACCAGGTGCCCAGCCCGAACACCGTGATGAACAGGCCGATGGTGGCGATGATCGGCCATTTGCTCTGCGCCGGGACGTAGTAGTGCTCGTGACTTGCCATTGCTGTTCTCCTTCCCTTAACGGGCGCCCTGGACGTCCTGGGCCGCGACGTGCGCGACCGGCGGGTGGCGAGCGGTGATGTCGAACAAGGTGTAGGCCAGTGTCAGGTGCTTCACCGTGGCCGGCAGGTCGCGGTCGACGATGAAGCGCACCGGCATCTCGATGCGTTCACCGGGCTGCAAGATCTGCTGGGTGAAGCAGAAGCACTCGGTCTTGTGGAAGTACGCCGCGGCCTCGGCCGGGGTGATGCTGGGTATCGCCTGGGCGCTCATGGGCCGGTCGGTCGGGTTGTGGGCGATGAAGATCATCTGGTTCACCGCGCCGGGGTTCACTTCCAGTTGGTCGGCGCTGGAGTAGAAGTCCCAGACCATGTCGCTGGCGTTGGTCGACATGAACTGCACACGCACCGTGCGCGACGGGTCCATCACCTGGCTGCCCTCGTACTGCCCGCCGGTCTTGCCGTTGATGCCGAACGCCCGGCACATCACGTCGTAGATCGGCACCAGGGCGAAGCCGAAGGCGAACATCACCACCGTCAGCAGCAGCAGGCGCCGCACCAGGCGCTTGAGCGACACGCCTTCCATGTCGGCGGCCTCCCTACTTCACGTCCGGCGGGGTCTGGAAGGTGTGGTACGGCGCCGGCGAAGGCACCGACCATTCCAGCCCGTCGGCGCCATCCCAGGGCTTGGCCGGGGCCGGCGCGCCGCCACGGATGCACTTGATGACGATGAACAGGAACAGGATCTGCGTGGCGCCGAAGGTGAACGCCCCGATCGACGAGACCATGTTGAAGTCGGCGAATTGCAGGTTGTAGTCGGGAATGCGCCGCGGCATGCCGGCCAACCCGACGAAGTGCATGGGGAAGAAGGCCAGGTTCATGCCCACGAACGACAGCCAGAAGTGCAGCTTGCCGAGGGTTTCGTCGTACATGTGCCCGGTCCATTTCGGCAGCCAGTAGTAGGCCGAGGCGAAGATCCCGAAGATCGCCCCCGGCACCAGCACGTAGTGGAAGTGGGCGACCACGAAGTAAGTGTCGTGGTACTGGAAGTCCGCCGGGGCGATGGCCAGCATCAACCCGGAGAAGCCGCCGATGGTGAACAGGATGACGAAGGCGATGGCGAACAGCATCGGCGCCTCGAAGGTCATCGCGCCCTGCCACATGGTGCTCACCCAGTTGAACACCTTCACCCCGGTGGGCACGGCGATCAGCATGGTGGCGTACATGAAGAACAGCTCGCCCACCACCGGGATGCCGACCACGAACATGTGGTGCGCCCAGACGATGAACGACAGGAAGGCGATCGCCCCGGTGGCGTAGACCATCGAGGTGTAGCCGAACAGCGGCTTGCGCGAGAACGCCGGGATGATCGAGCTGACCGCGCCGAACGCCGGCAGGATCATGATGTACACCTCGGGGTGGCCGAAGAACCAGAACACGTGCTGGAACAGCACCGGGTCGCCACCGCCGGCGGCGCTGAAGAAGCTGGTGCCGAAGTGGATGTCCATCAGCATCATGGTCACCACGCCGGCCAGCACCGGCATCACCGCGATCAGCAGGAACGCGGTGATCAGCCAGGTCCAGACGAACAGCGGCATCTTCATCAGGGTCATGCCCGGGGCGCGCAGGTTGAGGATGGTGGCGATCACGTTGATCGCGCCCATGATCGAGCTGATGCCCATCAGGTGGATGGCGAAGATGAAGAAGGTCACGCTGGCCGGCGCGTAGGTGGTCGACAGCGGGGCGTAGAAGGTCCAGCCGAAGTTCGGCCCGCCGCCGGGGCTGAACAGGGTCGAGACCAGCAGCAGGAAGGCCGCCGGCAGCAGCCAGAAGCTGAAGTTGTTCATCCGTGGCAGGGCCATGTCGGGCGCGCCGATCATCAGCGGGATCATCCAGTTGGCCAGGCCGACGAAGGCCGGCATCACCGCGCCGAACACCATGATCAGCCCGTGCATGGTGGTCATCTGGTTGAAGAACGCCGGCTCGACGATCTGCAACCCGGGCTGGAACAGCTCGGCGCGAATCACCATGGCGAACGAGCCGCCGAGCAGGAACATGGCGAAGCTGAACCACAGGTACATCGTGCCGATGTCCTTGTGGTTGGTGGTCAGCACCCAGCGCATCAGGCCTTTGGCCGGGCCGTGAGCGTGGTCATGGCCGTGGGCGTGGTCGTCGATCACTGCACTCATGTCCTGTCTCCTGCACGTTGCGGGATGTCACGCGGGCACCGGTTCATTTGCTTTCCGCCTGCTTGAGCGCCAACACGTCCTTGGGCGTGACCATGTCACCCTTGTTGTTGCCCCAGGCGTTGCGTTCGTAGGTGACCACTGCGGCGATGTCGACTTCCGAGAGCTGCTTGCCGAACGCGGCCATCGCCGTGCCGGGCTTGCCGTGGTAGACGATGCCCAGGTGGTCCTCCTTGGGCCCGATGGCGATCTTCGAGCCCTTGAGCGCCGGGAACATCGGCGGCAGGCCCTGGCCTTCGGCCTGGTGACAGGCCACGCAGGTGGTGTGGTAGACCTTGTCGCCACGCTCGACCAGTTCCTCGAGCGTCCACTCCTTGCTGGTCAGTTCCTTGAGCTTGGCCGCCTCGGCCTTGCGCTCGCCGAGCCAGGTGTCGTAGTCGGCCTTGGACTTGACCTCGACCACCACCGGCATGAAGCCGTGGTCCTTGCCGCACAGCTCGGTGCACTGGCCGCGGTAGATGCCGGGCTTCTCGACGCGCGTCCAGGCCTCGTTGACGAAGCCGGGGATGGCGTCACGCTTGACCGCGAAGGCCGGCACCCACCAGGAGTGGATGACGTCGGCGGCAGTGACCAGGAAGCGCACCTTGGCGCCGACCGGCAGCACCAGCGGCTGGTCGACCTCGAGCAGGTAGTGCTCGTCCTTGGGCGCCTGGTTGCGCACCTGTTCGGCGGGGGTGGCCAGGTTGCTGAAGAACTCCACGTCCTGGCCCAGGTACTTGTAGTGCCACTTCCACTGGTAGCCGGTGACCTGGATGTCGATGTCCGATTCGCTGGCGTCGTAGATGTCGATCAGGGTCTTGGTGGCTGGGATGGCCATGGCCACGAGGATCAGGAAGGGCACGACCGTCCAGAGGATTTCCACCCAGGTGTGCTCGTGGAAGTGCGCCGGTTCCTGGCCGGTGGAGCGGCGGTGGATGACCATCGACCAGAACATCGCGCCGAACACCACGATGCCGATGACCACGCAGATCCAGAAGATGGTCATGTGCAGGTCGAACACGGCGTGGGAGACGTCCGTCGCCCCCGGTGACATGTTCACGGTCCAGGCGGCATTCGCCTGACCAAACATCGACCACAGCAGGAGGCCCATCCAGACATGTGGATGTCGCATCATTGCGGGTTCCCCTTATCGTTCTTGTTGTCCCGGAGGCGTGGACGACCTTACGACGTTAGGTTGGGAACGGTGGCCAAGACTGCCTGGCTTCGACGACCGAGCCCCCTGCACAGGCAGTCGGGCCTCATCAACGAATCACGTTTCAACCCGAGTATAGACACCGACCAATGGCACGCAATGACGCCCATGAAATCAACTTCACGAAAACCCGGATAATCGCTGAAAGGATTGAGCTTGAGCGGTTTTGGCATAATGATGGCACTTTGATATAACCCGAAGGAACAAGTGCCTCCGGGTTATAACAAATGCGTCTTAAGCGTTTCAGGAAGCGAGCTAACTTAGTGTCTTCCGTTTGTAACGCCTTGTCCCTGGAGTTGTCATGAACATCGCTGCTGTACGCGAGTTGATCGTCCTTGCCCATCAACATGAGCGCCGCACAGGCCAACTGAAACATCGCCTCGAGCAACAATTGCCGCACCTGCACCGCTCGATCCAACTGCCCCAGCAGGACGCCCAGGGTACCCTGACACGCTTCGTCGCCGCCTACATCGACCAGGTTCCGGAACTGCTGGAGGCTGCCAACACGGTCGCCCGCGAGGCGGGTATCGAGTCGCAGATCAAACCCGTGCTGAAGATCGCCGAAGCCTATTTCCTGCATCCACCGAGCGTCATGGAAGGCCACGAGGGCCTCGATGGCCTGCTGGACGAGGCCTACCTGGCGCACCGTCTGGTCGAGGAGGTCAACGACCTGTACATCCGCCATTTCCAGCAACCGTTGATCCCGGTGGACACCACCGTGGCCAACCTGATCGCCCACCAATTGATCGGCGAGGCATTCGCCAACCAGTTGGATGAAGTGGTGCACCACTCGGTGGAGGAGATGCTCGACGACGAAAGCTTTGCCGTGGAATCGGTGGAAGCCTATCGCGAGGCCTTGAGCAGCCCTGCGACCGGTATGGCGTGGAAACGCTGGCCGTGCCTGTCGCGACAGCTGAGTGTCGATCTCGCCCTGCCGCAAACGTTGGCGTAGTCGCGCCATCATCGGACACCGACAGGGCCGCGTATGGCCCTTTCGGCCCTTCAGGAATGATGTCAAAATGCCTCTAGTCATAGACCTGAGGCATGGATGCTCAAGCTCTCGCGATTCTCGCTGCGCCAAATCCTGTTCACCTTCGCGGTCGCCCTGGTCGCCCTGCTGGACCCGTTCGGGATCTCCACCTCCACCGACGAGGCTTCCGCCAGTTGGCTGAACCGCCTGCTCGCCAGCGGTTATTCCGACAAGGGCCAACAGCAGGTGGTGGTGGTGTTGATCGACGATGCCTACCTGCTACGCAACCAGACCTTCTGGCCACTGCCCTACAGCGAACAGAGCAAGCTGTTCAAGCGCCTGCTCGCCTACAAGCCGGGGGCGGTGTTCGTCGACTTGCTGTACACCCATGATCACTCCCGCGCCGTGCCCGGCCAAGCGCCAGGCATGGAGAGCCAGTTGCTGGCCAACGTGTTCGAACGCTACCAACGCCAGGGCATTGCGCTGTTTCTCGCCAACAATGGCACGCCACCGGACGCCGAAGACGCCATCAACACCCTGCCGCGTTTCGCCGAAGTCAGCACCCCTGCGCTGGTCAGTTGGAGCGACCACGGCAATCAGTACCCCCTGGCCGTGCAAACCGGGCTGGGGCCGATGGAAACGCCAGCGCTCAAGCTTTACCGCGAGTACTGCCGCCGGCATGACTGCGCCTCGCTGCCGAGCGATGCCACAGCCGCCGCGCAGCGCCCGGACATCGCGGTGCAATGGGGCCTTCGCCCGTCTCCCTTGCAAGGCCAGGCCTTCGATCTCGGCGACTGCACCCTGCCAGGCTTGGCCGATCAGTTCCTGCAGGCGGTGTTCTGGAAGCTCGGCAACAACGCCCAAGCCAACTGCACCTACACCCTGACGGTGTCGGCCAGCGCCTTGGAAGCCACCGACAGCGATGACCAGGCACTGCTCAGGCAGCTGCTGCAAGGCAAGCTGGTGCTGGTCGGCGCACGTATCGCCGGCACCGGCGATGTCACGCTGTCACCGCTGCACGGCAAGCTCGCGGGGGTGTACGTGCATGCGATGGCCTTGGACAACCTGGTCAACTGGGGCATGGACTACTACCGCTCGACGCCCGACCTGGCCGAGTTCGGTATTGCCAAGCTGGATGTGCTGGACGTGATCGAGTTGTTGCTACTCGCACTCATCGCCCACCTCAAGGGTACGCTCGACGCCCCTCTGTTCAACCGCTCGTTCATGGGCCAACCGCGCCGACCACGCATCGCGCCGTTGGCCGCCTGGGCGCTGGTGTTCGGCCTGTTGGTGGTCCTCACCACAGCCCTGTGGCTGAAGAACTACACACCCGCCAACGTGTTCGGCCTGTCGCTGCTTTCCCTCACATTGTTCAGCACACGCTTTCAGGCCTTGTTCGCCAACAGGACCTGAACCCTACGGAATTTCGACTCAAGGAGCCCAGAGATGCGCAAGACTTCCGTTTTCCTGCTATCGGCACTGTTCAGCCACAGCCTGCTGGCCGCACCCATGGTGGAGGCGTTTCTCGCCGACCCGGTGGCGGTGCTGGACGACCAGGGCAAGACACAACGCGACGTGGCCCGCAGCAGCTTGCCGCAACAGGCGTTGCCGGTGCTCGACTACAACAAGGAACTGGACCTGATCCAGGTCGAACTGGCCGGCCAGAAGGTCTGGCTGGATACCATGGATGTGCGCGTGAACCCACCGCTGAACGTGGTTAAGCTGCCGTGCCAGAAGCTGCCAGGCAGCCTGCCGGACGATCACCAGAACAACGCCACCATCGGCTTCGGCTCCGGGTGCAAGAAGTGAACGGGGTCGCTGTGAAAGGCCTCATCGCGGCGTTGCCGGTCGCGGCCTCGCTCTTGCTCAGCGGCTGCCAGACGGTCAACGGCGCCAATGCCGCGCTGATGAACCTGGTGGGCCCGTCCACCCAGTCACGCCTGGATGGCCGCTATCTCGAGCAGGCCGACGTGCGCCAGTACTACCGCCTGGACCCGCAGCGCGCCGGGAAGCTGCGCCTGAGCTTCGATGGCCGGGCCCTGCCGGCAGACGAAATCCGTCAGCAAAACCTGGTGCAGATCCCGGAGCTCGAGGCCTACCTGCAAGCCATCGTCACCCGCCTGGCCAAGGGCTGGCCAGGGCAGGCGCCAAACCTGCAGGTGCGTATCGTCGACAGCTACGCCTTCGGCCCTTCCGCCGACCCCTACGGCACCCTGTTCGTGCCGCTCGGCATGCTCGACAACGTCGAGAGCGAGGACGAGATCGCGGCCATGCTCGGCCACGAAATGAGCCATGTGCTACTGCGCCATCATGATCGTCGGGCAGCGTTCCAGGAACAGAAGCAACTGCTGAACAACATCACCACCACGGTAGTGATCGCCACCGTGGCCAAGAATACGGGGCTCAACAAGGACACCGGCAGATTCTTCAGCAAGGACCCCGCCGGCACCCAGAAAAGCATCGGTAACACGGTGCTCTACACCTCCCTGGCCAACAGCTTCTCGGATAACGTCTGGAGCACCGCCTGGGGCCGTACCCAGGAGGACCAGGCCGACCTGCTCGGCGCCGACCTGATGATCAGTGCCGGTTACGCCCCCCGCGCATCGAGTGTCAGCCTGCAGCGGCTGAACGACTTCCAGGGCAAGCAAAAACCTCTGCTGGCGGGCTTCCTGCAGGAGCGCCAGGTCGCCATGAAGGAGTCGCTGAACAAGCTCGACCTCAAGCGCACCACCCAGGAGCTGCAGACCTTGCTCAATCAGGGGCTGGGGACGGCCATCACCTCCACCGGCCAGTACCTGACGCGCTCGCACATGTCGCCGCTCGAGCGCGATGAGGAACTGCGCCAGTACCTGCAACGTGAGTACAAGCCACAGACACAAGCGCGCGTGAACCGCCGTAGCTGGCCGCAGGTGCGTGACTCGGCCTCGGTGCAACGCGCACTCCAGGGTTACCGCGACGCCTACGCGGCCACCAGCGCCCTGGACCAGAAAAAGCCCCGGGAAGCCGAAGCCTTTGTCAGCCGAGCCCTGGCCTCTCCGGTCGGCAACCAGCCCGGCATCCGTCGCGCAGCATTCGCCCTGCACATGGCCCAGGGCAATAACCGCGCCGCACTGGCCGACCTGCAGGCGATTCAGGATTGGTCACTGGCCAGCCCGTCGATCTACGACCTGATCATTGGCCACCACCTCAGGAATCGTGACCCACAGGCCGCACTGGCCATGATCGACAAGGCCGAGCGCAACCTCGGGTCGGAGGAGCTGTTCATCACTGAAAAGCTCCTGGCCAACCGTCAACTCGAGGCCACTGACCAGGTGCAGCAGGTGTTGCGCAAATGCGAGCAGTACCCGAGCCGCAAGGAGGGCTGCCGCAAGCTGGTGCCCAAGTCTGCCTGAGACGCGGGCTGCCAGGCCTCAGACCTGTACGGCCTTGCGCAGGCGGCCTTCGATCCGACGCTTGAGCCCTCGTTGCTCGATGGACAACCGCGAGCCAGCCGCCCGGCCTGCACGCCCCCAGTCCTCGAGCAACTCCAGCACCGAGTGGTCGATGTAACTGAGGTTCGCCAAGGGGACGTGCAGGTGAGTGCCCGCTGGCACGCTTTCCAGCACTTGGGTCAGCGCCGGTACCTTGAGGAAGGTCGCCGCACCGCTCAGGCGCAGCTCCATGTGCCCCGGCTTGGGCAGGTCGACCAGGTTGATCTTCAAGCGCGCCGCCTTGAATGCCAGCTTCAGCAAGGTCAGGGCAAAGCCCAGCAGCACACCGGTGAGCAGGTCGGTGAAGATGATCGCCAGCGCGGTCGCCGCGTAGGTGAGCATCGGCATGCGCCCGTAGCGGCCGAGGCTGCGCAGGGCCTTGAGGTCGACCAGCTTGACCCCGGTGTACACCAGCACCCCGGCCAGGCTGGCTACCGGAATCTGCTGCAGCACGCTGCTCAAGGCGACCACGAAGGCAAGCAGCCACAGGCCGTGGAAGATCGCCGAGTAGCGCGTTTGCGCACCGGCCTGGACGTTCGCCGAGCTGCGCACGATCACGCCGGTCATCGGCAATGCACCCAGCACGCCACACAGCATGTTGCCGACCCCTTGCGCCGACAGCTCGCGGTCGAAGTCCGAACGCTGGCCGCTGTGCATGCGGTCGACCGCCGCGGCCGACAGCAGGGTCTCGGCACTGGCGATGAAGGCCAGGGCGAAGGCGGCCACCAGCAGGGTCGGGTCGGCCAGCTTGAGCAGGTCGTCCGGGCGCAGCCAATCGATGGCCTCGGACAGGTCTGCCGGCACCTGCACGCGGTTCACCGGCAGCGCCAGCCACAGGCTCAGCGCGGTCATCGCCGCGACGCCCAGCAACGCACCCGGCACGAAGCGCAGGCGTTGCGGCTTGAAGCGCTCCCAGCCCCACATCACCGCGATGGTACCCAGGCCCAGGGCGCCAGCCTGCCAGCCACTGCCGGCGCTTTCCAGCGGCAGCGCCGAGAGCAGGGTGGCGGGGAAACCTAGCAGGTTGTCGACGCCCGACGGCTGCGGCGCGCTGTCGAACATCACGTGCACCTGCGAAAGCACGATCAGCACGCCGATACCGGCGAGCATGCCGTACACCACCGCTGGTGCGGTGACGCGGAACCAGCACCCCAGGCGCAAGCGCCCGGCCAGCAGTTGCAGCACCCCGGCCAGCAACAGGATCGGCCCGAGCATGGCCATGCCGTGCTGGCGCACCAGCTCGAACACCAGCACCGCCAAGCCCGCCGCCGGGCCGCTGACCTGCAGCGGCGAACCCGCCAGGAAGCCCACCACGATGCCACCGATGATCCCGGTGATCAGGCCCTTGGCCGGCGGCATGCCCGAGGCGATCGCAATGCCCATGCACAACGGCAAGGCGACCAGGAAGACCACAACCGATGCCAGCAACTCACGCGGCAGGGCCGCTTTGATCTGTGTCTTGTTCACCATAACGCTCCTTTTCTGTTTCAAGGCCATTCCTCTGGCCGAAAGCACGGGGGCCCCCTGGATTGCGCGCAGGCGCGGGCCGCCAGCGGCGTGCGCCGGCAGGGTGGGCAGGGGATTTCAAGGCAGCCGAAGACCGTGCCGCGCCTCAGGGGCGCAGCCGGCTATTCAAGGTTTCTTCGGGTGGACGGGTCGCTTAGTAGCGGCCTCTCGGGGTAGCGCAGGGCACGGGCTCGCCCGCGGCCAGGGGCAGGAAGCTGTCGCTGGCGGCATCATAGGCTTCGATGCGGCTGCTTTCGATGTCGTAGACCCAACCGTGAATGTACAGCTGGCCAGCCGCCAGGCGCGAGGCCACCGAGGGGTGGGTGCGCAGGTGGTGCAGCTGGGCGATGACGTTTTCCTTGGTCAGCACCTGCATGCTTTCGTGCTCGCTGGCGCAGGTACAGTTGTTCTCGACCACGGTGCGGGCCACTTCGGCGTGGCGCAGCCAGGCGGAGACGGTCGGCATCTTGGTCAGCGACTGCGGGTTGAGCACCGCACGCATCGCGCCGCAGTCAGAGTGACCACAAACGATGATGTGGTGAACACCCAGTGCCAGCACGGCGTACTCGATGGCACTGGACACGCCGCCGTTCATCTGGCCGTAGGGCGGCACGACGTTGCCGACGTTACGGGTCACGAACAGGTCGCCCGGGGAGCTCTGGGTGATCAGTTCGGGGACGATGCGCGAGTCGGCGCAGGTGATGAACATGGCGCGCGGCTTTTGCGCGGTGGCGAGCTTCTTGAACAGCTCCTGCTGTTCGGGGAAGACGTCATGGTGAAACTTCAGGAAGCCGTCGACGATGTGCTTCAGGGCGGCATCGGCGCTCTCGGCGGGAGCAGCCGGAACGGGCTTGGATGGGTCCTTGACGGGCATGATTCATCCTCTTGACGGTTTGTAGGTAAGTTCCATATTACCGGGGAAAGATTCTGGCTATGCGGAGAATTAGATGACACGCACAGGCCATTAATCACAGTCGCTGCTGACTGATTTCCTACGCTACCGGGGAAAACTTAACTGAAACTGAATTCGGAGGCTCTAGAACGGGCGTTCCAGGTCATCTGGGCGGGAATTCGATAATAGCAAAAAAGCATCAACCGCCAATAGCCCAGAATGAAATTCGTGGCTTTCATGAGTGTGATTGAGGTGTCGGTATCGGCCTTGGTGCTCAGAACAGCCCCATCTGCCTTCCCGGCGGGCAAAACGCCGTGCAATCCAGCGCCAACGCCTCACGTCCTTCGAACCCCAGGCGCCGCGTCGCCTTGGCGAAACGCTGCGCCAGCAACTCGGCGAACACCCCCTCGCCACGCATCCGCGCACCGAAACGGCTGTCGTACAGCTCGCCACCCCGGCTCTGGCGGATCAGGCTCAGCACGTGGGCCGCGCGCTGCGGGTAATGGTCGTGCAGCCACTGCTCGAACAACGGCGCCACCTCGCGTGGCAGGCGCAGCAGCATGTACGCCGCGCTCTGCGCCCCAGCCTCCTTCGCCGCCCCCAGCAAATGCTCCAGCTCGCTGTCGTTGATCATCGGGATCATCGGCGAACACAGCACACCCACCGGCACCCCGGCCTCACGCAGCACGCGGATCGCCCGCAAGCGCGCCCTGGGTGCCGCCGCGCGGGGTTCGAGGGTGCGCTTGAGCTCGTCATCCAGCGTGGTCAGGCTGATCATCACCCGCGCCAGGTTGTGCCGCGCCAGCTCGGCCAGCAGGTCGAGGTCGCGCAGCACCAACGAGCCCTTGGTGACGAGGGTCACCGGGTGACGGTAGCGCAGCAGCACTTCGAGCAGGCGCCGGGTCAGTCGCTGTTCGCGTTCGATGGGTTGGTACGGGTCGGTGTTGGAACCGAGGTTGATCGGCGCGCAGGTGTAGCCCGGCTTGCTCAACTGCTGTTCGAGCACCTCGGCGGCGTTGGTCTTGGCGATCAGCTTGGTTTCGAAATCCAGGCCGGGGGAGAGGTCCCAATAGGCGTGGCTGGGGCGGGCATAGCAGTAGATGCAGCCGTGCTCGCAGCCGCGGTAGGGGTTGATGGCGCGGTCGAAGGGCAGGTCGGGGGAGTCGTTGCGGCTGATGATGCTCTTGGCCGTCTCGATGCGCACCTCGGTGCCCTGGGTGAGCGGGACTTCCTGGTGCCAGCCGTCGTCCTCGGCCACCGATTGGCGCGGGGCGAAGCGGTTGTGCGGGTTGGTGGCGGTGCCACGGCCGCGAATAGGCGTTGGCGTCATGATGAAAAAACCCGAATGACTGTATTTATATACAGTAATCCGGGTTTCTCGTTTAGGCCAGTGCCGGTGGGCGGTTTATAGGGCCGTTGCGCGCCCCAAATGCCTCACTCCGGCTTCTTCAGCTTCGGATTGGGAAAGAACTGCACCGCCTGCACCTTGGCCGGCGCCGCCTTCGGCGCCAGTTGGTTGACCCGCGTGCCCAGCTCCTTCGGCACCGACAGCCCCTGTTCGTTGAGGGTATCGGTGAAGCCGCAGGCCACGCACTCGCGGTGCGGCACGCCGTCCTCGTTCCACATCATCAGCTTGTCCGGCTCGCTGCACGCCGGGCACACCGCCCCGGCGATGAAGCGTTTCTTGGTCTTGATCACGACGCCCTCGCTCATGCCGCCGCATCCTCACTCAGGCCACTATGGCGCAACAGCGCGTCGATGGAAGGCGCACGGCCGCGGAAGTCGACGAACAGCACCATCGGCTCGCGCGAACCGCCACGCGCCAGAATGGCTTCGCGGAAGGCGCGGCCGGTCTCGGCATTGAGCACGCCCTCTTCCTCGAAACGCGAGAAGGCGTCGGCCGACAGCACCTCGGCCCACTTGTAGCTGTAGTAGCCCGCCGCGTAACCACCGGCGAAGATGTGCGCGAAGCTGTTGGGGAAGCGGTTGTACGCCGGTGGGCGCATCACCGTCACCTCGTCGCGCACGCCTTCGAGCACCTGCAGCACGCTGCGGCCGTCGCCGTGGGTGGCGTGCAGCTCGAAGTCGAACAGCGAGAACTCCAGCTGGCGCACCATCATCATGCCCGACTGGAAATTCTTCGCCGCCAGCATCTTGTCCAGCAGGTCCTGGGGCAGCGGCTCGCCGCTTTCGTAGTGGCCAGAGATCAGCGCCAGGCCCTCGGGCTCCCAGCACCAGTTCTCCATGAATTGGCTGGGCAGCTCGACCGCGTCCCAGGCCACGCCGTTGATGCCCGACACGCCGGCATGCTCGATGCGCGTCAGCAGGTGGTGCAGGCCGTGGCCGAACTCGTGGAACAGCGTGGTGACTTCATCGTGGGTCAGCAGCGCCGGCTTGCCGGACACGGCTGGAGTGAAGTTGCACACCAGGTTGGCCACCGGGCTCTGCAGGCTGCCGGCGGCGGTGCGGCGACGGTCGCGGGCGCCGTCCATCCAGGCACCGCCGCGCTTGTTGGCGCGGGCGTAGAGGTCGAAGAAGAAGCGCCCGACATGCTGGCCGTTCTCCTTGATCTCGAACAGGCGCACGTCCGGGTGCCAGGCGTCGAAGCCCTTGAGCTCGGCGATTTCGATGCCGTACAGGCGCTGGACGATGGTGAACAGGCCCGACAGTACCTTGTCGATCGGGAAGTAGGCGCGCAGGGTTTCCTGCGACACGCTGTAGCGCTGCTCGCGCAGCTTCTCGCCGAAGTAGCCGGCGTCCCAGCTGGCCAGCTCAGGAGTGCCCTGCTCGGCGGCGTAGGCCTTGAGCTGGGCGAGGTCCTGGGCGGCGAACGGCTTGGAGCGCTTGGCCAGGTCGCGCAGGAAGCTCAGCACCTGGTCGCTGGACTCGGCCATCTTGGTCGCCAGGCTCAGCTCGGCGTAGTTGGCGTAGCCCAGCAGGCCGGCCAGTTCCTGGCGCAGGTCGAGGATTTCCTGCATCACCGGGCCGTTGTCGAACTGGCCGGCATTCGGCCCCTGGTCGGAGGCGCGGGTGCAGTAGGCGGCGTACAGCTCCTCGCGCAGGGCGCGGTCGTTGGCGTAGGTCATCACCGCGTAGTAGCTGGGGAATTCCAGGGTGATCAGCCAGCCATCGAGGCCCTTGGCCTGGGCGGCGGCGGCCATCTGCGCCTTGGCCGAGTCGGTCAGGCCATCCAGCGCAGCCTCGTCGGTGACGTGCTTGGTCCAGGCCTGGGTGGCGTCGAGCAACTGGTTGGAGAAGCGGCTGCCCAGCTCGCTCAGGCGGCTCTGCACCTCGGCGTAGCGCTGCTGCTGCTCGGCCGGCAGGTCGATGCCCGACAGGCGGAAGTCGCGCAGGGCATGGTCGATGATGGTTTTCTGGGCCACGTCGAAGCTCGCGGCTTCGGGGCTGGCGGCCAGCGCCTCGTAGGCCTCGAACAGCGCGCGGTTCTGCCCCAGTTCGGTGGAGTAGGCGCTCAGCGCTGGCAGGCAGGCCTCGTAGGCTTCGCGCAGCTCTTTGCTGTTGCACACCGCATTGAGGTGGCTGACCGGGCTCCAGGCGGCGCCCAGGCGGTCGTTGAGTTCGTCCATGGCCAGCACCAGGCCGGCCCAGGAGGGGGTTTTGCCCTGCTGCGCGAGGAGGTCGGCGATGGCCTTGCGGTTGTCGGCCAGGATCTGCTCGATCGCCGGCAGCACGTGTTCGGCACGGATCGCCGAGAACGGCGGCAGATCGTAGGGCTGCAGAAGCGGATTGTTCGCACTCACGGTTTGGGTACCTTGGCAGGAGGAAACACAGGCCCATCTTAATTACAATCGACGCCGACCGCAGCAGGCAGCCCGCCTATCGGCATTCAAGAGGGGCGCTATCATGGCCATCCGAACCTTCCAGCAACACACGCCCAGCCTTGGGCCACGGGCCTTTGTCGACCGTTCGGCGGTGGTATTGGGCGACGTGGAAATCGGCGAGGACAGCTCGGTCTGGCCGCTGACGGTGATCCGCGGCGACATGCACCGCATCCGCATCGGCGCGCGCACCAGCGTGCAGGATGGCAGCGTGCTGCACATCACCCACGCCGGGCCGTTCAACCCGGACGGTTTCCCGCTGATCATCGGCGACGAGGTGACCATCGGCCACAAGGTCATGCTGCACGGCTGCACCTTGGGCAACCGTATCCTGGTGGGCATGGGCAGCACGATCATGGATGGCGCGGTGGTCGAGGACGAGGTGATCATCGGCGCCGGCAGCCTGGTGCCGCCGGGCAAGCGCCTGGAAAGCGGCTACCTGTACGTGGGCAGCCCGGTGAAGCAGGCGCGGGCGTTGACCGACAAGGAGCGCGCGTTCTTCCCCTACAGCGCGGCCAACTACGTGAAGCTCAAGGACCAGCACCTGGCCGAAGGCTACGACCAATGACAACGCCGCCGCCCCGCACAGGCGGCGCGCGCCGCTTTTTTGCACAGTGAGAACAGCATGCACCAGCAGAACATCCTCTTCGACCTGGACGGCACCCTGACCGACCCACGCCTGGGCATCACCCGTTCGATCCAGTACGCCCTGGCCAAGCTGGGCATCGACGAGCCGGACCTGACCCGGCTCGAGCACTTCATCGGCCCACCCCTGCTCCAGGCCTTCATGCAGTTCTACGGCTTCGACGAGGCCAAGGCCTGGGAAGCGGTGAACTTCTACCGCGAGCGCTTCCGCGTCACCGGCCTGTACGAGAACCAGGTGTTCGACGGTGTGCCAGAACTGCTCGAAGCCCTCAACGCCCAGGGCCGCACCCTGTACGTCGCCACCTCCAAGCCCTGGGAGTTCGCCCGTGAAATCGCCCGGCACTTCGCCTTCGACCGGCACTTCAAGGTGATCTATGGCAGCGAACTGGACGGCACCCGCACCAACAAGGTCGAGCTGATCCGCCACCTGCTCGACGAAGAAGGGCTGGACCCGGCGCGGACGCTGATGATCGGCGACCGCAAGCATGACCTGATCGGCGCGCGCAGCAATGGCCTGCAGGCGGTGGCGGTGGGGTATGGGTTCGGCAGCCGGGAGGAGCTGGTGGCCGAGGCGCCGGCGTTCCATTTCCAGACCCTGGCCGAATTGCATGAGGCGTTCCTCAGGGCTTGAGCGGTGGCTTCTTGGGCCGCAACGCGGCCCCTACGGTCGCCCAGCCAACCTCGCCAGCTCGGCCTTGCGCCGATCCGCCGGCAACCGCCCCAGCGCCTCGACCCGCGCATAGAACCGCGTCCAATCCCCACCCACTTCCCGGAACAACGCCGCAAACGCCGGCACCCATTGGTCATACAGCCCGAACGGCAGCAGCTTGGCATTGCTCATCGGCCCGTACACCCAGGCATCGAAACGCCGATCACCGCCCCACTGGCCATCGCGCAGCGCCTTGTACGCCTGCCGCAACCGCTCGAACTGCGCCTGCTTGGCCGCGCGCTTGCCGGCATCGTCCAGTGGCCCCGCGTACACCGCCTGCAACCGCTCCCGCGTGGCCAGCACCAGCTGGGTGAATTGCTCACGCTGCCGCGCGCCCGTCTCATGAACCGCTGGCAGCCCACGCGCCACGCGCCATTGCCGCGAGCCTTCCTGCTCGACGAAGGTGGCGAAGGACTCGTTGAACGCCGTGTCGTCCTGCACATAGAACCGCTGGTGCGCCAGCTCGTGGAAGATCAACGACGCCAGCCGCTCATCCCCCCAACCGACCATCGACGAGAGGATCGGGTCGTCGAACCAGCCCAGCGTCGAATAGGCCTCCACCCCACCCAGGTAGACATCCAGCCCCTGCTCGCGCAGCAACGCCGCCGCGCCCCGTGCCGCCCCCTGGCGGTAGTAGCCGCGGTAGGCCACGCAACCGGCGATGGGGAAGCAATGGGTGACGGGCTGCAACGACAGCTCCGGCGTGGCGAACACGTTCCACACCACGTAGGGCCGGCCCAGGTCGGCATAGACGCGGTAGCTGCGGTTATCCGGCAGCTTCAGCTGCTCGCTGGCGAACACCCGCGCCTGCTCGGCCTGCAGCAGGCGCTGGCGCAGGGTGGGGTCGGTGGCGGGGTCCTGCAGCAGGCGCTCGACCGGCTGGCGGGCACGCAGCAGTTGCCATTGCCCCTCGGCCAGCTGGCCGTAGTAGCCGACGCTGCCACAACCGCTCAGCAGGAAGGCGGCCAACCCGGGAACCAACCCGCGGCGAACGCGGTCGAGTGCCCCAGGGCGTGAGCGTCGGAAAAGAAAAAGTCGAAACATCGCAGGCTGTCTATCTCGCTCATGGCCAGTGCGTTCAAGACTATCTTGCCCAAGGGGAGTTTCGCCATGCGTACACTGTTTGCCATTGGCACGCTCGTGCTGTTGTCCGGCTGCGCCAGCCTGCCAGACCCGGACCCGAACCAGGCCTGGGTCGACCTCGCGCCCCACGACGACACCTCGCTGCATGCCCTGCAAGTCGACGAACGCGACTGGGCCGACACGCGCTACTTCGAGGTGCAGCCTGGCCGCCACGAATTGACCGTGCGCTACCAGTTCCCGGTGGCGCCGAGCAACATCGGCCCGGTCGCCGAGCCGCTGTGGCGCGATTGCCAGCTGAACCTCACCTTCAAGGATTTCGGCGCCGGCCAGCGCTATCGCTTGCAAGCGGGCAGCATCGGCTTCAACCCTTGGGTGAAACTGTACGACGAACAGCAAAAACTGGTGGGCCGCGGCGAGCCGGCGGGCTGCCAGCGCACCTGATCGGCGCTATGCTTGTACCTTGTGAACCGCAAGCGGAGTTTCACCATGCGCCAGCCCATGATGCTGATCGCCCTCAGTGCGCTGGGGGCCTGCGCCAGCCCCTTGCCGCCCAAAGACCCGGAACAGGCCTGGGTCGACCTCTACACCATCACCCCCGGCCGCACGATCATGGCCGACAAGCTTGATGGCAAGCGCCTGAATGACGGGCGTTTCTTCCAGCTCACGCCGGGGCGGCATGAGCTGGTGGTGCGTTTCGACTACGAGATTTATGCCGGCGGTTTCTCCACCGATCCGACCGAGCGCACCTGCTACCTGACGGTGCGCTACGACCAGTTCAAGGCCGGTGAACGATACCGCCTGGAGGCGCGTGCGCCAGCGATGCAGCCGCAGGTGTTCCTGTACGACGCCAGCCGCAAGGTGCTGGTGGACGAGCCAAGCAACATATTCTGCATTCCTTGAGCGCGCAGCGGCCCGCTCGCGAGGCAAGCCCGCGCCGACAGGCCGCCGCTACCCATGAAAACGGCAGTGCGCCTGAAGCAGCGGGCTCGCTCCGCGATCGGGCCAGCGAAACCTACCGATCATTCTTCTGGTAAATGATCTTCTTCGTCCCCGCGTCACAGCTACCCACGACCATGTTCTGGTCGGTCACCTCGGCATTGGGCACGATCTCCAGCGTATAGGACGCCACCCCCGCAGCCTGGATCTTCGCCTCGATCTCGGCCTTGAGCTCCTCACAGGGCTTGACCGCCGCCAGCGCGGAGGACGCCAACAGGGAAGCCAGTACGGCGGTTGCTACGCGAATCATGGAAGGGCTCCTGAATGGGCAGCCACGCTGCCGATGCCCGTTAGACTACAGCAAACCCTTCCCGTTGCCGTGTCAGCTCAGCAAGGTCGCGTCGAGGCTGATCTTCGCATTCAGCACCTTGGACACCGGGCAGCCCGCCTTGGCCTTGTTGGCGATCTCCAGGAACTGCGCCTCGCTGGCGCCAGGCACCTTGGCCTTGAGCGTCAGGTGCACGGCGGTGATGGCGAAACCGTCGGGCTGCTTGTCGAGGCTGACCTCGGCAATGGTGTCGATGCGCTCAGGCGTCAGGTTCGCCTCACCCAGCATCATCGACAGCGCCATCGAGAAACACCCCGCGTGCGCCGCGCCGATCAGCTCCTCCGGGTTGGTGCCGGGCATGCCTTCGAAGCGCGTGTTGAAGCCGTAGGGGTTCTGCTTGAGTGCGCCGCTTTCGGTGGACAGCAGGCCCTTGCCGTCCTTCAAGCCACCTTGCCAGATCGCCGATGCTGTCTTTTTCATGATGCCTCCTGGACATTGTTGTGTGTGCCTTAGGTTCAGAGGCGCGCTTCGCACAGCAAGTTCAGATCAATCCAGGCCCAGCCATTGAATCCGCCGAATGCGCCCATACAGAGACCAAAAGGCCTTGGGCCAACCACCTTACGGAGGCTGCGATGACGCTGCTGCGTGACCTGAAGATTTCCACCCTCGACCTGGTGCCGGTGCGCGCCGACGGCGGCCCGGCGCAGTCGCTGCGCAACTCGCTGGATCTGGCCCAGCACGTCGAGCGCTTCGGCTACCACCGCTTCTGGGTGGCCGAACACCACAACATGGACGGCATCGCCAGCTCGGCCACCGCCGTGCTGATCGGCTACCTGGCCGGCGGCACCTCGCGCATCCGCGTCGGTTCCGGCGGGGTGATGCTGCCCAACCATGCGCCGCTGGTGATCGCCGAGCAGTTCGGCACCCTGGCCAGCCTCTACCCCGGACGCATCGACCTGGGCCTGGGCCGCGCCCCCGGCTCCGACCAAATGACGGCCCGCGCCCTGCGCCGCGAGCGCTCAGGCAGCGCCGACGACTTCCCCGACGACGTCGAGGAGCTGTCGCGCTACCTCGGCCCGCGCACCCCTGACCAGAAAGTGATCGCCGTGCCCGGCCACGACACCGAGGTGCCGCTGTGGCTACTCGGCTCCAGCCTGTTCAGCGCCCAACTGGCCGGCATGCGCGGCCTGCCGTATGCCTTCGCCTCGCACTTCGCGCCGCGCTACATGCACGAGGCGATTCGCATCTACCGCGACCATTTCCAGCCCTCGACAGTGCTGGACAAGCCCTACGTGATGCTCGGGGTGCCGATGGTGGTGGCCGAGACCGACGACAAGGCCGAGTTCCTCGCCACCTCGGTGTACCAGCGCATCCTCGCGCTGATCCGCGGCCAGAGCCTGATGCAGCGCAAGCCGGTGCCGAGCATGGACGGCCTGTGGCTGCCGCACGAGCGCGACGCGGTGGGTAGCTTCCTGGGCCTGGCGATGATCGGCAGCCCGCAGAAGGTGCGGGCCAAAGTGGAGGTGCTGCTGGAGCAGACCGGGGCGGATGAGCTGATCTTCACCTGCGACCTGTATGAGCATGAGGACCGGTTGCGCTCGTACGAGCTGTTGGCGCAGGCATTGAAAGGCCAGTAAACGCCATCGCGGGGCAAGCCCGCCCCCACAGGCACGGCGCGGTTCTCATGGACGACGCCGTGCCTGTGGGGGCGGGCTGCCCCGCGCTTGGATGCGCCGCTTAACCGCGGCGATAAACGATTTCCTTGGTGCCCGCCTCACAGGTGCCAATCACCTTGCCCGCCGGCTCACCCTTGTTGACGACCTCCAACGTATAGCCCTTGACCCCCTTGGCATCGAGCTTCGCCGCGATCTCCGCCTTGAGCTCCTCACACGGCTTGCCCGCCGCCAGCGCACCGCCGGCCAACATCATCAAGCCCACTGCCACCAACACTTTCTTCATCGCTCGCATTCCTTGTTCAGATCAAAAAAGCCGCAAAGGGCGCCAGCATCACGCCAGCACCCTTGATCTCTATGTACCCCATCCCGCGCGAACAGCGCTATCCCGGCGCTGTTTCAGCTATTGGCGATGCGGAAGCCGACCTTCAGGGTCACCTGGAAGTGCGCCGCCTTGTTGCCCTGGATATGCCCCCGGGTATCGACCACCTCGAACCATTCCAGGTGCTTGATGCTCTTGCCGGCCTCGGCCAGGGCGTTGTTGATCGCCTCCTCGATACTGGTGGTCGACGAGCCGACCAGTTCGATCTTCTTGTAGGTGTGGTGATCGGACATGACTGTTCTCCTTGAGTGACGTGCTGGATTGAGCCTAGCAGCGCCACCCCGGTTTACCGGCGAAAGTTCGATCGCACTTTTGCCGCGCCCGCCGGTCGCAACCTGTACACCTACTCAGCGAAGGAGAGTCCACATGGCCCGCAATGCGTTGCGCAAAACCTCACTGGAAAGCATGGAAGCCGAGATCGAGAGCCTGCTCAAGACCCTCGAAGACCTCAAGCACGATGCCTCGGAAGAGTCGCAAAAGACGATGAAGGCCCTGCGCGGCAACGCCCAGAACGCCCTCAAGCACTCGCGCAGCCTGCTCACCGACGCCTACGAGGAAGTGAAGACCCGCACCCGCGAAACCGGCCTCGCCACCCGCGACTATGCCCAGGAACACCCCTGGACCACCGCAGGCGTCGCCGTCGGCGCCGTCGGGCTGCTAGCCGCCTGGCTGCTGTGCCGACGCAACTAACCGACTTGGGCGCCTAGCTCATGGCGCAGCCATTGCGCCAATGGCTCGGCGCGCCCGTCGGCGGCGCGCCGCGGCACCCATAGCGCCAGAGCCGCCGGGGTCGGCGAGAACCCCCAGGGCGCTGCCAGCCGCCCGGCGCGCAGGTCGTCGGCCACCAGCGGTTGCGGGGCGATGGCCACCCCCAGCCCGGCCACGGCGGCCTCCAACAGATAATACAAGTGCTCGAACGCCTGGCCGAACACCAGTTCGCCAGGCGCCAGCCCGTGCTGCTCGGCCCATGTCGGCCAGGCCTGCGGGCGCGAGGTGGTGTGCAACAGCGTCTCGCCGAGCAAGGCCTGGGCGGGCGCCTGGCGCAGACGCTCGAAGCCGGGAAAGTGCGGGCTGAGCACCGGGCCGATACGCTCCTCGGCCAGCACATGCACCTGCATGTCAGCCGGCCACGGCGGCTCGGCGTACACCAGCAAGGCATCCAACCCAGGCCGGCGCGGGTCGAGGTCGCCCTCGCCAGCGGACAGGTGCAGGCGCAGCTCCGGCAGGTCGGCTTTCAAACGCCCCAGGCGCGGGATGAACCAGCGCGCCAGCAGGCTGCCGGAGCAGCCGAGGACGAACGGCGCCTCGCTGACGTCGCGGCTCAACTCGGCGCACACCCCACGCAGGCGGTCGAAGGCGTCGACGCTGGCGTCGCGCAGGCGGATGCCAGCATCTGTGAGTTTGACGCCGCGCCCATCCTTGACGAACAGGGCCACGCCCAGGTGCTCCTCGAGCACCTTGATCTGCCGGCTCACCGCACCGTGGGTCACGTTCAGCTGCTCGGCGGCCTGGCTGACGCTATTCAGCCGGGCGGTGGCCTCGAAGGCCCGCAGGGCGTTGAGGGGAGGGAGGTCCTGGCGCATGGAATATGTGAGTTTTCCTGACGTGTTTGCGCAATCTTATCGGTTTTCAGGGGGCGTTGCGCTGGGTAGAGTAGGCCCATCGATCAGTGGTGCCCCGCGATAAGGCCACCACCCCACCCCATCCCTACGCCCCTGGAGCGCCCCATGTCCCAGTCCCAATACCGCCCCGGCCCCGACGCCAACGGCCTGTTCGGCTCGTTCGGCGGCCGCTACGTGGCCGAAACCCTGATGCCCCTGGTCCTGGACCTGGCCCGCGAATACGAAGCGGCCAAGGCCGACCCCAAGTTCCTCGAAGAACTGGCCTACTTCCAGCGCGACTACATCGGCCGCCCGAACCCGCTGTACTTCGCCGAGCGCCTGACCGAGCACTGCGGCGGCGCGAAGATCTTCTTCAAGCGTGAAGAACTGAACCACACCGGCGCGCACAAGGTGAACAACTGCATCGGCCAGGTGCTGCTGGCCAAGCGCATGGGCAAGAAACGCCTGATCGCCGAGACCGGCGCCGGCATGCACGGCGTGGCCACCGCCACCGTCGCCGCGCGCTTCGGCCTGCCCTGCGTGATCTACATGGGCGCCACCGACATCGAGCGCCAGCAGGCCAACGTGTTCCGCATGAAGCTGCTGGGCGCGGAGATCGTGCCGGTCACCGCCGGCACCGGCACCCTGAAAGACGCCATGAACGAGGCCCTGCGCGACTGGGTCACCAACGTCGAAGACACCTTCTACCTGATCGGCACCGTCGCCGGCCCGCACCCGTACCCGGCGATGGTCCGCGACTTCCAGTCGATCATCGGCAAGGAAACCCGCGCCCAGCTGCACGAGAAGGAAGGCCGCCTGCCGGACAGCCTGATCGCCTGCGTCGGCGGCGGCTCCAACGCCATGGGCCTGTTCCATGATTTCCTCGAGGACGAAAGCGTGAAGATCGTCGGCGTCGAAGCCGGCGGCCACGGCGTGCACACCGACAAGCACGCCGCCAGCCTCAACGGCGGCGTACCCGGCGTGCTGCACGGCAACCGCACCTACCTGCTGCAGGACGACGACGGCCAGATCACCGACGCCCACTCGATCTCCGCCGGCCTGGACTACCCCGGCATCGGCCCGGAGCACGCCTACCTGCATGAAGTGAAGCGCGTGGAATACGTGAGCATCACCGATGACGAGGCCCTCGACGCCTTCCACGCCACCTGCCGCCTCGAAGGCATCATTCCGGCGCTGGAGAGCTCGCACGCCCTGGCCGAGGCGCTCAAGCGCGCGCCGACCCTGCCCAAGGACCACCTCATGGTGGTGTGCCTGTCCGGCCGTGGCGACAAGGACATGCAAACCGTGATGAACCACATGGCCGCCCAGGAGAAACAGGCATGAGCCGTCTTGAACAACGTTTCGCCGACCTGAAGGCCGAAGGCCGCTCGGCGCTGGTCACCTTCATCACCGCCGGCGACCCTGGCTACGATGCCTCGCTGGCGATCCTCAAGGGCCTGCCCGAAGCCGGCGCCGACGTGATCGAGCTGGGCATGCCGTTCACCGACCCGATGGCCGACGGCGTGGCGATCCAGCTCGCCACCCTGCGCGCCCTGGAAGCCGGGCAGACCCTGGCGAAAACCCTGCAGATGGTCCGTGAATTCCGCGTCGGCAACCAGACCACGCCGATCGTGCTGATGGGCTACTACAACCCGATCCACCGCTTCGGCGTGGAAAAGTTCGTCGCCGACGCCAAAAGCGCAGGCGTCGATGGCCTGATCATCGTCGACCTGCCGCCGGAGCACGACGCCGAGCTGGCCACTCCGGCCCAGGCCGCCGGCATCGACTTCATCCGCCTGACCACCCCGACCACCGACGACGTGCGCCTGCCGCGCGTGCTGGAGCGCAGTTCCGGGTTCGTCTACTACGTGTCGGTGGCCGGCGTGACCGGCGCGGGCTCGGCGACCACCGAGCACGTGAAGGAGGCCATCAGCCGCCTGCGCCGGCATACCGACCTGCCGATCAGCGTCGGTTTCGGTATCCGCACGCCGGAGCAGGCGGCGGCCATCGCCAAGCTGTCCGAGGGCGTGGTGGTCGGTTCGGCGCTGGTCGACAAGATCGCCCAGGCCAAGGATGCCGAGCAGGCGGTGAATGATGTGCTGAGCCTGTGCTCGGCGCTGGCCGAAGGCGTGCGCGGCGCCCGTCGCTGATTGCGCGTGGCTTTCTTCGCGGGCTCGCCCGCGAAGAACAGCCTGTGATCATTCGAAAATAGACAGTTTCAGCGGCCTGACCGCCCCCATCCAGATCGCATGATCGCGGTGGTCCACCAGGTCATCCCCGGTCAGCGGATGCAGGAACACCACCAACCCCTTCCGAAACAGCGCCAACCACGGCAGCACCACGCCCACCACCTCCGGCCCGAAGGCCAGTTGGCAGCTCCAGTCCGGGTGCGGCCCAACGGGGTTTTGGTGCATGCGGCCCATGGTCACGGGGAACAGTCGCGCGGCTTCTTCGCACAGTTGCCGGGCTTGCTCCTGGGTAGAGGCGTCGTAGTACACGTGGGCGTGGTAGCCCTTGATCCTTTGCACGGTAGCTCCTGAAATGCGGTGTGGCGGGGTGTGACTATACGCCGGTACGGCCTCATCGCGGGGCAAGCCCGCCCCCACAGGTACCACGCCGTTCTCATGGACGACGCCGTACCTGCAGGGCGGGCTTGCCCCGCGATGGCGTCATGGGATACCCCGTTCCCGCTCCAGCCAATCGACGAACCGCTCGATCAACGCCCCGCGCCGCTTGCGCGGCGGCAGCACCATGTAATACCCCCGCGCCGAACGCAAGCTGCCCACCCACGGCCGGCACAGCAACCCTTGCTCCACCAACCCATCGACCAGGTGCGCCCAGCCGATCGCCACCCCCTGGCCGGCAATCGCAGCCTGGATCAGCAGCGTGTAGTTGTCGAACCGCAACTGCCCCGCCGCCGGTGGGCTGGAAAGCCCCAGCCCCTTGAACACCCCTGCCCAGTCGAACCAACGGCTGGCCTGCTCGCCGCGCAGGTGCAGCAACGGCAACTGCTGCAAGGCCTCCGCCGGCATCGCCTGGCCCGCCACCAGGCGCGGGCTGCACACAGGGAACACCTCTTCGTCGAACAACCACCGGCTCTCGCCCTGGTGAAAGCGACCATCGCCGAACAGCACCGCCACATCGATGTCCGGTCGCAACATGCCCTGGCTGCGCTCACCGGTCACCAGGCTCACGTCCACCTGTGGATAAGCCTCATGAAAACGCTGCAGCCGAGGCATCAACCAGAACGCCGCGAAGGCGAAGTCGGTGGCCACCTGCAACACCTCGCGCTGGCCCCGGCCGCTCGCCTCGGCGATGCCCTCGTCCATGGCCTGCAACCCTTGGTGCACCTGTTCGAACAACACCTGGCCCGCCTCGGTCAATGCGATGCCCCGGTAGATGCGGTCGAACAACCGCGTGCCCAGCTGCGCCTCCAGGCGCTTGACCTGCTGGCTCACCGCCGGCTGGGTGGTGCCCAGTTCCAGCGCCGCCGCAGTGAAACCGCGCAGGCGGGCGGCGGCCTCGAACACGCGCAAGGTGTCCAGCGACAGGTCGGCAAGGTGCTCGAACATAAGCGTGGCTAATCCCAGTCATTGCCCGTCGTGGGCTTTACCCATGTTATCCACAGCCGCATCCTCGTTCGCAAGCGATTCCCATAATCCTCGACGATGGAAGGCAGCTATGAAACGCCCCAACATCCTGTTCATCATGGCCGATCAGATGGCCGCCCCCTTGCTGCCGATCTACGCCCCCTCGCCGATCAAGATGCCGCACCTGGCCAAGCTCGCCGAGCAGGCCGTGGTGTTCGACGCCGCCTACTGCAACAGCCCGCTGTGCGCGCCGTCGCGCTTCACCCTGGTCAGCGGCCAGTTGCCCAGCCGTATCGGGGCCTACGACAACGCCGCCGACTTCCCCGCCGACGTGCCCACCTACGCCCACTACCTGCGCCGCCTCGGCTACCGCACCGCGCTGTCGGGCAAGATGCACTTCTGCGGCCCTGACCAGCTGCACGGCTACGAGGAACGCCTGACCAGCGACATCTACCCCGCCGACTACGGCTGGGCGGTGAACTGGGACGCGCCCGACGCGCGCCCGAGCTGGTACCACAACATGTCCTCGGTGTTGCAGGCCGGGCCCTGCGTGCGCACCAACCAGCTGGATTTCGACGAAGAGGTGGTGTTCAAGGCGCGCCAGTACCTTTACGACCACGTGCGCGACAACGATGGCCGGCCGTTCTGCCTGACCGTCTCCATGACCCACCCCCACGACCCGTACACCATCCCCAAGCGTTACTGGGATCGCTACGAGGGTGTGGATATCCCGCTGCCGCGCGCCGAGTTCGCCGACCACCAACAGGATCCGCACGCCCAGCGCCTGCTCAAGGTCTACGACCTGTGGGGCAAGCCGCTGCCTGTGGATAAAGTCCGCGACGCCCGCCGCGCCTACTTCGGCGCGTGCAGCTACATCGACGACAACATCGGCCAGTTGCTGCAGACGCTGGAGGACTGCGACCTGGCCGACGACACGCTGATCGTGTTCTCCGGCGACCACGGCGACATGCTTGGCGAGCGCGGGCTCTGGTACAAGATGCACTGGTTCGAGATGTCGGCGCGGGTGCCGCTGCTCATTCACGCGCCCAAGCGCTTCGCCCCGGCGCGCGTGGCGGCCAGCGTATCGACCTGCGACCTGCTGCCGACCCTGGTCGAGCTTGCCGGTGGCCGCGTGGAAGCGCACCTGCCCCTCGATGGCCGCTCGCTGCTCGGCCACCTGCAAGGGCAGGGCGGGCATGACGAGGTGATCGGCGAGTACATGGCCGAAGGCACCGTCGGCCCGCTGATGATGATCCGCCGCGGCCCCTACAAGTTCGTGTACAGCGCAGAGGACCCATGCCTACTCTATGACCTGAGCCGCGACCCGCACGAGCGGGAGAACCTCACCGGCAGCCCGGACCACCAGGCGCTGCTGCAGGCATTCGTCGATGAAGCCCGCCAACGCTGGGACATGCCCGCCCTGCGCGAGCAGGTGCTGGCCAGCCAACGGCGCCGCCGCCTGGTGGCCGAGGCGCTTTCCATCGGCACGCTGAACAGCTGGGACCACCAACCCCTGGTGGACGCCAGCCAACAGTACATGCGCAACCACATCGACCTCGACGACCTCGAGCGCAAGGCACGTTATCCACAGCCCGCCCCCCTGGATTGATTTGAGTAGAGAGGCCGCAATGAAGACGTTCTCCACCGCCGTGCTCGCCCTGGCCCTGGGCCTGGGTACCGTCACGGCCCACGCCGCCGACAGCGACGCGCAATGCAGCACCGTGAAGATGGCCGACCCCGGCTGGAGCGATATCGCCTCCACCAACGCCGTGGCCCGCCTGCTCCTGGAAAGCCTGGGTTACCAGGTGAAGATCGACAGCCTGGCCGTGCCGATCATCTACGGCGGCCTCAAGGACGGGCGCGTCGACGCCTTCCTCGGCAACTGGATGCCGGCCCAGCAGGGATTCCATGACAAGTTCATCGCCAGTGGCGAAGTGAAACGACTGGCCCGCAATCTGGAAGGCACCGAATTCACCCTCGCAGTGCCGGACTACGTATGGAACGCCGGCGTGAAGGACTTCGCCGACCTGCAAAAGCACGCAGACCAATTCGACAGGAAGCTCTACGGCATTGGCTCCGGCGCGCCGGCCAACCTGTCGCTCAAGGCGATCATCGACAAGAACGACTTCCAACTCGGGCAGTGGAAACTGGTCGAGTCCAGCGAACAGGCGATGCTCGCCCAGGTGGATCGCGCGGTGAAGAAACAGCAGTTCATCACCTTCCTGGGCTGGACCCCGCACCCGATGAACGTGAAGCTGAAGATGCATTACCTCACGGGCGGCGAGCAGTGGTTCGGCAGCAAGGGCGAGGTGTATACCCTGGTGCGCAATGGTTATCCACAAGCCTGCCCGAATGCGACGAAGCTGCTGAGCAACCTGACGTTCTCGCTGGAGATGGAGAACGCGATCATGGCCGAGGTTGTGGATAAGAAGGTAAGTTTCGACGCGGCGGCGAAGGCCTGGGTGAAGGCGCACCCGCAGCTGCTGGAGGGCTGGCTGGCGGGGGTGACCACCAAGGCCGGCGGTGATGCCCACGATGCCGTGAAAACCAAGCTGTAACGACGCGCCTCCTTGTAGGCGCGGGCTTGCCCCGCACCTGCAAGGGGCCAGTAACGTCAAGGACATGCCATGACCCACCTGCTCCCGTTCCTCACCTGGCTGCCCCGGCAATCGCGCCGCAGCCTGCGCCAGGGCCTGCTGGTGGGCCTGGGCGGCGCGATCCTCGCCCTGCCGCAATCCATCGCCTACGCCCTGATCGCCGGCCTGCCCGCCGAATACGGCCTGTACGCCGCCATCGTGCCGGTGCTGGTGGCCTGCCTGTGGGGTTCGTCCTGGCACCTGATCTGCGGCCCGACCGCCGCCATTTCCATCGTCCTCTATGCCAGCGTCAGCCCCTTGGCGGTGGCCGGCAGCGGCGACTACATCACCCTGATACTGCTGCTGACCTTTCTCGCCGGGGTATTCCAACTGCTGTTGGGGCTGCTGCGCTTCGGGGCGCTGGTGAATTTCGTGTCGCATTCGGTGGTGCTCGGCTTCACCCTCGGCGCGGCGGTGGTGATCGCCCTGGGCCAACTGCCGAACCTGCTGGGCCTGGACCTGCCCAGCCAGGCCACCGCGCTGAAGACCGTCCAGGCGCTGTTCAGCCACGCCGGCGAAGTTGACTTGGCATCACTGGCCCTGGGCCTGGCCACCGTACTGATCGGCGTGGCGCTCAAGCTCTGGCGTCCGCGCTGGCCGAGCTTGTTGATCAGCCTGCTGCTGGTGTCGCTGGCGGCCTGGCTGCTGCCCGCTCACTTCGGCCATGTGCCGCGCGTGCCGGCCTTCAGCGGCCAGTTGCCGCCGCTGAGCCCGCTGCCGCTGCTGGACCTGGAGCTGATCCTGCGCCTGCTGCCCAGCGCCGTGGCGGTGGGCATGCTTGGGCTGGTCACCAGCCTGTCGATCGCCCGCTCGCTGTCGGCGCGCTCCGAGCAGTTGATCGACGCCGACCAGGAGATCCGTGCCCAGGGCTTTTCCAACGTGATCGGCGCGTTCTTTTCCGGCTACCTGTCGGCCGGCTCGTTCACCCGCTCGGGCCTGAGCTTCGATGCCGGCGCCCGCTCGCCCATGGCCGGGGTGTTCTCGGCGCTGTGGGTGGCGGCGTTCGCGGTGGCCGGCGCCGGGCTGATCGCGCACCTGCCGATCCCGGCGATGGCCGGCAGCATCCTGTTGATCTGCTGGGGGCTGGTGGACCATCGCGGCATCCGCGCGCTGTTCCGGGTCAGCCGTTCGGAGTTCCTGGTCATGGCCCTGACCGCCGCCGCCACCTTGTTGCTGGAATTGCAGACGGCGATCTACGCCGGGGTGCTGGCGTCGCTGTTCTTCTACCTCAAGCGCACCTCACGGCCACGGGTGCAACAAAGCAGGGAAGGCGAGGCGGACGTGCTGCGGGTGGGTGGGTCGATCTTCTTCGGCGCCGCGCATTACCTGCAGGTGCGCCTGCAACGCTGCCAGGGGCCGCAGGTGGTGATCGATGCGCGGCAGGTGAACTTCATCGATTACTCGGGGGTGGACATGCTGCACCGCGAGGCGCGGCGGCTGAGGCGCGGCGGGGGGAGTTTGACCCTGCAGCGCGCACGCCCGCAGGTGATCGAGGAGTTGCAGAAGCTGGAGGGGGCCGCGTCGTGCCCAATCCGCTTCGAGGACTAGGGCCAGGGGCCGCTGTGCGGCCCGATCGCGGGGCAAGCCCGCGATGAGGCCGCCACCTTACCCCCGCGCCAGCTGCCGCCGCAGCTCATCCAACACCGGCCCGGTCTCAGGCCTGACGCCACGCCACACATAGAACGCCTCGGCCGCCTGCTCAGCCAGCATCCCCAAGCCATCCAGCACCTTCGCCGCGCCCAGGCGGCTGGCCCACTGGCAGAACGGCGTCGGCTCCTTGCCGTACATCATGTCGTAGCACACCGTGCGCCCCGCCTCGACCAGGCTCTCGGCAATCGGCGGCAGCTCGCCCGACAGGCTCGCCGAGGTGGCGTTGATGATCACGTCCACCGGCTCCTGCAACCAGGCAAACCCGCTGGCCACCACCGGCCCCAGCGCATCGAACTCACGCGCCAGTTGCTCGGCCTTTTCCACCGTGCGGTTGGCGATCACCAGCGACTGCGGCTTGTGCGCCAGGATCGGCGCCAGCACGCCACGCACCGCGCCGCCGGCACCGAGGATGAGAATGCGCTTGCCGGCCAGCTCGACGCCGGCATTCACCGTCAGGTCGCGCACCAGGCCGGCGCCGTCGGTGTTGTCGCCACGCAACGTGCCATCGGGCAGTTTCACCAAGGTATTCACCGCCCCCGCGCGCTGGGCGCGTTCGGTGAGGCTGTCGCACAGGCGGAAGGCCTCTTCCTTGAACGGCACGGTGACGTTGGCGCCGCTGCCCTGCTTGAAGAAGCCCCGGGCGCAGTCGCTGAAATCGTCCAGCGGCGCCAGCAGGGTGCTGTATTCAAGGGCCTGGCCGGTCTGGTCGGCGAACAGGCGGTGGATCAACGGCGACTTGCTGTGGCCGATGGGGTTGCCGAAAACGACGTACTGGTCCATGGGGGCTCCTTGGTTAACCACAGGGCTCACTGGCCGAGCCAATCGCGGTCGGTGAGGAAGTACTCGGTCAGGCGCGCTTCCTCGCTGCCCGGCGCGGCCTTCCAGTCGTAGCCCCAGCGCACCTGCGGCGGCAGCGACATGAGGATCGACTCGGTGCGCCCGCCCGATTGCAGGCCGAACAGCGTGCCACGGTCGTACACCAGGTTGAACTCCACGTAGCGCCCACGGCGGTACTCCTGGAATTCACGCTGCTGCGCGGTGTAGGGGGTGTGCTTGCGGCGCTGGACGATCGGCAGGTAGGCCTCGACGTAGGCGTCGCCGATGGCGCGGATGAACGCGAAGCAGGTGTCGAAGCCCCACTCGTTGAGGTCGTCGAAGAACAACCCGCCGATACCGCGCGGCTCGCCGCGGTGCTTGAGGTGGAAGTAGCGGTCGCACCAGGCTTTGTAGCGCGGGTAGACGTCGGCGCCGAACGGCGCGCAGGCCTGCTCGGCGACGCGGTGCCAATGGATGCAGTCTTCCTCGTTGCCGTAGTACGGGGTCAGGTCGAAGCCGCCGCCGAACCACCACACCGCTTCCTCGCCTTCCTTCTCGGCGATGAAGAAGCGCACGTTGGCGTGGGAGGTCGGCACGTACGGGTTGTGCGGGTGGATCACCAGCGACACGCCCAGCGCCTCGAAGCCACGGCCCGCGAGCTCCGGGCGGTGCGCACTGGCCGACGGCGGCAGGCCGGCGCCGAACACATGGGAGAAGTTGACCCCGCCTTTCTCGACCACCTTGCCCGCGCCGATCACCCGCGTGCGGCCACCGCCGCCGGCCTCGCGCACCCAGGCATCCTCGACGAAGCGCGCGCCGCCGTCTTCGTTCTCGATGGCAGTGCAGATGCGGTCTTGCAGGTCGAGCAGGTAGGCCTTCACGGCCTCGGTACGGCTGGTCATCGGATCACCTGGAAAGGCAGGGGGAAAGTCGCCGCGTAGCATACCACCGGCCAGGCGCGCGCCGCAGTTGACGCCGATCAGGCAAAGGCGTCCGATAGAAGGCTTTGCGACCCCGACGACAGGAGTGTGTGATGGCCAAGCGAATCCAGTTCAGCCAGCATGGCGGCCCGGAAGTCCTGCAACTGGTCGAATTCGACCCTGCGCCGCCCGGCCCGCAGCAGGTGCGCGTGCGCAACCAGGCCATCGGCCTGAACTTCATCGACACCTATTTCCGCAGCGGGCTGTACGCCCCACCCTCGCTGCCTTCGGGCCTGGGCACCGAAGGCGCCGGGCTGGTCGAGGCGGTGGGCGAAGGCGTCACCCGGCTCAAGGTTGGCGACCGCGTGGCCTACGCCGGTGGCCCGCTGGGCGCGTACAGCGAGGTGCACACGCTGCCCGAAGCCAACCTGGTGAAGCTGCCCGGCGACATCAGTTTCGAGCAGGCGGCGGCGGTGATGCTCAAGGGCCTGACGGTGCAGTACCTGCTCAAGCAGACCTACGCGGTGCAGCCGGGCGACGTGATCCTGTTCCACGCCGCTGCTGGCGGCGTGGGCTCGCTGGCGTGCCAATGGGCCAAGGCGCTGGGCGCCAAGCTGATCGGCACGGTCAGTTCCGCCGAGAAGGCTGAGCGCGCCAAGGCCCTGGGCGCGTGGGCGACCATCGACTACAGCCACGAGGACGTGGCCAAGCGCGTGCTGGAGCTGACCGACGGGCAGAAGTGCCCGGTGGTGTACGACGGTGTCGGCGCCGACACCTGGCTGACCTCGCTGGACTGCCTGAAGCCGCGCGGGTTGATGGTGAGCTTCGGCAATGCCTCGGGGGCGGTGAGTGGGGTGAACCTGGGGATCCTGTCGCAGAAGGGTTCGCTGTATGTCACCCGGCCGACGCTGGGGTCGTATGCCAACAACGCCGAGAACACCCAGGCGATGGCCGACGACCTGTTCGGCATGATCGGCAGCGGGCGGTTGGTAGTGGATATCCAGCAGCGCTATCCGTTGGCCGAGGCAGCGAAGGCGCAGGCCGAGTTGTCGGCGCGGCGCACGGTGGGGTCGACGGTGCTGCTGCCCTGATTGCCGGGGCCGCTCTGCGGCCCCATCGCGGGCACGCCCGCTCCTACAGGTACCGCGCTGAATTCAGAATCAGCGGTTACCTGTAGGAGCGGGCTTGCCCCGCGATGGGGCCCGTTCAGCCAACAGGCCTTTTCGCCAATGCCGAGGACTCGATGCCCTCGAGCATCGCCTCCACCAACCCTTCCGCCATCTCGACCGAATGCAGGCTCGCCCAGTACATGCCGCGGCCTTCATCGCGCAGGTAGTCGAGCGCCTTCATGCCGGTGTCGTAGGCGCAGCGCAGGTAGAGCGCCACGTGCACCAGGGCGTCGTGGGCTTCAATGTCTGGGTTTACGGTGAACAGCGGCGGGTGGCCGGCATCGCAGCGGCCGAAGGGGTGGGTGGTGGTGTCGGGGAGGGGTGGGTCAGGGACTATCTTGTTCATGATTGCTCCAGTGATGGAGCTGACACCCATTCGTTACCACACGATTGGGTGGCAGCTGTACGCGGGGTGGTAAACCGGACTGGAGGCATTCCCGGCAGGCAAAAGCCTCCCGCGCACAGCCGCCATAAGCGGCGCTGCCCCAGAAACACCGGGTTACCACACCCGATCGCCAAGTTGTTCGGCGACGCTCTGGAGCCTAGAGGTACGAGTTCCCACGGAGAAGGTGATGACGGTCGACAGGGTGCGTAGGATATTTCCCTAATTCCTCGCACCCCATCAGAAAACCCTGAATCGACGCCACTCCTACAGGGGGGCGGCGGCGTTTTCAGCCGGGGCGCACGACTTCGCCGGTCGCCAGGTCACGAATCACGCTCGGGTTCTTGCGCCCACCCAACGCCCCGCCCAGCACCAGGTCCAGCTGCCCGCGGAAATACTGCTCCACCCGCAAGCGGGTCTTGGCCGCTGGCCGGCCGCCGGGGTTGCACGAGGTGGAAATCAACGGCCCTACCAACGCGCACAGCTCGCGCACCAGCGGGTGGTCGCTGACCCGCAGCGCCACGGTGTCGTGCTGGCCGGTCACCCATTCGGGCAGCAGGTCCTGGTGCGGCACCAGCCAGGTGTTCGGCCCCGGCCAGGTGGCGCCCATGCGGTCGATCCAGTCCTGGGGGAAATCCTCGAACAGGAAGTCGAACTGGTGGATGTTGTCGGCGATCAGGATCAAGCCTTTATCCACAGGCCGCGATTTCAGCGCCAGCAGGCGGTACACCGCGTCCTCGTTCCACGGGTCGCAGCCCAGGCCCCAGACCGCTTCCGTCGGGTAAGCGATCACCGCACCGGCCCGAATCTCACGCGCGGCTTGCTGCACACGCCAACTGCTCACCATTGCTGTCTCTCCGCATAAAGGCTGATGCGCAGTTTACTTAGCCCGGCCGGGCAAACCAACGCCCGGCTTCACGGCTGACGCGCCCCTCCAGCTCCAGCTCGGTCAGGCTGGCCAGCACCTGCGCCAGCGGCTGGCCGCTGTTGTGGGCGAGGGCTTCGGTGGTCTGTGGCGCGACCACCAGCAGCGCGAGCAAGGGGTGGGCGGGGGTTTCCGCAAGCGCCGGCGGCAGGTTCTGCCAGCCGCGCAGGCTGTCGAGGATCTGCTCGACGCTTTCCACCAGCAACGCACCCTCGCGGATCAACTGGTGGCAGCCCTTCGCACCGGGGTGATGAATCGACCCGGGAATGGCGTACACCTCGCGCCCCTGCTCGGCCGCCAGGCGCGCGGTGATCAGCGAACCGCTGGCCAGGCTCGCCTCCACCACCAGCACGCCCAGCGACAGCCCGCTGATGATCCGGTTGCGCCGGGGGAAGTTGGCGGGTTGCGGATCGGCATCCAATGGAAACTCGGAAACCACCGCGCTACCGCTGTCGATCATCGCTTGCGCCAGGTTGCGGTGGCGCTGTGGATAAAATTTTTCTAGCCCGGTACCCAGCACGCCTATGGTGCCCCCGCCGGCCGCCAATGTGGCCCGATGAGCGGCACCGTCGATGCCCAGGGCGAGGCCGCTGGTGATGGTGAAACCGGCCTGGGAAAGACAGCGGGCGAAGGCGGCGGCGGTGTCGAGCGCAGGGGGCGAGGCGCGGCGGCTGCCGACGATCGCCAACTGCGGGCGCTCGAGCAAACCAGGGTTTCCGGCGACGAACAGCAGCGGTGGCGGGTCGTCGATTTCGCCCAGCAGGGCGGGGTAGCCGGGGCTGTCCCACATCAGCAAATGCTGGCCGGAGCGCTCTAGCCAGGCCATCGCGGCGCTGGCCGCATCGCGTATCTCAGCGCTGCGGCGAGCCTCGGCGCTGACCGGCGGCAAGCCCAAGGCACGCCAGGCGCTGGCCGGTGCGGCGAGGGCCGACGAGGCGCTGGCGAAGGCCTTGATCAGGGTGCGAAAGCGCTGCGGGCCGACCTCGGGAAGGCGATGCAGACGCAATCGCGCTTCCAGTTCGGCGGGCGGGCATTGGGCGGAAAGAGGCGCAGGCATGGCGGATCATCCTTGATCGGCGTGGGGTCATCCACGTGGCACAAGCTGTGGATAACTTTGTTGATAATACTTTGACAAGCTGTCCATTAAGGGGCGGTTCGTGCCTCATCACGGGGCAAGCCCGCGCCTACAGGTACGGCGGCGTCCTCGAGGACGGCGCTGTACCTGTGGGAACGGGCTCGCCCCGCGAGGGGCCACCCCCTCAAACCCTAGCCGAGCAATCCCAGGTGCCGAATGCGCCAATACCCTTTATTATGTGTGCTCAGTTTTCAACCAAACGCACAGTGACTGCCTGACCCCTATGGCCATTCTGAACATCCTCGAATTCCCCGACCCACGCCTGCGCACGATCGCCAAACCGGTAACCGAGTTCGACGACGCCCTGCGCCAGCTGATCGACGACATGTTCGAAACCATGTACGAAGCGCCCGGCATTGGCCTGGCCGCCACGCAGGTCAACGTGCACAAGCAGGTCGTGGTGATGGACCTGAGCGAAGACCGCAGCGAGCCGCGGGTCTTCATCAACCCCAGCGTCGAAGAGCTGACCCACGACATGGGCCAGTACCAGGAAGGCTGCCTGTCGGTGCCCGGCTTCTACGAGAACGTCGACCGCCCACTGCGCGTGCGGGTGAAGGCCCAGGACCGCGACGGCAAGCCCTACGAGCTGGAAGCCGAAGGCCTGTTGGCGGTGTGCGTGCAGCACGAGTTCGACCACCTCAACGGCAAGCTGTTCGTCGACTACCTGTCCCAACTCAAACGCGACCGGATCAAGAAGAAGCTGGAAAAGCAGCACCGCCAGCAAGCCTGATCCCCACCTTCCAAAGGCTTGCTCCGGCAAGCCTTTTTCTTTTTTGAAGCGAGAACTCCATGCGCATCGTCTTCGCAGGCACCCCAGAGTTTGCCGCCGAACACCTCAAGGCCCTGCTCGACAGCCCTTACGAGATCGTGGCCGTCTACACCCAGCCCGACCGCCCGGCCGGCCGTGGCCAGAAGCTCATGCCCAGCCCGGTCAAGCAGCTGGCGCTGGCCCACGACATCCCCGTGCTGCAGCCGCCGACCCTGCGCAACGCCGAAGCCCAGGCCGAGCTCGCCGCCCTCGCGCCTGACCTGATGGTGGTGGTCGCCTACGGCCTGATTCTGCCGCAGGCGGTGCTGGACATCCCGCGCCTGGGCTGCATCAACAGTCACGCCTCGCTGCTGCCGCGCTGGCGCGGCGCGGCGCCGATCCAGCGCGCCGTGCAAGCGGGCGACGCCGAGAGCGGCGTGACCGTGATGCGCATGGAAGCGGGCCTGGACACCGGCCCGATGCTGCTCAAAGTCACCACCCCGATCAGGTCCGACGACACCGGCGGCACCCTGCACGACCGCCTCGCCGAACTGGGCCCGGGCGCGGTGGTGCAAGCCATCGCCGGCCTGGCCGACGGCAGCCTGCACGGCGAGGTGCAGGACGACGCCCTGGCCACCTACGCGCACAAGCTGAACAAGGACGAAGCCCGCCTCGACTGGAGCCGCCCGGCTGTCGAGCTGGAGCGCCTGATCCGCGCCTTCAACCCCTGGCCGGTGTGCCACAGCACACTCGACGGCGAAAGCGTGAAAGTGCTCGCGGCGACGTTATCCACAGGCCATGGCGCCCCCGGCGAGATCCTCTCGGCGAGCAAGGACGGCCTGGTGGTCGCCTGCGGTGACCAGGCCCTGAGCCTGACCCGCCTGCAACTGCCCGGCGGCAAGGCCCTGGCCTTCAGCGACCTGTTCAACAGCCGCCGCGAGCAGTTCGCAAGCCACAAGGTGCTCGGCCAATGAACCCACGCCTGGCCGCCGCCCGCGCCCTGGCCGCCGTGCTCAGCGGCAAGGCCTCGCTGAACAGCTCGTTGCCGGCGCAACTGGACAAGGTCGAGGAGCGCGACCGTGGCCTGGTCCAGGACCTGGCCTTCGGCACCGCCCGCTGGCAACCGCGCCTCGAACTGCTAGCCGCGCAACTGCTGCAAAAGCCCTTCAAGGCCGCCGACGCCGACGTGCAGGCGCTGCTGCTGGTCGGCCTGTACCAGCTGTTCTACACGCGCATCCCGGCCCACGCCGCCCTCGGCGAGACCGTCGGCTGCGCCGACAAGCTGAAAAAGCCCTGGGCCAAGGGCCTGCTCAACGCCGTGCTGCGCCGCGCCCAGCGCGAAGGCGAGGCGCTGCTCGCCGAGATGGAGCGCGACCCGGTGGTGCGCACCGCCCACCCACGCTGGTTGCAGAAGGCGCTGAAAGCCTTCTGGCCCGACCAGTGGGAAGCGATTTGCGCTGCCAACAACGCGCACCCGCCGATGATCCTGCGGGTCAACCGCCGCCACCACAGCCGCGACGCCTACCTGGCGCTGCTGGCCGAGGCGGGCATCGGCGCCAGCCCGTGCCGCTACAGCCGCGACGCCATCGTGCTGGATGCAGCCTGCGACGTGCGCGGCCTGCCGGGCTTCGCAGACGGCTGGGTCAGCGTGCAGGACGAAGCCGCGCAACTGGCCGCCGACCTGCTCGAACTGGCCCCCGGCCAACGCGTGCTCGACGCCTGCTGCGCCCCTGGCGGCAAGACCTGCCACCTGCTCGAAGCCGAGCAGGGCCTGGGCGAGGTGGTGGCCATCGACCTGGAAGCCAAGCGCCTGGCGCGGGTGCGCGAGAACCTCGACCGCCTCAAGCTCGACGCCCAATTGATCGCCTGCGACGCCCGCGACACCGCCAGCTGGTGGGATGGCAAGCCATTCCAGCGCATCCTGCTCGACGCGCCATGCTCGGCCACTGGCGTGATCCGCCGCCACCCGGACATCAAGTTGACCCGCCAGGCCGACGACATCCCGGCCCTGGCCGCGCTGCAAGGCGAGCTGCTCGATGCCCTGTGGCCGACCCTGGAAGTGGGCGGCATGCTGCTCTACGCCACCTGCTCCAGTTTGCCGACCGAGAACACCGAGGTGATCGACGCGTTCCTCGCCCGCACCCCGGGCGCCCGTGAGCTGGACCTGGCCACCGAAGCCGGCCTGCGCCAGCCCCACGGCCGCCAGTTGCTGGCCCAGGAAGGCGGCCACGACGGGTTCTACTATGCCAAGCTGATCAAGATCGCCGCCACGCGCGGATAAGAACAAGAAGGGTAGGGAGTAGCGGATGAAGATCATCATCCTGGGTGCGGGGCAGGTCGGCGGCACGCTGGCCGAGCACCTGGCCAGCGAAGCCAACGACATCACCGTGGTCGACACCGATGGCGAGCGCCTGCGCGACCTCGGCGACCGCCTGGACATCCGCACGGTGCAGGGCCGGGGCTCGCTGCCGACGGTACTGCGCCAGGCCGGCGCCGACGACGCCGACATGCTGGTCGCGGTGACCAACAGCGACGAAACCAACATGGTCGCCTGCCAGGTGGCCTATTCGCTGTTCCACACCCCGACCAAGATCGCCCGGGTGCGCGAATCGGCGTACCTCACCCGCGAAGAGCTGTTCCACAACGACCACATCCCGGTGGACGTGCTGATCAGCCCCGAGCAGGTGGTGACCAACTACATCAAGCGCCTGATCGAACACCCCGGTGCCCTGCAGGTGATCGACTTCGCCGAGGGCAAGGCCCAGCTGGTGGCGGTCAAGGCCTACTACGGTGGCCCGCTGGTGGGCCAGCAACTGCGCCAGATCCGCGCGCACATGCCCAACGTCGACACCCGCGTGGCGGCGATCTTCCGCCGCGACCGGCCGATCAAGCCGCATGGCGACACGGTGATCGAGGCCGACGACGAGGTGTTCTTCATCGCCGCGAAGAAGGACATCCGCGCGGTGATGGGCGAGCTGCGGCGCATCGACGAGAGCAACAAGCGCGTGGTCATCGCCGGCGGCGGACAGATCGGCGAGCGCCTGGCCGAGGCCATCGAGAGCCGCTACCAGGTGAAGATCATCGAGATGAACCCGGCACGCTGCCGCTACCTTTCGGACACCCTGGAAAGCACCGTGGTGCTGCAAGGCAGCGCCTCGGACAAGGACCTGATGCTCGAGGAGAACATCGCCGAGGCCGATATCTTCCTGGCCCTGACCAACGACGACGAGGCCAACATCATGTCGTCGCTGCTGGCCAAGCGCCTGGGCGCGCGCAAGGTGATGACGCTGATCAACAACCCCGCCTACGTCGACCTGGTGCAGGGTGGCGACATCGACATCGCCATCAGCCCGCAGCTGGCGACCATCGGCACCCTGCTGGCCCACGTGCGCCGTGGCGATATCGTCAGCGTGCACTCCCTGCGCCGTGGCGCGGCCGAGGCGATCGAGGCGGTGGCGCATGGCGATTCGAAGTCGAGCAAGGTGATCGGCAAGGCCATCGAGGACATCGCCCTGCCGCCGGGCACCACCATCGGCGCGATCATCCGCGACGAGCAAGTGCTGATCGCCCACGACGACACGGTGATCGAGGCGGGGGACCATGTGATCCTCTTCGTTGTGGATAAAAAGCATATTCGCGACGTGGAAAAGCTGTTCCACGTGGGTTTGAGCTTCTTCTAAGGGAGAGACGGCATGCGCGAGTCGCTGGAAAAGATGCTGGCCAAGGGTGTGGATAACGCCCTGCTGCGTTTCGGCCTGGGCAAGGCCTGGCTGGACGAAGGCAACGGCGCCGAAGCAGCCGTGCACCTGGCGCGCTGCGTGGAGCAGGACCCGAAGTATTCGGCGGCGTGGAAGTTGCTGGGCAAGGCGTATCAGCTGCAAGGCGACACGGCGGCGGCGCGCAAGGCATGGGAGGAGGGCATCGTGGCGGCCCAGGCGCATGGCGACAAGCAGGCCGAGAAGGAGATGGCGGTGTTCCTGAAGAAGCTGAACAAGGCCTGAGCGCAACGCTGCCCCTTTAGGCACGGGGCAAGCCCGCGCCTAAAGGGGCAGAGGCCTCAGCAGGCCAGGGGTGTCAGTACCAGCGCGGCTCGCCGGCCGGGCGCTTCTTGAAGCGCTTCATGCTCCACATGTACTGGCTCGGGTACTCGCGCACATAGCGCTCGACCACCTTGCTCATGGCCGCCGCCGACTCGGTCACGTCGGTGCTGTACATCGCCTCTGGCGCCGCCTCCAGGAACACCTTGAACCCCGACCCGTCCGGCAGCCGCAGGGCGTGCAGGAACACCCCCACCGCCTTGCCGCCCGCCAGCATGTTCGGCACGAACTTGCTGGTCAGCGCCTGGGTGCCGAGGAACGGCACGAACACCCCGGCGGATTCCGCCGGCTCGGGGTCGGCGGGAATGCCCACCTGCCCGCCCCGGCGCACTTCCTTGATCACGCTGAGGATGCCTTCCTTGGTCGACGGCGCCACGCGGTTGCCCATCTGCACCCGCTGCTCGCGCAGCAGCTCATCGACCGCCTTCAGCTTCGGCGGGCGGTAGAAGATGATCGGCTTGCACTGGTTGCAATAGAAGTGGTTGAGCACCTCCCAGTTGCCCAGGTGGCTGGTGATGCCGACCACGCCCTTGCCCGAGGCCAGGGCCTGCTCCAGCACTTCCAGGCCGTGCACTTCCTTGACCAGGTCGAGCGAGCGCTGCGGCGGCCAGATCCACGCGCAGGCGCTTTCCACGAACGACTTGCCGATGTCCTTCAGCGCGCGGCCCGCCAGTTGTTCACGTTCGGCCGGGTCCATCTCCGGGAAGCACTTGGCCAGGTTGATGCGCACCACGTTGCGCGAGCCGTTCGGCACCTTCCACATCAGCCAGCCGATACCGGCGCCGACCCGCTGCACGGCACCCCAGGGCAGCTTGGCGAACAACCGCAGCACCCCGACCATCAGGGCGCCCTTGAACTTTTCCACAGGCGAATTCCTTATTTCTGCAAGGCGCGCATTGTAACGCCTCAGCGCGCCAGCGCGGCGTAGCGATCGCAATCGGTGGTGTGGTCCATGACCATGCCGGTGGCCTGCATGAAGGCGTAGCAGATGGTCGGGCCGACGAAGGTGAAGCCCTTCTTCTGCAAGGCCTTGCTCATCGCCTTGGCCTCGTCGGTGACCGACTGCATCTCTTCGCGCCCCTTGAAATGATTGATCTTCGGCTCACCGCCGACGAACGACCACAGCCACTCGGCGGGGTTGTCCAGGGCCAGCCAGGCCCGTGCGTTGCGCCGGGCGGCATTGATCTTCAGGCGGTTGCGGATGATGCCGGGGTCGAGCATCAGCGCCTCGATCCGTTCGTCGCTCATCTGCGCCAATAGGTGGGGGTCGAAGCCGAACATCACCTTGCGGTAGTGCTCGCGTTTGCGCAGCACGGTGATCCACGACAGCCCCGCCTGGAACCCTTCGAGCAAAAGCATCTCGAAGAGCAACGCCGGGTCACGCTGTGGCGTTCCCCACTCCTGGTCGTGGTAGGCCTGGTACAACGGATCGTCGGTACACCAAAAGCAGCGTGGCATAAGGCTCCAATGAGTAGAGGGCGAGGCGAATCGGGTTATACTCCCGCTCTTTACATCCGCATCCCCAGATACAGGTGAATTTCGTGAGCCAGCCTACGCCAGCCGTGCGTACCTTCCAAGACCTGATCCTCGCCCTGCAGCAGTACTGGGCCGAGCAAGGTTGTGTGGTGCTTCAGCCCTACGATATGGAAGTAGGCGCCGGCACTTTCCATACCGCCACCTTCCTGCGCGCCGTGGGCCCAGAGACCTGGAACGCCGCCTACGTGCAGCCCAGCCGTCGCCCGGCCGACGGGCGGTATGGCGAGAACCCCAACCGCCTGCAGCACTACTACCAGTTCCAGGTGGTGCTCAAGCCGAACCCGGCCAACTTCCAGGAGCTGTACCTCGGCTCGCTGAAGGCCATCGGCCTGGATCCGCTGGTCCACGACATCCGCTTCGTCGAAGACAACTGGGAATCGCCGACCCTCGGCGCCTGGGGCCTGGGCTGGGAAATCTGGCTCAACGGCATGGAGGTGACCCAGTTCACCTACTTCCAGCAGGTCGGCGGCATCGAGTGCTACCCGGTCACCGGTGAAATCACCTACGGCCTGGAGCGCCTGGCCATGTACCTCCAGGGTGTGGATTCGGTGTACGACCTGGTCTGGGCCGACGGCCCGTTCGGCAAGGTCAGCTACGGCGACGTGTTCCACCAGAACGAGGTCGAGCAGTCGACCTACAACTTCGAGCACGCCAACGTCGACAAGCTGTTCGAGCTGTTCGACTTCTACGAAAGCGAAGCCAACCGCCTGATCAAGCTGGACCTGCCGCTGCCGACCTACGAAATGGTCCTGAAGGCGTCCCACACCTTCAACCTGCTCGACGCCCGCCGCGCCATCTCGGTGACCGAGCGCCAGCGCTACATCCTGCGCGTGCGCACCCTGGCCCGGGATGTCGCGCAAAGCTATCTGCAAGCCCGCGCACGCCTGGGCTTCCCGATGGCCACCCCTGAACTGCGTGACGAAGTACTGGCCAAGCTGGAGGCTGCACAATGAGTGCTCAAGATTTCCTGGTTGAACTGGGCACCGAAGAGCTGCCACCGAAAGCCCTCGCCAGCCTCGGCGACGCCTTCCTGGCCGGCATCGAGAAAGGCCTGCAGGCCGCGGGCCTGAACTACACCGGCAAGTCGGTGTACGCCGCGCCGCGTCGCCTGGCCGTGCTGATCCGCCAGCTCGACGTGCAGCAGCCGGACCGCAGCATCAACATCGACGGCCCGCCCCGCCAGGCCGCCTTCGACGCCGACGGCAACCCCACCCAGGCCGCCCTGGGCTTCGCCAAGAAGTGCGGCGTGGAGCTGTCGGACATCGACCAGAGCGGCGCCAAGCTGCGCTTCTCCCAGCACATCCCGGGCAAGGCCACGACCAGCCTGCTGCCGACCATTGTGGAAGACTCGCTCAACGACCTGCCGATCCCCAAGCGCATGCGCTGGGCGGCCAGCCGTGAGGAGTTCGTGCGCCCGACCCAATGGCTGGTGATGCTGCTCGGCGACCAGGTCGTCGACTGCACCCTGCTCTCGCAGAAGGCCGGCCGCGAATCCCGTGGCCACCGCTTCCACCACCCGGACAACGTGCTGATCACCACCCCGGCCAACTACGTCGAAGACCTGCGCAAGGCCTACGTGCTGGCCGACTTCGCCGAGCGCCGCGAGCTGATCGCCAAGCGTACCGCGGAACTGGCCATGCAGCAGGAAGGCTCGGCCATCGTGCCGCCGGCGCTGCTGGACGAAGTGACCGCGCTGGTCGAGTGGCCGGTGCCGCTGGTGTGCTCGTTCGAGGAGCGTTTCCTCGACGTGCCGCAGGAAGCGCTGATCACCACCATGCAGGACAACCAGAAGTACTTCTGCCTGCTGGACAGCGAAGGCAAGCTGCTGCCGCGCTTCATCACCGTGGCCAACGTCGAGAGCCGCGACCCGAAGCAGATCGTGCAGGGCAACGAGAAGGTCGTGCGCCCGCGCCTGACCGACGCCGAGTTCTTCTTCAAGCAAGACAAGAAGCAGCCGCTCGAGACCTTCAACGAGCGCCTGAAGAACGTGGTCTTCCAGGCCCAGCTGGGCACCGTCTACGACAAGGCCGAGCGCGTCTCCAAACTGGCCTCGTTCATCGCCCCGCACATCGGCGGCAACGCCGAGCGGGCGGGCCGTGCAGGCCTGCTGTCGAAGTGCGACCTGGCCACCGAGATGGTCGGCGAGTTCCCTGAGATGCAAGGCATCGCCGGCTACTACTACGCAATCAACGACGGCGAGCCGCAGGACGTCGCCCTGGCGCTGAACGAGCAGTACATGCCGCGCGGCGCCGGTGCCGAACTGCCGGAAACCCTGACCGGTGCCGCCGTGGCCGTGGCCGACAAGCTCGACACCCTGGTCGGCATCTTCGGCATCGGCATGCTGCCCACCGGCAGCAAGGACCCGTACGCCCTGCGCCGTGCCGCCCTGGGCGTGCTGCGCATCCTGATCGAGAAGCAGCTGGACCTGGACCTGACCGCCGCGGTCGAGTTCGCCGTCAAGCAGTACGGCGCCAAGGTCAAGGCCGCAGGCCTGGCCGACCAGGTGCTGGAGTTCGTCTTCGACCGCCTGCGCGCGCGTTACGAAGACGAAGGCGTGGACGTCGCCACCTACCTGTCGGTGCGTGCCCTGAAACCATCCTCGGCCCTGGACTTCGACCAGCGCGTGCAGGCCGTGCAGGCCTTCCGCAAGCTGCCGGAAGCCGAGGCCCTGGCCGCGGTGAACAAGCGTGTGTCGAACCTGCTGGGCAAGGCCGAAGGCGCCATCGCCGAGCAGGTCGAGCCGAAGTACTTCGACAACGCCAACGAGTTCTCCTTGTACTCGGCGATCCAGCAGGCCGACCAGGCCGTGCAGCCGATGGCCGCCGCGCGTCAGTACAGCGAGTCGCTGGCCCGCCTGGCCGCCCTGCGCGACCCGGTCGACGCCTTCTTCGAGGCGGTGATGGTCAACGCCGAGGACGCCAAGGTGCGCGCCAACCGTTATGCCCTGCTCAGCCGCCTGCGCGGCCTGTTCCTGGGCGTGGCCGACATCTCGCTGCTGGGGTAAGCCTTGAAACTGCTGATTCTCGATCGAGACGGGGTGATCAACTACGACTCCGACGCCTACATCAAGTCGCTGGACGAATGGCTGCCCATTCCTGGCTCGATCGAGGCCATCGCGCAGTTGAGCAAGGCGGGCTGGACGGTGGCGGTGGCCACCAACCAGTCCGGCATCGCCCGTGGCTACTACCCACTGGAAACCCTCGAAGCCATGCACGCGCGCCTGCGCGTGCTGGTCGCCGAGCAGGGCGGTGAAGTCGGCTACATCGTGCATTGCCCGCATGGCCCGGACGACGGCTGCGACTGCCGCAAGCCCAAGCCCGGCATGCTGCTGGCGATTGCCGCGCACTACCAGGCCAGCCTGGCGGGTGTGTGGTTTGTCGGCGATAGTAAAGGTGACCTGGAGGCCGCCCTGGCCGTCGGTGCACAACCCGTGTTGGTGAAAACCGGCAAGGGTGAGAGGACCCTGGAGAAAGGTGTCCCGGAAAATACATTGATTTTCGATGACCTGGCGGCTATCGCCGGAGAACTTATTCGTTAGTGCGCCCTTTGGCGCACTTTTTCCCAAGGGCGGGCGCCCCCCGCGACGGTACATGCCACTATGTCGATCCTGCAGGCGATCAGAATCGCTCTTTTTTACCTGCTGTTGGGCACCAGTTCGCTGCTGTGGTGCTCGCTGAGCTTCTTCGTTGCGCCGTTCCTGCCGTTCCCCAAGCGCTACCGGTTCATCAACGTGTACTGGTGCCGCTGCGCGGTGTTCCTGACCCGGGTGATCCTGGGCATCGACTACAAGGTCACCGGGGCTGAGAACGTGCCGCAGCAGCCGTGCGTGATCCTGTCGAACCACCAGAGCACCTGGGAGACGTTCTTCCTCTCGGCGTACTTCTCGCCGTTGAGCCAGGTGCTCAAGCGCGAACTGCTGTACGTGCCGTTCTTCGGCTGGGCGATGGCCATGCTGCGGCCGATCGCCATCGACCGCGGCAACCCCAAGGAAGCCCTGCGCCACGTGGCGAGCAAGGGCGACGAGTTGCTCAAGCAGGGCGTGTGGGTGCTGATCTTCCCCGAAGGCACGCGCGTGCCGCACGGCCAGGTGGGCAAGTTCTCCCGGGGCGGCACCGCGCTGGCGGTGAATGCCGGCCTGCCGGTGCTGCCCGTGGCGCACAACGCTGGCAAGTTCTGGCCCAAGTCGGGCTGGGGCAAGCGTTCGGGCACGATCGAGGTGGTGATCGGCGAACCCATGTACCCGGTGGGCAGCGGGCCACGCGCCATTGCCGAGCTGAACGACCGCGCCCAGGCGTGGAACGAGGCGGCGCAGCGGGCCATGGGCTCGCTGCCGCCGGCGGCGGAAAACACCCCGCAGCCTATCGCCTGACGATCTGTGGATAACGTGTTAGCAATTTTTGGATTAACCTTATTCAGAACAAGCTAAGTGGTTGAATTAGCTATTTATTTCTCTGTATGACGTTTTTTCGAAAATCGTGCATAAGTTTTTTCAGGGCATAAAAAAACCGGCTTTTACGCCGGTTTTTTTGTACCTGCTCCTACAGGTTCACCGCCAACCCAGAGCACTGCGCTGCGGGCCCTCACTCAGACCTTGTCGATATCCACATCGCGCGTCTCTTTCAGGCAGAAGATCCCCACCACCAGGCTCACCCCGGTGATCAGCACCGGATACCACAGCCCGTAGAAGATATCCCCGGTGTACACCACCAGCGCGAACGACACGGTCGGCAGGAAGCCGCCGAACCAACCGTTGCCGATGTGGTACGGCAGCGACATCGAGGTATAGCGGATGCGCGTCGGGAACAGCTCCACCATCACCGCTGCCAACGGCCCATAGGTCATGGTGGCGATCAGGATCATCGCGACGATCAGCACCACCACCATCACTTGGTTCACCTGCGCCGGGTCGGCCTTGGCCGGGTAACCAGCCTGCTGGATGGCTGCACGCAGGGCCGCTTCGTCGAAGCCGTTGAGGGTCTTGTCGCCAATGCTCACCGACACGTCGCTGCCCGTGGTATTGACCGAGCTGTACGGCAGCCCCTGCTTGACCAGGAAGGTCTTGACCTTGTCGCACGGGCTGTCGAAACGCGCCTTGCCAACCGGGTCGAACTGGAAGGTGCAGCCCTGCGGGTCGGCGTTGACCACGATCGGCGCCTGGCGGCTGGCCGCGTCGATCTGCGGGTTGGCGTAATGGCTCAGGGCCTTGAACATCGGGAAGTAGCACACCGTGGCCAGCAGCAGGCCGAGCATCAGGATCGGCTTGCGCCCCACACGGTCCGACAGCCAACCGAAGAACACGAAGAACGGCGCGCCGATGATCACGCTGATGATCAGCAGCGTGTTGGCCTGGGCCGGGTCCATCTTGAGCATCTGGGTCATGAAGAACAGCACGTAGAACTGCGCGGTGTAGAAGGTCACCGCTTGCCCTGCGTTGATGCTGAACAGCGCGGTGAGCACCACCTTGAGGTTCGGCCAGGAGGTGAACGACTCGCGGATCGGCGACTTGCTCACCTTGCCCTGGGCCTTCATTTTCACGAACGCCGGCGACTCGTGCATGCTCATGCGGATCCACGTGGAAATCGCCAGCAGCACGATCGACAGCAGGAACGGCAGGCGCCAGCCCCAGGCTTCGAACTGGTCGCCACTGATGTAGCGGCTGCCCAGCACCACCACCAGCGACAGCAGCAGGCCGAGGGTGGCGGTGGACTGGATGAACCCGGTGTGGAAGCCGCGCTTGCCCGGCGGGGCGTGCTCGGCCACGTAGGTCGCCGCGCCGCCGTACTCGCCGCCCAGGGCCAGGCCCTGGAGCATGCGCAGGATCACCAGGATGATCGGCGCGGCGATGCCGATGCTGGCGTAGGTCGGCAGTAGGCCGACGGCGAAGGTCGACAGGCCCATCAGCACGATGGTCACCAGGAAGGTGTACTTGCGCCCGATCATGTCGCCCAGCCGGCCGAACACCAAGGCACCGAAGGGCCGTACCAGGAAGCCCGCGGCGAAGGCCATGAGGGCGAAGATGAACGCGGTGGTGTCGTTGACCCCAGCGAAGAACTGCTTGCTGATCACCGCCGCCAACGCGCCGTAGAGAAAGAAGTCATACCACTCGAACACCGTCCCGAGGGATGACGCGAAAATGATCTTGCGCTCTTCACGCCGGCTGCTGCTGGTGGCCGCCGCGCCTTGCTCTTGGATGTAATCCGACATCGTTGCTGTCCTCGGCCCGCAGGCCACAGTGATTATTCTTGTTGTTCCACTGTCGGCGGCTTTCGACCGCAAGCCACCGGTGTTGCACGCACCCGGGTCAGGGCGTCGGTATCGCGTTGCTTTCGCTGAGGTTGGTTTGCCTGGAAGCCCCCCTGAGGATCAGTTGCGCCGCCTTCTCGGCGATCATCAATGTAGGTGAACAGGTATTGCCGGAGACGATCTGCGGCATGATCGAGGCGTCGGCCACCCGCAGGCCCGGGATACCGTGCACGCGCAGCTGGCTGTCGACCACGTCGAGTGGACCATTGCCCATGCGGCAGGTGCCGACCGGGTGGAAGATGGTGGTGCCGATCTTGCCGGCGGCATCGTGCAGTTCCTCCTCGGTCTGCAGCAACGGGCCGGGCAGGTATTCGCGCGGGGCGAAGGCCGCCAGGGCAGGGGACTGGACGATGCGCCGGGTGAGGCGGATGGCGTCGGCGGCGACGCGCAGGTCCTGCGGGTCGCTGAGGTAATTGGGGTCGATCAGCGGCGCGCTGCCCGGGTCTGCCGAGCGGATGTCGATGCGCCCACGGCTGGCCGGGCGCAGGTTGCACACCGAGGCGGTGAACGCCGGGAAGTCGTGCAGCGGCTCGCCGAAGCGCTCCAGCGACAACGGCTGCACGTGGTATTGCAGGTTGGCGGTGGCCTGCTCGGGGCCGGAGCGCACGAACGCGCCCAGCTGGCTCGGCGCCATCGCCAACGGCCCGCTGCGGTCGTAGAGGTAGCGCAGGCCCATGCCCAGCTTGCCCCACAGGCTATTGGCCATCTGGTTGAGGGTGCGGGTGTTGCGGATCTGGTAGATCAACCGCAGTTGCAGGTGGTCCTGCAGGTTGCCGCCAACGCCGGGCAGTTCGTGGCGCACGCCGATGCCCAGGCCTTCGAGCAGCTTGCGCGGGCCGATGCCGGAGCGCTGGAGGATGCCGGGCGAACCGACGGAGCCTGCGCAGAGGATGATCTCGCGGCGCGCCTCGAATTCATGCCAGGCACCTTGCCAGCGAGCCTTCACCGCCGTGGCGCGGGCGTGGTCGAGCAGCACCTGGTCGACCTGCACGTCGGTCAGCACGGTGAGGTTGGCGCGCTGCTGGATAGGGCGCAGGAAAGCCTTGGATGCATTCCAGCGCACGCCGCTGCGCTGGTTGACCTGGAAGTAGCCACAGCCCTGGTTGTCGCCGGTGTTGAAGTCGTCGACCTTGGCGATGCCGCTCTGCTCGGCGGCATCGCGGAAGGCATCGAGAATCGGCCAGCTGTAGCGCTGGCGCTCGACCCGCCATTCGCCGTCGGCGCCATGGCTGTCGCTGGCACCGGCGAAGTGGCTCTCACTGGCCTTGAACAGCGGCAGCACGTCCTGCCAGGCCCAGCCGTCGTTGCCTTGCTCGGCCCAGCGGTCGTAGTCCGCCGCCTGGCCGCGCATGTAGATCATGCCGTTGATCGACGAACAGCCGCCGAGCACCCTGCCGCGCGGGTAGCCCAGGGCGCGGCCGTCCAGGCCGGGTTGGGCCTCGGTCTTGAAGCACCAGTCGGTGCGTGGGTTGCCGATGCAGTAGAGGTAACCGACGGGGATGTGAATCCACGGGTAGTTGTCGCGCCCGCCCGCTTCGAGCAGCAGCACGCGGCAGGACGGGTCGGCGGAAAGGCGGTTGGCCAGCAGGCAACCGGCGGGGCCGGCCCCTACGACCACGTAATCGAAAACAGAATCGGCTGATGGCATGTGCAACCTCGCGCCTGATTATTGTTCTTGTCGCCCCTCATCTTATTGATTAATTTCGCTGACGAAACACGAGATTTTGCGCAGCCGTTGTGCGTTTTAGCACAACCACCGGCGAGCACAGCGGAGCACCTGCAGCAGTGGGCTCGCCCCGCGATGAGGCCCGCCCAGGCACAACGAAGACCGTTGCCCCCACCACGGAGGAGCGCCCCATGTTCGACTGGAATGACCTGCGGTTCTTCCTGGAGTTGCAGCGCAGCGGCCGCCTGCTCACCGCCGCCAAGCGCCTCAACACCACCCACAGCACGGTGGCCCGGCATATCGAAAGCATCGAGAAGAGCCTCGGCACGCCGCTGTTCGTGCAGCACGCCCAGGGCTACGAGCTGACCCCCTCCGGCCACGCCCTGCTCAAGCATGCCGAAGCCATGGAGAACGTCGCCCTGCTGGCGCAGGAGGAAATCACCCAGTCGATCACCCCGCTGGGCAAGATCCGCCTGGGGGTCACCGAAGGCATCGGCATCGCCTTCTTCACCCCGCGCTTGAACCCGCTGTTCGAACGCTACCCGGGCCTGGAAGTGGAACTGGTGGCGGTGCCGCGCTTCGTCAGCATCCTCAACCGCGAGGCGGAGATCAGCGTGCACCTGGAGCGTCCCAACGCCGATTTGCTGATCACCCGCAAACTCACCGACTACCGCCTGGCGCTGTACGCCAGCCAGGCTTACCTGGACAGCGCGCCGTCGCTGCGCCATCGCGAGGACCTGGCCCGGCACAGCTGGATCGGCTACGTCGACGACCTGCTGTTCAGCCAGGAGCTGTTGTTCCTCAACAGCTTCTGCCGCTCGCCCAACGTGGTGTTCCGCAGCACCAGCGTGATCGCCCAGCAGTACGCCGCGCGGGCCGGGCTGGGCATCGCCGTGCTGCCCAACTACATGGCCCGCCACGACCCCACGCTGGTGCGCGTGCTGCCCAGCGAGACGATCCAGCGCAGCTACTGGATCAGCACGCGCCGCGAGCTGCACAAGTCGGTGCGCTTGCGCGTGGTGTGGGATTACCTGTTGGCGCTGTGCGCCGCGCAACAGGACGAGCTGCTAGCCGAGTAGCACCTTGCCCGCCAGCAGCAGTGCGGCGCTCCAGCCGGTGACGGCGAACAACTGCTGCACCCGTGGCCCGGCCAGCCTGGCCGCCAACGGCCGGGCCAGCAGCAGGCCAAGCACCGCGCCCACGGCGAAGGGCGCGCCCACCCACCAGTGCATCACCCCGGCGAGGCTGGCGCTGACCACGCTGCCCGTGGAAACCAGGGCGATCACCGCCAGGGAGGTCGAGACGATGCTTTTCATGCGCAGGTTGGTGTAGCGGTTCAGGGCGGGGATGATCACGAAGCCACCGCCCACCCCGAGCAAGCCGGACAACAACCCTGACAGCGCACCGGTCATGGCCAGTGCCCGCGCGCACGGCAGCGTCCAGCGCAAACGGCCCTGCAGCGGGTTGAGCACACAGGGCTCGATGAAGCGGTGCGCCTCGTTGGCTTCGCCACGCAGTTCCCGCGACGCCTTGCGCCAGATGCGCAGGCAGGCATAGATGAGCACCCCGGCGAACGCCAGGGCCAAGGGGGTGTTGGGCACACGGTGCGCGAGCATCAGCCCGAACGGCGCGGCGCTGATGCCGATCAGCGCGATGAACAGCGCGGCGCGATAACGCACCAACCCTTGGCGCAAGCCGAGTATCGCCCCCACGGCGGCGGCCAGCCCGACGGCAAGCAAGCCGATCGGGGCCGCCTCGACCATCGACAGCCCGAGGCCGAACACCAACAGCGGCACGGCGAGGATGCCACCGCCGGCGCCGGTCAGCGCCAGCACCGCCCCAATGATCATGCCCAAGGCTGTCCCGAGCAGTTGCTGTTCGATCACGGGGTGGCCTCGCCTGCCAAGGGTTTCGGCCGTGCCAACCACTCACGCCCCTTGAGCATGCCTTGCCAGTACAACGGCGGCAGCAACCTCGCCTTGAGCAGCCAGGCCAGGCGGGTAGGGCGACGGCCATCGAGCAGCCAGCGCGGGAAGCTTGGCGCCAGGGTGCCGCCGTAGGTGAACTCGGCCAGCACGATCTTGCCACGCTCGACGGTCAGCGGGCAGGAACCGTAGCCGTCGTAGCCGGCCAGGGTCGCACGGCGGCCCAGCGCTACCAGCACGTTGTTAGCCACCACCGGCGCCTGCTTGCGCGCAGCGGCGGCGGTCTTGGCGTTGCTGGTGTTGATCACGTCCCCCAGCGCATGGATGTTGGCAAAGCGCCGGTGGCGCAGGCTGTGCGGGTCGACCTCGACCCAGCCGCCGGCGTCGGCCAGCGGGCTGTGGCGGATGAAGCCCGGCGCTACCTGGGGCGGCACCACGTGCAACAGGTCGAAGGTTTCGACGCGGGTGGCGCTGCTGCCATCGGCCAGGGCGCGGACGAAGGTCGCGCGGCGGTTGGGACCGTCCACCGCCACCAGCCGCTCGGCGAAGTTGAGGTCGACGCCGTACTTGTCGATGTAGGCCATCAGTGCCGGCACGTAGTCGGCCACACCGAACAGCACTGCGCCCGCGTTGAAGAAGCTGGGCTTGACCGCGCCCAGGCGACCGGCGCGCAGCCAGTGGTCGCACGACAAGTACAGGGCCTTTTGCGGGGCGCCGGCGCACTTGATCGGCATCGGCGGCTGGGTGAACAGGGCACGGCCTTGCTTGAGGTTGCGCACCAGCTCCCAGGTGTAGGGCGCCAGGTCGTAGCGGTAGTTGGAGGTGACGCCGTTGCGGCCCAGCGTGTGCTCCAGGCCATCGATGGCGCCCCAGTCGAGCGTCAGGCCAGGGCAGACCACCAGTTGTTCGTAGCTGACAACGCGACCGTCATCGAGGTACACGCACTGCGCGTCGGGGTCGAAACGCTCGACCCGGGCCTTGATCCACTGGGCGTTGCGGGGGAGGGTGGCGACCATGGGGCGGGCAGTGCTGGCGGCGTTGAACACGCCGGCGCCGACCAGGGTCCAGCCGGGTTGGTAACAGTGGACATCGGCGGGGTCGATCAGCGCCACGTCGAGGGAGGGGTCGCGGCTGAGCAGGCTGGCAGCGGTGGCGATGCCGGCGGCACCGGCGCCTACGATCACGACCTTGTGGTGGGGGGACATCGGGTCTTCCTTCATTGGGTTTGAGGTGTCGCGCAGGGTCCTATCGCGGGGCCAGCTCGCTCCCACAGGGACAGCGCGGGCTGGCCCAGCGACAGGGCCGGTGCCTACAACACATTCAATGGAATCTTCAGGTAACGCACGCCATTCTCTTCAGGCTCCGGCAACTGCCCGCTGCGCATGTTCACCTGCACCGACGGCAGGATCAGCACCGGCATGTCGAGCGTCGCGTCACGCGCCTCGCGCATGGCGACGAACTTGTCCTCGCTCACCCCTTCATGAATGTGGATGTTGCTGGTGCGCTGCTCGGCCACCGTGGTGACGTAACGCATCTCGCGCCCACCCGGCAGGTAGTCGTGGCACATGAACAGCCGTGTCGCCTCGGGGAACGCCAGCAAGCGACGGATCGAGCGGTACAGGGTACGCGCATCGGCGCCCGGGAAGTCACAGCGCGCCGTGCCATAGTCGGGCATGAACAAGGTGTCGCCGACGAACACCGCGGTCTCGCCGCCATCCTCGACCACATAGCTCATGCACGCCGGGGTATGCCCAGGCGTGTGCAGAGCCCGCGCGCGCAAGCTGCCGATCATGAATACCGCTTCGTCCTCGAACAGTACGTCGAACTGACTGCCATCGCGAGCAAAGCCCGGCTCGGCATTGAACAGCGCGCCGAACACTTTCTGTACCTGGGTGATCTGGGCGCCGATGGCCACTTGTCCGCCGAGCCTCTCCTTGAGGTAGGCCGCCGCCGACAGGTGGTCGGCGTGCACATGGGTTTCCAGAATCCACTGCACCTTGGCGCCCAGCGCCTCGACACGGGCGATGAGCTTGTCCGCCGAGACGCAACGGGTGCGCCCGGACTTCGGGTCGTAGTCCAGCACGCTGTCGATCAACGCGCAGTGGCGCGTGCCGCGGTCCATCAGCAGGTAGCTGATGGTCGAGGTCGCCTCGTCGAACAAGGCTTCCACGTGAAGGTTGTTGCCGATGATCATCACTCTCTCCAGTTCCGCTGCGCCTCTATAATAGAGGCGTAGGCAGTAAACCAGCCTTTATCAAGATGCATGCCACTCATCATCCGCCCGGCGGGCGGGGGTTTGCCCGGCACAGGGGCGCCACCACCGCCATTACCGTCACCCTGCGTGGCAGTCGGCTGTCAGCCGATGGCAGTGTTTGGCAGTCCTTGCTAGGCTCGGCGCATCGTCCTGCTGGTGCTGTCATGTCCGCCCCCTCCCAACCCGCCATCCTCGCCCTGGTGTCCTACCTCGAACACGATGTGCAACCGTGCATCGTGCTGGACACCGACTACAACATTCTCGCCGCGAACGCCGCCTACCGACGACAGTTCGCCACAAATGAGCAGGCGCCCCTGGGCCAGAAATGCCACCGGGTATCGCATCATTACGCCGTGCCTTGCGACCAAGCGGGTGAGCATTGCCCACTGCGCAAGGCGTGGGACAGCAAGGCGCCGGAGCGGGTGTTGCACATTCACCACACCCCACGCGGGCCTGAGCATGTGGATGTGGAACTGCGGCCCATCTTCGACGGGCAAGGCGAGGTGGTGGCGTTCGTCGAGCGCCTCACCCGCGTCACGCTAGCGTCGGCGCAACCCCAGCAACATGGGTTGGTGGGTCGTGCCCCGGCGTTCAAGACGGCACTGGCCAGCCTGCAGCGGGCAGCACCCGCGCAGATTCCAGTGTTGCTGCAGGGCGAGTCCGGCACGGGCAAGGAGCTGTTCGCCCGCGCGTTGCACCTGGGCAGCCCGCGCGCCAACGGCCCGCTGGTGGTGGTCGATTGCACCGGGCTGACCGAGTCACTGTTCGAAAGCGAGCTGTTCGGTTACGAGAAGGGCGCCTTCACCGGTGCCACCCAACGCAAGATAGGCCTGGCAGAGGCCGCCCACGGTGGCACCTTGTTTCTCGATGAAATCGGCGAAGTGCCGATGGCCATGCAGGTCAAGCTGCTGCGGCTGATCGAGTCCGGCAGCTTTCGCCCAGTGGGTAGCTTGCGCACGGTGCATGCGGATTTTCGCCTGGTCTCGGCAACGCACAAACCACTCAAGGCGATGGTCAGCGCTGGCACCTTCCGGGAAGACCTGTACTACCGCATCAGCGGTTTCCCCATTCGCCTACCGGCCCTGCGCGAGCGGGTGGAGGATTTGCCGCTGTTGGTCGAAAGCCTGCTGCAACGCATCGCCGGCAAACAGTCGCCGCGAATAGCGCCGCAGGCACTTGAGCGCCTCAGCCTGCATCCGTTTCCTGGAAACATCCGCGAGCTGCGCAATATGCTCGAACGGGCGTGGCTGTTCGCCGATGATGGTGTCATCCGCAGCGAGCACCTGCTGGATGACAGCGTACCGGGTGCAGCCCCACGCGGGCGCGACCTCAACGAGTTGAAAGCGCTGGTGCAGGCGCTGGACAACTTCAAAGGTTCGCGCCGGGAACTGGCAGAGCAATTGGGGATGAGTGAGCGAACCCTGTACCGCCGTCTGAAAAGGCTCGATCTCTGAGCACTGTTCCACGTGGAACGTGCTTGGCGTTGGACACCTGTCAGGGTGCCCAACGCCACACACCATCAGATGATGTTCACGCCCTTCTCGGGTACGAACATGAAACAGTAGAACTCATAGTTGGCCACCAGTTCACGCTTGTCGGTGCTGGAGACAGGGCCTTGGTTGACGGTCCAGTTCGCCGTTGCCGGGTTCTTGATCGCGTTGCCGGCGAAGTCGAAGTTGGTGACTTGGTCCGAGCCATCCTTCTGCGACCACGAATCACAGGCGCCCGACGAATTGTCGCAGCGGGCCCAGTGGTAGTCGCCCGGCCAGTTCGCGTCGCCCGCCGGTGAAACCATCAATGCCACGAAGTGCCCGGCCAAGTAACCGGCACCACCTCCTACACCGACGCCGGGGTTGGTCCCTTGCTTGCTCGACTTGAACTTCATCAGCTCATCGAGGTTACGCCCAGCCAGCACCAGGCCATCTTTCACCGCATAGCTGCTGACCAGGGCACCGAGATCCGCAACGGACTTCTTGAAGTCGGCCGCCGTCAGCAGATAACCACTTTGCCGGCCGGGTTGCGGGAAGGTGTTCGGGGTGATGTTGCAGCCATAGGCGTAGCAGTTGTTGTTGGGCTGGAACTTGTACGACATGAAGTTGCCATGGCAATCGCCGGCCGGGTCGTAGCGCCCAGCCGGCTCGCCCACCACGGTTGGCGAGTATTGCGGCACACCGATGGTCTGGGCCTGCGGGTAAACGATGTTCACCTTCACCACCGTCGGCGCAATGTAATGCTCATCGGGTGCGGCCAGCAGCGCCGCATCGGTGATGATCTGATGGAACTGGTCCAGGGCGGCTACCCTGCCACTGAGCTTGAATTGCCGTGTGAATACAGACATCGCTCGATCCTCTCGTAAGGTGTGATTGCGTCAGACTGCCGGGTACAACGTCACGGCGATGGTGTTCGCCGAGTAGTTCAGCACTTGCAACTTCAAGGTACTGGCCGCCGGAGTGGCGGCGACATAGCGGCCGGTGAGCACCAGCCGTGAAGAGGCCCCCGCAGGATTGCCGGTGTTGCTGGCCCACAGCGCCTGGTTATCACGCCCGTAGAACACCAGGTTGCCGTCGTCCTGCATGACCAGCCTACCGGGCAGCGCGCTGGCGCTGGGTGGGGAGGGCAGTTGCCAGAGCGCGGTGGTGGTACCCGCGCCGCTCAGCACGGGGCCACGCTCAGGGTCATTCAACAACTGGGCACTGCCATCCAGGGCCGCGATCGACTGGCCCGGCAGCAGGGTGGCATTGGCCCGACTGTCGAGTAGGTTGACGCTGAGCATCTCGCCGGCCAGGTTGGTCTGGAACAGCTCCTGCACTTGGCTACGGGTCCAACCGCGGTAGTTGGCCGAGGCCATGAGGATCATCAGTTTGGCCAGTGCGGCCATCGGCGTCATGTCGGCCGGTGCCAGGGCGCCGACCTGCGGCAGCCAGGCACCGGCCGCGTAGGCGCTGTTGTTCACCGTGCCGGCGATCACCTGGGTGCAGTCGACGATGTTCACGCCCTGCTCGTTGGCCAGGTCCAGGGCCTGGTAGATCGCACCCTGGGTCGGCGTGTCAGGGTTACCGGAGGGGAAGTTACCCTCACCGTAGGACTCCAGGATGATCCCCGTGGCGCCTGCGGCGACCACCGCGTTGATCAGGTCGGCCATGAACGACTTCGCCGGGCTCTGGCTGTAGAACGCCGGGAAGGCGTTGAGCTGCATGACCGGGTAATTGTCGATCGCCGCCAGTGCCGCCTGCTGCGCCGCCAGCACCGAGGCGTCATCGAGGCTGACGCTGGCGTGCACCGGGCCCGGCAGCCAGTTGGCGTTGTGCAGCGTCAGCTCCACGCCATACTCGGCCAGGGTCGGGTAGTTCGGTGAATGGAAGGCGTCGAACTCGCTGGCGTTGGTCTTCACCGCCCGGTTGCCGCGGTACAGGTGGTTCTGGAAATACACGCCGACTTCCGGGAGGCCACTCTGCGCCAGCGCCACTGCGCCGCAGACGTTCTGGAAGGCGTCGGTGTTGAAGTTCAAGGTCAGGCTGGCGCCGGCACTCGCCTGGTAGTACAGCGGCACTTGCGAGCCAGTGATGATCACGGGTTTGCTCAACAGCGCCGTGCCCACGCCCTGGCTGTCGAAACTGTTGAGCAGGAACGCCAGCGCAGTGCCGGTGAAGTCCATGCTGTCGGTGCCGTGCAGCACGACGAAGCCGTCATAGGCGGCGTAGTTGTCGAGGATACCCTTGGCCATGATGCACCAATCGCTGGGCTGCAAATTGGTGCTGTCGAGAGTCTGGGTACTCGACTCGGGGAACGTCACCGAGGTCAGGTAGTCCACCTGCAGGTCGCTGAATTGCTGGCGCAGGATCGGGTCGATCAACTGCTGGCTGGCGCTGGCGAACTGCGCGGCGGTCATGGGCGCCAGCGGGTTGCCGACGCAGCTGATGGTGCCACCGGTATTGATGACTGCGATTTTCATGAGCGTGCTTCCTCTGCTCGGCTCAGTGGTTCAGCAAGACCTTGCGCAGGCGCGCGAAGGACGGCGGGGTGGACTTGCGCAGGTGCAGTTCGCTGAGGCTGACCACCGGCGCCATGGCGATGGCGAAGGCTGCGCCCAGCTTGAGCTGATCGGAGAACCACGGCGCTTCGTAGGCCGGGGTGGTCGACCAGTTCTGGCGGATCTCGTCGCTTTGCAGGTTGACGATGTTGGTGAAGGCGGTAGACGGGTCGCTGGGGGTCTTGCGGAACTGGAGGGCGATGGAGGCCAGTTCCACCAGTTCCTGGTGGGTGAAGGGCAGGCCGGCATCGCGGATCTGACGGGGCGGGTGCTCCTGGCGACGCATGATGCAGTACACGGTCTGGCCACCGCAGGTGGGGTCGCGCTGGAACAGCTGCAAGGTATAGGGCTGGTTGCTGGCGACCGCCTTGCCAGCGCCGTCGAATTTCAGCCCGAAAACGCCACGGTTTTGCTGGTTAGGGTCTCCTTGAAGCAGCGACAACTTGGCCTCGATCACCTTGCTGCCCAGCTGGTCGACACACACACGCAACTGCTCGGCATTCTCTTTCGAGGTGTCGTTGTCCGCCGGGTTGGCACCCTGGGCGTAGATGCGGTAGTTGTCGGCCAGCTGCGCAGCGACGATGGTGAAGAACGCACTGATGCAGCTTGGGCTGTCCAAGTGGGCGATAGTCGCCGTGGTGCGATCGCCGTGGCTGGCCACCACGACGGTGATGATGCACGAGGTGGCGCTGTCGGAGTAGCAGGTGAGCGGCCGACCCGCGACCAGCTCGAAGCTCTGGTAATTACCCTGGTCGACATATTCGAAACCCTGCGCGGGAGGGTCCACGGGGGCGTTGTCATTCAGGACGAAGGCGACGTCGACTTTCATGGCCGGGCTCCAAAGATGCGCAGCGGGTTATTGGCGGGGTTGCCGTTGATCTGGTATTCGCACATCAGCTCATCACGGCTGGCGGTGAACAGCGCAGTGGCCTGTGTCTGGAATTCGACGCCGGGGTAGTCGGTCTCGCGGCAAATCGACAACTCGGTGCGGCCGTAGTACTGGTCGCTGAGCAGTGTCTTGACGCCACGCAGGGTCGGGTCGTTCTGCAGGATCTTTTCGGCCCGGTCCAAGCGCAGGTAGGTGCTGTGGTTGGCCGGGTAGTCCACCGCGTTGGGTTGCAGGCGAAAGTTGTTGGTCGATACGAAGAAGCCATCACTGCGCACGATCTGCCGTACCGGCGACTGGTTGAACGGGGTGGGCATGTACTCGATGAAGATCGCCACCTGGCGCGTGCGCTGCGCATCCGCCCAGCCGGTGATCAAGGAAATGTCCGGCGCGGGGAAGGGCGTATTACCCCCCATGGTCCGGTAGAAGTTGGCCAGGCTTTCGGCAGCCTCGGGCGCGGTGCGGTAGCTGCTGATGCTGTCTTCGTAGGCGGTGAACAGCGCGTTCACTTGGTCGTCGGTGGCGTAGTAATTGGCCGCCGTGGTGGTGTAGGCATCGGCGGCGACGAACGAGACGCCTTGGTCGTTGTACCCTGCCCAGACCCTCCCGCCCTGGCGCGTCATCGCCACGTAGCTGCCGACACCGTTGCGGCCGGCCCGCACGTCGGGTTCGTTGAAGTGGGTGATCGGAATCAGGTCGCACTGCTTGAAGGTGTTGAGGCGACCCTCACTGAAAACGGCTCCTATGGTGCACATGGCTACTCCTTGATACGTCGGGTTGGACAACAAGGCTCGACCGCTCGGCGATACAGGCCGAGGGCGCGAAGGGGATACCGGGGGTACACGAGAGGGAAGGCGCGGGCACGAAGCACGCCAAAGGATCGACTGCGCGGCCTTGCGCGAATGCTGGCATATTGATGACTTCCGTTTCGGGTTTGCTCAGCCTAGTTCGCTTTGCACGGACTGCCAGGGCCGGTTGTGAATAAACCAAAGAGCGGCGGGCAATAAAAAAGCCAAGGGTTTTAGGCCTTGGCTTTTTTTGATCGGGGCTGTGGACCTCATCGCGGGCTTGCCCCGCGATAGGGCCAGACCTGGAAAATCAGAAGTCCAGGTTCGAAACCGAGAGCGCGTTGCTTTCGATGAAGTCGCGGCGGGGTTCCACCGCGTCGCCCATCAAGGTGTTGAAGATCTGGTCGGCAGCGATCGCGTCCTCGATGGTCACCTTGAGCATGCGGCGCACGGTTGGGTCCATAGTGGTTTCCCACAGCTGGTCCGGGTTCATCTCACCCAGCCCTTTATAGCGCTGGATGGTGTGGCGCTTGGCGGTCTCGTTCATCAGCCAGTCGAGCGCTTCCTTGAACTCGATGACGGCCTTGCGACGCTCGCCGCGCTGCACGTAGGCACCTTCACCGAGCAGGGTGGAGAGCTTCGCACCCAGGGCGACGACCGTGCGGTAGTCGTTGCTGCCGAAGAAGTCGCGGTTGAAGGTCACGTAGCTGGCCAGGCCATGGGAGGTGACTTCCACTTCCGGCAGCCAGACGTTGCGCTCTTTGTCTTCGCGCAGGCTGGCCTGATACACAAGGCCCGACTTCTGGCTGTTGCTCAGGCGCTCTTGGAACTTGGCCAGCCAGGCTTGCATGACAGCGTGGTCGGCCAGTTGCTCCAGGGTGACTTCCGGCAGGTAGATGAAGTGCTCGGTCAGCTCCTGCGGGTACAGGCGCGACAGGCGCTTGAGGGTCTTCATCACGCCACGGAACTCATTCACCAGGGCTTCCAGCTGGACACCGGAAACCGGCGGCGCCGATTCGTCCAGGTGCAGGCTGGCATCTTCCAGGGCCGACTGCGTCATGTATTCCTCCATGGCGTCGTCGTCCTTGATGTACTGCTCCTGCTTGCCTTTCTTCACCTTGTACAGCGGCGGCTGGGCGATGTAGATGTAGCCGCGCTCGACCAACTCGGGCAACTGACGGAAGAAGAAGGTCAGCAGCAGGGTACGGATGTGCGAACCGTCGACGTCAGCATCGGTCATGATGATGATGTTGTGATAGCGCAGCTTGTCGATGTTGTACTCTTCGCGACCGATACCGCAGCCCAGGGCGGTGATCAGCGTACCGACCTCCTGGGACGAGATCATCTTGTCGAAGCGGGCCTTCTCGACGTTGAGGATCTTGCCCTTCAACGGCAGGATGGCTTGGGTGCGACGGTTACGGCCCTGCTTGGCCGAGCCACCTGCGGAGTCACCCTCCACCAGGTACAGTTCGGAGAGGGCAGGGTCTTTCTCCTGACAGTCAGCGAGCTTGCCCGGCAAGCCGGCGATGTCCAGCGCGCCTTTGCGGCGGGTCATTTCTCGGGCCTTGCGCGCGGCTTCACGAGCGCGTGCGGCGTCGATCATCTTGCCGACGACGGCCTTGGCTTCGTTGGGGTTTTCCAGCAGGAAGTCGGCGAAGTACTTGTTCATCTCCTGCTCCACGGCGGTTTTCACCTCCGAGGAGACCAGCTTGTCCTTGGTCTGCGAGCTGAACTTAGGGTCCGGCACCTTGACCGAGATGATCGCGGTCAGGCCTTCGCGGGCGTCGTCACCGGTGGTGGCGACCTTGTTCTTCTTGGCCAGGCCTTCCTGCTCGATGTAGGTATTCAGGCTGCGGGTCAGCGAGGAGCGGAAGCCCACCAAGTGGGTACCGCCATCACGCTGCGGGATGTTATTGGTGAAGCACAGCAGGTTTTCGTTGAAGCTGTCGTTCCACTGCAACGCAACCTCCACGCCCACACCATCGTCACGCTGGACGTTGAAGTGGAACACCTGGGAGTTCACCGGAGTCTTGTTGGTGTTCAGGTATTCGACGAAGGCACGCAGGCCACCTTCGTACTTGAAGAACTCTTCCTTGCCGGAGCGTTCGTCCTTGAGCAGGATGCCGACGCCCGAGTTGAGGAACGACAATTCACGAATACGCTTGGCCAGGATGTCCCAGCTGAAGTGAATGTTCTTGAAGGTTTCAGCGGAAGGCTTGAAGTGAATGTGGGTACCGGTGGACTCACTGTCACCGACCACCGCCATCGGCGCCTGTGGAACACCGTGCACGTAGGTCTGTTCCCAGATCTTGCCGCTGCGGCGAACGGTCAGCACCAGCTTCTCGGAGAGGGCGTTCACCACGGAAACACCTACACCGTGCAGACCGCCGGAAACTTTGTAGGAGTTGTCATCGAACTTACCGCCGGCGTGCAGGACGGTCATGATGACCTCGGCGGCCGAGACGCCTTCTTCCTTGTGCACGTCGACCGGAATGCCACGGCCATTGTCGCGGACGCTGATGGATTCGTCCGGGTGGATGATGACGGTGATGTCATCGCAGTGCCCGGCGAGGGCTTCGTCGATCGAGTTGTCGACCACCTCGAAGACCATGTGGTGCAGGCCGCTACCATCATCGGTGTCGCCAATGTACATGCCGGGACGCTTGCGTACGGCATCCAGCCCTTTCAGCACCTTGATGCTGGAGGAGTCGTACGTTTGATTTTCGCTCATGCCTTCACTCCCGATGGTCGTGGGTCTGGGTGATACGGCCTTGTTCCACGTGGAACAAGGCAACTGGCGTATCCGTCTGCCAGCCTTCCCTCAGTAATTCGTGGTCTACACAGGTGATGAACACCTGGCAGCGTAATTCTTCAAGCAAGCGGCACAGGGCACGGCGGTGGTGCTCGTCCAGCTCGGACGGCAGGTCATCCACCAGATAAATACATTGGCCGCGGCGAACCTGGCTGACGAGGTGCCCTTGGGCAATCCGCAGGGCGCACACGACCAACTTCTGCTGGCCTCGGGACAAGATATCGGCGGCATTGTTTGCGCCTAACCGAAGGCGCAGGTCCGCACGCTGCGGACCGGCCTGGGTATGCCCCATCTGCTGATCGCGGGTGAGAGAGGCGGCGAGGACTTCATTAAGCTCGCGGTCCTTATCCCAGCCCCGGTAGTAGCTAAGGGTCAGCCCGTCCAGTTCGACCAGTTCGCTCAGGGTTCGCTCGAAGACAGGCTTCAAGGCCTTGATGTAGTTGCGACGGTATTCATCTATTTCCGCGCTGGCCAGGCATAACTCCCGGTCCCAGGCGGCTTGCGAAGCGGCGTCAAGTGTACCATGTCGAAGCCACGAGTTCCGCTGCCGCAGGGCCTTCTGCAGGCGCTGCCAAGTGGCCATGAACCGTGGTTCCACGTGGAACACGCCCCAATCCAGGAACTGCCGACGCACTTTCGGCGCCCCCTCGAGCAGGCGGAAGCTGTCGGGGTTGATCAGTTGCAGGGGTAGCATTTCGGCCAACTGCGCGGCGCTGCGTGCATTCTGGCCGTCGATGCGAATGGTGAACTCCCCCTGGCGGTCCCGCGAAATTCCCAGGTTGCTGGTAGCGCCATCACCCATCTCGACCTGTCCGAACACGGTGCAGGTAGGCTGCTCGTATTGGATCACCGGAGTAAGGCGGGTGCTGCGAAACGACCGCGCCAGCCCCAACAGGTGCACGGCTTCCAGCACGCTGGTTTTGCCGCTGCCATTGGCGCCGTAGAGAATGTTGATGCGGGGGGAGGGGGAGAAGGTCACCGGGTGCAGGTTGCGCACCGCGGTGACCGAAATACGTCGAAGGGACATTTGGCCTGCTACGGGTTACAGACGCATCGGCATGACAACGTAGGAGGAGTCGTCATTGCCGGCTTCCTGCAGCAGGGCACTGCTGTTGGAGTCCGACAGAATCAGGCGAACCTGTTCGGTGGTCATCACCCCCAGCACGTCCAGCAGGTAGCTGACGTTGAAACCGATCTCCAACGAACCGCCGTTGTAGTCGACGCTGATTTCTTCTTCCGCTTCTTCCTGTTCCGGGTTGTTGGCCTGGATCTTCAATTGGCCACTGGCCAGTTGCAGGCGAATGCCACGGTACTTCTCGTTGGAAAGGATCGCGGTGCGGCTGAACGCTTCGCGCAGTGCCTGGCGATCACCGATCACCAGCTTGTCACCGCCCTTGGGCAGCACGCGCTCGTAGTCAGGGAACTTGCCGTCCACCAGCTTGGAGGTGAAGGTGAACTCACCGGTGGTAGCGCGGATGTGATGCTGGCCGAGAACGATACTGACCATGCCCTCCGGGTCGGTGAGCAGGCGCGCCAGCTCGAGGATACCCTTGCGCGGCACGATCACCTGGTGGCGGTCGGCCTGGCCGATAGGCGCCTGCATGGCGCACAGGGCCAAACGGTGACCGTCGGTGGCGACGGCGCGCAGGGTGTCGGTGGACACTTCCAGCAGCATGCCGTTGAGGTAATAGCGCACGTCCTGCTGGGCCATGGCGAAGCTGGTGCGCTCGATCAAGCGGCGCAGCTTGCTCTGCTCCAGGTTGCAGGTCAGCGAGCCTGGGCCTTCTTCCACGGTCGGGAAGTCGTTGGCCGGCAGGGTCGACAGGGTGAAACGGCTGCGACCGGCCTTGACCAGCAGCTTCTGCTCGTCGACCTTGATATCGATCAGCACGTCGTTGGGCAGACTCTTGCAGATGTCCATCAGCTTGCGCGCCGGGACAGTGATCTCGCCGGGTTCGGCCGGCTCTTCCAGTTGCACGCGGCCAACCAGCTCGACTTCCAGGTCGGTACCGGTCAACGACAGTTGCTGGCCTTGCACGACCAGCAGCACGTTGGACAGGACCGGCAAGGTCTGGCGGCGCTCGACGACGCCGGCGACCAGTTGCAGGGGTTTCAACAGGGCTTCGCGTTGAATGGTGAAATGCATGGTCTAGTCCCTTGCCTTCAATAAGCTGCACCGACCCCCTTCAGGTGGTCAGGGTCCGCAGCAGGTTCTTGTAGTCCTCGCGGATGTCCGCGTCGGATTCCTTCAATTCGTTGATCTTGCGGCATGCGTGCAGCACGGTGGTGTGGTCACGACCGCCAAACATGTCGCCGATTTCCGGCAAGCTGTGGTTGGTCAGCTCCTTGGACAACGCCATCGCCACCTGGCGCGGGCGCGCCACCGAACGCGAACGGCGCTTGGACAACAGGTCGGCGATCTTGATCTTGTAGTACTCGGCCACAGTACGCTGAATGTTATCCACACTCACCAGCTTGTCTTGCAGCGCCAGCAAGTCCTTCAGCGACTCGCGAATCAGCTCGATGGTGATGTCGCGGCCCATGAAGTGCGAGTGGGCGATCACTCGTTTCAGCGCGCCTTCCAGTTCACGCACGTTGGAACGAATGCGTTGGGCGATGAAGAACGCGGCGTCGTGCGGCAGCTCGACCTTGGCCTGGTCGGCCTTCTTCATCAGGATCGCCACACGGGTTTCCAGCTCCGGCGGCTCCACGGCCACCGTCAGGCCCCAGCCGAAACGCGACTTCAGGCGCTCTTCCAGGCCTTCGATCTCCTTCGGGTAGCGGTCACTGGTGAGAATCACCTGTTGGCCGCCTTCGAGCAGTGCGTTGAAGGTGTGGAAGAACTCTTCCTGGGAGCGCTCCTTGCGGGCGAAGAACTGGATGTCGTCGATCAGCAGCGCATCCACCGAGCGGTAGAAGCGTTTGAATTCGTTGATGGCGTTGAGTTGCAGCGCCTTGACCATGTCCGCGACGAAACGCTCCGAATGCAGGTACACGACCTTGGCGTTCGGGTTCTTCTTCAGCAGATGGTTACCCACAGCGTGCATGAGGTGGGTCTTACCCAGGCCCACGCCACCATAAAGGAAGAGCGGGTTGTAGCCATGCTTGGGGTTGTCCGCCACCTGCCAGGCCGCCGCGCGGGCCAGCTGGTTGGACTTACCTTCGACGAAGGTTTCGAAGGTGAAGGTGCGGTTCAGGTAGCTGGTGTGCTTGAGCGCGCCTTCGACCTGAACGGTGCGCTGCTCGGTACGGCTACTCGCACCCGCGGCGGGTGCAGCTTCACCCATGGCGTCGAAACCATCGTGGGAAGGTGCGGTTTCCGGCTCGACTGCCTGCTCCGGCACCACGGCAGTGGCTACGGCCGCCGGCTCGCTGGCCGGGATCACCTGTGTGGCCTTCTGTGCCTGGCTCTGGGCCAGAGACGCGGCCACGGCGGCGCTCACAGGCGCGTTCGGCGCAGCACGCGGTGCGGAGCTGCGACGGCTGCCAATCAACAGGGAAAGGGCGGGGGCCAGGCCATTGCCTTGCTCCCCCAGCAGTTCCAGCAGGCGACCCAGGTACTTTTCATTGACCCAATCGAGAACGAAGCGGTTGGGCGCATAGACGCGCAACTCGTCGCCTTCGGCTTCGACCTGTAGCGGACGGATCCAGGTGTTGAATTGCTGGGCAGGCAGTTCATCGCGCAGAAGCTCCACGCACTGCTGCCAAAGTTCCACTGACACGGATATCCCCTGAGTTGAAAGCCGGATGAGGCAAAACAAACCGCCATTGTACCGGGCGAGCGGTCACTTATCCACATATCGCGGGCAGTTGAATCGCCGTAAATCAGTCATTTAGCGGCATAAATGGCACCACACCATTGTGAATAAGCCCTGTGGATAACGCCCCGTGAGGGCTATGCACAACCCACCCCTGAGCCCTGTGGATAATCCTCCTGTGGATAAATAGCTATTCGATCCACAGGTTACGCGCATGTCCGGCACAGCCGCAGCACGCGTTACCGACAAGGTTTTGAATCTCTGTACAGCCCATGAAATAAGGGCTCGTTGAGGTTATCCACAGAAGGTTATCCACTTAAGATCTATAAGTTCTTCAGAAAAGCTTTCTATATGGATTTCTTTTTTTTCAATTTTTGAGCTTCAGTGTCAATCTGCTCAGCCACCGACAGGACAGTGATCGCCGGTCTGCCTTCCTATAAGGATCGTTGGTTGGAAATTGACCTATCGGCTTGCTTTCTCTAGAATCGCCGGTCTCTTAAAAAGGGGGCCATCCCGGCCCGTTGTCGACAACCCAGGTAACACGCCATGAAACGTACTTTCCAACCAAGCACCATCAAGCGCGCGCGCACCCACGGTTTCCGTGCCCGTATGGCCACCAAGAACGGCCGCGCTGTTCTGTCGCGTCGTCGTGCCAAAGGCCGTAAGCGTCTGGCAATTTGATTTTTCGGCACAGGTGGTGAGTCAGGACTTCAGTCGGGACAAGCGACTGCTTACACCCCGACATTTCAAAGCGGTCTTCGACTCCCCAACCGGCAAGGTTCCAGGGAAAAACCTGCTTATCCTTGCCCGCGAGAACGGCCTCGATCATCCGCGCCTCGGCTTGGTGATCGGCAAGAAGAGCGTCAAGCTCGCCGTTCAACGCAATCGCCTGAAACGCCTGATGCGCGATTCCTTTCGCCAGAACCAGCAGATGCTCGCTGGCCTGGATATCGTGATCGTCGCGCGCAAGGGGTTGGGCGAGGTAGAAAACCCAGAATTGCACCAACACTTTGGCAAACTCTGGAAGCGCCTGGCCCGCAGTCGGCCCTCTCCAGCGGTCAATGCCGAATCCGCAGGGGTAGACAGTCACGATGCGTAAACTGGCACTCGTTCCGATCCAGTTTTACCGTTACGCCATTAGTCCTCTGATGGCCAGTCACTGTCGTTTCTACCCTTCTTGCTCCTGCTACGCCTACGAAGCCATCGAAAACCATGGCCTCTTGCGTGGTGGGTGGCTGGCCGTTCGTCGCCTGGGGCGTTGTCATCCGTGGAACCACGGCGGTTACGACCCCGTTCCACCTGCTCCTTCCTCCCGAACTTCTTCGATAGCCGAGTAATCATGGATATTAAACGCACGATCCTGATCGTCGCCCTGGCAATCGTGTCCTACGTACTGGTCCTGAAATGGAACCAGGACTACGGTCAGGCAGCCCTGCCGACTCAGAATGCCGCTGCCAGCAACGTTGCCCCGGCCCTGCCGGACACCGTGCCTGCAGGCAATACCGGCGCCAGCGCCGATGTGCCGAGCGCCAACGCCGAGTCCAGCCCTGCCGAAATCGCGCTGGTTGCCGTCAGCAAGGACCTGATCCGGGTCAAGACCGATGTCCTGGACCTGGCTATCGACCCGGTCGGCGGCGACATCGTCCAGCTGACCCTGCCCCAGTACCCGCGTCGCCAGGACCACCCGGACATCGCCTTCCAGCTGTTCGACAATGGCGGCGAGCGCACCTACCTGGCCCAGAGCGGCCTGACCGGCACCAACGGCCCGGACGCCCGTTCCACGGGACGCCCGCTGTATGCCGCCGAGCAGAAGAGCTACCAGCTGGCCGACGGCCAGGAACAACTGGTGGTCGACCTGAAGTTCAGCGACGCCGGCGTCAACTACATCAAGCGCTTCAGCCTCAAGCGCGGTGAGTACGACCTGACCGTCAGCTACCTGATCGACAACCAGAGCGCGCAGGCCTGGACCGGCAACATGTTTGCCCAGCTCAAGCGTGACGCCAGCTCCGATCCTTCTTCGAGCACCGCGACCGGCACGGCCACCTACCTGGGTGCTGCCCTGTGGACAACTGCGGAGCCGTACAAGAAGGTGTCGATGAAGGACATCGACAAAGGTAGTTTGAAAGAAAATGTGACCGGCGGTTGGGTAGCCTGGCTGCAGCACTACTTCGTGACCGCATGGATTCCGGCCAAGTCGGACAACAACGCCGTGCAGACCCGCAAGGACAGCCAGGGCAACTACATCATCGGCTACACCGGCCCGGCGCTGAACGTGCCTGCCGGCGGCAAGGCCGAGACCAGCGCCATGCTGTACGCCGGCCCGAAGATTCAGTCCAAGCTCAAGGAGTTGTCCCCAGGCCTGGAGCTGACCGTCGACTACGGTTTCCTGTGGTTCATCGCCCAGCCGATCTTCTGGCTGCTGCAACATATCCACAGCCTGCTGAGCAACTGGGGCTGGTCGATCATCGTCCTGACCATGCTCATCAAGGGCCTGTTCTTCCCGCTCTCGGCCGCCAGCTATCGTTCGATGGCGCGCATGCGTGCCGTGGCGCCGAAGCTTGCCCAGCTCAAGGAACGCTTCGGTGACGATCGCCAGAAGATGTCCCAGGCGATGATGGAGCTGTACAAGAAAGAGAAGATCAACCCGCTGGGCGGCTGCCTGCCGATCCTGGTGCAGATGCCGGTGTTCCTGGCCCTGTACTGGGTGCTGCTGGAAAGCGTCGAGATGCGCCAGGCGCCTTGGATGCTGTGGATTACCGACCTGTCGATCAAGGATCCGTTCTTCATCCTGCCGATCATCATGGGCGCCACCATGTTCATCCAGCAGCGCCTGAACCCGACCCCGCCGGATCCGATGCAGGCCAAGGTGATGAAAATGATGCCGATCATCTTCACCTTCTTCTTCCTGTGGTTCCCGGCTGGTCTGGTGCTGTACTGGGTTGTGAACAACTGCCTGTCGATCGCACAGCAGTGGTACATCACCCGCAGCATCGAGGCAGCGACCAAGAAAGCTGCCGCTTGACGGGCTGCTGCGCTAGCCTGTGAATAAAAACGCCCCCTCGGGGGCGTTTTTGCTATCTGTGTATTTCGTCGTAGAGGCTTCGAGCATGAACACTGTGCGTGAAACCATCGCCGCCATTGCCACCGCCCAGGGTCGCGGGGGCGTCGGCATCGTCAGGTTGTCCGGGCCGCTGGCCAGCCAGGCCGGGCAGGCCATCACCGGGCGCACGCTGACGCCGCGGCATGCCCATTACGGGCCGTTCCGCGACGCTGACGGGCTGGTCCTGGACGAAGGCATCGCGCTGTTCTTCCCCGGCCCGAACTCGTTCACCGGCGAAGATGTGCTGGAACTGCAAGGCCATGGCGGCCCAGTGGTCATGGACATGCTCCTGCAACGCTGCCTGCAACTGGGCTGCCGCCTGGCGCGTCCAGGCGAATTCAGCGAGCGGGCGTTTCTCAACGACAAGCTCGACCTGGCCCAGGCCGAGGCCATCGCCGACCTGATCGAAGCCAGCTCGACCCAGGCTGCGCGCAATGCCTTGCGCTCGCTACAAGGCGCGTTCTCCAAGCGTGTGCATGGGCTCACCGAGTCGCTGATCGCCTTGCGCATCTACGTCGAGGCGGCGATCGACTTCCCGGAGGAGGAAATCGACTTCCTCGCTGATGGCCACGTGCTGCAAATGCTCGAGGCGGTACGGACAGAGTTGTCCACAGTGCAACGCGAAGCCGGGCAGGGTGCGTTGCTGCGTGATGGCATGACCGTGGTGATCGCTGGTCGGCCAAACGCCGGCAAGTCCAGCCTGCTCAACCAGCTGGCTGGGCGCGAGGCGGCGATTGTCACCGATATCGCCGGCACCACCCGGGACATACTGCGCGAACATATCCACATCGATGGCATGCCGCTGCACGTCGTTGACACCGCAGGACTGCGCGACACCGATGACCATGTGGAAAAGATCGGCGTGGAACGCGCGCTGAAGGCCATTGGCGAGGCGGACCGCGTGCTGCTGGTGGTCGACTCCACCGCCCCCGAGGCCAGCGACCCGTTCGCCCTGTGGCCGGAATTCCTCGACCAGCGACCGGACCCGGCCAAGGTCACGCTGATTCGCAACAAGGCCGACCTCAGTGGCGAGGCCGTGGGAATGGAGCAGTGTGAAGATGGCCATGTGACGCTTACCCTGAGCGCCAAGCACGACGATACCGGGCTGGACCTGTTGCGCGATCACCTCAAGGCCTGCATGGGTTATGAACAGACCGCCGAGAGCAGCTTCAGCGCGCGACGGCGGCACCTGGAGGCGTTGCGCCTGGCCTGCGATCACCTGGATCACGGGCATGCGCAACTGACCCTGGCGGGGGCCGGGGAGTTGCTGGCGGAAGACTTGCGCCAGGCCCAGCAAGCCCTTGGCGAGATTACCGGGGCGTTCAGCTCGGATGACCTGCTGGGGCGGATCTTCTCCAGCTTCTGCATTGGCAAGTAGCCCCCTTCCTTAGGGAACCTGCCTTCACGGCTCCAGGCGGGTCGTGAGGGTGCCCGTTCCGGCCCTATCGCGGGGCAACCCCGCTCCCACAGGGAGCCGTTGGGCGATCTGAAAGATTTTTCCTGTATGCGTCGGCCTTTGATTTTCATCAACAGGCCCGATGACGCTCGCCTGTGCCCTGTGGAAAACCCCGCTTCAGCTCCGTTGATAAATGGCCTTTTTTGTTGAGGATAAACCCGCCTGTGGGTAACCAATGATTTAATCCACAGGCTAAAGGACGTTATCCAGAGGCCTCAGGCCTACTTTGGTACAGGGTTATGAATTCCTAAAAGCCTTGTCAATACTGGGCTGTGTATGCTTATCCACAGAGAGAGGGGTCCCTAAGAATAAACATAAAAACAAAGCTTTTTTAACTTCTTCCTCTTTGATTTCTGTTGTCTGCCATTCATCCACAGACTGGTCAAAATTTGCTCAGACGGTTTCATTAGAGCGGGTGAAGTCCCTATACTTGTCCGCTTACCTTCTCTATTCGCAAAAACAGGCACGAGGTGCGTGGTGGATTTCCCTTCCCGTTTTGAAGTGATCGTCATCGGCGGCGGCCATGCCGGTACCGAGGCTGCGCTTGCGTCCGCACGCATGGGTGTGAAAACCCTGCTGCTGACCCATAACGTGGAAACCCTCGGTCACATGAGCTGCAACCCGGCCATCGGTGGCATCGGCAAGAGCCACCTGGTCAAGGAAATCGATGCGCTCGGCGGCGCCATGGCGCTGGCCACCGACAAGAGCGGCATCCAGTTCCGTATCCTGAACAACCGCAAGGGCCCGGCCGTGCGCGCCACTCGTGCACAGGCCGACCGCGCGATCTACAAGGCGGTGGTGCGCGAGATCCTGGAAAACCAGCCCAACCTGTGGATATTCCAGCAGTCCTGCGACGACCTGATCGTCGAGCAGGACCAAGTCAAGGGTGTGGTCACGCAGATGGGTCTGCGCTTCTTCGCCGATGCCGTGGTGCTGACCACCGGCACCTTCCTCGGCGGACTTATCCACATCGGCCTGCAGAACTACTCCGGCGGCCGCGCCGGCGACCCACCCGCGATCGCACTGGCCCACCGCCTGCGTGAATTACCGCTGCGCGTCGGTCGCCTGAAGACCGGCACCCCACCGCGCATCGATGGCCGGTCGGTGGACTTCTCGGTGATGAGCGAGCAACCCGGCGACACGCCGATCCCAGTGATGTCGTTCATGGGCAAGGCCGAGATGCATCCGCGCCAGGTCAGCTGCTGGATCACCCACACCAACGCCCGCACCCACGAGATCATCGCCTCGAACCTCGACCGTTCGCCGATGTACTCCGGCGTGATCGAAGGCATCGGCCCACGTTACTGCCCGTCGATCGAAGACAAGATCCACCGCTTCGCCGACAAGGAAAGCCACCAGGTGTTCATCGAGCCGGAAGGCCTGACCACCCATGAGCTGTACCCCAACGGCATCTCCACCTCGCTGCCGTTCGACGTGCAGCTGGAGATCGTGCGTTCGATCCGCGGCATGGAAAACGCCCACATCGTGCGCCCCGGCTACGCCATCGAGTACGACTACTTCGACCCGCGCGACCTCAAGTACAGCCTGGAGACCAAGGTCATCGGCGGCCTGTTCTTCGCCGGCCAGATCAACGGCACCACTGGCTACGAAGAGGCCGGTGCACAGGGCTTGCTGGCCGGCACCAACGCCGCGCTGCGCGCTCAGGGCCGTGACAGCTGGTGCCCGCGCCGCGACGAGGCGTACATCGGCGTGCTGGTCGACGACCTGATCACCCTCGGCACCCAGGAGCCGTACCGCATGTTCACTTCGCGCGCCGAATACCGGCTGATCCTGCGCGAAGACAACGCCGATCTGCGACTGACCGAGAAGGGCCGCGAGCTGGGCCTGATCGACGACGCGCGCTGGGCGGCGTTCTGCGCCAAGCGCGACGGTATCGAGCGTGAGGAGCAGCGGCTGAAGAGCACCTGGGTGCGCCCAGGCACGCCACAAGGCCAAGCCGTTGTGGATAAGTTCGGCACACCGCTGGCCCACGAATACAACCTGCTCAACCTGCTGGCCCGCCCGGAAATCGACTACGCCGGGCTGATCGAGGCCACGGGGGGGGATAACATCGACCCGCAGGTCGCCGAACAGGTCGAAATCAAGACCAAGTACGCCGGCTACATCGACCGCCAGCAGGAAGAGATCGCCCGCCTGCGTGCCAGCGAAGACACACGCCTGCCTGTGGATATCGACTACGCTTCGATCTCCGGGCTGTCCAAAGAGATCCAGGGCAAGCTCGGCGAGACCCGCCCGGAAACCCTCGGCCAGGCGTCGCGTATCCCCGGTGTGACCCCGGCGGCGATTTCCCTGTTGCTGATTCATCTGAAAAAACGCGGCGCAGGCCGCGAACTGGAGCAAAGCGCTTGAGTGCCCTGGTCACCCCGCAACACGCTGAAGAATTATCCACAGGTGCGCGTCAGCTCGGTGTCGAGCTGAGCGCGCAGCAGCACGCGTCGCTGCTGGGTTACCTGGCCCTGCTGATCAAGTGGAACAAGGCCTACAACCTGACCGCCGTGCGCGACCCGGATGAAATGGTCTCGCGCCACCTGCTCGACAGCCTGAGTGTCATGCCGTTCATCCCGGAAAACACCGAGCGCTGGCTGGACGTAGGCAGCGGCGGCGGCATGCCAGGCATTCCGCTGGCTATCCTGTATCCGCACAAGCAGGTGACGGTGCTCGACAGCAATGGCAAAAAGACCCGCTTCCTGACCCAGGTGAAGATGGAGCTGAAACTCGACAACCTGCAGGTTATCAACAGCCGCGTGGAGGAGTTCCAACCCCCGCAGCCGTTCAGCGGGATCATCTCCCGGGCGTTCAGCAGCATGGAGAACTTCACCGGCTGGACGCGCCACCTGGGCGACAGCGACACGCAATGGCTTGCAATGAAGGGGCTGCATCCTGCCGATGAACTGGTAGCATTGCCCGCAGACTTCACAGTGGAAAGCGAGCAGGCCCTGACCGTTCCGGGTTGCCAGGGCCAGCGCCATCTGCTGATACTGCGCCGCAAGGCTTGACTGGGAACACACGCAACAATGGCTAAGGTATTCGCAATCGCGAACCAGAAGGGTGGTGTCGGCAAGACCACCACCTGTATCAATCTCGCCGCATCGCTGGCCGCGACCAAGCGTCGCGTGCTGCTGATCGACCTCGATCCACAGGGCAACGCCACCATGGGTAGCGGTGTGGATAAACACGAGCTCGAGCATTCGGTCTATGACCTGCTGATCGGCGAATGCGACTTGGCCCAGGCCATGCACTATTCCGAGCACGGCGGCTTCCAGCTGCTGCCGGCCAACCGCGACCTGACCGCCGCGGAGGTCGTGCTGCTGGAGATGCAGATGAAGGAGAGCCGCCTGCGCAACGCGCTGGCGCCGATCCGCGAGAACTACGACTACATCCTCATCGACTGCCCACCCTCGCTGTCGATGCTGACGCTCAATGCGCTGGTCGCCTCCGACGGTGTGATCATCCCCATGCAGTGCGAGTACTACGCGCTCGAAGGTCTCAGCGACCTTGTGGATAACATCAAGCGCATCGCCGCCCGGCTGAACCCGGAGCTGAAGATCGAAGGCCTGCTGCGGACCATGTACGACCCGCGCCTGAGCCTGAACAACGACGTGTCGGCGCAGCTCAAGGAGCACTTCGGCGACCAGCTGTACGACACGGTCATCCCGCGCAACATCCGCCTGGCCGAGGCGCCGAGTTTCGGCATGCCGGCCCTGGCCTACGACAAGCAATCGCGTGGCGCGCTGTCCTACCTGGCGTTGGCCGGGGAACTCGTGCGCCGTCAACGCCGTCAATCCCGCACTGCACAGACAACTTAAGGAATCCGCATGGCCATCAAGAAACGCGGTCTCGGACGTGGGTTGGATGCACTGCTCAGTGGTCCGACCGTCAGCGCGCTCGAGGCGCAGGCTGTCACGGTCGACCAGAAGGAACTGCAACACCTGCCGGTCGAACTGCTCCAGCGCGGCAAATACCAGCCGCGCCGCGACATGGACCCGGAGGCGCTGGAGGAACTGGCGCACTCGATCCGCAACCAGGGCGTGATGCAACCGATCGTGGTGCGCCCGATCGGCGACAACCGTTACGAGATCATCGCCGGCGAACGCCGTTGGCGCGCCAGCCAGCAGGCCGGCCTGGACACCATCCCGGCGATGGTCCGCGAGGTGCCGGATGAAACCGCCATCGCCATGGCGCTGATCGAGAACATTCAGCGTGAGGACCTCAACCCGCTCGAGGAGGCCATCGCCCTGCAGCGCCTGCAGCAGGAGTTCGAGCTGACCCAGCAGCAAGTGGCCGATGCCGTGGGCAAGTCGCGGGTGACCGTGGCCAACCTGCTGCGCCTGTTGTCGCTGCCTGAGGCGATCAAGACCATGCTGGCCCACGGCGATCTGGAAATGGGCCATGCCCGTGCATTGCTGGGTCTGGAAGACAGCCGTCAGGAAGAAGGGGCGCGACATGTTGTCGCACGCGGGCTTACCGTGCGCCAAACCGAGGCATTGGTGCGTCAGTGGTTGAGCGGTAAATCTGAGCCGGTCGAATCGGGCAAACCTGATCCGGATATCGCGCGTCTGGAACAGCGTCTGGCAGAGCGCCTGGGCTCTTCGGTGCAGATCCGCCACGGCAACAAGGGCAAGGGCCAACTGGTTATTCGCTACAACTCGCTCGATGAGTTGCAGGGCGTCCTTGCTCACATCCGCTGAAACAATTCCTGTTGTAGCGCGCAGTCGGAAATCACTACCCGATAGTTGAATAGGGGTTAATCCACCCCTATACTCTGCGCGCATTTTGTCGGCACAAATTATGCCAAGTCATTGCTGACTTGACGGTCGACTTTCGAGGAGCAGTTCTGATGGAAATCCGCACGCCAAACCGCCTGCCTTTCCATCGCTGGGCGGTATTCCCAGTACTGCTGGCTCAATTTGGGGTGTTATTGCTGGCAACGCTGGTGTTGTGGCAGTGGCAGGGCAAGGTCAGCGGTTATTCAGGCCTCTGTGGAGGTTTGATCGGCTGGCTGCCCAACGTGTATTTCGCCTGGAAGGCGTTTCGCTTCAGCGGAGCCCGGGCGGCGCAGGCCATCGTCAAGTCGTTCTACGCGGGCGAGGCAGGCAAATTGATTTTGACGGCAGTGCTGTTCGCACTGACCTTCGCAGGAGTGAAGCCACTGGCGCCGTTAGCAGTCTTCGGCGTCTTCCTGCTGACCCTGTTGGTCAGCTGGTTCGCGCCCCTGCTGATGAATAAAAGACTTTCGAGACCTTAGGGCGTTTGAGGCAACCATGGCAGCAGAAACCGCTTCGGGCTATATCCAGCACCACTTGCAGAACCTGACCTACGGTCAACTACCAGACGGCAGCTGGGGCTTCGCCCATTCGGCCGCCGAAGCCAAGGCGATGGGCTTCTGGGCCTTCCACCTGGATACCCTGGGCTGGTCCGTCGCGCTGGGTCTGATCTTCCTGTTCATCTTCCGCATGGCGGCCAAGAAGGCGACTTCCGGTCAACCTTCGGGCCTGCAGAACTTCGTGGAAGTGCTGGTCGACTTCGTCAACGGCAGCGTCAAGGACTCGTTCCACGGCCGTAGCCCGGTGATCGCCCCGCTGGCGCTGACCATCTTCGTCTGGGTCTTCCTGATGAACGCCATCGACCTGGTACCGGTCGACTGGATTCCTCAGCTGGCCATCCTGATCTCCGGTGACCCGCACATTCCGTTCCGCGCCGTGTCGACCACCGACCCGAACGCGACCCTGGCCATGGCCTTCAGCGTGTTCGCCCTGATCATCTTCTACAGCATCAAGGTCAAGGGCCTGGGCGGCTTCATCGGCGAGCTGACCCTGCACCCGTTCGGCAGCAAGAACATCTTCGTGCAGATCCTGCTGATCCCGGTGAACTTCCTGCTGGAATTCGTCACCCTGATCGCCAAGCCGATCTCCCTGGCACTGCGTCTGTTCGGCAACATGTACGCCGGTGAGCTGGTGTTCATCCTGATCGCGGTGATGTTCGGCGCCGGCATCCTGTGGCTGAGCGGCCTGGGTGTGGTGCTGCAGTGGGCGTGGGCGGTGTTCCACATCCTGATCATCACCCTGCAAGCGTTCATCTTCATGATGCTTACCATCGTCTACCTGTCGATGGCTCACGAAGATAACCATTAAGACCGCCTGGCGTGTCTGATAGCCTTCCCCGCCGGTTCGGGGGGAAGGCTGAAAAAGTCCGCAAGGGCAGTTGTACCAAACGATTTGTTTTACCGCTTCAAACTAAAAAACCTAACCAATACGACGTAAAAGTCGGGAGGAAAGATGGAAACTGTAGTTGGTCTGACCGCTATCGCTGTTGCTCTGCTGATCGGCCTGGGTGCTCTGGGTACCGCCATTGGTTTTGGCCTGCTGGGCGGCAAGTTCCTGGAAGGCGCTGCTCGTCAGCCTGAAATGGTTCCGATGCTGCAGGTTAAGATGTTCATCGTTGCCGGTCTGCTCGACGCCGTAACCATGATCGGTGTTGGTATCGCCCTGTTCTTCACCTTCGCGAACCCCTTCGTTGGTCAGATCGCCGGCTAATCACTCGTTCCTACGAGTTGATTGGTGTGATGGACAAAGACCGAGCGAGGTGTTGGCGTGAACATTAATGCAACCCTGATTGGCCAATCCGTTGCTTTTCTGATTTTTGTGCTGTTCTGCATGAAGTACGTATGGCCTCCGGTCATTACTGCTCTGCAAGAGCGCCAGAAGAAGATTGCCGACGGCTTGGACGCTGCCAACCGCGCAGCTCGCGACCTGGAGCTGGCCCAAGAGAAAGCGGGTCAGCAACTGCGTGAAGCGAAGGCACAGGCAGCCGAAATCATTGAGCAAAGCAAGAAACGCGCTGCTCAGCTTGTCGAGGAAGCCCGTGAACAGGCTCGCGTCGAAGCTGACCGTGTGAAAGCTCAGGCTCAAGCCGAGATCGAACAGGAACTGAACAGCGTCAAAGACGCCCTGCGTGCCCAAGTGGGTGCCCTGGCCGTTGGCGGTGCTGAAAAGATCCTTGGCGCCACAATCGATCAAAACGCGCATGCGGAGCTGGTTAACAAACTGGCCGCTGAAATTTAAGCGAGGGCGATCATGGCAGAACTGACCACGTTGGCCCGACCTTACGCTAAGGCTGCCTTCGAGCATGCCCAGGCCCATCAGCAACTGGCCAATTGGTCAGCCATGCTCGGCCTGGCTGCTGCGGTGTCGGAAGACGACACCATGCAGCGCCTGCTCAAGGCCCCGCAACTGACTAGCGCAGACAAGGCCGCCGCATTCATTGAAGTGTGCGGTGACAAGTTCGACGCTCAGGCACAGAATTTCATTCATGTTGCCGCGGAAAACGACCGTCTCCTGCTTCTGCCGGAGATCGCGAACCTTTTCGACCTGTACAAGGCCGAGCAGGAAAAGTCCGTGGACGTGGAAGTCACCAGTGCTTTTGCGTTGAACCAAGAACAGCAAGACAAACTCGCCAAGGTTCTCAGTGCACGGCTCAGCCGGGAAGTACGCCTGCACGCGTCGGAGGATGCCAGCCTGATCGGCGGCGTCGTCATCCGCGCCGGCGACCTGGTAATCGATGGCTCGGTTCGCGGCAAGATCGCGAAACTGGCCGAAGCATTGAAATCTTGAGTTTGAAGGGGCAGCAGAGCAATGCAGCAACTCAATCCTTCCGAAATTAGTGAAATCATCAAGGGTCGCATCGAGAAACTCGATGTCGGCTCCCAAGCCCGTAACGAAGGTACCGTTGTTTCGGTATCCGACGGTATCGTGCGGATCCACGGTCTGGCCGACGTCATGTACGGCGAAATGATCGAGTTCCCTGGCAGCGTATTCGGCATGGCCCTGAACCTGGAGCAAGACTCCGTAGGTGCCGTGATCCTGGGTGCCTATGACACCCTCGCCGAAGGCATGAGCGCCAAGTGCACCGGCCGCATCCTGGAAGTTCCGGTTGGTAAGGAACTGCTGGGTCGCGTCGTTGACGCACTGGGCAACCCGATCGACGGCAAAGGTCCTCTGGGCAACACCCAGACCGACGCGGTCGAGAAAGTGGCCCCAGGCGTGATCTGGCGTAAGTCGGTAGACCAGCCTGTACAGACTGGCTACAAGTCCGTCGACGCCATGATCCCTGTCGGCCGTGGCCAGCGCGAGCTGATCATCGGTGACCGCCAGATCGGCAAGACCGCCATGGCCATCGACGCCATCATCAACCAGAAAGACTCCGGTATTTTCTGTGTTTATGTTGCAGTCGGCCAAAAGCGTTCCACCGTTGCCAACATCGTTCGCAAGCTGGAAGAAGCCGGCGCCCTGGCCAACACCATCGTGGTCGTTGCCAGTGCTTCGGAATCCGCCGCACTGCAGTTCCTGGCGCCATACGCCGGCTGCACCATGGGCGAGTTCTTCCGTGACCGCGGTGAAGACGCCCTGATCGTCTACGATGACCTGTCCAAGCAGGCCGTTGCCTACCGTCAGATTTCCCTGCTGCTGCGCCGTCCACCAGGACGTGAAGCGTACCCAGGCGACGTGTTCTATCTCCACTCCCGTCTGCTGGAGCGTGCATCGCGCGTTTCGGAAGAGTACGTCGAGAAGTTCACCAACGGCGAAGTGACTGGCAAGACCGGTTCCCTGACCGCCCTGCCGATCATCGAAACCCAGGCTGGCGACGTTTCCGCGTTCGTTCCGACCAACGTGATCTCGATCACCGACGGTCAGATCTTCCTGGAATCGGCCATGTTCAACTCGGGCATCCGCCCAGCAGTGAACGCCGGTGTTTCGGTATCCCGTGTAGGTGGTGCCGCTCAGACCAAGATCATCAAGAAACTGTCCGGTGGTATCCGTACCGCACTGGCTCAGTACCGTGAACTGGCTGCATTCGCCCAGTTCGCTTCGGATCTGGACGAGGCTACCCGCAAGCAGCTGGAGCATGGTCAGCGCGTTACCGAGCTGATGAAGCAGAAGCAGTACGCGCCAATGTCGATCGCCGACATGGCCCTGTCGCTGTACGCCGCTGAGCGTGGTTTCCTGACTGACGTAGAAGTCTCCAAGGTCGGCAGCTTCGAGCAAGCGCTGATCGCCTACTTCCACCGCGATCACGCCGAACTGTTGGCCAAGATCAACGTGAAAGGTGACTTCAACGACGAAATCGACGCTGGCATGAAAGCCGGTATCGAGAAGTTCAAGGCCACCCAGACCTGGTAAGCCGCAGCGGGGGCTCCGGCCCCCGCTTGCTAACCTGATAGGTGATACATGGCAGGCGCAAAAGAGATTCGCAGTAAGATTGCGAGCATCAAAAGCACGCAAAAAATTACCAGCGCCATGGAGAAAGTGGCGGTCAGCAAGATGCGCAAGGCACAAATGCGCATGGCTGCTAGCCGTCCTTACGCGGAGCGTATCCGCCAGGTGATCGGTCATCTGGCCAACGCCAACCCGGAATACCGCCACCCGTTCATGATCGAGCGCCCTGTAAAGCGCGCCGGTTATATCGTGGTGAGCAGTGACCGTGGTCTGTGCGGTGGCTTGAATACCAACCTGTTCAAGGCCCTGGTCAAGGACATGAGCGCAAACCGCGAACAGGGCGTGGAAATCGACCTGTGCGTGATCGGCAGCAAGGGTGCAACTTTCTTCCGCATCTTTGGCGGCAACGTCGTAGCCGCGATCAGCCACCTGGGCGAAGAGCCATCGATCAACGATCTGATCGGCTCCGTCAAAGTGATGCTGGACGCCTACCTCGATGGCCGTATCGATCGCCTCTCGGTGGTTTCGAACAAGTTCATCAACACCATGACCCAAAAACCGACGGTCGAGCAATTGGTACCGTTGGTGGCAACCCCGGATCAGGATCTCAAGCATCACTGGGATTACCTGTACGAACCCGACGCAAAAGAGCTGCTGGACGGCTTGATGGTGCGTTACGTGGAGTCGCAGGTATACCAGGCGGTGGTCGAGAACAACGCTGCTGAACAAGCGGCCCGGATGATCGCCATGAAGAACGCCACAGACAACGCCGGTGATTTGATCAAAGAGCTGCAATTGATCTACAACAAGGCGCGTCAGGCTGCGATCACCCAGGAGATCTCGGAAATCGTCGGCGGCGCTGCCGCGGTTTAACGGTTCAAAAATTCAGAGGATCCAGCTATGAGTAGCGGACGTATCGTTCAAATCATCGGCGCCGTCATCGACGTGGAATTCCCACGTGACGTCGTGCCGAGTGTTTACAACGCGCTGAAAGTACAAGGCGCGGAAACCACCCTGGAAGTTCAGCAGCAGCTGGGCGACGGCGTGGTTCGTACCATTGCGATGGGCTCGACCGAAGGCCTGAAGCGCGGTCTGGACGTCGTCGATACCGGCGCGGCCATCTCCGTTCCAGTTGGTAAGGCCACTCTGGGCCGTATCATGGACGTCCTCGGCAACCCGATCGACGAAGCCGGCCCGATCGGCGAAGAAGAGCGTCGCGGTATCCACCAGCCAGCGCCTTCGTTCGCTGACCAGGCAGGCGGCAACGACCTGCTGGAAACCGGCATCAAGGTTATCGACCTGGTTTGCCCGTTCGCCAAGGGTGGTAAGGTTGGTCTGTTCGGTGGTGCCGGTGTCGGCAAGACCGTAAACATGATGGAACTGATCCGTAACATCGCCATGGAACACAGCGGTTATTCCGTGTTCGCTGGTGTGGGTGAGCGTACTCGTGAGGGTAACGACTTCTACCACGAGATGAAGGACTCCAACGTTCTCGACAAGGTAGCGCTGGTCTACGGTCAGATGAACGAGCCACCAGGAAACCGTCTGCGCGTAGCGCTGACCGGCCTGACCATGGCTGAGAAGTTCCGTGACGAAGGTAACGACGTTCTGCTGTTCGTCGACAACATCTACCGTTACACCCTGGCCGGTACCGAAGTATCCGCACTGCTGGGCCGTATGCCTTCGGCAGTAGGTTACCAGCCGACCCTGGCTGAAGAGATGGGCGTTCTGCAAGAACGTATCACTTCGACCAAAGAAGGCTCGATTACCTCCGTTCAGGCCGTATACGTACCTGCGGACGACCTGACCGACCCGTCGCCAGCCACCACCTTCGCCCACTTGGACGCCACCGTCGTTCTGTCCCGTGACATCGCCTCCCTGGGTATCTACCCAGCGGTCGACCCACTGGACTCGACTTCGCGTCAGCTGGACCCGAACGTGATCGGCAACGAGCACTACGAGACCGCGCGTGGCGTTCAGTATGTTCTGCAGCGCTACAAAGAGCTGAAGGACATCATCGCGATCCTGGGTATGGACGAACTGTCCGAAAGCGACAAGCAACTGGTTGCCCGTGCTCGTAAGATCCAGCGCTTCCTGTCGCAGCCGTTCTTCGTGGCCGAAGTCTTCACCGGCTCGCCAGGCAAGTACGTTTCCCTGAAGGACACCATCGCTGGTTTCAGCGGCATCCTCAAAGGCGACTACGACCACCTGCCAGAACAAGCGTTCTACATGGTCGGCGGCATCGACGAAGCGATCGAGAAAGCCAAGAAACTGTAATCCCGGCGCCCCGCAAGGGGCGCTAATCAGGTTGAGGCAAGCAGATGGCTATGACAGTCCATTGCGATATCGTCAGCGCGGAAGGGGAAATCTTCTCCGGTCTGGTCGAGATGGTAGTTGCGCACGGCAACCTGGGCGATCTGGGTATCGCTCCGGGCCACGCGCCGCTGATCACCAATCTCAAGCCAGGTCCGATCACGCTGACCAAGCAGGGTGGCGATCGTGAGGTGTTCTACATCTCCGGTGGCTTCCTCGAAGTGCAGCCGAACATGGTCAAGGTACTCGCCGACACCGTGCAACGTGCCGCCGACCTGGACGAAGCCTCCGCTCAGGATGCCGTCAAGGCTGCTGAGAAGGCCCTGCATGAGAAAGGCGCGGACTTCGACTACAGCGCCGCGTCCGCACGCCTGGCCGAGGCCGCAGCCCAGCTGCGTACCGTCCAGCAGATCCGCAAGAAGTTCGGCGGCTGATACCGCAGGCTTCAGGCAGATTGAGAAAAAGGGTAGCCATCGGCTACCCTTTTTCTTTTTGTACTCCCTCATTCCGGTCATCTCGCTGACCGCCCAGGATTGGTAGCCAGTAATGTCGCTCGATATCGTTATTCTCGCCGCAGGCCAAGGCACCCGCATGCGCTCCGCGTTGCCCAAGGTACTGCACCCGGTGGCTGGCAACTCCATGCTTGGCCATGTTATCCACAGCGCGCGCCAGCTGCGGCCCAAGGGCATTCACGTGGTCATCGGGCATGGCGCCGAGCAGGTGCGTGAGCGCCTGGCGGCGGATGACCTGAACTTCGTCATGCAGGACAAACAGCTTGGCACCGGCCACGCCGTGGCCCAGGCCCTGCCGGCGATCACCGCTGACACCGTGTTGGTGCTCTACGGCGACGTGCCGTTGATCGAGGTGGAAACCCTGCAGCGCCTGCTGACCCAGGTCACCGAACAGCAATTGGGCCTGCTCACCGTCAACCTCGAAGACCCGACCGGCTATGGCCGCATCGTCCGTGATGCCCAGGGCCAGGTGACGGCGATCGTCGAGCACAAGGACGCCAGCGACGCGCAGAAGGCGATCCAGGAAGGCAACACCGGCATCCTTGCCTTGCCAGCGCAGCAGCTCGCCGGGTGGATGAGCCGTTTGTCCAACAACAACGCCCAAGGCGAGTACTACCTCACCGACGTGATCGCCATGGCCGTGGCCGACGGCCTGGTGGTGGCCACCGAGCAGCCGCACGACCCGATGGAAGTGCAGGGCGCCAACGACCGCCGCCAGCTGTCCGAGCTGGAGCGTCACTACCAACTGCGCGAAGGCCGTCGCCTGATGGCCCTGGGCGTGACCCTGCGCGACCCGGCGCGCTTCGACGTGCGCGGTGAGGTCACCGTCGGCCGCGACGTGCTGATCGACGTCAACGTGATCCTCGAAGGCAAGGTGGTCATCGAGGACGATGTGCAGATCGGCCCGAACTGCGTGATCAAGAACAGCACCCTGCGCAAGGGCGTGGTGGTCAAGGCCAACAGTCACATCGAAGGCGCCGTGATGGGCGAGGGCAGTGATGCCGGCCCGTTCGCCCGCCTGCGTCCCGGCAGTGTGCTGGAGGCCAGGGCCCATGTGGGTAACTTCGTCGAACTGAAGAATGCGCACCTGGGCGAAGGCGCCAAGGCCGGCCACCTGACCTACCTGGGCGATGCCGAGGTCGGCGCACGCACCAACATCGGTGCCGGCACCATCACCTGCAACTACGATGGCGCGAACAAGTTCAAGACCATCCTGGGTGAGGACGTGTTCATCGGTTCCAACAACTCGCTGGTGGCGCCTGTGGAAATCCAGGCGGGGGCTACCACCGCGGCGGGTTCGACCATCAACCAGGGCGTCGAGGCTGGCCAGTTGGCGGTGGCCCGCGCGCGTCAGCGCAACATCGATGGCTGGAAGCGCCCGGAGAAACTCAAGAAGAGCTGAGGCCTAAAACCGCCGTCTCCTGTAGGAGCGGCGGTGTTTTTTATCCACAGCTTGACGAGTCGTCCGTCTTGGGTTTTGATTGCCAGCATTATCTTTCGAAACGAAACTTAAAGCTGTCATGTCGAAACGAAACACCCCCCAGCGTCGCCACAATATCCTCGCCTTGCTCAATGAGCAGGGCGAGGTGAGCGTGGACGCCCTGGCCCGGCATTTCGAAACTTCGGAAGTGACCATCCGCAAGGATCTTGCTGCCCTCGAAGCCAATGGCCTACTGCTGCGCCGCTACGGTGGCGCGGTGACCATGCCGCAGGAACTGCTGGCCGACCCCGTGCAGCCGATCTCGCACTACAAGCAAGCCATCGCCCGCGCCGCCGTTGGGCGCATTCGTGAGCACGCACGGATCATCATCGACAGCGGCAGCACCACCGCCGCGATGATCCCCGAACTCGCGCGCCAGCCCGGCCTGGTGGTGATGACCAACTCGCTGAACGTGGCGCGCGCCATCAGCGAGCTGGAGCACGAGCCGGTGCTGCTGATGACCGGCGGTACCTGGGACCCGCATTCCGAGTCGTTCCAGGGCCAGGTCGCCGAGCAGGTACTACGCTCATACGATTTCGACCAGTTGTTCATCGGCGCCGATGGCATCGACCTCGAGCGCGGCACCACCACCTTCAACGAACTGCTTGGCCTCAGCCGAGTGATGGCCGAAGTGGCGCGGGAAGTGATCGTGATGGTCGAGTCGGACAAGGTCGGGCGCAAGATCCCCAACCTTGAGCTGCCCTGGGGCAGCGTCAACACCCTCATTACGGACGATCGCCTGCCCATGGCGGCACGCGAACAGATACAAGCACGCGGCATCAACCTGATCTGTGCCGCGATCAGCCAGGAGCAATGACCATGTGTGGAATCGTCGGTGCAGTCGCCGAGCGCAACATTACCTCCATCCTCATCGAAGGCCTCAAGCGCCTGGAATACCGCGGCTATGACAGCGCCGGCCTGGCCGTCTACACCCAGCAGGGCCAGCTCGAGCGCCGTCGTCGCATCGGCAAGGTCAGCGAGCTGGAGGCGGCTGTCAGCGCCGAGCCGCTCAACGGCCACCTGGGCATCGCCCACACTCGCTGGGCCACCCACGGCGCGCCGACCGAGCACAACGCCCACCCGCACTTCTCTGGGCATGAGGTGGCGGTGGTGCACAACGGCATCATCGAGAACCACGAAGAGCTGCGTGAAGAACTCAAAGGCCTGGGCTACCTGTTCGCTTCGCAAACCGACACCGAGGTGATCGTCCACCTGTTGCACCACATCCTGAAAAGCGTGCCGGACCTCGCCGACGCCCTCAAGACGGCCGTCAAGCGCCTGCACGGCGCCTACGGCCTGGCGGTGATCAGCGTCAAGCAGCCCGACCGCCTGGTGGCTGCGCGCAGCGGCAGCCCGCTGGTGATCGGCCTGGGCCATGGCGAGAACTTCCTGGCTTCCGACCAACTGGCCCTGCGCCAGGTCACCGACCGCTTCATGTACCTGGAAGAGGGCGACATCGCCGAGATCCGCCGTGACCAGGTGAGTATCTGGAACCAAGCTGGCCAACCGGTGCAGCGCGAGACCGTGCAGTACCACGAAGGCGCCGAGGCCGCCGACAAGGGCACCTACCGCCACTTCATGCTCAAGGAGATCCACGAGCAGCCGTCGGTGGTGCAGCGCACTCTGGAAGGCCGCCTGGGCAAGGACCACGTCATGGTCCAGGCCTTCGGCCCGCAGGCCGCCGAGCTGTTCGCCAAGGTGCGCAACGTGCAGATCGTCGCCTGCGGCACCAGCTACCACGCCGGCATGGTCGCTCGTTACTGGCTGGAAAGCCTGGCGGGCATTCCGTGCCAGGTCGAAGTGGCCAGCGAGTTCCGCTATCGCAAGGTGGTGGTGCAGCCCGATACCCTGTTCGTCTCCATCTCTCAGTCGGGCGAGACCGCCGACACACTGGCCGCGCTGCGCAACGCCAAGGAGCTGGGCTTCCTCGGCAGCCTGGCGATCTGCAACGTCGGCATCAGCTCGCTGGTGCGTGAGTCCGACCTGACCTTGCTGACCCTGGCGGGCCCCGAGATCGGCGTGGCCTCGACCAAGGCCTTCACCACCCAGTTGGTCTCGCTGATGCTGCTGACCCTGGCCCTGGGCCAGGTTCGCGGCACCCTCGAAGCCGGTGTCGAAGCCGGGCTGGTCGAAGAACTGCGTCGCCTGCCGACGCGCCTGGGTGAAGCGCTGGCGATGGACAGCGTGGTCGAGAAGACCGCCGAGCTGTTCGCCGACAAGCACCACACCTTGTTCCTCGGCCGTGGCGCGCAATACCCGGTGGCGATGGAAGGGGCGCTCAAGCTCAAGGAGATCTCCTACATCCACGCTGAAGCTTACCCAGCCGGTGAGCTCAAGCACGGCCCGCTAGCCTTGGTGGACAGCGACATGCCGGTAGTGACCGTGGCGCCGAACAACGAGCTGCTGGAGAAGCTGAAGTCCAACCTGCAGGAGGTCCGCGCCCGGGGTGGCGAGCTGGTGGTGTTCGCTGACGAGCAGTCGGGCATGAGCAACGGCGAAGGTATCCACGTGATCAAGGTGCCGCACATCAACGACGCCCTGGCGCCGATCCTCTACACCATCCCGCTGCAGTTGCTGTCGTACTACGTGGCCGTGCTCAAGGGCACTGACGTCGACCAGCCGCGTAACCTGGCCAAGTCGGTGACGGTGGAGTAGAACAGGTCATTCGTGACGGTTCACTGGATTCTGAGAATTAAAACTCTCGCACCGCAATAAAAACTGTCGCACACGGAGGGAGCCTTAACCGGCTCCCTTCTTCGTTGCGCAGCTCCTTTCAGCTGTTGCGCTCACCGCAACCCTGTGTCGACGCTCAGCCATGCCTCTCCAAATCCAACCCGATGAATCGCTCGCCTCGTGCGTCAGACGTAATCTGCACCTCAACGGGCGTGCGAGCAACATGGGTATCTTCGACACGCTCGCAAAAAGTTATGGCGCGATGGTCTCGCTTGCTTGAGTCATTCGGTGCCTACGACACCTTTTTCAGACAAAACTTAGACTTCCATCGCATCGAATTATAAAACGGCGGCAAAAACTGAGTGCAATACCTGACCCATCCGGTAAGGTGTGCGCATGCATTATCACGAACCCAGCATTGAAGAACGCATCACGATCCCCCTCGGCCGGCGCCAGGGCTTTAGCCATCGCACCATCACCAAGATGCTGGAGCGAAGTCCCTCGACGGTCAGCCGGGAGCTTCGCCGAAACGCCCTGACCCCAGGCAAGTACTCTGCAAGCGAAGCTCATCAGCACCTGCGTCAGCGCCGCGTTGAGTGCAGACCAGCGCGAAAGCTGGTGCCTGGAACGAGTTGTTCGACCTCGTGGTCTACCTTCTGCGAAACGCTTTTCTCCCCAACGAATGGCCGGCAAGCTGCGCGACATGGAACTGCCCAACTTTGATGGCTCGTTCGTCTGTCGCGAGACGGTTCACACCGCCATCTATGCCCTGCCAATGGGCGAGTTGCGCAAGGTATCTGATCATCTGCCTGCGGCAACGTAAAACCAGCCGGCATCCACGTACCGGTGGTGTTGATCGACCTGGTAAAACTTCCGTTGGATTTCTCTAAAACGCTATCACTTGTGTATTAAGCACTGCACGCGACAGTTGAAATCGCGATTTTTGTAAAAGGACCTATATCATGCCTGATAAAACAACGCGCCTGACCATCCTCATCGACTCCCCAACCAAGCAGCGGCTGGAGTCCCTTTCCGAGGAAGTTGACCTTACTATTTCCCAGGTCATTCGCAAGCTGATTCGCGATCACCTTCAGCAATATGAAAGTCAAATCGCTTCTCCTGTACGAGAACCGGACCGGGAAAATTTTTCGCTGTGGAAGTCCTGAAGAAGACTTCCAATCTGGTGAAATACGCAAATCCCGTTGCCCGAGTTTCCCGATGAAGCAGATGACCTCCGGCGACGCCGAGTACGCCGATAGGCGCAAGCAGGTCCGCAAGGCGCTATTCCTGATTTCTGGACTGCGCCTTGCGCGCATTCCAGACGCAACCACCATTCTCAACTTCCGCCGCCTGCTGGAAAAACATGAGCTGGCGGCTGGGATTCTGGCGGTGATCAACGGTTACCTGGGCGATTGCGGCCCGTCCGACCGCTTTTGAAGTTGGCAGCCGCTGAAATCAGCCAGAGAGGCATGACCACTGCAGGCCCTCCCTGTGTGCTTGATCTACATATGGACGTGTTGTCTTTATCCAAAATAACTTGGACAGCGAGCGGACTTGAACTGGATTGATACGTGTCCATCATTTCAATCTATGGCCGCCCTCGCCAAGTGTTTGACTCATGGAAATTTACGCCTGTGAAACAGCAATTGCTCGCTTGTCATGCGCTTTTAACCCGCGCCCCGAGTGGGCTCATTGTCTCTTCAGACGCCTCACCCTCCTGCACTTTATTCTTTTCAATCACTGACACAACACAACGTGCGCAGGTTTTTCATATTACCGCTGACAGCTTCGAAAACGCTTGGCAAACCGGAGCTCACGAATTACAACGCCGATACGACCAAGGCGTTTCGCAGGGAACGTATAACCCCGAACGTGTATGGATTCGTGTCGAACGTGCGCTCAACGTGACGCCAATCACCTGGGCCAAACTCAACGAAAGCCTCAAACGCCACAAACGCAATTACTTCAGGCAAGGCATCGCCTTCGACAGTGAGCTGCAGGTGGCAATGACCGAACAGGAACTGAACGCCAATGCCATACTGTATGGCGGCAGCGACATTGCCCACGCCACCTTCAACCCAAAGAATTTCGCCGCTTACGCCCGGCGCCGGTTCGCTGGCACCCACGCGGCTGACATCCTCGCCGGCCTGACACCGGAAACCTGCCTATTCGTTTTCAACACCGCAGGCGTATTCTGCGCCGAAGAGGGTGAGGCTCACACACTGAGTGGCAACGGGCTGGAAACCGGTTGGCGCGCACTGGGCGCCCTTACCCCTGATACAGTGCGGGCCTGCATTGACAGCGCATCCAGGTACCTGAGCACACAAGTGCAAGACAGCGGACAGTTCATCTACGGCTACTTTCCGTGTTTTGACCGGGTTATCAACACCTACAACACCTTGCGTCACGCCAGCAGTACCTACTCGATGATCGAGGCCTGGGCGCTGACCGGTGATCAGCACCTCAAGGCGGCCATCGAGCGTTCGCTGGACTATCTGACTAATGTATTGATCAAGCCCTATTTGCTGCCCGATGGCAGTGTCGCGGCGTTCCTCACCGACACCGGTGATGAAATCAAACTAGGCGGCAACGCGGTGTGCCTGCTGGCGCTGGTCAAGTACAGCGAAGTCACCGGCACGCGTCACCACCTGCCGCTGCTGGAAGCGCTTGCCAACGGCATGGCCTGGATGCAGGACCCCGCCAGTGGGGCTTTCGTGCATGTCTTGCACGCCAAAGACCTCAGCGTCAAAGCGCCGTTTCGGATCATCTATTACGACGGCGAGGCCGCCTTCGGCCTGATGCGCCTCTACGGGCTCACCGGTAACAAACGCTGGCTGACGGTGGTGGAAAAAGCCTTCGACTACTTCATCGAGAAAGAACATTGGCGCGAGCATGACCACTGGCTCAGCTACTGCGTGAACGAACTGACCCGCTACTGCCCCGACGAAAAGTACTTTCGCTTCGGCCTGAACAATGTGGTCGGCTACCTGGGCTTCGTGCAGCAGCGCATCACCACCTTTCCGACCTTGCTCGAGTTGATGATGGCCGCGCAACAGATGCTCGCGCGCATCGCCGGGCACCCCGAGCTGAGCCACCTGCTCAACGAGGTCGACCTGCACGCGTTCTACCGCGCCTTGCACCATCGCGCTCGCTACCTGCTCAACGGCTATTTCTGGCCGGAACTGGCGATGTACTTTGCCAACCCGGCGTGCATCGCCGGGGCGTTTTTCATTCGCCACCATTCCTTCCGGGTGCGCATTGATGATGTGGAGCACTACCTTTCCGGGCTGATCGCCTATCACCGATACCTGCTGGAGGGCGCTCCCCAGGTGGGCAGCGTCGAAGCTGAAACCACCCCGGACCGGACCTGGGACGCCCACACCCTGGCCCAAGTGACTCTGGGTACCTGGGCCAGCCAGCCGCCGACCGGTTGGAGCGCAACCGGGCTGACGCCCTCCATGCAGTTCTTCAAGCCACAACGTATCCTCAGTCGCCATCCGAGCAAGGTCGGCCCCAATGAAGCCCAATCGGCGCAACGCTGGGCCCAGGCAAGCCCCGAACGTCGCCCGTCCGCGTTAATGTGCGTGGACCCCACGCCCTACCTGGGGAGCGGCCTACCTGTATTGCAAGTCGCCGACACCAGGGACGCCATGCTGCATATGGGTCGCCACGCCCGGCGACACTTCTCGGGAAAGGTATTCGGCGTCACCGGCAGCTTTGGCAAAACCACCGTGGTCGCGATGCTGGCCCACGCATTGAAACACTGGGGCGACGTGGGCCAGACCGAAGCGAATGCCAATCTGCCCCATGGCATTGCCTGGAACCTGGCGAGCATGACCTTCCCGGCAAAATTCTGGGTGCTGGAAATGGCCGTGGGCCGCATGCCGATCAATGCCGAGCTGGTCAGGCCGCATATCGCCTTGGTTACCGGAATCGCACCGGCGCACCTGGAACATCACGGCACGCTGGAAAACCTGGCACGTAAAAAAAGCGCTATCTTCCGCTCGATGGCCCCCGGCGGGCATGCGGTGCTCAGCCGTGACATGCCATATTACGAATTGTTCGCCGAAGCCGCCGAAGCGGCTCGGTTGCAGGTGATCAGTTTTGGTGAGCACGCCGAGGCTGACCTGCGCTTGCTCGCGTGCAACAGCGAGGCGCATCAGGTGAACGTCAGCGCGCACTACGCCGGCAAACCGCTGAATTTCAGCCTGCAAGCGCGCGGGCGGCACATGGTGCTCAACGCCTTGGCGGTATTGGCTGCGCTTTCTGCAGCCGGCCTTGAGGCCGAAGAAGCGCTGGCGACGTTGGGCTCATTCCTGCCAGTAGAGGGTCGCGGCAATACCCTGTCGATCAAATGCGCCGACGGCCATTTCCAACTGATCGACGACGCCTACAATGCCAACCCCGGCTCCATGGGGGCAGCACTGCGCTCAATGGCCGACCTGCCCATTGCTCCGCGCCACCGCGTGTTGGTACTGGGGGATATGCTCGAACTCGGTCCCGACGCCCAGCACTATCACCTGGAGCTTGCTGACGCACTGCGCGCCGTGGCGCCTCGGCATGTGGTGCTCTGTGGTCCGCTGATGCATCAGTTGTACCTGGCACTTCGCGATGAACTGTCGGTGCAATGGTTCGAGCAGGCCAAGGCGCTGACCCAGACACTGGTGAAAGACCCGAACTCGTGGTTTCAAGCCGGGGATTGGGTGATGGTGAAAAGCTCCGGCGGGACGGGACTGTCGCAGTTGTGTGAACTGCTGATCCAGCGTGAACAGGCAGTGCCGGCCTAACCCGCGCAAGCTGCAGCGGTCTTCAACCCAATGTCATTACGCAGTTGATGAAAGGCCTTCGGCACACCTTGGGCCTTGATCAACTGCACAGGATGCCCGGCACGCTTCAGCGCCTGATAAAAACCTTCCTGCAGGGCAAACGGCGCGACCTGGTCGTCAACACTGCCGATCACAAACAACTGCCGTTGCGGTGCGACGGCAATGTCTTCGATGTGTTGAGCCGGGTCGTAAGGGTGCGGCAACCCGTTGGTATCACGCCCGGGCTTTGAGGGCAGGCCCTTGCTCTGGCGAATCATCTGCGCACGCTGTACCAGCCAGAAAGCCCCCGAGGTCATCACCGCGCATTTCACGTCAGTTCGGCCCAGCGTCAGCAGCGCGGCGGCGGCCGTGGCCCCGCCGCTGTGGCCGAGCAAAACGAATTGCCCGATGCCATAGCGCGCGCGCAATTCATCCAGCGCCCCATTGAGGGCCATAAACTCCTGCGCCTGACGCCGTTGTCCGTGGTCGCCGCTGGAGCCATACGTCCCGGGCCGGCCGACAATCACCACGGGCACCGCCGCGCGCTTGCTCATCGCCCGGGCCTGGGCCACTTTGGCGACCAGGGTGTTGCCCGCAATCGCCTGCGGAGCGCGATGCATCTCGGCCGTGCGGTCGCCGTGGAACATCACGATCACCGTCGACGCACGCTCGAGGGCGCCTCCTGCAAAGTAGCGAATACAAGCAGTGCCCCCGGCGAACTCGACCCACAACGCCGAGGCTGGCGCGGTACACGTGGCCCTGTCGGCGGGGGTGTTCCAGGGCAGCGGCGTCGTAGCGTCATCGAACGCCTGCACCCACGAGGCCCAGGCCATGGCCCACCCGAACAGGAGTGCTCTGCCCATCACTATCTCCTAGCGCTCGCGTAACGCCTCACGCGCACGGTTCATCGGTTTGATCAGGTAGTCGAGCACGGTCTTCTGGCCGGTCTTGATATCCACGGAAGCGATCATGCCCGGCACAATCGAGAACGACTTGCCGGCCTTGTTTTTCAAGGTGTCGGCATCAGTGCGGATAAACACGCGATAGTAGAAGACTTCCGGCTTGACCTCGTCCTGAATGGTGTCAGGAGAAATGGTCACCACCTTGCCGTCCATCCCGCCGTAAATGGCGTAGTCGTAGGCGGTGATCTTGACCTTGGCCACCTGGTCGGGGTGAATGAAGGCGATGTCCCGTGGCGAGATACGCGCCTCAATCAGCAGTTGTTCATCCAGCGGCACAATCTGCATCAGGCGCCCGTTGGGTGGAATGATCCCACCAATGGTGGTGACCTCGATGCCCTTGACGATACCGCGCACTGGCGAGCGCAAGGTCAGGCGGGTGACCGAGTCGGAACGCCCGCGCATCACCGACGACAGCGTCTCGACTTCAGCGTTGGCCTTGGCCAGGTCCTCGCCAGCCCGCACCATGTAATCGGAGCGGGCTTGGGTCAGCTTCAACTCCAGCTCGGCTTTCTGGCGCTTGAGGCGCAGCACCTCGACATTGCTGGCAGCGCCGACCTTGGCCAGGTTCTCGGTAATCTCCAGTTCGCTGCGCACCAACCCCAGGGAGGAACGTACCCCGGCCTGAGACTCCTCCAGGCCTTTGCGCCGAGTGTTGAACAGGTCGGTTTCAGCGCTGATCAGCGCCGGATACCGCGCCAGCTCCTGCGGGAACACCAGCGGCTTGCCGCTCACCTCCGCCTGCAATCGCGCCACGCTGGCCAGGGATGCGCGGTACTTGGAGGCACTTTCATCGAAGTTGGATTCAGTCTTGGTCGGGTCCAGTTTGGCGAGGGTCTGGCCAAGCTTGACGATATCGCCCTCCGCCACATTCAGCTCGGTGACGATGCCGCCTTCCAGCGACTGAATGATTTGTTCGCGGGACGTGGGAATCACCTTGCCGCTGCCGGTGGACACTTCATCCACTTCAAACACGTAGGCCCAAACGCCAAACACCATCAGCATGATCAGCACCCACAGCACCACCCGCGTGGAGCGCAGCACCGTGCTGTCATCCACCCCGTCGTGGGCGTGCCCGATGCCTTCATCTTCGCTGGCGAGCAGCGGAATTCTTTTCGGCGTTTGGGTTTTCACTGGGTTTTCCCCTTGGGTTTGGACAGCCGGGCAATCGCGCTGTCCTTGTCGTCATCGACGATGATCTGGCCGTGGTCGACCACGATGATGCGGTTCACCAGACTCAGCACGCTCATACGGTGGGTGGCGATGATCAGCGTGCGGCCGGCAGCCCAGCGGTCGAGGTTTTGAATCAATTGGCGCTCGGTGGCTTCATCGAGGGACGCGGTGGGCTCGTCGAGCAACACGATGTGCGGCTGGCGAATGATCAGGCGCGACAACAGCAACGATTGGCGCTGCCCGCCGGAAAGCCCTAGGCCGCCTTCGAGAATCATGTGGTCCATGCCATCGGCAAATTTGCCGATGAATTCGGCGGCGCCGGTCAGGGCCAGGGCCTGGAGTATTTCCTCGTCTGACGCATGCGGCGCGCCCATGATCAGGTTGTCGCGCAGCGTGCCGTGAAACAACCGCGAGTTCTGGGTCATCAGGCCCACGTCGCGGCGCACGTCCGCCGGGTCGATATGCCCCAGGGCAACACCGTCCAGGCTGATGCTGCCGGCCTTGAGGTCCAGCATGCCGGCCAGTGCCTGCAACAAGGTGGACTTGCCCGCGCCGTTGCGGCCGAGAATGGCGATGCGTTCACCGGGCTGTATCTGCAGATCCGCCACCCGCAGCGCGGGCACCGGGGCATCCTCGCTGTACTGGAGCGCCGCCTGGTTCAGCACGTAATGCCCCTTGATCGCCGGCAGGTGCACACGCTTGCTGCCTTCGGCGTGGTCCACCGGCAACTCCATGATGCGGTTCAGGCTTTGCAGCGCCACTTTGGCCTGCTGCCAACGGGTCAGCACCTGGGTGATCTGCGACATTGGCGCCATCATCCGCGAGGCCAGAATGGACGCGGCCACCAGGCTTCCGGTGGTCATGTCGCTGGCCATGACCATCGGCGCACCGAACACCACCACCACGGCAAACACCGAACCCTGTACGTTATTGCTCCACGCCACCAGCTTATTGGTGAGCATGCGCAAACGCAGGCTGGCATCGCCGCAGGTCGCGTTGTAATGGTTCCACTGTTGTTGAAAGCGCTGCTCGGCTTGCAGCGCCTTGATGTCGTCGAGGCCCTGCACGGTTTCCACCAGCATCGCGCTGCGCAGCGAGGCCTCACGCATCGACTCGCTGGCTAGCGCCGCGAGTTTCTTTTGCGCCAGCAGGCCCGGCGCCACCAGAAACAGCACCGCCACCAACGGCACGGCCACCAATGGGCCGGCGATCATCCAGTAGATCACCAGAAACAGCAGGAAAAACGGCAGGTCTGCCAACGCCGTCGCGGTGCTGGAGGTGATCAGTTCACGCAGTTGCTCCAGTTCCTTGAGCTGGGAAATGAACGACCCGGTGGATTTGGGCCGTGCACTGTTGCGCAGGCGAATCGCGTGGCCGAACACCAGGTCGGAAACCCGCAGGTCGGCGCGTTTGCCGAGCATGTCGGTGATGCGCACACGGGTGGTGCGCAGGATGAAGTCAAAGACCAGTGCCAGCATCACCCCACCGAACAGCACATACAGGGTGGGCATAGATTCAGCGGGAATGACGCGGTCATACACCTGCATGGAAAACAGCACCCCAGCCAGGCCGAGCACGCTGGTCACCAATGAAGCGAGCATCACGTAGCCGTAGGGCCGCAGGTCGCGCAGCACGATGCGGCTGAACCAGTTTTTCTGATACGGCTTGGTGTAGTCGTCGATCCGCCTGTCGCGCACCGCGCCCATGGGCCGCAGGATCACCGCCTTGCGTGCCTGCTCCAGCAGTTCGCGACGGCCCAGAAGGCTTTGCAACCCGCCATCGCCGCTGTAGGCGATGCCGACATTGTCGTCGTCACCGAGGGTTTCCAGCACGCCGACCTGGCCGTCATCGAACTGCAGCACCAACGGCAGCTGGCGTTGCATCAAGGTTGAGGCAGAAAAGTCAGCGATCACACAATTCAACCCGGCCTGGCGCGCCATGCGCCGCACCACGTCTTCCACCGACGCGCTGTCGGTCCACTGGGCCGCGAGCCGCACACTTTGCGCCGAACACTCCAGACGGTAATGCCGGGCAACCGTCAGGATGGCCTCCAGCCATACTTCATAGTCAAACGCGGGCGGTGCTGTGAAAGGCGCCTGGATGGCGCTCAGGTCATCGTCAAGTTTCACGGCTTCATTCATGGCCGAATCTCCACACCTTGCAGAGTGCTGTTGTCCAAATGGAACGCCGTACGCAGCCCGCCGGTGTTGTACAGGCAATCGATGTTCAGGCGCCGTAGGTCGGCCGCGGTGTTTTCGCGGTCCATGCGCGCCTGGTGGATTTCCTGCTCTGCATTGAGCAAGTCGAGCAGCGGCCGCGTGCCCAGCTCGAGGTACTGCTGGCGGTAAAGGTCGCGGGTTTCGGAGATGCTGCGTTCACGAAAATCCAGGGTCGACAAGCGTTGCGATAGGCTGGAGATCTGGTCTCGTGCCTCCAGCAACCCTTGGCGAACCACCAGGCGCGCGGCGTCGTTGGCCGCATCGGCGGAGCGTAATGCCTGCTGTGCAGCAGATTTGCGCGCGGTAATAGCGCCGCCCTGGTACAGCGGCATCTTCACGTTGAGGAACACGCCATAGCGGGTGCGATCACGTCCGCCGGGCAGGTTGCTGGCGTCGTTGTTGTCCAGGTAGTGCGTAATCGAGGGGTCCAGGGAAACCGTCGGCAAGGCTTCGGCGCGCGCCTGGGCGATGAGCGCCAAGGCATCCACACGCTGGGCCTGAGCGATCAGCAGCGCGGGGGTAACCGCTTCGTCGGGCACCACGCCTACGCAGGATTGCTCCAGTGGGGCAGGAAACGCGTCGGACACACTCACCGGCGATTGCGCGCCAAGCAGGCTGCCCAAGGCACTGCGCCAGCGATTGAGTTGCGCGCTGAATTGCTGCTGGACAGCCAGTGAAGCCTCGACCCGCGAACGTGCCTGGATCAGGTCGGAGCGGGTGCTGGCGCCCATGTCACTGCGTTTTTTGGCCAACTCGGCAATCGCCGAAATGCCGTCGATTTGCTCACGGGCCAGGCTCACCAGGCGTTGTGAGCGTTGCAGTTCAATCATCGCGAACGAGGTGTCGCGGGCCACCTGGTCAATTGACAGCAAGATCGTCGCCTGACTGCCACTGACCCGCGCCCGCGCGCTGTCCACCGAGCTTGAAACCTTGCCGAAGTCGTAAAGCATCTGCGAGGCCGATAGGGAAAATGCGCGGCTCTGACCATTGCCGCTCAGGCCGCTGTCATAGCCCGAATTGAAGCCGCCGCTGACTTGCGGGTAGTAGCCGGAACGGGCGATGTTCACGTTCTCGTTTTGTTGGTAGAGCTGACCGATCGCCTCGGCAATGGCCGGGTGCCATTCCACGGCCAATTGAATGGCCTGTGTGAGGTCGAGGTTATTCGGGATGTCACGTTGCGGTGCCACCGGTGCGCTGACGCCCGTTGGCCCTCCCGGTAAATTCGTGCCCAGGTTGCTGGGGCTGATGATGTTGACGCGTTCTTCGTCGTCCAGAAGTGACGTGGCCATGACCGGCTCAATCCCTGGCGCGAGCATTACGCCTGCCAATACTGCGGCAGATAGTTGTGTGGCCAAACTCTTATACGTCACTGCAACTCACTTGACTGTTGTCAAACCGGATGGGGACAGCAACAGCGCGTGATACACATCCGTCACGCGCTGCTGCTGCACTACCGTTGGTGATGAAAGCCGGGCCAGGCGGCCCGGTCGTCCGGGGGGCGTTACACCACGTTGATGCCGCTTTGTACCCAGAGCTGATGGGTCTGATCTTCGGGGCTCGTGTAGATCACGTACTCCAGACCGTTCTCTACCTGGGTCACGCCGCTCGACCAGTCACCGGTGAGGTGCACGCTGTCCTGTTCGTCACCCTGGATCAGCAAGCGATCCGACTCAGGCCCGGTGATGGACACCAGGTCTTCGAGGCTCAGGGTCAGGTCAACGGTGCTGACGTCGTTCAGATCGATGCTGCTTACATCGCTGACTTTTCCGATCAGGTCGGTGAGGTTGATGGCTGCATCGCCGCCTTCCCACAGCAACCCGTCTGCACCCGTGCCAGCATCGACATGGGTGAAGTCGGCGTCGTCGACCGCCACGCCAGGGTGGTGGTCAGCGTCAACGTTGGCGCTGTCATCCGCGGCCTGGTCCACCGCACTGTGGGCGGCGGCAAAGCCAGCGCCTTCAGTGGCCGGTGCACCCGGGTTGGCGTCGTCCCAGACCAGGTCGCGGTCTGGCGAGTCGATGCGGATGTACAGGTCGGCAGTGTCTGACTGCCCGGTCGGCGTGGTGAGCTTGTAGGTGAATTTGTCCACCTGGCCAATCTCATCCAGCGTCAGGCCTGCGTGCGGGGTGTAGACGTACTTGCCATCGGCAAACACAGTCAACGTGCCGTGCTCACCCTCGACTTTCGCCCCGGTCTGTCCGGGAATCACGTAGACCCCGTTCACCAGTACACTCAATACCGTCAGCGGCGAGCCGTGCACGTCCGGTCCCGACGGGTTTTTGGCCAACAGGTCGCCCGTGGCGTTGGCCATGTCACCCGCCAAAAACTGCGTGAGCGAAGTGGTGGTCAGTGTCTGGGCAATCGTGATTTTACTCAGCGACAGCACCGATCCGGTCGAACCAGTGAGGCGATACGAACCGGCGTCCAGCTCGGTAAACGTGTGCTTTGCCTCGGTCGTGGTCTGCACCGTGGTCCACGTACCGTCAATCAGCTTCTGCAGGTTAACGGTGGTCTTCGGCAACAGCGTAAGGCCGGTGGCGCTGATATCGATTTTCAACACAGCCGTAGAATCTGCCGCTACCTCGATGACTTGCCCCTCACCCGTACCCGTGCCCACCGCAGGCAGGGTGTAGGTCAGAGACGGTGCTGTCGTCTCGGTCACCAGGTTGACGATCTCGATCTGCGCCGAGCCCAGGTGATCGTTGGCAACCATATTGATCACCCCCGGGAGCGATGGATCGGTTTCGCTCCAGATCACTTCGACGCTTGGGCTGTCGATGCGCACATACAAGGTGGCCGACGCCGAACCGCCTGCACCGTTCACCAGGTGATACTCGAAAGCATCCACCTTGCCGATACTGGCGATATCGCCATTCGGGGTGTACTTGTAGTCGCCGTTGGCAAAGATCGTCAGTTGACCGTATTGGCCCTGCAGCACCGTACCGACGGTGGCATCGGCATCGACGAACTCGCCGTCGACCTCGACCTGCACCTTCACAGGACCGCCATTGCCCGTTGCATCCGGTTGGCCGCCAACACCTGGATCGGTGATGACGTTGCCGGAGATTTCCGGCCCCGCCTCGCCGGTGAACTCAGTCAGGCTTTCGTTGGTGACGCTCAAGTTGGCCGTCGCACCCGCCCCAACGCTCACCAGGTTCGGATCAAGCTTGAGGGTGAAACGGTATTGCCCGGCTTCCAGCCCTTCGATCTTGGCGCTGGAGCTTTTGCCGAACAGGCCCAGCAGGTCGAGCAAGCCCGAACCGTTGCTGCCTTGTTGAACCGGCAACCAACCACCGGCACCGTCGCTCACTTCCAGAATCGCGGTGAAACCACCACCCAGCAGCGAGACCAGATCTGCGTTGGCGAAATGCAGGTTCAGCGTACCAGTGGAACCCTCGGCTACCCCGAACTCCTGGGTTTTGGTGTGATCGCCCAGGACGATGCCGCCGAGACCCAACAAGGTGAAGACGCGCATATCGGCCATGTCGGTATTGGACGTGACGGGTTTGATCGTCACTTCGCCCGTGGCGAGGTCGTCGAAGGCTTCGAGGTCGGAGTCGGCATCAGCATCAGCATCAGCATCAGCATCAGCATCAGCATCAGCATCAGCATCCGCATCCGCATCCGCATCCGCGTCGGCATCCGCATCGGCATCCGCGTCGGCATCGGCATCGGCATCCGCATCCGCATCGGCGTCAGCATCCGCGTCGGCGTCGGCGTCGGCGTCGGCGTCGGCATCCGCGTCGGCATCGGCATCGGCGTCGGCGTCCGCATCGGCATCCGCATCGGCGTCGGCGTCCGCATCGGCATCCGCATCGGCGTCGGCGTCGGCGTCCGCATCGGCATCCGCATCGGCGTCAGCATCGGCGTCGGCATCGGCATCGGCATCGGCGTCCGCATCGGCATCGGCGTCGGCGTCCGCATCGGCATCCGCATCCGCATCGGCGTCAGCATCCGCGTCAGCGTCAGCGTCCGCGTCCGCGTCGGCATCCGCATCGGCGTCAGCATCCGCATCGGCATCCGCATCGGCGTCAGCATCCGCGTCCGCGTCCGCGTCGGCATCCGCATCGGCATCCGCATCGGCGTCAGCATCCGCGTCGGCGTCGGCGTCGGCGTCCGCATCGGCATCGGCATCGGCATCGGCGTCAGCATCCGCGTCGGCGTCCGCATCGGCATCCGCGTCGGCATCGGCATCGGCGTCGGCGTCGGCGTCCGCATCGGCATCCGCATCGGCGTCAGCATCCGCGTCAGCGTCCGCGTCGGCATCCGCATCGGCGTCAGCATCCGCGTCGGCGTCCGCATCGGCATCCGCATCGGCGTCAGCATCGGCGTCAGCATCCGCGTCCGCGTCCGCATCGGCATCGGCATCGGCATCGGCGTCCGCGTCCGCGTCAGCATCGGCGTCGGCGTCGGCGTCGGCATCGGCGTCAGCATCCGCGTCGGCGTCGGCGTCCGCATCGGCATCGGCATCGGCATCGGCATCCGCGTCCGCATCGGCGTCGGCGTCGGCGTCGGCGTCCGCATCCGCATCGGCGTCAGCATCAGCATCAGCATCAGCATCAGCGTCGTTGTCATCTATATCAACCGCAACCACGGTAGTCGGAACAGACTCGTTCCCTGCCGCATCCGTCAGCGTGACGCTGAGGGTTTCGCCGTTGACTTGAGGCGGGTCCAGGGTGATCTGGAAGTTTCCGTCGTCGCCCACGGTTCCGGTGCCGATGACGTTGCCGTCGGTATCCTTGACAGTAACGGTCGCGCCGGGCTCGCCCTTACCGCTGACGGTGATGCCTTCCGGGCTGACAGCGAGGTTGGTCGGGGCGTCGGGAGCGACGGTATCGCCTGCGAACACGGTGCCTGGCAGCGATTCCTTGCCGGCAAAGTTTTTGAGGAAAACCCTCAGGCGCTCGCCATTGATGTGCAGGGAATTGAGTTGAATTACAAAGGTGCCGTCGTCCCCCACGGTGCCGGTGCCGACCACTTCGCCGGCGTCGTTGAGTACCGTGACGTTGTGATTGGCCAAACCTTCGCCGCTGAGGGTATCGCCCGCTTCGCTGATCGACAGGTTCCTGGGCGCCAGCGGCGTTTCAATGTCTGCAACCAGCAGGTCACCGGGAAGCGATTGATTGCCGGCGCCATCGGTCAGGATGACTTGCAGGCTCTCGCCGTCGGCCGCCGGGGTGTCGAGTGACACCTGGAAGGTACCGTCGGCACCCACAGTACCGGTGCCGATCACGTTGCCGGCGGCGTCCTTGATGGTCACTGCGGTGTTGGGTGCACCTTTACCGCTGACCCTTGCGCCGTCGGCACTGATCGTCAGGTCGGATGGTGCGGCAGGCGGGGCAGGGGCGGTGATGTCACCCGCCACAACGGTGCTGGCGGGCGATTCATTGCCAGCGGCATCCTTGAGGACAACGTTGAGGGTTACGCCGTTGGTCTGTGGCGTCGTGAGGATGACCTGGAAGTTGCCGTCAGTCCCAACCGTGCCGGTACCGATCACGTTGCCGTTGGCATCGGTGATGGTGACAGTGGCATTGGGTTCACCTTTGCCGGTGAGAGTGGTGCCATCAGGGCTGATTTCCAGCCCGGTAGCGGCAGCAGGCGTGGTAGTGCTACCCGCCACAACCGTAGTTGGCGTCGACTCTTTGCCTGACGCATCCTTGAGGACCACCTGCAGGGTTTCCCCATTGGTTTGCGGCGTGCCCAGGTTGACCTGGAAATTACCATCGGCACCGACAGTCCCGGTGCCGATCACATTGCCGGCAGCATCCTTGACCGTCACGGTGGTGCCGGCTTGGCCCTTACCGCTAAGGACCGTGCCCGCGCTGTTCACTGACAATCCGCTCGCCGCCCCGGGTGGCGTGGTGGGTGGAGTGACGGGCGACGGCGCGTCATGATGACCGCCCCCTCCACCGCCCCCGCCCCCGCCGATGGCCGCTGCGGCACCGCCCACAGCAAGAATCCCCAGCCCCCACAACACCCAGTTCGGGATCGAACTGTCGGCGGCGATGGCGGCAACGCCCAAGTCGTCGAGAGTAGAAATCTGCGTAAAGTTGAAGCCCGAATACGGGGTGGAATAGTTGCCCAGCAACAGTGTTCCGTCGGTGTTTTCCAGAACCAGTTGGTTCGTCGCGCCGTCAGTGCCCACCACAAAAAAGTTCTGAATAGTGACGGTTTCTCCGGACTTCAGAGTGACCACCAAATTCTGGCCGGACTGTTGAAAGGTTTGAACGCTTTCCGGTCCGAAGGGCAGTTTTACAATGCTGGTGCCTTTAAGGCTGGCATTGCCAAAGGGATGCTCCGTCGCCCCCCCCGTCGCCTTGTCGACAATTGTTATGTTTTTCATCTTTCACCCGTTTCTATCGATGGATACGCAGAGTGCAGCGCGAGCGAATGCCCACGGCGGATAACCGCCGAGCACTTGACGTGTTGTTGCGTTATTTAAGGGCTGTTCAGAATCCGCGCGGGTCAACCCACGCGGGTTACTTCACGTGGTTGCACGTCAACCCACTCATACATGCAGCGTGTTCGCGCCGATTCAGGAGAGGGGCTGGTATGCCCAGAGATCAAACAAGCGGGAGTGATGGCGGGCCGCGAGACGGGCCGTTACAAGCTCCCGGGCAGCTGCGGTCGCCCAGGGATATCCGATGTACGACTCCTTTCGTTAGCCATCGCTGATGCACCTACACAACTTTAAAAAGTACTTGGGCGGGAACCCTCGAGACAGAGCTCCGCCGAAAACGCCCGCGAGGCCGATACTAACAAGTCCATAGTCAACATCAAAGGGAAACTAAAGATGTATTAAACATGAGAACTTAAACATAACACTCACTGCACACTGATCGCACATTACGTATTAATCTATTATCACGGCATGATAATGAAGCACTTCTCCTCTAAGGAAAGCCTGAAGCAGACTTCCAAATCTGGTGAAATATGCCAATCCCGTTGCCTGAGCTTCCCGATGAAGCAGATGACTTTCGCCGACGTCGAGTACGCCGGCAGGCGCAAGCGCGCCTGCAAGGAGCTATTCCTGATCGAAATGAATCAGGTGGTGCCGTGACAGGGTTTGATCGCCCTGATCGAGCCTCATTGTCCGAAGGGCGAAGGTAGCCCTCCGCCGTATCCGCGCCGATGTCAACCGAGGCTGCAGAAGCCGCCGGAGGCCGCGTGGTGGCTGGCTGCGACAGTTTGCTCTATCGAGCGCTACCCCCGACGCGGCGAGCTGGTGCAGGGGTTGGACAAGGTTATCCACAACGAGGCGTTGCCGCCGGATATCACACCATTCTTGGCGGGGCGGTTTGCTGGGGTTGTGGATAAAAAGTGGGCGGTGGGGTGAGTTGAGAGCGCCATCGCGGGGGCGGGCCCGCTCCTACAAGGGCCGCGCATTTCCTTTAGGAGCGGGCTCGCCCAGTGATGAGGACGACTCAGATCTGCATGGCCATGCCTTCAACGTTCATCGCCGCCTGGCGCAGCGCCTCGGAACGGGTCGGGTGCGGGTGGCAGGTGAGGGCGATGTCCTCGGCCGAGGCGCTGAACTCCATGGCTACGCAAAACTCGCCGATCATCTCGCTGACGCTAGGGCCCACCAGGTGCACGCCCAGCACCTCGTCGGTGTTGGCGTCGGCCAGCACCTTGGCGAAGCCTTCGGTCTCGTGGTTGATCTTGGCGCGGCTGTTGGCGGTGAAGGGGAACTTGCCGACCTTGTAGGCGCGGCCCTCGGCCTTCAGCTGCTCCTCGGTCTTGCCCACGCTGGCCAGTTCCGGACGGGTGTAGATGACGCCCGGGATCAGGTTGTAGTTGACCTCATGGGCCTTGCCGGCGATGCGCTCGATGCACGACACCGCCTCGTCCTCGGCCTTGTGCGCGAGCATCGGGCCGGAGGTGACATCACCGATCACCCAGATGCCCGGCACGCCGCTGCGGTGGTGGTCATTGGCGAGCATGCCGCGCTTGTCGGTCTCCAGACCCACGCTCTCCAGGTTCAGACCCTGGGTGTACGGGCGACGACCGATGGCGACGAGTACGTAGTCGGCTTGCAGGGTCTCGGCGACGCCCCCGGCGGCGGGCTCCAGGGCCAGGCTGACGCCATCGGCGCTGCTGGTTGCCTGGGTGACCTTGCTGCCCAGCTTGAAGGCCATGCCTTGCTTGGCCAGGGCCTTCTGCAGGGTCTTGGCGGTTTCCTCGTCGGTGCCGGGGCAGATGCGGTCCAGGTATTCGATCACTGTCACCTCGCTGCCGAGGCGGCGCCATACCGAGCCCAGCTCCAGGCCGATGACTCCGGCGCCGATCACCACCAGGTGCTTGGGCACCTGGGGCAGGGCGAGGGCGCCGGTGGAGTCGATGATGCGCTGGTTGTCGATCGTCACGCCCGGCAGTGGGGTGGGCTCGGAGCCGGTGGCGATGACGATGTCCTTGGCCTGCAAGGTGCTCTCGCTGCCGTCCTCGGCCTTGACCACGACCTTGCCAGCGCCCTCCAGGCGGCCCCAGCCCTTGACCCAGTCGACCTTGTTCTTGCGGAACAGGTACTCGATGCCCTTGGTCAGGCCGGTCACGCTTTCGTCCTTCTGCTTCATCATCTGCGCCAGGTTCAAGGTCGGCTTGACCTCGATGCCCAGATGGGCGAACTCGCCGCCGCTGGCCGCTTCGTAGAGCTCCGAGGCGTGCAGCAGCGCCTTGGAAGGCATGCAGCCGACGTTCAGGCAGGTGCCGCCCAAGGTCGAGCGGCCTTCGACGCAGGCTACGCTCAGGCCCAGCTGACCGGCGCGGATGGCCGCGTTGTAGCCGCCGGGGCCGCCGCCGATGATCACCACATCATAGGATTTCATGGGTCTCTCTCCAGGGAAGAAGAAGCGCGAAAGGCCCACAAGATTAGTCGCTGCGCCAAGGATTGTATACAATCCATCGCGCCGCTCTAACTTGATAGTTCTAGACTATGGCCACTATTAACGGAAACTTCGTGGGGATGAACTACCCTCTCCCGGTGACGCTCAAAATATGAGAGGGCGTCCGGAACATGAAACGGAGGGTCATTCATGCTTGCGCAACTTCCACCTGCGTTGCAAAGCCTGCACTTGCCTTTGCGTCTGAAGCTGTGGGACGGCAACCAGTTCGATCTAGGGCCAAGCCCGCAGGTCACCATCCTGGTCAAGGAGCCGCAGCTGATCACTCAGCTGACCCATCCGAGCCTGGATGAGCTGGGGGCGGCCTTCGTCGAAGGCAAGCTTGAACTGGAAGGCGATATCGGCGAAGTCATCCGCGTCTGCGACGAGCTCAGCGAAGCGCTGCTCCAGGACGAGGACGACGCCCCCCCTGTGCGTGCCGCCCATGACAAGGACACGGACGCCGAAGCTATTTCCTACCATTACGACCTGTCCAACGACTTCTACCAGCTCTGGCTCGACGCGGACATGGCCTATTCCTGCGCCTACTTCAAGGAGCCCGACAACACCCTGGCCCAGGCCCAGCAAGACAAGTTCGACCACCTGTGCCGCAAGCTACGGCTACAGGCTGGCGACAACCTGCTCGACGTCGGCTGTGGTTGGGGTGGGTTGGCACGCTTCGCCGCGCGCGAGTACGGTGCCAAGGTGTTCGGTATCACCCTCAGCAAGGAACAGCTGGCGTTGGGCCGCCAGCGGGTCAAGGACGAGGGTCTGGCCGACAAGGTCGACCTGCAGATCCTCGACTACCGCGATTTGCCCCAGGACGGCCGCTTCGACAAGGTGGTCAGCGTGGGTATGTTCGAGCATGTCGGCCACGCCAACCTGGCGCTGTACTGCCAGAAACTGTTCGGCGCGGTGCGCGAGGGCGGCCTGGTGATGAACCATGGCATCACCGCCAAACACGTCGACGGGCGCCCGGTCGGGCGCGGGGCAGGGGAGTTCATCGACCGCTACGTGTTCCCCCATGGCGAGCTGCCGCACATCTCGATGATCAGCGCCAGCATCTGCGAGGCGGGCCTTGAGGTGGTGGACGTGGAGAGCCTGCGCCTGCACTACGCCAAGACCCTCAACCATTGGAGCGAGAACCTCGAGAACCAGCTGCACAAGGCCGCGGCCCTAGTGCCGGAGAAGACCCTGCGCATCTGGCGTCTGTACCTGGCCGGTTGCGCCTACGCCTTTACCAAGGGTTGGATCAACCTGCACCAGATCCTGGCGGTGAAGCCGTACAAGGATGGGCATCATGACCTGCCGTGGACCCGTGAGGACCTGTATCGCTGACAGACCGCATCGCGGTGCAGGCGCGGGCTTGCCCCGCGATGCGGCCCTCACAGAATCGGCGATATCAACCGCGCAATACGCATCCCCAACCGCTGCAACCGATGGGTATCGCGGCTGTCCTCCGCGGTGATCTCCCGCGACTGCTCGAAGTCCTCCAGCAGCATGCGCTCGACCTGATCGGCAAATGCCCGGTCCACCGTCAACAAAGTGATTTCGAAATTCAGTCGGAACGAGCGGTTATCCAGGTTGGCGCTGCCGATCGCGCTGATCTCGTCATCCACCAGCACCACCTTCTGGTGCAGGAACCCCGGCAGGTACCGGAACATCCGCACCCCCGCGCGCACCGCCTCGAAGGCGAACAGACTGGAGGCTGCGTAGACGATGCGGTGGTCCGGTCGCGAGGGGATCAGCACCCGTACATCGACCCCTCGCAGCGCCGCCAGGCGCAGGGCGGCGAATACCGCCTCGTCGGGGATGAAGTACGGGCTGGTGATCCACACCCGGCGGGTAGCCGAGTGGATGGCTTCGAGAAAGAACAGCGCGCAGGTTTCCTGCGGGTCGGCGGGGCCGCTGGCCAATACCTGGCAGAGCATGCCGTTGTCCGGGTAAGTGTCCGGCAGGATCAGCGGCGGCAGTTGGCGGGTGGCCCAGTACCAATCCTCGGCGAATGACTCCTGCAGGCACGCCAATGCCGGCCCGCTGACCTGCACATGGGTGTCGCGCCACGGTGACAGGCGTGGATGGGCGCCCAGGTACTCGTCGCCTACGTTGTGCCCACCGACGAACCCCTGCAAGCCATCGACCACCACGATCTTGCGGTGGTTGCGGAAATTCACCTGGAAGCGGTTGAACCAGCCACGGCGCGTGGCAAAGGCCTGGATCTGCACGCCACCGTCGCGCAGCACCTGGCTGTAGCTGGCAGGCAGGGCATGGCTACCGACGCTGTCGTAGAGCACGAACACGCGCACCCCTTCGGCCGCCTTGCGCAGCAGCAACCGTTGCAGCTCACGGCCGAGGGCGTCGTCGTGGATGATGAAGAACTGCACCAGCACGGTGTCCCGCGCCTCACCGATGGCGGCGAAGATCGCCTCGAAGGTGGCTTCGCCATCGATCAGCAGACGTACCTGGTTGTTGGCCAGGCATGGCATGCGCCCTAGCCGCGGCATGGCACGCAGCGCGGCGTAGCTTTGCGACTCGCGGGCGGTGAGGGCTTCCTCGACCCAAGGGCGCCAGTTGAGGGTGGCCATCGCCACGTGCATTTCCTGGTTGGCCTGGCGCCGGGCCTGGATGTAGGCGTAGAACGAGCGAGCGCCGAACACCAGGTAGGGGATCAGCGTCAGGTAGGGGATGAAGAACAGCGACATGGCCCAGGCGATCGCGCCCTGGGCGGTGCGCACGGTGAACAGGGCGTGCAGCGCGGCGATGCCACCCAGCAGGTGTATCACGCCGAGCAGGTAACCGAAGAAGTAGGGGCTGTGGAAATCCATACGCATCCTGCTTTCAGAAACACAGTCCCCTAACAGAGCATGTTCGAGGGGGCGCTTGCAACCTGGAAGCGGAAAACGCGTCTAAGCCTCTGTCCGGCCAGGAGTCGGTCTTTCGAGGAGCATTCACCCATGAACATTCGTCTGCCACTGATCGCCCTGGCGCTGGGCCTGGGCAGCCCGTTGCTGGCCAACGCGCAAATGCTCCAACCCGGCCTGTGGGAGTTGACCACCAGCAACATGCAGGTCGATGGCAAGCCACTGCCGGACATGGAGTTCATGCTCGGTCAGTTGAAGAACCTGCCACCGGAGCAGCGCGCGATGATGGAAGGCGCTTTGGCCAAGCAGGGCATCACCGTCGCCGGCAAGGGCGTGCGTTCTTGCCTGACGCCGGAGCAGGTCAAAACCAACGACATTCCGCTGCAAGACCCGCAATCCGGTTGCACTCAGAAGATAACCGAGCGCCAGGGCAATGTCTGGAAGTTCCAGTTCAGTTGCCCCCGCGCCCAAGGCAATGGGCAGGCCACCTTCCTCAGTGATCGCGAGTTCGTCACCCAGGTCAATGGCACCTTCAATGCCTCTGGGGTTCAGCAGCAGGGCAGCATGAACACCCGCGCGGTGTGGCTGGGCAACGACTGCGGCACGGTGCGTCCGCGTAGCTGAAGCTTCACCACTGCCACTGGCTGGCCGCCACCGCGTCATGGGCATGCAGGCTTTCGGCATGTTCGACGCACAGCTTGAACCCCGTGGCCCAGCCCAGGCCGCGCAACGCCTGATGCAGGCGCCGCGCGGCATCCTCGCAGAACATCAGGTTCTGCCCATTGGCCAGGGCGAAGGCCTGCTCATCGGCGCGCTTCACCGCCGTTTGCACGGCCGTGCCCAGCGCGGACTCCACCGTATCGATCAGCTCGACCAGCGGCAGCGCCTGGTGGCTGCTGTGCAGGCGCACCTGGATCGACGCTTGGCTGCGCTGACTGTGGGGCGTGGCGACGATGCCTTCACTACTGCCCAGCCATTGCAGGACGGCTTGCGGGTCAAGCTCGCGGTTGGCGAAATCCTTGATGAACTGCTGCTGGATCAGCTGTCGGGCCAGTGCGGCCGAGCATGGGCAAGTCGATGAGTAGGGGATTTGCACCTGAAGTTCCACGTGGAACATTTCATCTTCGATGCGTGCATCGACGATGACGGGATAGGTCTTCCAGCCTTCCAGAGGGCTGACCAGCGCAGGCCGTTTCAGCAGGTAATCGAACCGTAGGCGCAGGTAAGCGGCGTTCGACAACCCGGTGTGGCTGTCCAGAAAGCGCGACAGCATCTGGCGAAGTGTCAGTGGCGTCAGGTCGGTCTGCTCCAAGGCTTCCAGCGCCAGGTACAGGCGCGACATGTGGATGCCACGGGATTCGCCGTCGTCCAGGCTCACACCGGCGTCGGCCTTGGCGACCAGGCTGCGGCCGTTCAGTTGAACGGGCTGGGCGATGCCGCGCATGCCCACCCAATCCAGCGGCAGGACCTTGTGGCTGGTTTGGGCGGCAATGTCGGGGAGGGTCAGGCTGGTCATCTAAAGGGTTCCGTGAAGAGGGGTGTCAGCGGCAGCCGCCGATCAGGCTGCAATGCAGGTTGAAGCGTTGGCCGCTGGAGCTGGACACGCGGTTCAGGGTCGTCCAGCCAACGCGTCGGCTGTAGCCCACCCAAGCCTCGCCGTCGCTGGCCAGGCCCGTGAAGAAGGTCAGCTGGCCATAGCGGCTGTTGGTCTGCGCCCACAGGCGGCGGGTCGCGCTGTCGTAGCCGCGCAGGTAGAAGGTGCTGCCTTCGGTGCGCACGCTGTAGTAGCTGCCCTGGTTGTCCTGGCAGGCCAGTAGGGTGGCGCTGCGCGTGCACACGGCAAGTTCGGTGCGGGGCATTGCGGCGAACACCGAAGGGGCTGCGGCGAGTAGCAGCAGCGAGGCGGCGCTGAGCAGTTTCATGGCATCTCCGGGCGGCCGTTCGGCGAAGACGGCTTGGCGAAATTGTATTGTTATACTATAACATTGTGCAATGCATCGTTTCGAATGCGCTTTGCCTGATGAGGTCGTCATGCCCAACCGTCTCCCTGTCACCGTGCTTTCCGGCTTCCTGGGGGCCGGCAAGAGCACCCTGCTCAACCATGTCCTGCGTAACCGCGACAACCTGCGGGTAGCGGTGATCGTCAACGATATGAGTGAAATCAACATCGATGCCAGTGAAGTTCAGCGCAACGTCAGCTTCAACCGCGCGGAAGAAAAACTGGTGGAGATGAGCAACGGCTGCATCTGCTGCACCCTGCGCGAAGACCTGCTCGAGGAAGTCGCGCGGCTGGCTCGCGAGGGCCGCTTCGACTACTTGCTGATCGAATCCACCGGCATCTCCGAGCCGCTGCCGGTGGCCGAGACGTTCACCTTCCGCGACGAGCAGGGCCGCAGCCTGTCCGACATGGCCCGCCTGGACACCATGGTCACGGTGGTCGACGGCCTGAATTTCCTGCGCGACTACCAGGCCGCGGACAGCCTGGCCAGCCGTGGCGAAACCCTGGGGGAAGAGGACGAGCGCTCGATCAGCGACCTGCTGATCGAGCAAGTGGAGTTCGCCGACGTGCTGCTGCTGAGCAAGATCGACTTGATCAGCCAGCACGAGCGCGAGGAGCTCACCGCCATCCTGCGCAGCCTCAACGCGCGGGCGCAGATCGTGCCCATGGTGATGGGCCAGGTGCCGCTCAAGCGCATCCTCAACACCGGGCTGTTCGACTTCGACCAGGCCGCGCAGGCGCCGGGTTGGCTGCAGGAGTTGCGTGGCGAGCATGTGCCGGAAACCGAGGAGTACGGTATCGCCGCTACCACTTGGCAGGCGCGCCGGCCTTTTCATCCACAGCGCTTCTTCGATTTTATCCACACCCCCTGGGCCAATGGTCGGCTGCTGCGCTCCAAGGGCTTCTTCTGGCTGGCCAGCAAATATCAGGAGGCCGGCAGTTGGTCACAGGCCGGCGGGATGATGCGCCATGGCCTGGCCGGGCGTTGGTGGCGGTTCGTGCCTCGTGATCAGTGGCCGCAGGACGAAGACAATATGCAAGCGATCCTGAAGCAGTGGACTGTGGAAACCGGCGACTGCCGCCAGGAACTGGTGTTCATCGGCCAGAACATCGACTTCGCGAAGTTATCCACAGACCTCGAAGCCTGCCTGTTGACCGAGGCGGAGATGGACCTCGGGCCGATGGCTTGGTTGCGCCTGGCGGACCCGTTCGGCGCCTGGCACGACGAGGTGGCTGCGTGATGTTGGCGCCACGGGTTGTGGATATCCGCCAGGTGTTCGGCGAGTCGCCGCAGGTGATGACCGAAATTCTTCAAGATGGCGTGAACCTGGCGGTGTGGCGCCGGCGCCTGCCGGCCCAGGTCGAGGATTTCGCCGCGCTGGTGCTCAACCTTGGCCAGACGATGGCCGACGAGCGTGTGGTCGAGGTCGACGAGCGCACCACGCCGGTGCTGCCGGGATTGTTGTCACAGGCTGCGGACCTGCATGGCTACGAAGGGTTCGTGGCCGATGTAGCGTGGCTGGTGGCGGCCTATACCTGCCTGCTTGGTGCCCGGCGCATCGGTGTGCGCCTGCGGGTGCTGGACGGAGCCATGTGTCCGCGCTTCCATGTCGACCATGTGCCGCTGCGCATGCTCACCACCTATGCGGGGGCGGGTAGCGAGTGGCTGAAGGAAGGGCGCATCGACCGCGCGCGCTTGCAGCATGTGCCGCCGCCTGTGGATAACATTTCGCGGTTGGCGGCGGGGGAGGTGGCGTTGCTCAAGGGTGAGAAGTGGCTGGGCAATGAGGGGGCGGGGTTGGTGCACCGGTCGCCAATGACGCCGGTGGGAGAGCGACGGCTGCTGTTGAGCCTGGATTGGTTAGGGTAAGGGGTGCCTGTACCGATCCTATCGAGGGGCAAGCCCGCGATAGGATCGGTACAGGCTGCGCCCGGCCCTGATCTCAGGCTAGACTGCCTCCCTCCATCCCCCGGCCCCGGACCATGCTGCACAACCTCCCCACCCACGTCATCGCCGGCCCCTTGGGCGCCGGCAAGACCAGCCTGATCCGCCACCTCCTGGCCCAGCGCCCGGCCGACGAAAGCTGGGCTGTGCTGGTCAACGAATTCGGCCAGATCGGCCTCGACGCCGCCTTGCTCAGCCGCGATGAAACCGGCATCACCCTAGGCGAGGTCGCTGGCGGCTGCCTGTGCTGCGTCAACGGCGCACCCTTCCAGGTCGGCCTTGGCCGCCTGCTGCGCAAGGCCCGGCCAGATCGCCTGTTCATCGAGCCCTCGGGCCTCGGCCACCCGCTGCAACTGCTCAAGCAGTTGGGCGAGGCGCCTTGGGCAGGCGTGCTTGCGGTGCAGCCGCTGCTGATGGTGCTGGACGGCCCGGCCCTGGCGCGCGGCGAGCCCTTGCCCGAGGCCCAGCAGCAGGCGCTGGTGCAGGCCGGCCTGTTGATAGGTAATAAATCCGCCGCTGTGGATCAACAGGCGCGGCTGTTGATAACTTCCCGGTTCGTCGGAATACCCCTGGTCTGGACCGACTATGGGCATCTTTCACTCAGTCGGCTGCCGATTCTATCCACAGACTGCACCCTCCAGGCAGCTTCCATCGACCTGCCTGTGGACAGCAGCCCGGCCGCACGTCCCACCCTGTGGACAACCCCAGACCAGCCCATCTGCCTGGCACAGCAGGGCGAGGGCGGCTGGAGCATCGGGTGGCGTTGGCACCCCAGCCAGCGCTTCGAAGCCGCGCAACTGCGGGTTTTCCTGGGGCAATGGCCCTGGCGTCGGGCCAAAGGGGTTATCCACAGCGACGAAGGCTGGCTGTCGTTCAACGGCCTGGCGGGGAATGCCCCTGAATGGCGGGCTAGTGAATGGCGCAAGGACTCTCGTATCGAACTGATCTTCGACCAGCCGCAACCCGAACAGGCGCTGCAACACGCCCTGGCACGTTGCCGCCTGGGCGTGTGAATCAGTGACGCCAGCGGTTGTGCTCCTGGCGCCACTGCTGCATCTCGATGACGTTGTCGGTGGGCGGTGGGGTCTTGATTTCGAACGGGTAGGGCGCCAGTTCGATCTGCACGGTGTGGGCGCCGAATTGGGTCACGGTGCCGGGGTGGCGCTGCTCGCCGGTGACGGTGAACTCGAAGCCATACACCCGCGCCAGGCGTTTGCGGCCATTGGCATCGGGCAGGAAGGCGATGCGCTTGAGTGCGACGTTGTCGTCGAGCAGCTCCAGGTCGAGCTTGGCGCAGTGCTGCTTGACCCGCTCGAGGGCTTTCTCCCGTAGCCCATGGTTGTGCCACAACCACGCGCCGGCTGTCGCCAGCAGCATCAGGACGAAGAGGTTCTCGAGGGTCAACATTTGCATAGGCTCCAGACAGGTCGCTTCAGCTTACCTGCGCCCCTGGCCTGTCGTACAGGTGGCTTTCGGGTTCATACTGCGCGCCGCACACTTATCAACACACGCTTTGGAAATGTCCTGCATGAAACGTACACCGCACCTGCTCGCGATCCAGTCCCATGTGGTCTTCGGCCATGCCGGAAACAGCGCCGCGGTGTTTCCCATGCAGCGCGTCGGCGTGAATGTCTGGCCGCTCAACACCGTGCAGTTCTCCAATCACACTCAGTATGGCCAGTGGGCTGGCGAAGTGCTTGCGCCCGCGCAAATTCCTGCGTTGGTGGAAGGCATTTCCAACATCGGCGAGCTGGGCCACTGCGATGCGGTGCTGTCCGGCTACCTGGGCAGCGCCGAGCAGGGCCGCGCGATCCTCGCCGGGGTGGCGCGGATCAAGGCGGTCAACCCGCGCGCGCTGTACTTGTGCGACCCGGTGATGGGGCATGCGGAAAAAGGCTGCATCGTCCCGCAGGAGGTCAGCGACTTCCTGCTCGAACAGGCCGCGTCCGTGGCGGACATCCTTTGCCCCAACCAGCTGGAGCTGGACAGCTTCTGTGGGCGCCATGCCGAATCCCTGGACGACTGCGTGGCCATGGCGCGCAGCCTTTTGGCGCGTGGCCCGCAGGTGGTGCTGGTCAAGCACCTGGCCTACCCGGGCCGTGCGGCGGATGCCTTTGAGATGTTGCTGGTGACCGCCGAGCACAGCTGGCACCTGCGCCGGCCGCTGCTGGCCTTCCCGCGCCAGCCGGTGGGCGTGGGCGACCTGACATCCGGCCTGTTCCTGGCCCGGGTGCTGCTGGGGGACAGCTGGGTGCAGGCCTTCGAGTTCACCGCCGCGGCAGTGCACGAGGTGCTGCTGGAAACCCAGGCCTGCGCCAGCTACGAATTGCAACTGGTGCGGGCCCAGGATCGCATCGCCCACCCGCGCGTGCGCTTCGAGGCGCAGCGCCTTTCGCTCTAGGCGTCGGTCTTCAGGTCCTGGTAGCGCTTTTCCAGCTCCTGGCGGATCTGACGGCGCTGTTGGCCTTGCAGGAAGCGGCGTTTCTCTTCGCTGTTCTGCGGCTGGCGCGGTGGCACCGGCACCGGACGGCGGTCGTCGTCCACCGCGACCATGGTGAAGAAGCAGCTGTTGGAGTGGCGCACCGAGCGCTCGCGGATGTTCTCGGTCACCACCTTGATGCCCACCTCCATCGAGGTGTTGCCGGTGTAGTTGACCGACGCCAGGAAGGTCACCAGCTCGCCCACGTGCACCGGCTCGCGGAAGATTACCTGGTCGACCGACAGGGTCACCACGTAGGTGCCGGCGTAGCGGCTGGCACAAGCGTAGGCGACTTCGTCCAGGTATTTCAGCAGGGTGCCGCCATGTACGTTGCCGGAGAAGTTGGCCATGTCCGGGGTCATCAGGACGGTCATGGTCAGCTGGGCGTTTCCAGGTTCCATAGTGTGCTCACGGTGAGGTTGCGCTGAAACGGGGCGGGTATCTGTAGACACTTCTGTTCCCCTGTTGAAAGTTCCCATCCTGGTACGGGACGTTCCCTGACGCTCTATCGTCACGCTGATCATGCCATCAGCGGGAGTGAAACGGCCGATCTGTTTCTGCATATTGCACCGCCTTCTGACGGACGAGCGCGATGTTACCCTGAGCGAGCCCGTGTCCCACGGGCTTTTCTTACGCTTAATACAGAATGTGCTTGCTACTCGATCGGGGTTGCCTGACAGAGGAGCGGTCCGCCCCGTGCATCGAGAAAGGAGTCCCACGCCATGCATGCCATCAGCTTCATTCAAGACCTGGCAGTCATCATGCTGGTCGCCGGTGTGGTCACCATCCTTTTCCATCGCCTGCGCCAGCCCGTGGTGCTGGGCTACATCGTCGCCGGTTTCATCATCGGCCCGCACACCCCGCCGTTCGGCCTGATCCACGACGAAGACACGATCAAGACCCTCGCCGAACTGGGGGTGATCTTCCTGATGTTCTGCCTGGGCCTGGAGTTCAGCCTGCGCAAGCTGTTCAAGGTGGGGGCCACGGCGTTCATCGCCGCGTTCCTGGAAATCGTGCTGATGATCTGGCTGGGCTTCGAGATCGGCCGCTGGTTCGGCTGGAGCACCATGGATTCGCTGTTCCTCGGCGCAATCCTGGCGATTTCCTCGACCACCATCATCGTCAAGGCGCTCAACGACCTGAAGATGAAGAACGAGCGCTTCGCCCAGCTGATCTTCGGTGTGCTGATCGTCGAAGACATCCTCGGCATCGGCATCATCGCCCTGCTCTCGGGGATCGCGGTCAGCGGCGCGGTGAGCTCTGGCGAGGTGTTCTCCACGGTCGGCAAGTTGTCGCTGTTCATGATCGTCGCGCTGGTCATCGGCATCCTGCTGGTGCCGCGGCTGCTGGCCTACGTGGCTAAGTTCGAAAGCAACGAGATGCTGTTGATCACCGTGCTGGGGCTGTGTTTCGGCTTCTGTCTGCTGGTGGTCAAGCTGGAATACAGCATGGTCCTTGGGGCGTTCCTGATCGGCGCGATCATGGCTGAGTCGCGCCAGTTGCTGAAGATCGAGCGCCTGATCGAGCCGGTGCGTGACCTGTTCAGTGCGATCTTCTTCGTCGCCATCGGCTTGATGATCGACCCGCAGGTGCTGATCGACTATGCCTGGCCGATCGTGGTGATCACCCTGGCGGTGGTGCTGGGCAAGATGTTGTCCTGCGGCATGGGGGCGTTCATCGCCGGCAATGACGGACGCACCTCGCTGCGCGTGGGGATGGGCCTTTCACAGATTGGCGAATTTTCGTTCATCATCGCCGCGCTGGGCATGACCCTGCAGGTCACCAGCGACTTCCTCTACCCGGTGGCGGTGGCGGTGTCGGCGATCACCACCCTGCTGACCCCTTACCTGATCCGCGCTGCCGACCCGCTGTCGCTGAAGCTCGGCAAGGTCGTGCCGCAGCGCCTGGCGCGGGTGCTGTCGCTGTATGGCGAGTGGCTGCGCAACATCCAGCCCCAGGGCGAGAGCGCCATGTTGGCGGCGATGATCCGGCGCATCCTGCTGCAGGTGGGCGTGAATCTGGCGTTGGTGATCGCGATCTTCTTCAGCGGTGGCTACTTCGCCGAGCGTATCGGCAGTTGGCTGAGCGAGTGGGTGGGCGATGCGGGCCAGCAGAAGGCGTTCATCTGGGGCGCGGCGTTGCTGCTGTCGCTGCCGTTCCTGATCGCGGCGTATCGCAAGCTCAAGGCGCTGTCGATGCTGCTGGCGGAGATGGGCGTCAAGCCGGAGATGGCCGGGCGGCATACCCAGCGTGTGCGACGGGTGATCGCCGAGGTGATTCCGCTGCTGTCGTTGCTGGTGATCTTCCTGCTGCTGTCGGCGCTGTCGGCAAGCATCCTGCCGACCAACGAGCTGCTGCTGGTCATCGCGGTGGTGGCGGCGGTGGTGGTCGCGGTGCTGTGGCGCTGGTTCGTGCGGGTGCACACGCGGATGCAGATCGCTTTGCTGGAGACACTGGAGAACAGCCGCGACCATTCGCACTGAGGCGGACGGCTCTCTGCGCTGGCCGCACCGACGTCCGAGGGGAAGAGGCGGTAGCGGTGTCGCCAGGCGCAGAAAGCCTGGCGATTCTACGGCGGGAGGTGGCAATGAGCCGTCTATTTCAATGACCCATTGCGCGAGCGGGAATGCCCGGTGATGGCAACCGCCGGCGGCTACTCAGCTCTCCAGCCACACATCCCGCGCCCAGTGCCACACCGACTCCCAGCTGTCTTCACCGATGGCTTCCTCGTCGCCGTCCCACAGCACCACGGTGCCGTCTTCCTCGACGCAGTAGTAGTTGTCGCCATCCTGGCACAGCGGGATCAGGTCGCGCGGCACGCCGGCATCCCAGGCATTGGCTGCCACGTCCGGCAGGTAGGTGTGCGATTGCGGGTCGGTCGCGGTCACCGGTTCCAGTGACCCATACACCACGTCGCTGACGGTCAGCAGGAATTCCTTGAAGACGAAGGGAATGTTGATGAACAGTTGTTCCTCGATCTCGACCAGTTGGTCTTCGTCGGGAAGCTCCAGGGGCACCGGTACCGGCTCGTTGGCTTCACGGAGTTGTTCGATCACTTCTTCCACGGTTCACATCCTCTGACCTTGATGACGACGCTGCGCGTTATACCCTAGTAGGCCACTGTGGCAAAAGCAAAAACCCCGGGCCAGGGCCCGGGGTTTTTTGTGCAGCGTGTCAGGTTCAGCCGTTCTGGCGGATACCGGCGAGCATCCAAGGCTGGTTTTCGCCTTGTGCGCGCTCCATGTGCCAGCTTTCGTTGAAGGCTTCGCCCTGGTCGAAACGCGAGGTCTTCGACACGCCACGGAAGGTCAGGGTGGCGATGGTCTTGTCGGCGCGGTCGTCGACGCCTTCCAGCTGTACATCGAGGTTGTCGATGTAGGTGGACTGGAAGCCTTCACCCTGCTCGGCGCGCTCGCGCTTGAGGAAGTCGAGCATCTGCGGGGTGACGAACTCGGCGATCTTGTCCATCTCGTTGGCGTCCCAGTGCTGCTGCAGCGACTGGAAGTGGCTGCGCGCAGCGGCGAGGAAGCTCTGCTCGTTGAACCAGGCCGGGGCGTTGATCACCGGGGCGGTGGCCACAGGCGCGGCGGACCCACCGAAGATCGACGGCGCAGGCTGCTGCGGTTGGGCTTCGCGCTGGTACGGCGCATGGCCGGCGGCGGCCACTTGCGGCTGCTGCTGGCGACGGCGCGCGGCGATGAAGCGGAACACCAGGAAGGCGATCAGGCCCATGAGCAGGAAATCGAGGATCTGCATGCCCTCGAAGCCGTCACCCATGAACATGGAGGCCAGCAGGCCACCGGCGGCGATGCCGGCCAGCGGGCCCAGCCAGCGCGAAGCGCCGCTGGCGGCGGCCGGGGCGCGGCCGGGTACGGTCGGCGCCGCGGCTGGGGTGGCGGGGGTAGCCTGGCGGGTTTGGTGGATAGGCGCGGAGCCCGAGCTCTTGCCACCACCGAAGCGCTTGGCGTTGGCGTCGAGGCTCAGCGTCAGGCCGACGCAGAGCGCCAGTGCGATGCTAAGAAAACGTTGCATAAGATGGGATTTCCCGTTTTGTGGATTGCACGCGCGCCATGGTGCACAGGTTCCTGGGCACATGACCAGCGACCAAATGTTTCCAGCTTTTGCCTAATGGCGTAGGCGTGTTCTGAATGTGGTGTCTGAAAGAGCATCGCGGGGCGGCGTCGTTCTCACGGATGTCGCGGTCCCTGTAGGCGCGGCGCTGCGACGAGCCGACTTGCCCCGCGATGGGGCAGCCACTGCCTCAGATAGCTTCCAGCTTGGCATACCCCAGCATCAGCCACTTGCTGCCCTCGGCGAAGTTCACCTGCACCCGCGCCTGCGCGCCGGAGCCCTCGAAATTGAGGATGATGCCTTCGCCGAACACCGAATGCTGTACCCGCTGCCCCAGGTTGAAGGCGGTCTGCGGAATGTTGGCGTTGGCGAAGAGGCTGCTGGTGCTGCTGGCCTTGGCCCCGCCGAACGGCCGGCTGACGCTGTTCGACAAACGCACTTCCTGCACCAGCCCCGCAGGAATCTCCCGTACGAAGCGCGACACCTTGTTGTAGGTCTCGCTGCCATACAGGCGACGGGTCTCGGCGTAGGTCATCACCAACTGGCGCATGGCCCGGGTGATGCCCACGTAGGCCAGGCGCCGCTCCTCTTCCAGGCGGCCGGGTTCTTCCAGGCTCATCTTGTGCGGGAACAGGCCTTCCTCCATGCCCACCAGGAACACGTAGGGGAACTCCAGGCCCTTGGCGCTGTGCAGGGTCATCAGCTGAATGCTGTCTTCGTGCTCGTCGGCCTGGGCTTCGCCGGCCTCCAGCGAGGCGTGGCCGAGGAAGGCCGACAGCGGCGAAAGCTCGTCGTCGTCATCGCTGGGCTCGAAGTTGCGCGCCGCGCTGACCAGTTCCTCGAGGTTTTCCACCCGGGCCTGGCCTTTCTCGCCCTTCTCTTCCTGGTGGTAGACGATCAGCCCGGACTGCTCGATGACCGTCTGGGTCATCAGGTGCAGCGGCATGTCGGTGACTTTCGCCGCGAGGTTCTCCATCAATTCGATGAAGCCACCCAGCGCACTGGCCGCGCGACCCTTGAGGGCCTTGGCGGCGAGTAGCTGGCACATCGCTTCCCACATCGACAGCTGGCTGTGGCGGGCATGCTCGCGGATCGTCTCGACGGTTTTCTCGCCGATGCCGCGTGGCGGCACGTTGATCACCCGCTCCAGGGCCGCGTCGTTGCCGCGGCCTTCGAGCAGGCGCAGGTAGGCCATGGCGTTCTTGATCTCGGCACGCTCGAAGAAGCGCTGGCCGCCATAGATGCGGTAGGGAATGCGCTCGCGCAGCAGGGCCTCTTCCAGCACCCGCGACTGGGCGTTGGAACGGTAGAGGATGGCGATGTCGCTGCGCGCGTTGCCGTCCTTAATGAACCGTTCGATGGTTTCCACCACGTAGCGCGCTTCGTCGTGTTCGTTGTAGGCGGCGTACAGGGTCAGGGGTTCGCCCTCGCCCATGTCGGTCCACAACTCCTTGCCCAGGCGCCCGCTGTTGTTGGCGATCAGCGCGTTGGCGGCCTTGAGGATGCCGCCGGTGGAGCGGTAGTTCTGCTCCAGGCGGATCAGCTCGGCGTCGGGGAAGTCGGCGGTGTACTGGTGGATGTTCTCGATCTTCGCGCCGCGCCAGCCGTAGATCGACTGATCGTCGTCGCCCACCGCCATCAGGCTGTCGCCACCCGCCGCGAGCAGGCGCAACCAGGCGTACTGCACGGCGTTGGTGTCCTGGAATTCGTCCACCAGCAGGTGGCGGAAGCGGCGCTGGTAGTGCTCCAGCAGGCCGGGATGGTCGCGCCACAGGTCCAGCGCGCGCAGCAGCAGCTCGGAGAAGTCGATGACCCCCGCGCGCTCGCAGGCCTGTTCATAGGCCTCGTAGATGCCGCGCATGGTCGCCAGGAACAGGTCGCCGCCGGCCTGGATGTGCTGCGGGCGCAGCCCTTCGTCCTTCTGCCCGTTGATGAACCACTGGGCCTGGCGGGCTGGCCAGCGCTGCTCGTCCAGGCCCAGCTCACGGATCACCCGCTTGATCAGCCGCTGCTGGTCGTCGCCATCGAGGATCTGGAAGTTCTGCGCCAGTCGCGCTTCCTGCCAGTGGGCACGCAGCAGGCGGTGCGCCAGGCCGTGGAAGGTGCCGACCCACATGCCGGCCGGGTTTATGCCCAGCAGTTGTTCGATACGCTGGCGCATCTCCGCCGCGGCCTTGTTGGTGAAGGTCACCGACAGGATCGAGTGCGGCGAGGCCTGTTCGACCTGGATCAGCCAGGCGATACGGTGCACCAGCACGCGGGTCTTGCCCGAGCCGGCGCCGGCCAGCACCAGTTGACGCCCCACCGGGGCCGCTACGGCCTGGCGTTGGGCATCGTTGAGGGAGTTCAGCAGGAAGGAGAGGTCATCGTTGCGCATCCGGCCATTCTAGGGCCGGGCGGGGGAGCGGGGCAAACGCGCCGGGGAGAAAACTTCCCGGGCAGTGCGCCGTTCATCCGGCGATCGGTGGGCGCGCCCGTGCTTGAGCCGTCCATTTGCGCAAACCGCAGGGCATTTCTGAAATCCTGATGCAGAGCAGTTTGGCCGGAGGCCGCGCTTGTGTATGCTCCGTGCACGTTCGCGGCTAACCATTATAAGAACACTGCCATATGACCCAGAATAGCGTGGCGATCGACGCATCGTCCGGCTCGACGAGGGACGTTCGCAGGCAATTCGCAACCCAGCTCTCCATCGAGCGAACCCGCCTGCTTTACCAGGGCTCCTTGCTGCCCACCCTGTTCATGCTGCTCAACGGCCTGCTGTGCGCCTGGCTCTTGTGGAGCCCTGCGCGCTACCTGCTGGTCGGCGTCTGGCTGGCCTGGTTGCTGGCGCTGGTGGCGTTGCGGGTGATCCAGGTGGCGGCCTTCGAGGCGGCGAGCGCGGCACGCCAGGCCAAGCCGACCTGGTGGCGGATGTTCCTGTTCGGCTCGGCGTTCAGCGGCCTGACCCTGGCCTGCGCCGCGGTGGCGCTGGTGCCGGTGGACAACTTCGTGCAGCAGGCCTGGGTATTCGGCCTACTGGGCGCGGCGGCGCTGTCGGCCAGTGTTGCCTACGCGGTGAGCCTGACCGCCTTTCTCAGTTTCGTCTTGCCCTGCCTGTTGCCGCCGACGGTGTTCCTCTTCCTTTATCAGGATGGCCAGCAGAGTGGCTGGGGCTGGCTCGGCCTGATCCTGCTGGGCGCGCTGATGGTGGTGGCCTGGCAGGTCAACCGACTGATCGAGCGCGGCCTGTTGCGGCGCTTCCAGAACCAGGCGCTGATCGAGCACCTGCAGGGCGCCCAGCGCCACGGAGAGCACCTGAACCAAGCCCTGAGCGCCGAGGTCGAGCAGCGACGCCGGGCCGAGGAGCAACTGCGCCAGGCCCAGGCCATTCTCGAGCAGCGGGTGACCGAGCGCGGCCAGGCGCTGGCCCAGGCGAACGAGGCGCTGGGCCAGAGCGAGCAACGCCTGGCCCTGGCGCTGGAGGCCAGCGAGCTGGGGCTGTGGGACTGGAACCTGGAGAACGACGAGGTCCACCACACCCAATTGCACGCGCTGTTCGGCCTGGAGGCCAGCCAGGTGCGCTCGGTGCGTGCCGACCTCAAGCCACGCTTGCACCCCGAAGACCTGCCGGTACTGCGCCGTACCCTGGTGGAACACCTCAAGGGCCGCAGCGAGGACTACCGCGTCGAGTACCGTGTACGCCACGTGCAAGGCCGCTGGTGCTGGATCGAGGACCGTGGCCGGGCGGTGGAGCGGGGCGCCGATGGCAAGGTGCTGCGCATGCTCGGCACCCGCCGCGACATCACGGCGCAAAAGGAACAGGAAGAACAACAGCGCCTGGCGGCCACCGTGTTCGAGGCCGCCAGCGAGGGCATCGCCATCCTCGATGCGGACTTCCAGCTGCTGGCGGTCAACCAGCGTTTCTGCGACGTCACTGGCCACGGGCGCGAGGAACTGATCCTGCGCAACCTGCTGGAGCTGGCGTGCAGCCGCGATGCCCGGCGCCACAGCCAGGCCATCCACCAGGCCTTGGAGCAGCAGGGGCGCTGGCAAGGCGAACTGGTCGAGGCGCGCAAGGACGGCGAGCTCTACCCGCAGTGGTTGCAGCTCAAGGGCGTGCGCGACGAGCGCGGCAACATCAGTAACATCGTGGCGTTCTTCACCGACCTGTCGGCGCGGCGCGAGTCGGAGGAGCGCCTGCGCTACCTGGCGCACTACGACGACCTCACCGGGCTGGCCAACCGTGCGCTGTTCCGCCTGCGTCTGCACGAGGCTGGGCGCAGGGTGCGTCGGCACGGGCGCAGCCTGGCGTTGCTGCACGTCGACCTGGACCGCTTCAAGCTGCTCAACGAGAGCCTCGGCCACGAGCTGGCCGACCAGTTGCTGAAGAAGATGGCCCAGCGCATCGCCAATGCGGTGCCCGAGGCCGATACCGTGGCGCGGCTGTCGGGCGACGAATTCGCCGTCCTGTTCGACGGCTACAGCAACCTGTCCAGCCTGGTGCGAGTGACCACGCGGCTGCTTGATAAGTTGCGCGTGCCGCAGCGTCTGGACGGCCACGAGTTGGTGATCAGCGCCTCGATCGGCATCAGCGTGCTCTCGGACGCCACCGTCGACCTCAATGCCCTGCTCAGCCAGGCCGACATGGCCAAGCAGCATGCCAAGCACCTGGGGGGCGACAGCTTCCAGTTCTATACCGAGAGCCTGCGTGCCAGCACGTTGGAGCGCCTGCAACTGGAGAACCAACTGCGCAAGGCCATCGACGAAGGCCAATTGCTGGTCTACTACCAGCCCAAACTGTGCCTGCGCAGCGGACGCCTGCACGCGGCCGAGGCACTGGTGCGTTGGCAGCACCCGCAGTTGGGCATGGTGCCGCCGAGCGAGTTCGTCGGCCTGGCCGAGGAGACCGGGTTGATCGCGCCGATGGGTGAGTTCGTCCTGCGCCAGGCCTGCTGGCAGGCGTGCGAGTGGGGGCGCCAGGGCATGGAGGTGCGGGTGTCGGTCAACCTGTCGGTGTATCAGTTGCGCCAGGGCAAGGTGGTCAGCCTGGTGCGCCAGGTGTTGCAGGAGAGCGGGTTGGCGCCGCACCTGCTGGAGTTGGAGCTGACCGAAAGCCAGTTGCTCGACAACGTCGAGCACATCATCGCCACCTTCGAGCAACTGCACGCATTGGGGGTGAAACTGGCGATCGACGACTTTGGCACCGGCTATTCGTCGCTCAGCTACCTCAAGCGCTTCCCGGTGGATTACGTGAAGATCGACCAGGCCTTCATTCGTGGCCTGCACGAAGGCAACCAGGACGCGGCGATCATTCGCGCGATCATCGCCATGGCCAAGAGCCTGGCATTGCAAGTGGTGGCCGAGGGAGTGGAGACCGAGGCGCAACTGGCGTTCCTGCGTGAGCAGGGGTGCGACGAAGCGCAGGGCTACCTGATCAGCCGACCGGTGGATGCCTGCGTGTTCATGGGGCTGTTGCAGCGTTCCGCGCAGGGGTAGCGGACCATGGAGAGCCTGCTACCCCGGCGCTCGCAATCAGGACGTCACTCGACGGTCACGATCGGGAGTTTGTGCTGACCTCCAGGGAAATCCACTTCCACTTGGGTCCAACTGGTGCCGCCTGCGCGCTCGAAGTAGACCGGCTTCTCGGTGAGCGCCTGCAGGGTGACGTCGCCGTCGTCTTCGAGGGTCAGGCGCAGAACCTCCCAACCACCTTTGTGCCGGATGGCAGGTTCGACCAGCACTGGCGTGACGGAGGGTGTGGCGACGGTAACGGTGCCAAAGACTTTGAAGCGGTTCTGGCCCGGACGCTTGTCGTTGATGGCGATGAAGTTATCGAGATTGATCATGTGGGTGTCTCCTTGAATGAAGGTGGGCGCGCTAACGCCTAGTCACCTTCATGTTTTCAAGGAGTCGAGGGCACCGAGAAACTGTTCAGCTATGCCAGTGCCTGCCTTGTCGCGTCAGCAACATATTGGCCTGTTCCGGGCCGCTGCTGCCGGCGGCATAGGGACGCGGGGCCTGGAAGTGCTCCTCCCAGCCCTTGAAGATCGGGTCGACCCAGGCCCAGGCGGCCTCCACCTCGTCGCGGCGCATGAACAGCGTCGAGTCGCCGTCGAGCACATCCAGCAACAGGCGCTCGTAGGCCTCCCAGCGGCGGGTCTGGCCGAACGCCTGGGCCAGGTTCAGGTCCAGCTCCACGGGCGCCAGGCGCATGCCTTTGCCCGGGCTCTTGGTCATCATGCGCAGGCTGATGTGTTCATCGGGCTGCAGCTGGATCAGCAACTGGTTGACCTGGCCGCCGTTGAACAGCTCGTGGGGCACGGGCTTGAACTGGATGACGATCTGCGAGCTGCGCCGTGCCATGCGCTTGCCGGTGCGCAGGTAGAACGGCACGCCGGCCCAGCGCCAGTTGTCGATGTGCGCCTGCACGGCGACGAAGGTTTCGGTGTCGCTGTCGTTGTCGACGTCCTTCTCGAAGTAGTAGGCCGGCACCTCCTGGCCGCCGATCTTGCCGGCGCTGTACTGGCCGCGCACGGTCTTGTCCTGCACGTCCTGGCCAGTGATGGGCTTGAGCGCGCGGAGGATCTTCACCTTCTCGTCGCGCACCGCCTCGGCCTCGAACTGCGCGGGCGGCTCCATGGCCACCAGGCACAGCAGCTGCAGCAGGTGGTTCTGCAGCATGTCGCGGGTGGCGCCGGCGCGGTCGTAGTAGGCGCCGCGGTTCTCCACGCCCAGGGTCTCGCAGACGCTGATCTGCACGTGGTCGACCTGGCTGTTGCGCCACACCGGCTCCAGCAGGGCGTTGGCGAAGCGCAGCGCCATGAGGTTCTGCACGGTCTCCTTGCCCAGGTAGTGGTCGATGCGGAACACCTGCGGCTCGTCGAACACCGCGCCGATGGCTTCGTTGATCGCCGTGGCTGACTCCAGCGAATGGCCGATGGGTTTTTCCAGCACGATGCGCGCCTCGCTGTCGGCCAGGCCCGCCAGGCGCAGGTGGGTGGCGATGGGCGCGAACAGGTTGGGTGCGGTGGCCAGGTAGAAGACGCGCGTCAGCCCGCCGGGCTCACCGAGGTAGCGCGCCAAGCGGCCGAAGTCGGCGCCTTGCGAGGCGTCCATGGCGAAGTAGTCCAGGCGCGCGCAGAAGCGCTGCCAGACGTCTTCGTCGAAGTCGTTGCGGGCGATCTGCACGCGGCAATGGCGCTCGGCGAGCTTGAGGTAGTCGTTGCGCGGCAGTTGGCGACGGGCCAGGGCGATGATGCGCACGGCATTGTGCAGGCGGCCCTCGCGATACAGGTGATAGAGCGCCGGCAGCAATTTGTGCAGGGCCAGGTCGCCCGTGCCGCCGAAGACCAGGATGTCGCAAGGGATCGTCAAGCCACCACTCTCCACGTTCGTTTAGCTGGGCGGTTCGCCGGTCATGTAGTATAACTACAAGATAGCTACATCCCCGGCCAGCCGATCATAACCGAGTCCAGCCTGTGAATCTGTTGCAACATATCGCCCAATCGCGCCACCTGCTGCGCAAATCGGAACTGAAAGTGGCCGACCATGTGCTGCTCGATCCGGCTGCCGTCATGCACAGCTCGATGGCCGATCTGGCGCACAGCGTCGGCATCAGCGAACCCACCATCGTGCGCTTCTGCCGCGCCATCGGTTGCTCGGGCTTCCAGGACCTCAAACTGAAGCTGGCGCAGAGCCTGGCCGCCGGTGCCAGCTTTGGCCAGTTCGCCATCCATGAAGACGACTCGGTCGCCGACTACAGCCTGAAGATCTTCGACACCACCCTGCACACCCTGATGGAAGTGCGCGAGCACCTCGACCCGCAGGCGTTGCAGCAGGCGGTCAGCGCCATGGCCCAGGCCCAGCGCGTGGAGTTCTACGGTTTCGGCGCATCCGGCGCGGTGGCCGCCGATGCCCAGCACAAGTTCTTCCGCCTGTTGCTCAGCGCCGCGGCGTACTCCGACCCGCACATGCAGGCGATGTCGGCGGTGACCTTGAAGCCGGGCGACGTGGCGGTGTGCATCTCGCAGTCTGGCCGCTCCAAGGACCTGCTGATCACCGCCAACCTGGTGCGTGAGAGCGGCGCCAACCTGATCACCCTGTGCCCGAGCCAGACTCCGCTGGCGGAACTGTCGACGGTCAACCTGGCCATCGACGTGCACGAAGACACCGAGATCTACACCCCGCTGACCTCGCGCATCGCCCACCTGGTGGTGATCGACGTGCTGGCGATGGGCGTGGCCATGGCGCGCGGGCCGAGCCTGGTCAACCACCTGAAGAGCGTGAAGCGCAGCTTGCGTAGCCTGCGCCTGTCGCCCAAGTCGGTGAAAGCCACCGACGATTGAGGGTGTTGGCGCCGACCCTATCGCGGGGCAAGCCCGCTTCCGCTTCACCGCCATCCATGAGAACGGCGCGGTACCTGTAGGAGCGGGCTCGCCCCGCGATAGGGCCGGTGATGACAACCAAAATTCATGCCCCTGTCACCAATCGGTAAACCCCCGGGCCCACCCTGAAGCTCCCCGCACCCGATCTGGGAGACAGGCAATGGCTCACGACTACGAAAACTCGTACCAACCCAGCGCCAAGGCTCGCAAGCAGGCCGAGAAAGACCAGCGCCGCATGGAGTATCGCCGCGCGATCGAAAGCTACTGCGACCAGCGCCAACTGCTGCGCGACATCACCGATTACCCCGACCTGAGCGACCTCACCGTGTGGCAGGTATCGGCGGCAAACTCCCAGAAAATCGCTCCGCAAGCCCGCTGATAGCCGCACGTTCGCTGCGAATGAACGCCAGGAACGCCAAGGCCACCGGCGACTGCCGCTTGGCCTTGGATTGCACCACGCACCAGCTGCGGTACAGCGGCAACTCCTCCACCGGCAACTCCTTGAGCACCCCCGTGGCCAGCTCCATGTTCAGCGCATGGCGGGTCAGCAGCGCGACGCCGAGCCCGGCGATCACGCATTCACGCTGGGCATCGGCCGATGCCACCTCGAGGGTCTGGGTGAAGTGCACGCGTTTGTCCTTGAAGTACTCCTCGCAGGCCTTGCGCGTGCCCGAGCCTTGCTCGCGGATCAGCAGCGTATGAGGCTCGAGGTCCTGCAAGCGCAGGCGCTCGAGCTGGCACAGCGGGTGGTCCGGCGGTGCCACGGCGACGATCGGGTTGTTCAGGAAGGGCATGAACTCCAGGCCCATGTCCTGCGGCACCATCGACATCACCGTGAGGTCGTCGCGGTTGTCCGACAGGCGCCGGATCGCCTGGGCGCGGTTGACCACCGTGAGTGTCAGGTTGACCTCCGGGTGACGTTGCTTGAAGGCGGCGAACAGGTGTGGCACGAAGTACTTGGCGCTGGATTCGATCGCCAGTTTCAGCTGACCCTGCAGTGAGCCCTGCATGTCCGACAGCTGCATGTCGAGGTTCTCCAGGCGCCCGAAGATATCCCGGCTGGCCCGTTGCAACGCCTCCGCCGCCTCGGTCAGGTAGAGCTTCTTGCCGACGTACTCGAACAGCGGCTGGCCGACCAGCTCTTCGAGCTGGCGTATTTGTAGACTAACGGCGGGTTGCGTCAGCGCCATCTCCTCCGCCGCCCGGCTGTAGGAGCGCAAATCGCACACCTCGTTGAAGATCTGCAATTGACGCAATGTCATACGCATCAATGACTTACGCATTTTATCCCCGGCTTTGGCAAAACCTTGTTACCGAACTATAAGCTTTTGCTAATGCAGCCTCTAATAAATATTGATTTTTGTTTATCGACCTACGGCGCTAGTTTGATTGTGCGACTGGCCAGCTGCGTCTGGTCACGCGCCGACCGGTAGAACCGGATCGTCAGTTCCTACGGCTTTGGGAAGACTCCAGTGATAAAAAAAATCCTGATCGCCAACCGGGGTGAAATCGCAGTTCGGATCGTGCGCGCCTGCGCCGAGATGGGCATTCGCTCGGTGGCGATCTTTTCCGACGCCGACCGTCATGCCCTGCACGTCAAGCGCGCCGACGAGGCCTACAGCATCGGTGCCGAGCCCCTGGCCGGCTACCTGAACCCGCGCAAGCTGGTGAACCTCGCGGTGGAAACCGGCTGCGACGCCCTGCACCCAGGCTACGGTTTCCTTTCGGAAAATGCCGAGCTTGCGGAAGTTTGCGCCGAACGCGGGATCAAGTTCATCGGCCCGGCCGCCGACGTCATTCGCCGCATGGGCGACAAGACCGAAGCCCGCCGCACCATGATCCAGGCCGGCGTGCCGGTCACCCCGGGCACCGAAGGCAACGTCGCCGACATCCACGAGGCCCTGCGCGAAGGCGACCGCATCGGCTACCCGGTGATGCTCAAGGCCACTTCCGGTGGCGGCGGCCGCGGCATTCGCCGCTGCAACAGTCGCGAGGAACTGGAGCAGAATTTCCCCAGGGTGATTTCCGAGGCCACCAAGGCCTTCGGCTCGGCGGAAGTGTTCCTGGAAAAATGCATCGTCAACCCCAAGCACATCGAGGCGCAGATCCTCGGTGACAGCTTCGGCAACGTGGTGCACCTGTTCGAGCGCGATTGCTCGATCCAGCGGCGCAACCAGAAGCTCATCGAGATCGCCCCAAGCCCCCAGCTGACCCCCGAGCAGCGCGCCTACATCGGCGACCTGGCGGTGCGCGCGGCCAAGGCGGTGAACTACGAGAATGCCGGTACCGTGGAGTTCCTGCTCGCTGATGGCGAGGTGTACTTCATGGAGATGAACACCCGGGTGCAGGTGGAACACACCATCACCGAGGAAATCACCGGCATCGACATCGTTCGCGAGCAGATCCGCATCGCCTCGGGCCTGCCGCTGTCGGTCAAGCAGGAAGACATCCAGCACCGTGGCTACGCGTTGCAGTTCCGCATCAACGCCGAAGACCCGAAGAACAACTTCCTGCCCAGCTTCGGCAAGATCACCCGCTACTACGCCCCCGGCGGCCCGGGCGTGCGTACCGACACGGCGATCTACACCGGCTACACCATCCCACCGTTCTACGACTCCATGTGCCTGAAGCTGGTGGTCTGGGCGCTGAGCTGGGAAGAAGCCATGGACCGCGGCCTGCGGGCCCTGGACGACATGCGCGTGCAAGGCGTGAAGACGACCGCCGCGTACTACCAGGAAATCCTGCGCAACCCGGAATTCCGTAGCGGGCAGTTCAACACCAGCTTCGTGGAAAGCCACCCGGAACTGACCAACTACTCGATCAAGCGCAAACCCGAAGAGCTGGCCCTGGCCATCGCCGCCGCCATCGCCGCCCACGCAGGCCTGTGAGGAATACCCCAATGTCCAAGAAAATCTTTGTCACCGACACGATCCTGCGCGACGCCCACCAGTCCCTGCTGGCCACCCGCATGCGCACCGAAGACATGCTGCCGATCTGCGACAAGCTCGACAAGGTCGGCTACTGGTCGCTGGAAGTCTGGGGTGGCGCCACCTTCGACGCCTGCGTGCGCTTCCTCAAGGAAGACCCGTGGGAGCGCCTGCGCAAGCTGCGCGCCGCGCTGCCCAACACCCGCCTGCAGATGCTCCTGCGCGGCCAGAACCTGCTGGGCTACCGCCACTACAGCGACGACGTGGTCAAGGCCTTCGTGGCCAAGGCCGCGGTCAACGGCATCGATGTGTTCCGCATCTTCGACGCCATGAACGACGTGCGTAACCTGCGCGTGGCCATCGAAGCGGTCAAGGCCGCTGGCAAGCATGCCCAGGGCACCATCGCCTACACCACCAGCCCGGTGCACACCATCGATGCCTTCGTGAAGCAGGCCAAGCAGATGGAAGCCATGGGCTGCGACTCGGTGGCGATCAAGGACATGGCCGGCCTGCTGACCCCCTACGCCACTGGCGAGCTGGTCAAGGCGCTGAAGGCCGAGCAGTCGCTGCCGGTGTTCATCCACTCCCACGACACCGCCGGCCTGGCCGCCATGTGCCAGCTCAAGGCAGTGGAGAACGGTGCTGACCATATCGATACCGCGATCTCCAGCTTCGCCTGGGGCACCAGCCACCCAGGCACCGAGTCGATGGTCGCCGCGCTCAAGGGCAGCGAGTTCGACACCGGCCTGGACCTGGAGCTGCTGCAGGAGATCGGCCTGTACTTCTACGCCGTGCGCAAGAAGTACCACCAGTTCGAAAGCGAGTTCACCGCCGTGGACACCCGCGTGCAGGTCAACCAGGTGCCGGGTGGGATGATTTCCAACCTGGCCAACCAGCTCAAGGAGCAGGGCGCGCTCAGCCGCATGAACGAAGTGCTGGCGGAGATCCCGCGGGTGCGCGAAGACCTCGGCTTCCCGCCGCTGGTCACCCCGACCTCGCAGATCGTCGGCACCCAGGCGTTCTTCAACGTGCTGGCCGGCGAGCGCTACAAGACCATCACCAACGAGGTGAAGCTGTACCTGCAAGGCGGCTACGGCAAGGCGCCGGGCGTGGTCGACGAGAAGCTGCGCCGCCAGGCGATCGGCAGCGAAGAGGTTATCGATGTGCGCCCGGCCGACCTGCTCAAGCCGGAAATGGCCAAGCTGCGCGCCGACATCGGCAACCTGGCCCACAGCGAGGAAGACGTGCTGACCTTCGCCATGTTCCCGGACATTGGCCGCAAGTTCCTCGAAGAACGCGAAGCCGGCACCCTCAAGCCCGAAGCCCTGCTGCCGATTCCGGAAGCCGGCGCGGTGGCCTCGGCCAGCGGTGAAGGTGTGCCGACCGAGTTCGTCATCGACGTGCACGGCGAGACCTACCGCGTCGACATCACCGGCGTGGGCGTGAAGGCCGAAGGCAAGCGGCACTTCTACCTGTCCATCGACGGCATGCCGGAAGAGGTGGTGTTCGAGCCGCTCAACGACTTCGTCGGCGGCGGCAGCAGCAAGCGCAAGCAGGCCAGCGGGCCGGGCCATGTCAGCACCACCATGCCGGGCAACATCGTCGATGTGCTGGTCAAGGAAGGCGACGTGGTCAAGGCGGGGCAGGCGGTGCTGATCACCGAGGCGATGAAGATGGAGACCGAAGTGCAGGCGGCTATCGCCGGCAAGGTCGTGGCGATCCACGTGGCCAAGGGCGACCGGGTGACGCCGGGCGAGATCCTGATCGAGATCGAGGGCTGAGCGAGGCCCTCGGCTAGAAGCGGTTAACCTCATGGGGAGCGGATGCTCCCCTTTTTTTGTGTTGGGTTTCAGGGCCCATCTACAGGTTGACCACCGTCCCTGAGCGGGCTTGCCCGGCGATTGCGTCAGCTCTGGCGACACGCTTCCAGGGTTTTCACCTGGCCTTCAGGCCGCTGGTTCTCCGTGCTCAACCAGCGTTCGAACCCCGCCGCCACCGCCGGCCACTCCCCATCGGTGATCGAATACCAGGCCGTGTCGCGGTTCTGGTCCTTCACCACCATGTGCTGGCGGAACACCCCCTCGAAGACGAAACCGAACCGCTCCGCCGCCCGCTTGGAGCGGGCATTGGCGTCGTTGCACTTCCACTCCAGGCGCCGGTTGCCCAGCGTGAAGCCGAGCTTGCCCAGCAAGTACACCGCCTCGGTGCCCTTGGGGGTGCGCTGCATGGCCGCGCCGAAGGCGATGTGGCCAAGCTCGAAGCGGCCCTGCTCGGGCACGATCGACATGTAGCTGAGGATGCCCTGCACCTGGCCGCTGGCCAGGTCGACGACGCTGTAGAACAGCGGGTCGCGGCTGGCGGCATTGCCTTGCAGCCAGCGATCGAACGCGCCGCGCTCGTTGAACGGGCCATAGGGCAGGTAGTCCCACAGCACAGGGTCCGAGCCCGGGCCTTGCAGGACTTCCCAGAGGTCGTCGCCATGGCGCGCCGGGTCGAGTTTCTCCAGGCGGATGAATCGGCCCTCGAGCGGTTCCGCCTGAGGGGTCTTGGCCGGTTGCCAGTTCAGCGATTGGGTCATGATCTGTCTCGTCCTACAGCGCTTTGCGAAATTGAATGAACCCCGGACGCTCGGCCACCTGCTCGTACAGGCTGATGGCGGTGTCGTTGGTCTCGTGGGTCAGCCAGTGCACCTTGATGCAGCCCGCCCCCTTGGCCGTGGCGTAGACGTGTTCGATCAGTTGGCGACCGATGCCCAGGCCGCGCTGTTCGCCCTCCACGTACAGGTCTTGCAGGTAGCAGGCGTTCTCGATGCTCCAGTTGGAACGGTGGTAGATCCAGTTGACCATGCCCACCGCCTTGCCATCGACCCAGGCCAGCGCCGCGTTGGTCGGTTCGCTGGGCTCGATGATGCGCTGCCAGGCGGTCTGGCTGACCTCGTCGGCCAGGGTGGTCTGGTAGAAGCGCAGGTAGGCCTGCCATAGGGGCTGCCAGGCGGCGTGGTCGTTGGCGCTGACCGGGCGGATCGTGACACTCGGCATGGTGCTTTCCTTCAGAGGTGGCGCATCTGCGCCGCGAGTTGGTTGTCCCGGGGGTCGCTGCTGGCGCCCAACCCTTCGCGCACGCCGGCGATGTCCTCGGCCGAGCGGTTCTGGCTGAGCTTGCGCGCGCCCTGGAGGCGGCCGATGGGCAGGCGTATGCCGACGATGGCGCGGAGCATGCCGTCAATGTAGTCGGAGGGTGCGTCGCTGACCTGCCACGGTTCGGCGCGGCCCTGCTCGTGGCGGTCGCTGAGGCGGCTGACGATCTCCAGCAGGCGCGGGGCGTCGTGGATCACCTCCACCGCGCCGTAGGCGTGCACCGAGAGGTAGTTCCAGGTGGGCACTACCTTGGGGTTTTCTGTCTTGCTCGGATAAAAGCTGGGGCTGACATAGGCATCGGCACCGGGGAACACCAGCAGCGCCTCGCCGCCTTGCGCCAGGTCCTGCCACTGGCGATTGGCCCGCGCCAGGTGGGCGTAGAGCGTGCCGAACTCGCCTTCCTCGGGCGCCAGCAGCACCGGCAGGTGGGTCGCCAGCAGGCCCTGGGCGCCGTGGCTGACCAGCAGGGCGAGGCGGGTGTCGTGCATCTGCCGGTGCAGGTGTTCGAGGTCGTGTTCCTGGTGGGGCTTGGCGTTGTACATGGTGCTGTCCCTTGTCGATTGGCACCATCCTAGGCAGGGTATTGGTCTAGTGTAAGAGCCATTACCGACTGATTTGATAGGTCCAATACCATGAGCGAGCCCCCCTTCGCATTGCCTTTCGACCCCGCCGGCATTGTGCTCGACCGCCGCCGTGGCCTCAGCCAGCAGTTGTACCAGGCCCTGCGCGCGCGGGTGCTGGATGGCCGTCTGGGCAGCGGCACGCGCCTGCCTGCCACCCGCGACCTGGCGACGGTGCTGGCGCTGTCGCGCAACAGCGTGGTGCGCGCCTACGACCAGTTGTATGCCGAAGGCTATATCGAAAGCCGGGTGGGCGATGGCACCTACGTCAGTCAGCTGCCGAAACTATCCACACAGTTACCCACAAGGTTATCCCTGGGGTTATCAACAGGTTTATCCACATTTTCAGCGAATGATACTGAGGATTTGTCCAGTTCGAGCCGCTCCACAGGGGCGTTGGACCGCCTGAAAAATCACCATCTTGCCGCGCCGCCGACAGGCGCGCCGAGGGCGTTTCGCGTCGGCATTCCGGCGTTCGACCTGTTCCCGTTCGACGTCTGGGCCAAGCTGCAAGCGGGTTTCTGGCGCGACCCCGACCCTGCGCTGCTCGGCTATGGTGACCCTGCGGGCGAACCCCTGCTGCGTGAATTGATCGCGACCTACATGCGCCGTTCGCGCGGCCTCTCCTGCACGGCTGAGCAAATTGTGATCACCAGTGGTGCACAGCAGGCCATCAGCCTTTGTGCACAGTTGCTGCTGCAACCCGGCGAGGAGGTGGCTGTGGAAAACCCGGGGTATCGCGCGGCCGGGCATGCCTTCGCCTTGGCCGGGGCGAAGGTGCGGGGCGTGCCGGTGGATGACGAGGGGCTGGACTGCGAGCGCCTGGCGCGCCTGCGCGACTGCCGGCTGGCCTACGTGACCCCGGCGCACCAGTACCCCACCGGCGTCACCATGAGCCTGGCCCGGCGCCTGGCGTTGCTGGCCTGGGCCGAGCGCCAGGACGGCTGGGTGATCGAGGATGACTACGACGGCGAATACCGCTACAGCGGCGCGCCATTGGCCCCTCTGGCGGCGCTGGACCGGCAGGGCCGGGTGATCTACGTGGGCACCTTCGGCAAAGTCGCCTTTCCCGCGTTGCGTCTAGGTTACCTGGTGTTGCCGCAGCGGCTGGTGCAGGCCTTCAGTCAAGGGCGGGCACTGGCGGTGCGGCACTCGGAGGTTGGCAGCCAGTGCGTGATGGCGCAGTTCATGGCCCAGGGGCATTTCCAGCGGCATATCCGCCGCATGCGCCGGGCGGCGTTGGCGCGGCGCAATGTGCTCAAGGCCGGCTGGCCGACGGATGTGCCGGGGTTGGGGGCGATGCCGGAGGTGGCGGCGGGGCTGCACGTCAAGGTGGCTGTGGATAACTTCGCGCGCGAGCAGGCGCTGGTGGCGTTGGCCGAGGCGGTCGGTGTGGAGGTACAGCCACTGAGCCGGTATTGGCTGGAGGACAGCGAAGAGCCTGTGGATAAGCGCGCAGGGTTGGTACTGGGATTCGCGGCGGTGCCGGAGGGGGAAATCGCCGAGGCGTTGATGCGCTTGCGCAGGGCCTGGCGATAGCGGGGGCCGCTGTGCGACCCCATTGCGGGGCGAGCCCGTTCCTACAGGGATGGTGTGATTCCTGTGGGGGGCTTGCCCCGCGATGGGGGCGGCTCAGGTCCCGGATTTGATCCGTGTCCAGGCCCGGGTCCGCGCCCTCTCACCGTCACGCGACAACGGCTTGAGCGTATACAGCGTCTTCATCGCCTCCGCCGTGGGGTACAGGTTCGGGTTGTTGCGGATTTCCGGGTTGACCTTGTCGGTCGCATCCTTGTTGGGGTTCGGGTAGCCGACGAAATCACTGATCGGCGCAATCACCTCAGGGCGCAGCAGGTAGTTGATGAACGTATGGGCGTCTTGCGGGTTCGCCGCGCCTTTCGGAATCGCCAGCATGTCGAACCAGATCGGCGCGCCTTCCTTGGGCAGGCGCATGTCCACCACCACGCCGTTCTTCGCCTCGCGGGCACGGTTGGCGGCCTGCGAGAAGCTGCCCGAATAGCCCACCGCCACGCAGATGTCGCCGTTGGCGATGTCGGCCATGTACTTGGAGGAGTGGAAGTAGGTGATGTGCGGGCGGATCTTCAGCAGCAGCGCTTGGGCCTTCTTGTAGTCCTCGGGCTGGTTGCTGTTGGGGTCCAGGCCCAGGTACTTCAGGGCCAGCGGCAGCACCTCCGACGGCGAGTCGAGCAGGGCCACGCCGCACTGCTTGAGCTTGGCGATGTTCTCTTCCTTGAAGATCAGGTCCCAGCTGTCCACCGGGGCGTCGGTGCCGAGCACTGCCTTGACCTTGTCCGGGTTGAAGCCGATCAGCACGGTGCCATACATGTAGGGCACGGCGAACTGGTTGCCCGGGTCGTTGGCCTCGATCAGCTTCATCAGGGCCGGGTCCAAGTGCTGCCAGTTCGGCAGCTTGGCGCGGTCCAGCGGCTGGAACACCCCAGCCTCGATCTGCTTGGCCAGGAACACGTTGGACGGCACCACCACGTCGTAGCCGGAGTTGCCGGTGAGCAGCTTGGCCTCGAGCGCCTCGTTGGTGTCGAAGATGTCGTAGATCAGCTTGACCTGGCCGTCCTTCTGGAAGTCGGTCAGGGTTTGCGGGGTGATGTAGTCGAACCAGTTGTATACCCGCAGCGTGCGCGGCTCGGCCTGGGCCGAAAGGGCCCCGGCGAACAGGCTGGCGGCGACGAGCGGAGCGAGCAGACGCTTGAGACGGACCATGATCAGGCTCCTGGCTGGGCGCGCTGGAAGCCTTCCAGCACATTGACCGCGTTGATGCCGATTTCCTCCACCGCGTAGCCGCCCTCCATCACGAACAGGGTCGGCTTGCCCAGCGCGGCGATGCGCTCGCCCATCTTCAGGTAATCCGGGCTGTCGAGCTTGAACTGCGAGATCGGGTCGTCCTTGAAGGTGTCCACGCCCAGGGAGACCACCAGCACGTCCGCATCGAAGGCGGCGATGTGCTGGCAGGCGTCGTCCAGGGCGCTGCTCCAGGCGGCCCAGCCGCTGCCGGCGGGCAGCGGGTAGTTGACGTTGCAGCCTTCGCCGGCACCCGTGCCGGTCTCGTCGGCATAGCCGAGGAAGAACGGGAACTCGTCCTGCGGGTCGCCGTGGATCGAGGCGAAGAACACGTCGGCGCGGTCGTAGAAGATGTCCTGGGTGCCGTTGCCGTGGTGGTAGTCGACGTCGAGGATGGCGACCTTGCGCTGGCCTTGGTCGATGAACGCCTGGGCGGCGATGGCGGCGTTGTTCAGGTAGCAGTAGCCGCCCATCACTTCGGCGGCGGCGTGGTGCCCCGGTGGCCGGCACAGGGCGAAGGCGCAATGGGCGCCTTGCTGGATCGCGGCCTGGGCGGTCAGGGCGACTTGGGCGGCGCTGTAGGCGGCCTGCCAGGTGCCGACGGTGATCGGCGCGCCGGCGTCGAAGCTGTAGTAGCCCAGTTCGCCATGCAGGCCAGTGGGTTTCTTGTGGCGCAGGGTGCGGGCGGGCCAGGTGTAGGGCAGCAGGTCGCCCTCTTGGCCCATCTGCGCCCAGCGCGCCCAGGCGCCTTCGAAGAAGTCCAGGTAGGCGGCGCTGTGCACCCGCAGCAGCGGGGCGCGGCCGAAGTCGTCGGGGCCTTTGACCGGGCCGAGGTGGCGTTCTTCCACCTGGGCGAGGACGTGGTCGGCGCGCGAGGGCATCTCGAAGCACGGCATCAGCTTGCCGTCGATCAGCTCGCAGCGGCCGTGGTGCAGGCGATGGTCATCGGAATAGATCGTCAGCATTTTTTGTTCTCCGGGGTTACTGGCGTGGCCTCATTGTGGGAGGTGGCCCAGTGGGGGAGAACGACGGAAACGGCCAAAAGGGGATCGATGTGGCCAACGGGCGGTTGTGGGTAGTCTGTGCGGGCGCTATCGCGGGACGAGCCCGCTCAGGTTCTGCACCGACTACCCCCGATAATGGCTGGGAGCGACGCCACTCCAGCGCTGGAACGCATGCCGGAAACTCGCCGTCTCGCTGAACCCCAGACGCTCGGCGATACGGTAGATCGGCATCTGGTCCTCGGCCAGCAACTGCTTGGCACGTTCGAAGCGCAGTTCGTCGAGCAGCTGTTGATAACTGCTGCCCATCGCCTGCAGGTGGCGGCGCAGGGTGCGCGACGAGCAGTTCATCTGGCGCGCCAGCCCCTCCAGGCCGGGCGCGGCATCCAGTTGCTGGAGCAGCAGTTGGCGAATCCGCCCCAGCCAGGCCTGGCGTCCGGTGAATTCCAGGTTCAGCAGGCGGCAGCGCTCGCTCATGGCCTTGTGGGTGATCGGGTCGGCCAGCGGCAGCGGCATGTCCAGCCAGCGGCGTTCGAAGGCGAAGGCGTTGTCGCTGGCACCGAACTCCAGCGGGCACACGAATGCACCGGCGTAGAGCGGGTGGTAGCCAGGGCGTGCATGTTCGAAGCGCGCGCCGAGCAGCGGCAGCGGGCGGCCGAGCAGGTCGTCGCAGATGACTTTCAGCGACACCAGGCAGAATTCGGCATTGAACGCGGCCAGTGCCGGGCTTTCGCGGTAGTCGCTGGCGCTGAGCCAGACGCGCTGGCCATCGTCGACCAGGCGCAGTTGGAAGATTGTTCCCAGCAGTGCCGGATAGCGCAGCGCCAGGCGCAGGGCGTCACCCAAAGTGGCACTGGAGAGCAGGGCGTAACCGAGCATGCCGTAGCACGACACATGCATGCGCCGCCCCAGCTCCAGGCCGATCTCCTCGCGGCGGGCCACGGCGTTGGCGCACACCTGCAGCTCTTGCTGGGTGGTGATGCGCGCGTCCGGCAGGCCCAGGTCGGCCGGGCCTATGCCGCTGCCGGCCAACAAGGCGGACGCCGCGCAGCCCTCCTCCTGGAACACGTTGAGGATCAGCGAGACGGCATTGAGGGTGGTCAGGTGGCTGTGCAGCATGCTCGGCATCCCGTTGGGCTGAGGGGCATTATGGAGCAAGTTGTGTGCCGTCTGGCGCAACCTCGCCAACGTGGGGGCAGACATAAAAAAAGGGCCCGGAGCGTGCGCTCGGGCCCTTGAAAGGTTGAGAGGTGTCTAGTCCCTCGACCTGGTGAGACGTCTACAGCGGTCGGGTTACGCCTTCAGCGGAACCAGACGGGGAGCGATCATGTTTTCCGGACGCAGGATGTCGTTGAGCATCGCTTCGTCCAGCAGCTGTTCCTCGCGCACCAGTTCCAGCACGCCGCGGCCGGTTTCCAGGGCGACGCGGGCGATACGGGTGGCGTTTTCGTAGCCGATGTACGGGTTCAGGGCGGTGACCAGGCCGATCGAGTGCTCGACCAGTTCACGGCAGCGCTGTTCGTTGGCGGTGATGCCGACGATGCAGTGCTCGCGCAGCATGTCCATGGCGCGTTGCAGCAGGCGGATCGAGTCGAAGATCTTGTAGGCGATCAGCGGCTCCATCACGTTCAGCTGCAGCTGGCCACCTTCGGCGGCGACGGTCAGTGCCAGGTCGTTGCCCATGATGGCGAAGGCGACTTGGTTGACGGCCTCCGGGATCACCGGGTTGACCTTGCCTGGCATGATCGAGCTGCCCGGCTGGCGTGCCGGCAGGTTGATCTCGTTGATGCCGGTGCGCGGGCCGCTGGACAGCAGGCGCAGGTCGTTGCAGATCTTCGACAGCTTGACCGCGGTGCGCTTGAGCATGCCGGAGAACAGCACGAAGGCGCCCATGTCGGAGGTGGCTTCGATCAGGTCGGCGGCCGGTACCAGCGGCTGGCCGCTGATGGCTGCCAGGCGCTGCACGGCCAGGGCCTGGTAGCCCGGGTCGGCGTTGATGCCGGTGCCGATGGCGGTGCCGCCCAGGTTGATTTCGGTCAGCAGTTCCGGGGCCAGCGAGCGCAGGCGCTGCAGGTCTTCGGTCATGGTGGTGGCGAAGGCGCGGAATTCCTGGCCCAGGGTCATCGGCACGGCGTCCTGCAACTGGGTACGGCCCATCTTCAGTACGTGGTCGAACTCCTGGCCCTTGGCGGCGAAGGCCTGGATCAGGCTGTCGAGGCTGCTCAGCAGGGCATCGTGGCCCAGCAGCAGGCCCAGGCGAATGGCGGTCGGGTAGGCGTCGTTGGTCGACTGCGCCATGTTCACATCGTTGTTCGGGTGCAGGTACTTATATTCACCCTTCTGGTGACCCATGATCTCCAGCGCAACGTTGGCGATGACCTCGTTGGCGTTCATGTTGGTCGAGGTGCCAGCGCCGCCCTGGATCATGTCCACCACGAACTGCTCGTGGAAGTCACCACGGATCAGGCGGGCGCAGGCCTCGCTGATGGCGGCATGCTTGGCATCGCTCAGATGGCCCAGCTCACGGTTGGCGTCGGCAGCGGCCTGCTTGACCATGGCCAGGGCCACGACCAGCTTCGGGTAGTGCGACAGCGGAACACCGGAGAGATGGAAGTTGTTGGCAGCGCGCAGGGTCTGGATGCCGTAGTAGGCATCGGCAGGGACTTCAAGGGTACCAAGCAGGTCTTTTTCGACGCGGAACGATGCAGCGGAGGACATGACGGATATCATCTCGATTTAAACCCGGCACCTGCCGGAATGCCGCCAATCCTAGGTCTCGGCGGATTTTGCGGCCAATGCTGTTGCACGCTAACCTATGCACAAACGGCATACGGATTGATGTGACGCCGATTGACAATCGAGCGTGTTCCATTTTGGTGCGCGCCTTCGGAGCAGTGCATGAACCTTGAAAGCAAATGGCTGGAAGATTTCAGCGCCCTGGCCGCCACGCGCAGTTTTTCCCAGGCGGCGGAGCGGCGTTTCGTGACCCAGCCGGCGTTCAGCCGCCGCATTCGCAGCCTGGAGGCCGCCCTGGGGCTGACCTTGGTCAACCGTTCCCGCACCCCGATCGAATTGACCGAGGCGGGGCAGCTGTTTCTCGTCACTGCGCGTACCGTTGTCGACCAGTTGAGCGAAGTTCTCCGCCATTTGCATCACCTTGAAGGCGGGCAGGGCGAGGTGATCCAGGTCGCCGCCGCGCATTCGCTGGCCTCGGGCTTCTTCCCCCGTTGGGTGGCGCAACTGCGCAACGACGGCCTGAACATCGCCACCCGCCTGGTGGCCACCAACGTCGGGGATGCCGTGCATGCCCTGCGTGAGGGCGGCTGCGACCTGATGCTGGCGTTCTACGACCCGGACGCCGCCTTGCAGATGGATGCCGAGATCTTCCCGTCCCTGCACATGGGCACCACCGAGATGCTGCCGGTGTGCGCGGTGGGTGCCGACGGCAAGCCGCTGTTCGACCTCGAAGGCGAGGGCAGCGTGCCGCTGCTGGCCTACAGCGCCGGGGCCTTCCTCGGTCGTTCGGTCAACCTGCTGCTGCGCCAGCGCAACCTGCGCTATACCACGGTGTATGAAACCGCCATGGCCGACAGTCTCAAGAGCATGGCCCTGGAAGGCATGGGCATCGCCTGGGTGCCACGGCTGTCGATGCGCGGCGAGCTGGAGCGCGGTGAGCTGGTGATCTGCGGTGGCGGCCAGTGGCACGTGCCGCTGGAAATCCGCCTGTACCGCTGCGCCCTGGTGCGCAAGGCCAACGTGCGTTTGCTGTGGCGCAAGCTGGAAGGTGGCGCGATGGCCGGCGCAGTTGACCTGAAAGTCAGTCAAGGCCCCGAAAAATAAGGGCGACAGTTGGTCGCCGGGGTGCCTTTAAGGCACCGCGTTACGGTATACTGCGCGGCCCTTTGACCGGATGCGTTTCCGGTCGTGATCAGCAAACAAGCCACGCCGGTCGTCCCGCGTGGCTTGTTGTTTTTTGACGCGCCCAAGGGCGCACAAGCGAAGAGGCTCGACGATGAGTGCACTGGTTGGCGTGATCATGGGCTCCAAGTCCGATTGGTCCACCCTTAGCCACACCGCCGATATGCTGGAAAAACTCGGCATTCCCTACGAGGTGAAGGTGGTTTCCGCCCACCGTACCCCGGATCTGCTGTTCCAGTACGCCGAGGAGGCCGAGGGCCGTGGCATCGAGGTGATCATCGCCGGTGCTGGTGGCGCCGCCCACCTGCCAGGCATGTGCGCCGCCAAGACCCACCTGCCGGTGCTGGGCGTGCCGGTGCAGTCCTCGATGCTGTCGGGCGTCGACTCGCTGCTGTCGATCGTGCAGATGCCGGCCGGCATCCCGGTCGCCACCCTGGCCATCGGCAAGGCTGGCGCGATCAACGCCGCACTGCTGTCGGCGAGCATCCTGGGTGCCAAGCACCCGCAGTACCACGCGGCGCTCAAGCAGTTCCGCACGGAGCAGACCGAAACCGTCCTGGACAACCCGGACCCGCGCCAGGCTTGAGGCTAACGACATGAAGATCGGTGTAATCGGTGGCGGCCAACTGGGCCGCATGCTGGCCCTGGCGGGCACCCCGCTGGGCATGAACTTCGCCTTCCTCGACCCGGCCCCGGACGCCTGCGCCGCCCCGCTGGGCGAGCACCTGCGCGCCGACTACGGCGACCAGGACCACCTGCGCCAGCTGGCCGACGAAGTCGACCTGGTGACCTTCGAGTTCGAGAGCGTCCCGGCCGAGACCGTGGCCTTCCTGTCGCAGTTCGTGCCGGTCTACCCGAGCGCCGAGGCCTTGCGCATCGCCCGCGACCGCTTGTTCGAGAAGAGCATGTTCCGCGACCTGGGCATCCCGACCCCGGCCTTCGCCGACATCCTCTCGCAAGCCGACCTGGATGCCGCGGTGGCCAGCATCGGCCTGCCGGCGGTGCTCAAGACCCGCACCCTGGGCTACGACGGCAAGGGCCAGAAGGTCCTGCGCAGCGCCGAGGACGTGGTCGGCACCTTCGCCGAACTGGGCAGCGTGCCGTGCCTGCTGGAAGGTTTCGTGCCGTTCACCGGTGAAGTCTCGCTGGTCGCCGTGCGTGCCCGCGATGGCGAAACGCGCTTCTACCCGCTGGTGCACAACACCCACGAGAGCGGCATCCTGCGCCTGTCCGTGGCCAGCCAGGGCCACCCGCTGCAGGCGCTGGCCGAGGACTACGTCGGCCGCGTGCTGCAAAAGCTCGACTACGTCGGCGTGATGGCCTTCGAGTTCTTCGAGGTCGACGGTGGCCTGAAGGCCAACGAAATCGCCCCGCGCGTGCACAACTCCGGGCACTGGACCATCGAAGGCGCCGAGTGCAGCCAGTTCGAGAACCACCTGCGGGCGGTCGCCGGCCTGCCGCTGGGCTCGACCGCCAAGGTCGGCGAGAGCGCCATGCTCAACTTCATCGGCGAAGTGCCGGCGGTGGACAAGGTCGTGGCCATCGACGACTGCCACCTGCACCACTACGGCAAGGCCTTCAAGGTCGGGCGCAAGGTCGGCCACGCCACCCTGCGCTGCCAGGACATGGCCACCCTCGAGGCCAAGATCGCCGAAGTAGAGGCGTTGATCGCCGGCTGATCGAACTTCTGCCGGGGCCGCACCCTCTGAGATGGCAACACGCCAAAGCACTGTCTAGGCTTTGGCGTGTTCCATTTCACTGCAGAGGGATTGCCATGGGCATCATTGGAACCATCTTCATCGGCCTGATCGTCGGCCTGCTGGCGCGCTTCCTGAAACCGGGAGACGACAGCATGGGCTGGATCATGACCATCCTCCTCGGTATCGCCGGCTCCCTGGTCGCCACCTACGGCGGTCAAGCCCTGGGCATCTACCAGGCCGGGCAGGCGGCGGGCTTCTTCGGCGCGCTGGTCGGTGCCATCGTGCTGCTGGTGATCTACGGATTCATCAAGAAACGCTGAACACAGGCTAGAATGCGCGGCAATTCACCTGAGTTGCCGAGCATTGCCATGCGTGCGTTGTTTCTCCTTCCCCTGTTGCTGGCCAGCACCCTGGCCCATGCCGAGCTGCCCGAGACCGACTGGCTGGAGCTGATGCCCAAGTCGGACCAGAAGGCCCTCGAAGCCATGCCCGAAATCGACCACAACTCCCCCGAGGCCAACGGCATCTTCGACCAGAAGGGCGGCCTGAAGCAGAGCAAGGGCCTGCCGGCGGTGATGTATTCGACCAAGACCGTCGCCGCCATGAACGGCAAGCAGATCCGCCTGGGCGGCTACCCGGTGCCGCTGGAGAGCGATGCCAAGGGCAATAGCACACTGTTCTTCCTGGTGCCGTACCCAGGGGCGTGCATCCACGTGCCGCCGCCGCCGCCGAACCAGCTGGTGCTGGTGCGCTACCCGAAGGGGTTGAAGATCGCCGATATCTACACGCCGCTGTGGGTGACCGGCACGTTGAAGGTGGAGAAGGTCAGCAATGACCTGGCGGATGCGGCCTATGCGCTGGATGCGGGGAAGGTGAGGGTGGTCGAGGACGCTGACCTCTGAGGTTGCCGGGGCCGGGCAGCGGCCCCGATGCTGTGGATCAGATCGCTTCACTCCCGATGCTCACCCCCATCGAGTGGCTCGCCCCTGGCTTGAGCTCCACCACGTCATCCCACACGTTCGCCGTCTCGATGCACAGCATGCGCTGCCAGCCATCGTCGGCCATGTCCGGCAGGTCGCGGGCGCGGTCGGTCCAGGGGTTCCAGATCACCGCCGTGCGTGAGCCGCTGGCGCGCAGGGTGATGCGCCGGCTCCAGTGCGGGTCGACGATGCTCAGTTGCGCAGGGGTGTCGAGGTAGATGCGGTCGGTCTCGCCGGTAAAGCCCAGCGCGCCTTGCTGCTGGCGCTGTTCCCAGTTGGCCAGGGTTTCGATATAGGCCAAGCCGTCGACACCCTCGACCCGTGCCTGGCGCACATCGCTGACGGCAAAGTAGCTGTGCAGCGCCTGGCTGAGGGTCACGCTGTGGTTGCCCTGGTTATGGCTGGTCAGGGTCACGCTCAGTTGCTCGCCCAGCTCGATGGTCAGCTTGAGTTCAACGACATGCGGCCACCCCGGCAGGTCGCCGCGGGCTTCGGGCAGGGTGAACTCGATGCGCAAGGCGTCGCCACGTTCCTCGACCCCCAGCAACTGCCAGTCACGCCCACGCACCAGGCCATGGGCCGGGGGCTGCGCGCCCTGGTACTGGCTTTTCACCGACTCGGGGTTGCGTTCGAAGATGCCGAACCATGGCCAGCACACCGGCACGCCTGCGCGCACTGACTTGCCCTGGCGGAAGATGGCCTGGTCGCTGAGCCACAGCAGCGGCGGCTCGCCCAGCCGCTGGTAGCTGAGGATCTGCGCGCCCTGCTGGGCGATCAGGAGTTCGGCGCGGTCGCTGGTGATGCGCCAGCAGTTGAGTTCGCCGTGTTGCTCGGTTTCGACCTGGAAGGTAGCCATGCGCTTGTCTCGTCGATTACGGGTGAGGCCGTTGGACCTCGCGTGATGCAACGAGTTTACCGCGCGCCTGGCTCAGCGACGAGGGACGGAGCGGGTGCGGCCACTGCCGTCGATGGCGACGAACACGAACACCGCTTCGGTGACCTTGCGCCATTCGCTGGACAGCGGGTCGTCGCTCCACACCTCGACCATCATCTGGATCGAGCTGCGGCCGATCTCCAGGGTCTGGGTATAGAACGACAGTTGCGCGCCCACGGCCACCGGCACCAGGAAGGCCATGCGGTCGATCGCCACCGTGGCCACCCGGCCACCGGCGACGCGGCTGGCCATGGCGGTGCCGGCCAGGTCCATCTGGGCGACCAGCCAGCCGCCGTAAATATCGCCGAAGCCGTTGGTTTCACGGGGCAGCGCAGTGATCTGCAAGGCAAGGTCGCCCTGCGGGATAGGATCTTCTTGTTCGAGCTCAATCATGTCGTGGGGCCTCTGACCCGTGACGCTTCGTTGGTTGGCGCAGTGACGGACGCCTTAAAAAACGATTCAGCCGGAAACATACTACGCTGATTTCGCTTCGGTGGGCGGCCAAAGGGAAACTCTGCGAAACCGCCCGAGCACTTTAAGACGGGCGTTTTCGCACAACATCCCACATCCAGAGCAACCTTTTCCCACGAGCAGGCAGTATATAGACGCAAAAAGCCAGCGACGACCGTGCATTGATGAATAACTGTAGGGTTTTTGTATCGCTATGAGCGGCGCACGGCAATTTGTTATCTTCCCGGTTCCCAGTCCAGAAGCCGTGCCCAACGCGGCCTGCAAGCCCTATAAAGAGACCGTCCATGACCTCCGTGCCGAACAGTATCGAGCAGCCCTCGCGGCCGCTGACCCGCAGTGACTACAAAACCCTCTCACTGTCCGCCCTCGGCGGAGCGCTGGAGTTCTACGACTTCATCATTTTCGTGTTCTTCGCCACGGTGGTGGGCAAGCTGTTCTTCCCGGCGGACATGCCCGAGTGGCTGCGCCTGATGCAGACCTTCGGCATCTTCGCCGCCGGCTACCTGGCGCGCCCCCTGGGCGGGATCATCATGGCGCACTTTGGCGACCTGCTTGGGCGCAAGAAGATGTTCACCCTGAGCATCTTCATGATGGCGCTGCCGACCCTGATCATGGGCCTGCTGCCGACCTACGCGCAGATCGGCCTGTGGGCGCCGATCCTGCTGCTGCTGATGCGCGTGGTGCAAGGCGCGGCGATCGGCGGCGAGGTGCCGGGCGCCTGGGTGTTCGTCTCCGAGCACGTGCCGGCGCGCAACACCGGCTACGCCTGTGGCACCCTGACCGCCGGCCTGACCGCGGGCATCCTGCTGGGCTCGCTGGTGGCCACGCTGATCAACACCGTCTATACCCCTGCCGAAGTGGCTGACTACGCCTGGCGCATCCCGTTCCTGCTGGGCGGTGTGTTCGGCCTGTTCGCGGTATACCTGCGCCAGTGGTTGCACGAGACCCCGGTGTTCGCCGAGATGCAGCAGCGCAAGGCGCTGGCCGAGGAGCTGCCGCTGCGCGCGGTGCTGCGTGACCATCGTGGCGCGATCATCCTGTCGATGCTGCTGACCTGGCTGCTGTCGGCCGGCATCGTGGTGGTGATCCTGATGACCCCGGCGTTGTTGCAAAGCCTCTACCACGTCAGCCCTACCGATTCGCTGAAGGCCAACAGCCTGGCGATCGTGCTGCTCAGCCTGGGCTGCATCGGCGCGGGCAGCCTGGCCGACCGCTTCGGCGCGGGCCGGGTGTTCGTGATCGGCAGCCTGGCGCTGCTGGCGTCGTCGTGGGCCTTCTACCACAGCCTGCCGACCCGGCCGGACCTGCTGTTCCCGCTGTATGCCCTGACCGGTTTGTTCGTCGGGCTGGTGGGCGCGGTGCCGTATGTGATGGTCAAGGCGTTCCCGGCGGTGGTGCGTTTCAGTGGGTTGTCGTTCTCCTACAACGTGGCCTACGCGATCTTTGGCGGGTTGACGCCGTTGGTAGTCACCTCGTTGCTCAAGTTCAGCCCGATGGCGCCGGCGTATTACGTGGCGGGGTTGTGTACCGTCGGTCTGTTTGTCGGGATCTATCTGCTGGTCAACAAGCGCTGAGGCGTCGGTGCCGGCCCTATCGCGGGGCAAGCCCGCGATAGGGCCATCCGCCCCGCAAATCCTTTCCCCTGCAACACCCTGAAAAGGCCATCCCGGATACCCGGTGATGGCCTTTCATCCAATTGTCACATTCAAGTCATATCGTGTTCATGCGGCCTGCTGATACTTGGGCCCGATCCATCCAACACACCCAATATTCCTGCTAGGAGCAAGGCATGAAACTGAAGCGTTTGATGGCGGCCCTGACCTTTGCCGCCGCTGGCGTTGCCACCGCCAATGCGGTCGCCGCTGTCGATCCTGCAATCCCGACCTACACCAAGACCACTGGCGTATCGGGCAACCTCTCCAGCGTCGGTTCCGACACCCTCGCGAACCTGATGACCCTGTGGGCCGAGTCCTACAAGAAGGAATATCCGAACGTAAACATCCAGATCCAGGCCGCCGGCTCCTCCACCGCGCCACCCGCGCTGACCGAAGGCACCGCCAACCTGGGCCCGATGAGCCGCAAGATGAAGGACGTCGAGCTGCAGGCCTTCGAGCAGAAGTACGGCTACAAGCCGACCGCCATCCCGGTCGCCGTCGACGCCCTGGCCGTGTTCGTGCACAAGGACAACCCGATCCAGCACCTGACCATGGAACAGGTCGATGCGATCTTCTCCTCCACCCGTCTGTGCGGCGGCAAGGCCGACGTCAAGACCTGGGGCGACGTGGGTGTGACCGGCGACCTGGCCAACAAGCCAATCCAGCTGTTCGGCCGCAACTCGGTATCCGGCACCTACGGCTACTTCAAGGAAGAAGCCCTGTGCAAAGGCGACTTCAAGCCTAACGTCAACGAACAGCCTGGCTCGGCGTCGGTCGTGCAGTCGATCAGTTCCTCGCTGAACGGCATCGGCTACTCGGGCATCGGCTACAAGACCGCCAGCGTCAAGACCGTGGCCCTGGCCAAGAAAGGCAGCAGCGAGTTCATCGAGGACACCGAAGAGAACGCCCTGAACGGCAAGTACCCGCTGTCGCGCTTCCTGTACGTCTACGTCAACAAGGCCCCGAACAAGCCTCTGGCCCCGCTGGAAGCCGAGTTCGTCAAGCTGGTGCTGTCGCAAGCTGGCCAGCAGGTCGTGGTGAAGGATGGCTACATCCCGCTGCCGGCCAAAGTGGTCGAGAAGACCCTGGCTGACCTGGGCCTGTCCCACAGCGCCAACGTTGCCAAGAAGTAAGCAGTAACCGGGAAGGGGTCGGCACCCTGATGCGCCGGCCTCTTTCACGAATTCATCAGTCCGAAGCCAGGGTGCCTGAGCGTCGGGCTTTTTTGCGTCACTGCATTGTCATGTTTCTGTCATACGGGACCGCTAGGGTGTGCGCATGAATGATCTGGCCAACTCCACAATGACCCAAAATTCCCCTCCCGTGCGGATTGACTTCAATACGCCCGAGTTGCAACGCAAGCGCCGCATGCGCGCCCTCAAGGACCGCCTGACCCGCTGGTACGTACTGGTGGGCGGGCTTGCCGTGCTGGCGGCGATCACGCTGATCTTCTTCTACCTGGCCTATGTGGTGCTGCCGCTGTTCCAGGGCGCCGAGCTGACCAGCAAGAAGGCCCTGGAACCAACCTGGCTGCAACAGGATGCCGGCAAGCCGCTGATGATCGCCCTCGAGGAGCAGAACCTCGTCGGCATGCGGGTTTCCGACAAAGGCCAGGCGCTGTTCTTCGACACCAAGACCGGTAACGAGCTCAAGCGCGTCGACCTGCCCTTGCCAGCGGGCACCCAGGTCAGCTCGATCGGCAGCGACCAGCCGGGCAGCCCGCTGGTGGTGCTGGGCTTGTCCAACGGCCAGGCACTGGTGTTCCACCACGCCTACAAGATCACCTACCCGGACAACAAGAAGACCATCGAGCCGGGCATCGACTACCCCTACGGTCAGCAGCCGTTCGTGCTCGACGACCAGGGCAACGCCCTGGAGCATGTGAGCCTCAACGTCAACGGCGAGACCCTGCTGCTGGCCGGCTCCAGCGGCTCGCACCTGCAAGTGGTGAAGCTGGAACGCACGGAAAACATGATGACCGGCGAGGTCAGCACCGAGCAGAACCGCATCGATCTGCCGCAGATGACCGAGCCGGTCAAAGCCATCTTCGTCGACCCGCGCCAGCAGTGGCTGTACGTGCTCAACGGGCGTGCCCAGGCGGATGTCTTCAGCCTGCGCGAGAAGAGCCTCAATGGCCGCTACAAGCTGCTGGAGGACGGCAATGCCGAAATCACCGCCAGCGGCCAGTTAGTCGGTGGCATCTCGCTGATCTTCGGTGACTCCAAGGGCGGCCTGAGCCAGTGGTTCATGGCCCGCGACCCGGATGGCGAGTCGCGCCTGAAGCTGATTCGCAGCTTCCAGCTGGGCAAGGCGCCGATCGCCCAGATCGATGCCGAGGAGCGCCGCAAGGGCTTCATCGCCCTGGACACCGAGGGCAAGCTCGGTGTGTTCCACAGCACCGCGCACCGCACCCTGCTGGTCGAGCCGGTGGCCCCGGGCGCCGGCACCCTGGCGCTGTCGCCACGCGCCAACCGCATCGTCATCGAGGAAGGCGGCAAGCTGCTGCCGCTGAGCCTGCGCAACCCGCACCCGGAAGTTTCCTTCAGCGCGCTGTGGGGCAAGGTGTGGTACGAGAACTATGACGAGCCGAAGTACGTCTGGCAGTCCACCGCGTCGAACACCGACTTCGAGCCCAAGCTGAGCTTGTCGCCGCTGACCTTCGGTACCCTGAAGGCCGCGTTCTACGCGATGATCCTCGCTGCCCCGCTGGCCATCGCCGCCGCCATCTACACCGCCTACTTCATGGCCCCGGGCATGCGCCGCAAGGTCAAGCCGGTGATCGAGCTGATGGAAGCGATGCCGACGGTGATCCTCGGCTTCTTCGCCGGCCTGTTCCTGGCGCCGTACCTCGAGGGCCACCTGCCAGGCGTGTTCAGCCTGCTGTTGATCCTGCCGGTCGGCATCCTGGTCGCGGGCTTCGCCTGGAGCCGCCTGCCAGAGTCGATCCGCCTGCGCATCCCGGATGGCTGGGAAGCGGCGATCCTGATCCCGGTGATCCTGGCGATCGGCTGGTTCGCCCTGTACATGAGCCCGTTCCTGGAAAGCTGGTTCTTCGGCGGCGACATGCGCCTGTGGATCACCCACGACCTAGGCATCACCTACGACCAGCGCAACGCCCTGGTGGTTGGTATCGCCATGGGCTTCGCGGTCATCCCGAACATCTACTCGATCGCCGAAGACGCCGTGTTCAGCGTGCCGCGCAGCCTGACCCTGGGCTCCCTGGCCCTAGGCGCGACGCCGTGGCAGACCCTGACCCGCGTGGTCATCCTCACCGCCAGCCCGGGCATCTTCTCGGCGCTGATGATCGGCATGGGCCGTGCGGTGGGCGAGACCATGATCGTGCTCATGGCCACCGGCAACACCCCGGTGATGGAGCTGAACCTGTTCGAGGGCATGCGCACCCTGGCCGCCAACGTGGCCGTGGAAATGCCTGAATCGGAAGTCGGCGGCAGCCACTATCGTGTGCTGTTCCTCGCCGCCCTCGTGCTGCTGATGTTCACGTTCGTCATGAACACCTTGGCCGAGCTGATTCGCCAGCGCCTGCGCAAGAAATACTCCTCGCTTTGATAGAAAGGTAGAGATCCGTGAAAAAGGATTCCCTCAAAGGCTGGTTCAAGAGCGGTGCTCCCGGCGTGTGGATCAGCGGTGGCGCGGTCGCCATGGCGGTGATCATGACCGTCGGCCTGCTGGCAGTGATCGCCGTGCGCGGCCTGGGCCATTTCTGGCCAGCCGACCTGGTCCAGGCCACCTACAAGGTACCGGGCCAGGCCGACCATGTGATCGTCGGCGAAGTGGTGCAGAAGGAAGAAGTGCCGCGTGAGCGCCTCAAGAGCGCCGGCTTGCCGGTGCCCGACCAGGGCCCGGAGTTCATGACCCGCGAGCTGGTCAAGGTCGGTAACCGCGACCTCAACGGCAGCGACTTCACCTGGCTGGTCGGCGAATGGCTGGTGGACCAGCGCAAGCCGGTCGACCTGATCGCCCTGGAGCGCCGCGAGTGGGGCAACTTCTACGGCTACCTGGTCAGCGTCAAGGAAGAAGGCCGCGTGGTCGCCGAAGGCCCAAGCGCGTGGAACGAGCTGCAAAGCCGCCTCAAGCGCGCCAGCGAGCTGAACGACCAGCTGCAGAGCCTGGAGAAGAAGGACATCGGCGCCATCAACCATGGCCTGGAGCGCCTGCGCCTGCACAGCCGCAAGCTGGAGCTGGACGGCAAGCTGGACGCCGCCGCCCAGGCCGACATCGAGGCCGAGCGCGCCGAGCTGAACAGCCGCTACAAGGCCATCGAAGAGCGCCTCACCGGCCTGCACCAGGCCTTCGCCCGCGACAGCCTGGTGGCCCGCGATGGCAATGGCCGCCAGGTGGAGATCAACCTGAGCAAGGTGGTGCATGCCATCCAGCCCAACGGCATGTCGATCACCACCAAGCTCGGTGCCTACTTCGCCAAGGTCTGGGAGTTCCTCAGCGACGACCCGCGTGAAGCCAACACCGAGGGCGGTATCTTCCCGGCGATCTTCGGCACCGTGATGATGACCCTGATCATGGCCGTGATCGTCACCCCGTTCGGCGTGCTGGCGGCGGTGTACCTGCGTGAATACGCCAAGCAGGGCCCGGTGACCCGGTTGATCCGCATCGCGGTGAACAACCTGGCCGGTGTTCCGGCGATCGTCTACGGCGTGTTCGGCCTGGGCTTCTTCGTCTACGTGCTGGGCGGCTCGATCGACCGGCTGTTCTTCCCCGAGTCGCTGCCGGCGCCTACCCTGGGTACCCCGGGCCTGCTGTGGGCCTCGCTGACCCTGGCGCTGCTGGCGGTGCCGGTGGTGATCGTGGCCACCGAGGAAGGCCTGGCGCGGATCCCGCGGACCGTGCGCGAAGGCTCGCTGGCCCTGGGCGCGACCAAGGCCGAGACGCTGTGGAAGATCGTCCTGCCGATGGCCAGCCCGGCGATGATGACCGGCATGATCCTCGCCGTGGCCCGCGCCGCCGGCGAAGTGGCGCCGCTGATGCTGGTGGGCGTGGTGAAACTGGCGCCGTCGCTGCCGGTGGATGGCAACTACCCCTACCTGCACCTGGACCAGAAGATCATGCACCTGGGCTTCCACATCTACGACGTCGGTTTCCAAAGCCCCAACGTCGAGGCCGCGCGGCCGCTGGTGTACGCCACCGCGCTGCTGCTGGTGCTGGTGATCGCCACCCTCAACCTCTCGGCGGTGTGGATCCGTAACCACCTGCGCGAGAAGTACAAGGCCCTCGACAGCTGACCCTGATTGCCAGCGCGCCGCCCGCCAGCCGGGCGGCCCCTTGAAACGAATTGATAGCGTATGGAGTTGACCATGCAGCAAGAATCCCACGCCCACGGCATCGACATGTCGGCCCTGGGCCGCGACAAGCAGAGCCTGCGTCTGGCCGAAGAGACCGTGGCCATCGAGGTCCCGGGCCTGTCCCTGTTCTACGGCGACAAGCAGGCGCTGTACGACGTCAAGATGAACATCCCCAAGCAGCGCGTGACCGCCTTCATCGGCCCGTCCGGCTGTGGCAAGTCGACCCTGCTGCGCACCTTCAACCGCATGAACGACCTGGTCGACGGTTGCCGCGTGGAAGGCGCCATCAACCTGTACGGCAACAACATCTACCGCAAGGGCGAGGACGTCGCCGAACTGCGTCGCCGCGTTGGCATGGTGTTCCAGAAGCCCAACCCGTTCCCCAAGACCATCTATGAGAACGTGGTGTACGGCCTGCGCATCCAGGGCATCAACAAGAAGCGCGTGCTCGACGAGGCCGTCGAGTGGGCCCTGAAGGGCGCGGCGCTGTGGGAGGAAGTCAAGGACCGCCTGCACGACTCGGCCCTGGGCCTGTCCGGTGGCCAGCAGCAGCGTCTGGTGATCGCCCGCACCATCGCCGTGGAGCCGGAAGTGCTGCTGCTCGACGAACCGTGCTCGGCGCTGGACCCGATCTCGACGCTGAAGGTCGAAGAGCTGATCTACGAATTGAAATCCAAGTACACCATCGTCATCGTCACCCACAACATGCAGCAGGCGGCGCGGGTGTCGGACTACACCGCGTTCATGTACATGGGCAAGCTGATCGAATTCGGCGATACCGATACCCTGTTCACCAACCCGGCGAAGAAGCAGACCGAGGACTACATCACTGGTCGTTACGGCTAAGGCGCGTTTGGCGCAGCTGCAAGCTTCACGCTGCAAGCTGCAAGAGCAGTGGCTAGCACCAGGCCAGGGAACGACACGAACCACTTGAAGCTTGCAGCTTGAGGCTCGCAGCTTCTTCGCGGAGCGAAAGCATGATCAACAAAGAAAGCCTTACGCATCACATCTCCCAGCAGTTCAACGCCGAGCTCGAAGAGGTGCGCAGCCACCTGCTGGCCATGGGCGGCCTGGTCGAGAAGCAGGTCAACGACGCCGTCACCGCGCTGATCGAGGCCGACTCGGGCCTGGCCCAGCAGGTGCGCGAGGTCGATGAGCAGATCAACCAGATGGAGCGCAACATCGACGAGGAGTGCGTGCGCATCCTCGCCCGTCGCCAGCCGGCCGCCTCCGACCTGCGCCTGATCATCAGCATTTCCAAGTCGGTGATCGACCTGGAGCGCATCGGCGACGAGTCCACCAAGATCGCCCGCCGCGCCATCCAACTGTGCGAGGAGGGCGAGTCGCCGCGCGGCTACGTCGAGGTGCGCCACATCGGCGACCAGGTGCGCAACATGGTCCGTGACGCCCTGGACGCCTTCGCCCGCTTCGATGCCGAGCTGGCGCTGTCGGTGGCCCAGTACGACAAGACCATCGACCGCGAGTACAAGACCGCCCTGCGCGAGCTGGTGACCTACATGATGGAAGACCCGCGCTCGATCTCGCGGGTGCTGAGCGTCATCTGGGCCTTGCGTTCGCTGGAGCGTATCGGCGACCACGCGCGCAATATCTCGGAGCTGGTGATCTACCTGGTGCGCGGCACCGACGTGCGCCACCTGGGCCTCAAGCGCATGAAGGCCGAGGTCGAGGGCGATACCGGCGAAGCGGCTGAAAGCGCTAATGTTCCGGCTGAACCGGACGATAAATAGTATTGCTCCCGCGCATCAACGCCCGGCCTCGTCCGGGCGTTTTCGTTCTTGGTGGGGCATCCAGCAGGCACCCGCGAACGTTCTTGAGCTGTCCCGGCGTGACCAGTGGTTTGGCAAATAGCCATCAGTCGGCGGTATGCTAGTCGGGATTCAAGAGGAGTATCGATGAGTAAAGTCAATGTGCTGGTCGTGGACGATGCGCCGTTCATCCGCGACCTGGTGAGGAAGTGCCTGCGCAATGCCTTCCCCGGCATGGTCATCGAAGATGCGGTCAATGGCCGCAAGGCCATGGCCATGCTGAGCAAGGAACGTTTCGACCTGGTCCTGTGCGACTGGGAAATGCCTGAGATGTCGGGCCTTGAACTGCTGACCTGGTGCCGTCAGCAGGAAGAGATGAAAGCCCTGCAGTTCATCATGGTGACCAGCCGTGGTGACAAGGAGAACGTGATCCAGGCCATCCAGGCCGGGGTCTCGGACTTCGTCGGCAAGCCGTTCACCAACGAGCAGCTGCTGACCAAGGTGAAGAAGTCCCTGACCAAGATCGGCAAGCTCGACGCCCTGGTGGCCAGCGCGCCGGCACGAGTCAATTCGGCGTTCGCCAACGATTCGTTGAGCGCCCTGACCGGCGGAAAGCCGGAGGCCGTGAAGGTGGCGCCCGCACCGGCACCGGCGGCGGCCAAGCCGCTGATCAGCGCCCCGGCCCCGCAGAGCGCGGCGGCGGCGGCGGCCCAGACCGGGCGCGGTCAAGGGCAGTTGCGGCTGTCGAGCGGCACCCAGCCGTGCGTGATCAAGGCCCTGAGCCTCAAGGAAGCGCTGTTGGTGGTACGCCGCAGCGCAACTCTGCCGCAGGTGCTGGAAGGCGCGGTGCTGGACCTGGAGCAAGGCGAGAACGCCGAGGTCGCGCGGTTGAATGGTTACCTGCATGCCATCGCGGCGCTGGAGCCCAAGCCTGAAAGCGACTGGTTGCAGTTGACCTTCAAGTTCGTCGACCAGGATGCGCAGAAGCTGGACTACCTCTCGCGGCTGATCGCTCGCGGCACGGCGCAGAAGCACTTCACCCCCGGCGCCTGAGCCGGCCCTATCGCGGGGCAAGCGCGCCTACAGGCGAGCGCTTGCCCCGCCATCGCTTCACCGCCCGACCAACTGCCATACCCCATCGAAATCCCGCTGCTAGGCTTCCAGACATAATAACTGTCAAAAAGCCACCATCATGCCCGCCCGCCTACTGCTGTTCTTTATCTTGCTCACGGCCTCGGCGTCGGGCCTGGCGATGACCCTCTACACCACCACCGACACCTACGGTGTGGCGTCCTATTCCTACCAACCCAGCCCCGGTGCCCGGGCCATGGCCCTGCGCGAGCCGATGGTCGAGCGCCTGGACGAGCATATTCGCCTGCACAGCGAGGCCTTTGCCGGTGGCGTGCGCTTCCTGGCGCGCAACGACCTGTTCGCCCCGGTGGAAGTGGAGTTGCGCCTGGAGCGCCTGGCCAACGCCCAGGGTGGCAATGCGCCGCGCATCGTGCGGCGGGTGGTGGCGCCGCGTTCGACCCTGCTGTTGAGCGTGGTGATGGCGCGCCCCGGCAGCCGACTGGCGTACCAGACCAAGTTCCGCCACGCCATGGGCGACCCCGCCCAGCGGCCGCAGGCCTATCGCTACCCGTTCCCCTGGCAGGGTGGGCCGTTCCGCCTGAGCCAGGGGCCGAACGGGCGCTACAGCCATTTCGGCCCCAAGGGCCGCTATGCCATGGACATCGCCATGCCCGAGGGCACGCCGATCGTCGCCGCGCGCGGTGGCGTGGTGGTGAAGGTGGAGAACCACCAGAGCGGGCGCGGCACGCACCCGTCGGGCAATTTCGTGAGGATCTTGCACGCCGACGGCACCATGGGCGTGTACCTGCACCTGATGCGCGGCTCGGTGGTGGTCGGCGAGGGGCAGCGGGTGGCGCAGGGGGCGGTGCTGGCCAAGTCGGGCAACACCGGCAACAGCAGCGGGCCGCACCTGCATTTCGTGGTGCAGCGCAACGTCGGGCTGGCGTTGGAGTCGATTCCCTACCGCTTCGACCGGCCGATTGGCGGGCTGCCGGATTTCACGGCGGGGAATCCTTGAGCCGCCGGCTCAATCGAGCTTGAGCACCTTGGCCAACACGATCTTCGGCCCCTTCATCTTCTTGATGATGATGCGCAGGCCCTCGACCTCCAGCACTTCCTCTTCCTCGGGCACGCGCTTGAGCGACTCGTACACCAACCCCGCCAGCGTCTCCGCCTCGATATGGTCCAGGTCGATGCCGAGCAGGCGCTCGACCTTGAACAGCGGCGTGTCACCGCGCACCAGCAACTTGCCCGGCTGGTAGGCGAGGATGCCGCGCTCGGCCTTGCGGTGTTCGTCCTGGATGTCGCCGACCAGCACTTCCAGCACGTCTTCCATGGTCAGGTAGCCGATCACCTTGCCGTCGGCTTCCTCCACCAGCACGAAATGCGCGCCGCCCTTGCGGAACTGCTCCAGCAACTGCGACAGCGGCATGTGCCGCGAGACGCGCTCCAGCGGGCGGGTCAGGTCGTCGAGGTCGAAGTTCTCGGGAATGTGGTCGAGGTCGGCCAGCTCCAGCAACAGGTCCTTGATGTGCAGCAGGCCGGTGAACTCCTCGCGCTCGGCGTCGTACACCGGGTAACGGCTGAACTTGTGGCGGCGGAACATCGCCAGGATCTGCTTGAGCGGCGCCTTGGCATCGAGCACCACCATGTCCTCGCGGGAGTTGGCCCAGTCGACCACCTCCAGCTCGCCCATCTCCACCGCCGAGGCCAGCACGCGCATGCCCTGGTCGCTGGGGTCCTGGCCGCGGCTGGAGTGCAGGATCAGCTTGAGCTCCTCGCGGCTGTAGTGGTGCTCGTGGTGCGGCCCCGGCTCGCCCTGGCCGGCGATGCGCAGGATGGTGTTGGCGCTGGCGTTGAGCAGGTAGATGGCCGGGTACATCGCCCAGTAGAACAGGTACAGCGGCACGGCGGTCCACAGCGACAGCAGCTCGGGCTTGCGGATCGCCCAGGACTTGGGCGCCAGCTCGCCGACCACGATGTGCAGGTACGAGATGACGAAGAACGCGACGAAGAACGAGATCGCCTTGACCAGCTCCGGCGTGTTCACGCCCAGGTAGGACAGCAGCGGCTCGAGCAGGTGGGCGAACGCCGGCTCGCCGACCCAGCCCAGGCCCAGCGAGGCCAGGGTGATACCCAGCTGGCAGGCCGACAGGTAGGCGTCGAGCTGGTTGTGCACCTTGCGCAGGATGGTGCCGCGCCAGCCGTGCAGTTCGGCGATGGACTCGACGCGGGTGGAGCGCAGCTTGACCATGGCGAACTCGGCGGCAACGAAGAAGCCGTTGAGCAGCACCAGGAACAGCGCAAAGAGAATCATGCCGAAATCGGCGAACAGAGAGGTGAGGCTGATGCCAGGGGAAGGGTCCATGATGGGGGGTTACGGGGGTCCGTCTTTGAAAAAGAAGCAGCCAATGTAGCGGCTGGGGGGTTAAAAGCAAAGGGGAGCGGTTCACCGAGGTGGCTGTGTGACCCCATCGCGGTCTTGTCCCCCGATTGGGCTGCGCAGCAGCCCCTGCGGGTCTCAGCCTTTCACCGCCGCCACTTGTGCCGGCGCAAAATGACAGGTGAACGTGCTGCCGTGCCCCGGCACGCTGCTGATCTCCAGGCGCCCGCGATGACGCAGCAGCACGTGCTTGACGATCGCCAGCCCCAGCCCGGTGCCGCCCGTGTTGGAGGCGCGGCTGGAGTCGACCCGGTAGAAGCGTTCGGTCAGGCGCGGCAGGTGCTTGGCGTCGATGCCGATCCCCGAATCCTGCACCGACAAGTGCGCGCCCTGTTCATCGGCCCACCAGCGGATACGAATGTTGCCGCCCTCCTGGGTGTACTTGACGGCGTTGAACACCAGGTTGGAAAAGGCGCTGCGCAGCTCCGACTCGCTGCCCTTGAGGCGCACGCCCGGCGCGGCCTCCAGGGTGATGTGCTGCTGCCGTGGCCCGGACAGCGCCTGGGCGTCGGCCTTGATCGACTGCAACAGCCCATCGACCAGCACCGGCTGGTTGTCCGAGGGGTAGTCGGTGGCTTCGAGCTTGGCCAGCAGCAGCAGGTCGTTGAGCAATGTCTGCATGCGCGCGCCCTGCTGGCTCATCTGCTGCAGCGCGCGGCTCCAGCGTGGGTTCACGTCCTCGACGTTGTCCAGCAAGGTTTCCAGGTAACCGGTGATCACCGTCAGCGGTGTGCGCAGCTCGTGGGACACGTTGGCGACGAAGTCCTTGCGCATCTGTTCGAGCTGGTGGATGCGGGTGACGTCGCGCACCAGCATCAGGTGCTCGTTGTTGCCGTAGCGGGTGATGTGCAGTTGCACGCGCATACGGTCGTTGATCGGCGAGGGGATCTCCAGCGGCTCGGCGTAGTTCTCGGCCTCGAAGTATTCCTTGAAGCGCGGGTGGCGGACCAGGTTGGTGACTTGCTGGCCGCCATCCTGCGGGGTCTTGAAGCCCAGCAGGGTCTCGGCGGCGCGGTTCCACCATTCCAGGTTGCCTTCGCTGTCGAGCATGATCACCGCGTCGCGCAGGGCCGCGGTGGACTCCTGCACGCGGTCGATCACCGCTTGCAGGCGGCCACGCACGCGTTGGTCGCGGCGTTGCAGGTGGTAGATGCTGTCGAACACCTCGCCCCACAGGCCATAGCCATCGGGTGGTGCCTCGTCGGGCTGGTGGTTGCCCAGCCATTCGTGCAGGCGCAGCAGTTGCTTGAGGGTCCAGCCCAGGTACAGCGCGAGGCCGATGGCCAGGCTCCAGCCGTACTGGCCGCTGACCAGCCCGCCGATCAGGCAGACGGTGGTCAGCAGCAGCAGGTGGCGAATCAGGGTCGAGTGCCAGTTCTGGTTCAATTGACAGTCCTTGTACAGCGGCGTGCGGCTTGGCTTTCGGGCTTGTCAGCTCTTGGTCGAGAAGCGGTAGCCGGTGCCCCGGACGGTTTGTACCAGATTTTCGTACGCCTCACCCAGCGCCTTGCGCAGGCGGCGGATGTGCACGTCGACGGTGCGCTCCTCGACGTAGACGTTGCCGCCCCAGACCTGGTCGAGCAGTTGGCCACGGGTGTAGGCGCGCTCCTGGTGGGTCATGAAGAACTGCAGCAGGCGGTATTCGGTAGGGCCCATCTCGGCGGGCTTGCCGTCGATGGTCACGCGGTGGCTGATCGGGTCGAGCAGCAGGCCGCCGACCTCGATCGGCGCCTCGCTGTCGCTCGGGCCGGTGCGGCGCAGCACGGCCTTCAGGCGCGCCACCAGCTCGCGCGGCGAGAACGGCTTGGTGATGTAGTCGTCGGCGCCGACTTCCAGGCCCTGGATCTTGTTGTCCTCTTCGCCCTTGGCGGTGAGCATGATGATCGGGATGTCGCCGGTCAGCTCGTCGCGCTTCAGGCGGCGGGCCAGCTCGATGCCCGAGGTGCCTGGCAGCATCCAGTCGAGCAGGATCAGGTCCGGCTTGCGGTCGACGATGATGGCGTGGGCCTGCTGCGAATTTTCCGCTTCCAGGCAGTCATAGCCGGCCATTTCCAATGCAACGGCGATCATCTCGCGAATCGGCGCTTCGTCGTCGACTATCAGAATGTTTCTGCCAACCATGCTCAAAACCTCTCCCAGGAACGGTGTCTTGGCCCGCATTAGATAACGGAATTATTGCAGCTGTGTGACAGGGCGTTGGCCGTTCTGGCGACATTGCGTGACTGGGCTAGGCTTCAGGAGGCCGCCGCGGCGGTACTCGAACGCATTCCACCCCCGATACGATGGTGATTCCAATGACACGACATACGCTGAGCTGGATGGCCCTTTTCGCTACGCTGGCACTGCCGGGGTTGGCGATGGCCCACCATGCTGAGGAAAAGGACGGCATGTGGGTCGATCACAACGGCATGACGCTGTACACCTTCGGCAAGGATGCCGGCGGCAAGTCCGTGTGCAACGGCGACTGCGCCACCAACTGGCCGCCGCTGCTGGTCAAGGATGGCGAGAAAGCCGAGGGCAAGTGGTCGCAGATCAAGCGTGACGACGGCGCGATGCAGTGGGCCTATGACGGCAAGCCGCTGTACACCTTCGTCAAGGACAAGAAAGCCGGGGACAAGACCGGTGACGGCGTGAAGGACGTCTGGCACATCGCCAAACCCTGACCTGAAGCGTGCGCGGCCTCTGTAGGCGCGAGCTTGCCCGCGATTGCGTCAGTGAATCCACCACCGCAATCGCGGGGCGAGCCCGCTCCTCCATTCAGCGCAGCGCGTAGTCCACCACCACCCCGACGAAGATCGACAACCCCGCCCAATGGTTGTGCAGGAACGCCTTGAAGCACGACTCCCGGTCCAGCCTGCGCGTCGACCAGAACTCCCAGGCAAAGCACAGCACCGCGCCCAGCAGCCCCAGGTGGAACCACCCGCCCAGCTCGAAGCGGCTACCCGCCAGCAGCAGGCAGCCCAGCGACAGCAACTGCAAGGCCAGGATGATCGCCCGGTCGGCCTCGCCGAACAGGATGGCCGTGGACTTCACGCCGATCTTCAGGTCGTCGTCGCGGTCGACCATTGCGTAGTAGGTATCGAACGCCACCGTCCACAGCAGGTTGGCGATGTACAGCAGCCACGCCGCCGCCGGCAGCTCGCCACCCGCCGCCGTGAAGGCCATGGGGATGCCCCAGGAATACGCCGCGCCCAGCACCACCTGCGGGTAATAGGTGTAGCGCTTCATGAATGGGTAGCAGAATGCCAGGGCCACGCCGCCGAACGACAGCCAGACGGTGGTGGCATTGGTGCACAGCACCAGCAGGAAGCTCACCGCAGTGAGGATGACGAACAGCAGCACCGCCTCGCGGGGCTTCACCCGACCGCTGGCCAGGGGGCGGTCGGCGGTGCGCTTGACGTGGCCATCGACCTTGCGGTCGGCGAAGTCATTGATCGCGCAGCCAGCGGCGCGCATCAGCGCCACGCCGAGGCCGAAGATCAGCACGTTGGCCAGGGTCGGCGAGCCGTTGCCGGCGATCCACACTGCCGTCAGCGTCGGCCACAGCAGCAGGTAGATGCCGATCGGGCGGTCCAGGCGGCTGAGCTGGATGAAGTCCCAGGCGCGCGGGTGCAGGCGGTTGAGCGACTTGAGCAGTTGCAGGTACATCAGCGCGATTCCTCCTTGGCCGCGTGCCACATCGCCGGCAGGAACACCTCGGCCACCAGCAGTTGCAGGCCGTCGCGCTCGAAGCGCGAGCGCCGGCCCCAGAGCCCGGCGCCGGCGACGTCGGCGGGTAGCCACGCCTGTGGATAAGTGCACACCTCGATGGGGTGGCGAATGAAGGCCTGGTCGCAGAACAGCAGCTCGCCGAGCGAGCGGTTGCCCAGGGTTTCCAAGTCCAGGCCGCCGCGCTCCAGGGCCTTGCGGCTGGCCACGCTGCGGGCGAACACCCAGGGCTGCTCATGGCCGCGCAGGTACACTTCACGCACCCAACCCTGCTCCCCGGTTGCCAGGCCCAGGGCCGCGCATTCATCGTCACGCAGCGCCTGCCAGCCCTCGAACAACGGGGTGACACGGAAGTGGTCGTGGGACAGGCGGGTCAGGCGGCGGGTCAGGGAGCCCTGGTCGAAGAGCCAGTCCAGGGTCGGTTGGGTCACGTCGTCAGCCAGCTGCGAATGCGCCAGCCACGCGACGGCGGCTGCTTGCGAGGTTTCGTACGGCACGTCGGTATGCTTGTTACAACCAGAGAGGCGGCGAGCTTAGCATGATTGCCCGGATTGCTTGCATACTGCTGGCAGGGCCGATACAAAGCCTGCCACCCGGGCGTGGCCCGGCAAAACCATAACAGCGTCACCCGCAAACCGAGCCTGAACGAGGAACCCACCCCCATGAAGAAATGGCAATGCATCGTCTGTGGCCTGATCTACGACGAAGCCGAGGGCTGGCCGGACGACGGCATCGCCCCTGGCACCCGCTGGGAAGACGTGCCGGAAGACTGGCTGTGCCCTGACTGCGGTGTCGGCAAGAGCGACTTCGAAATGATCGCCATCGGCTGATCGCCCCCGTAAAGCCCTAGTTAGAGGAAGCACGACATGACGTCCCCCGTGGTGATCATCGGTACCGGCCTCGCCGGCTACAACCTGGCCCGCGAGTTCCGCAAGCTCGACGCTGAAACGCCGCTGCTGCTGATCACCGCCGACGATGGTCGTTCCTACTCCAAGCCGATGCTCTCCACCGGCTTCGCCAAGCAGAAGGACGCCGACGGCCTGTGCATGGCCGAGCCGGGCGCCATGGCCGAGCAGCTCAAGGCCGAGATCCGCACCCACACCCGCATCAGCGGCATCGACCCGGGCCACAAGCGCCTGTGGGTTGGCGAGGAAGCCATCGAGTACCGCGACCTGGTGCTGGCCTGGGGCGCGCAGACCGTGCAGGTGCCGGTCGAGGGCGACGCGGGTGGCTTGATCTTCCCGATCAACGACCTGGAAGACTACGCGCGCTTTCGCGCCGCAGCGGCCGGTAAACGGCGCGTGCTGGTGCTGGGCGCCGGCCTGATCGGCTGCGAGTTCGCCAACGACCTGAGCCTGGGCGGCTACCAGGTCGAGGTGGTGGCGCCGTGCGAGCAGGTCATGCCGACCCTGCTGCACCCGGCGGCCGCGGGTGCGGTGCAGGCCGGGCTCGAGGGCTTGGGTGTGCGTTTCCACCTGGGCCCGGTGCTGAACCGCCTGCAACACGCGGGCGACGCCCTGCAAGCGCATTTGTCCGACGGCAGCGTGATCCCCTGCGACCTGGTGGTCTCGGCCATCGGCCTGCGCCCGCGCACCGACCTGGCCGCGGCAGCGGGCCTGCGGGTCAACCGCGGTGTGGTGGTCGATCGTGAGCTGCGCACCTCCCACAGCCATATCTTCGCCCTCGGCGACTGTGCCGAGGTCGACGGCATCAACCTGCTCTACGTGATGCCGCTGATGACCTGCGCCCGCGCCCTGGCCCAGACCCTCGCCGGCAACCCCACGGCGGTCAGCTACGGCCCGATGCCGGTCACCGTGAAGACGCCTGCCTGCCCGCTGGTGGTCTCGCCCCCGCCCGCCGGGCTTGAGGGCGCATGGCAGGTGGAGGGCGAGGGCAGCGACCTCAAGGTGCTGTGCCGCGATGCAGACGGCCAGCTGCTGGGTTACGCCCTGACGGGCACGGCGGTAATGGAGAAGTTGGCGCTGAACCGGCAGTTGCCACCGCTGATGGCGTAAATGGAGGTCGTTCTGTCGGTTTTGACCTGTTCTTACCGCGACAATGGCCACTCAGCTACTGGCGCGGCCTCGGACGGCGTGCCATTCTCACTCGCGTCTGCCGCAGATTAGAGCCTGCGGCGCCTTGAGCGCTGCTTTCGCAGGCAGCACGGCATAACAACAAAAAATCCCGTCAAAGAGGCTTCACTATGCGTAAACCAGAACTCGCCGCCGTCATCGCCGAAAAGGCCGATCTGACCAAGGAAAAGGCCAATCAGGTGCTGAACGCGATTCTCGACAGCATTACCGGTGCCCTGGACAAGGACACGGTTACCCTGGTCGGCTTCGGCACTTTCGAGAAACGCCATCGTGGTGCCCGCACTGGCAAGAACCCGCAAACCGGTCAACCGGTGAAAATCAAAGCCAGCAATACCGTGGCGTTCAAGCCTGGCAAGAACCTGCGCGACAGCGTCAATACCCCGGCCAAGCCTGCCAAGGCTGCCGCCAAGAAGAAGTGATCGAACCCTGATACTCCCCAGTGTCAATTCGAACGGGCGCCTCTGGCGCCCGTTATGCTTTCTGGGGTGGAAATACAGGGGTTTGCAGCGAACTTGCATAAAAAGTTCGAGAAAAGGCTAAACTGCGCGCCTCAGTCATTTTTTAATCGAGGCGCGTTGATGAAGTTCCGCTTTCTTCTCTGGGCCATGGGGCTGCTGATGGCCAAGGCCAGCCGCAGCAACCCGGCGTTCCAGCAGCAATTGCGTGACAAGGACCTGGTGTTCCAGATGCAGACCCTGGACGGCAAGGTCGCCCGGCATTTCATCGTCAGTGGCGAGCGCATCAGCAGCAAGGGTGGCCTGCACCCGCAACCGGCGTTCGCCATCGCCTTCAAGGACGCCGCCTTTGGCTTCGCCACCCTGCAGGCCAGCAACAAGCAGCTGGCATTCATGCAGGGGATTCAGGACAAGGCCATCCAGATCAAGGGCAACCCGGCGCTGGTGATCTGGTTCCAGGGGCTGATGAAGTACCTGAAACCGAAGAAGAAGGGCTGAGATCGGGCGGCGCCCATCGCGGGGCACGCCCGCGTCCACAGGGGGATAGGGCGCCTGCAATGCTCAATGCGGGGTGTGGAACTGCGACGCCAGCTCGCGCAGCAGCGCCTCGGCCTCCAATACCTTGCTCACCACATCCTCGGCCTTGTCGCGGGTCAGCCCCAGGCGCTCCAGCAGCGCGTCGGGAATCTCCTCCTGCGGCCCCGAACCAATGCCCCGCGAACGCAGCAGTTGAGTGGCCAGGCACACCAGGTTGGGGAAGGCGGCGTATTCGCCGTCGTAGGCCGGGTCGTGCTGGAAGCGCAGGGCGGTGGAGAGCTCTTCCGGCATGTCCCACAGCTTCATCAGCCAGGCACCGATCTGCTCGCGGCTGATGCCCAGCAGGTGCTGTTCCACGTAGCTGTGATACAGGTGCGGGTTGACCTCCAAGTGTCGGCAGATCAACGAGAAGTGCGGTGGGAACACGTGCGCCAGCAGCAGGTAGCCGAAGTTGTGCAGCAGCCCGGCCAGGTAGGTCAGGCCCGCCTCTGGGCGCTCGGCGCGCGGCATGGCGCGGGTCAGGCCCTCGATCACCGCGGCGGTGTAGATCGACTGCTGCCAGTACGGCGTGGCCTGTTGCGGGTGGTCCTTGGGCAGGCTCAGGGTCTTGCCCAAGGCCAGGCCCAGGGCCAGGTTGATCACCAGGTCGAAGCCCAGCACGCGGACGATGGCGTCTTCCACCGAGCGGATCTTGCCGGGTGAGGCGTAGTAGGGCGAGGCGGCCCAGCTGACCACCTGCGCGGCCAGCGCCGGGTCGGTTTCCACCACGCCGGTGATGTCGTCGACGCTGGCGTTGGGGTCGACACGCAGCTTGATGATCTTCTGCGCGGTATCGGCCAGTGGCGGGATCTCGATGGTTTCTTCCAGGCGTTTCTGGATGCGCCGGGCGGTGAACGCTTGCACCGCGTTGGAAATTTCCTGGGTGTCGTCATGCGGCCGGTCGAGGTTGCGCTCGATGTCTTTGACCTCCACGCCGAAATTACCAGCGCTGGCCTTGGTCAGCATGCGCTTGAAATCATCACGCTTGATTTCCAGCAGCACGCCCTTCTCGCCCGACTCGATCAGCAGGGTGTTCGCGTCGAGCAGGCTTTTCTCGTAGAGGCATGGCGAGCTGGTCAGCGCCGGAATGCCAGGCAGGGCCTTGAGCGCGTGCTTGTCGAGCATGTGCTTGAGGCGCGCCAGCGGCACCGCCACCAGCTTGCGCCCGGTCAGCTCCTCGAGGAGCTTGAGGTCCAGCAGCTGGCTCTGCGGGAACAGCACCATGAGCGCCCCGACTTCATCGTCGAGCAGAATCGCCTGAACGCGCGACGCGGCTAGCAGCTGCGGATGCTCCGCCACCTCGTGGTAGGCCACGCCGAGCTTGTCGAGCAACAGCCGGATGACCGACGGTGCATGCGGGGTTGCAGTGTCCAGGGCCACTTCAGTCATGGTCTGTATCCAATCTTTTCTTTGTAAACGCGAAGTATAACCAGCCTGAGGGCCAAGCTGGGCGCCTTATGGGACCGGCGTCACACTTGGCCATATTGCTGGCCGTGGCGCAGCCAGCGGTCGAGCAGCGGGCTGACGTGTTCGGGCCAGCGGGCCAGCAGCGCCTGCGCGGCATCGCGCACCGCCGGCAGCAGGTCGGCGTCACGCATCAGGTCGGCGACCTTGAACTGCAACAGGCCGGTCTGGCGGGTACCGAGCATCTCGCCGGGGCCGCGCAGCTCGAGGTCCTTCTCGGCGATGACGAAGCCGTCGTTGGTCTCGCGCATGATCCCCAGGCGTTCGCGGCCGATCTGCGACAGCGGCGGGTGGTAGAGCAACACGCAATGGCTCACCGCGCTGCCCCGGCCGACCCGACCGCGCAACTGGTGCAGTTGCGCCAGGCCCAGGCGCTCGGGGTTCTCGATGATCATCAGGCTGGCGTTGGGCACGTCCACACCGACCTCGATCACCGTGGTGGCCACCAGCAGTTGCAACTGGCCGGCCTTGAATTCGGCCATCACCGCGGCCTTCTCGGCGGGTTTCATGCGCCCGTGGATCAACCCCACGCGCAACTCGCCCAACGCGCTGCCGAGCTCCTCGAAGGTGCTTTCGGCAGCCTGGCAGGTCAGCTCCTCGGACTCTTCGATCAAGGTGCATACCCAATACGCCTGGCGCCCCTCGGCGCAGGCCGCGCGCACCCGTTCGACCACCTCGAAGCGCCGGCTGTCGGCCACCAGCACGGTGTTCACCGGGGTGCGGCCAGGTGGCAGTTCGTCGAGCACCGAGGTGTCGAGGTCGGCGTAGGCGCTCATCGCCAGGGTGCGCGGGATGGGGGTGGCGGTCATGATCAACTGGTGCGGGCACAGCTCACCGGCCACGCCCTTCTGGCGCAGGGCCAGGCGCTGCTGCACGCCGAAGCGGTGCTGTTCGTCGATGATCGCCAGGGCCAGGCGTTGGAACTTCACTTCCTCTTGGAACAGCGCGTGGGTACCGACCACCATCGGCACGCCGCCGGCGATCTGCTCCAGGGCGCTGGCGCGGGCCTTGCCCTTGAGCTTGCCGGCCAGCCACGCGACGTCCAGGCCGAGCGGTTCGAGCCAGCGCTTGAAGGTGATGTAGTGCTGCTCGGCGAGGATCTCGGTGGGCGCCATCAGCGCCACCTGGTAGCCGGCTTCCAGCGCCTGCAGGGCGGCGAGGGCGGCGACCACGGTCTTGCCGGCGCCGACGTCGCCCTGCACCAGGCGCATCATCGGCTCGGGCTGGCTGAGGTCGTAGGCGATCTCGTTGCCGACCCGCTGTTGCGCGCCAGTGGGGGCGAAACCGAGGTTGGCCAGGTACTGCGCGGGCAAGCGGCTGGCCTTGGGCAGCACGGGCGCGCGCAGGGTGCGCAGGCTTTCGCGCAGACGCTGCTGCGACAGCTGGTGGGTCAGCAGCTCCTCGAAGGCCAGGCGATGCTGGGCCCAGTGCTGGCCCTCGGCGAGCTCGTCGAGGTCGGCGTCGGCGGGCGGGTTGTGCAGGTAGCGGATGGCGTCGTCGAGCGGCGCCAGGTGGTAGTCGCGGGCCAGCTCGTCGGGCAGCCAGTCGGGCAGGCTGCGCGGGCCGAGCATGCCCAGGCTCTGCTGGCACAGCAGGCGCAGGCGTTGCTGGGTCAGGCCTTCGGTGGTCGGGTAGATCGGCGTGAGGGTCTGTTCCACTGGCGGCGGTGGCTCGTTGCCGTTGAGCGCGCGGTATTCCGGGTGGTAGATCTCCAGGCCCGAGGCGCCGGGGCGGGCTTCACCGTAGCAGCGCAGGTGGGTGCCGCGCTTGAGGCCTTCCTTCTGCGCGTTGCTGAAGTGGTAGAAGCGCAGGCTCAGGCTGCCGCTGCCGTCCCCCAGGCGCACCACCAGGCTGCGGCGCTTGCCCATGGTCACGTCGGCACCGCTGACCACGCCCTCGATCACCGCGTCCTGGCCGGGGCGCAACTGGCCGATGGGCACCACGCGGGTGCGGTCCTGGTAGCGCAGGGGCAGGTGGAACAGCAGGTCCTGCAGGTTCTCCAGGCCCACCTTGGCGAGTTTTTCCGCCATGGCCTCGCCGACGCCCTTGAGCTCGGTGACCGGCACCCTCGACAGCTCGGTCATGGGATCAGGCCGGTTGTTCCACGGGCGGCTTGGCCACGGAGCACAGGCGGATCGAGTCGGCGAGGATCTCGATGGCCTTCGGCCGCGGGAAGCTGGCGCGCCAGGCGATGGCCACGGTGCGGAACGGCGCGGGCGCGGTCAGCGGCCGGACCTCGATCACCCCCGGTGCGTAGTGGTGGCTGTGCACCGCCGACAGCGGCAGGATCGACACCCCCAGGCCCGAGGCGACCATGTGGCGGATGGTCTCCAGCGAGCTGGACTCCACCGTGGTGTGCTTGGCGCCTTCGCCGCCCTTGTTCAGGGTGGGGCAGGCTTCCAGCACCTGGTCGCGGAAGCAATGGCCCTCGCCGAGCAGCAGCAGGCTCTTGTCGTTGAGCATCGCGGTGTCGATGGTGTCCCGCGCGGTCCACGGGTGGTCGCTGGGCATCAGCGCGCAGAACGGTTCGTCGTAGAGGGGCAGGGTCAGCACGTCGGCCTCGTTGAACGGCAGGGCGATGATCACCGCGTCCAGCTCACCGTTGCGCAGCTTCTCGCGCAGCACGTGGGTGAAGTTCTCTTCGATGTACAACGGCATCTGCGGCGCCACGCGGTGCAGCTGCGGGATCAGGTGCGGGAACAGGTACGGGCCGACGGTATAGATGGCGCCGACCTTCAGCGGGGCGGTGAGCTGGTTCTTGCCGGCCTGGGCCAGTTCGCGGATGCCTTGGGCCTGTTCAAGGACCTTCTGCGCCTGGGCGACGATGCTCTCGCCGACCGGGGTCAGGCGCACGGCGCTCTTGCTGCGTTCGAAGATCAGCACACCCAGCTCGTCCTCAAGCTTCTTCACACCGACCGACAGGGTCGGCTGGCTGACGTGGCAACGCTCGGCGGCGTGGCCAAAGTGCTGCTCCTGGGCGAGTGTGACGATGTAGCGGAGTTCAGTGAGGGTCATAACGTGCGTCCATGAAGTTGCGGGCCCAGCATAGCGGGTGCAATCGATAGACGCACGTTATCAGACTTGCGGTTTTGTGACAGAAGCAAAGTATCAGCGTTTGTCCAGCGAGTAGACGAAGGGCGCCACTACCTCGATCGTGCCGTTGTTCAGCAATTCCGCCGGCGGCTTGGGCACTGTCCCGGCGCGGCGGATCATCTCCAGCGTGGCGCGGTCGAGCGCGGCGCTGCCGGAACCGCCGGCCAGGGCGTACGACACCACCTTGCCTTCGGCGTCGACCACGAAGCGCAGCCGGTTGATGCCTTGCAGGCCGCGGCGGCGCGCGTCGTCCGGGTACTTCTTGTACTTCGCCAGGTGGCGCAGCAGGTCGCTCTGCCAGCTCGGCAGGGCGTTGCTGTTGGACGCGATGCTCGGCGCCGGTGCCGCCGACTTCTGCGGTGGCGTGTTGCTGGGCGGCGTGTCCGCGACCTGTTCCTTGGCCGGTGGCTCGTCCTTCGGCGGCTCAGGCTTCTTCTCGGGCTTGGGCGGCTGGGGCTTGGGCTGCGGCTTGGGCGGCTTGGCGATGGCGATCTTCGGCTTGGGTGCCTCCACCAGCTTGGGCAGCGGCGGTTCTTCGACCGGCGCCGGTGGCTGTGGAGCGGCTTTGGGCGGTGGCGGCGGCGCCGGCTCGGGCAGCGGCGCCAGCTCGACCATCATCGCCGCGGGGGGCAGCTCGATGGCTTGCGGCACCGACCAATTGAGCGTCAGCAGCACGGCGATGACGTGCAGCGCCAGCACGATCGCCAGGCTGCCGCCGTAGCGCGCCAGGTTGGAGCGCGTCTTGGTCATTTCTTGGCTGCCGTCTCGAGCCCGACCAGGCCGACCTTGAGGTAGCCCGCCGCGCGCATGGTGTTCATCACTTCCATCAGGTCGCCGTAGTCAACACCCTTGTCGGCCTGGAAGAAGATGGTGGTTTCCTTGTCGCCCTTGGTCTTGGCGTCGAGCATCGCGCCAAGCTGCTCGGGCTGGGCCACCGCGTCGTCGCCGACGTACAGTTTCTTGTCGGCCTTGACGCTGACGAACACCGGCTTCTCGGGCCTCGGCGCCGGCTTGGCGGTGGAGGCGGGCAGGTCGACCTTGATGTCGACCGTCGCCAGCGGCGCGGCCACCATGAAGATGATCAGCAGTACCAGCATCACGTCGATGAACGGCGTGACGTTGATTTCGTGGTTCTCGGCGAGGTCGTCGCCACCTTCGTTGAGATGCAGGCCCATGGCTTACCCCACTTTCACCATGTGCGGGGCGGCGCGCTCGCCAGCCTGGTGGTCGAGGTCGCGGCTGACCAGCAGCAGCACCTGCGCCGAGGCGTCGGAGACCTGGGCCTTGTAGCCGGCGATGGAACGGGCGAAGACGTTGTAGATGACCACGGCAGGGATCGCCGCGACCAGGCCCAGGGCGGTGGCCAGCAGGGCTTCGGCGATGCCCGGGGCGACCACGGCGAGGTTGGTGGTCTGGGTCTTGGCGATGCCGATGAAGCTGTTCATGATGCCCCACACGGTGCCGAACAGGCCGACGAACGGCGCGGTGGAACCGATGGTCGCGAGCACGCCGGTGCCGCTGCTCATGTTGCGGCCGCTGGCGGCGACCAGGCGCTCCAGGCGGAAGCTCACGCGTTCCTTGATGCCTTCTTTCTCGCGGGCATTGGCCGACAGGCGCATCTCCTCGAGGGCATCATGCACCAGGGTATGGGCCAGGGTGCCTTCCTTGTTCGCCACGTCGCTGGCGTCTTTCAGGCTGGCCGACTTCTTCAGCACGGCGATCTCGCCACGCAGGCGGCGCTTGGCGCCCATCAGCTCGAAGCCTTTGGCGATCCAGATGGTCCAGGTGATGATCGAGGCGATGGCCAGGCCGATCATCACGGCCTTCACCACGACGTCGGCGTTCTTGTACATGCCCCAGGGGGACAGGTCGTGGGCCATGCCCAGCGAGGTGTCTTCGACCAGCGCTTCGACGTTGTCGCCTGCCGGCGCCTGGGCGTCGACGGGGGTGGCCTCAACCGGTGCCTGCTCGCCGCCTGCCGCTGCCGGCGCGCTGGCCGCCGCGGGTGCGGTTGCAGCGTTGGCGGTGGGCTCTTCGGCCATGGCGACCGGGGCCAGCACCAGGCTGAACAGCAGCGCGGCGATGGCGCGCCAGGCGCGCGACGTGGTTGGCGAAGCGGAAGGTTGAGTACGAGTCATGCTGGCCGGACCTGATGAAGAAAAAGAAGTCGCGTTCTCCATGGCCTCTCGAGATGGGCCGAGAACTGATTGGGCGCCATTATTGCAAGTAATTCTTGTTAACAAAAGTAATAGAGTAGCCTTTTTTTGTCTTCGCCTAGCCGTTGATCGTGTAATCCGGATAGCCTGAGCCTTTCATCCCTGGAGTTTTGTGATGTCAGACCTATCCGCGATGATCGTAGGGTGTGGCGATGTGGGCGGCCGTCTAGCCCGCCAGTTGCTCGCTCGCGGCTGGCGCGTCGACGGCCTGCGGCGCTCGATAGCGCAGCTGCCCGACGGCGTTCGCCCGGTGGCTGCCGATTTGTCTGAGCCCCGCGTTCCAGCGGCTTGGCCGACCCAGGCGCCCGACTACCTGGTGTATTGCGTGGCCGCCAGCCAGCATGACGAGGCGGGTTACCAGGCCGCTTATGTCGAGGGCCTGCGCCATGTGTTGGGCTGGTTGGAAAGCGCTGGCCAGCGTCCGCGTCGCCTGCTGTTCGTTTCCAGCAGCAGCGTCTATGCGCAGCAGAACGGCGAGTGGGTCGACGAAACCGCTGCCACGGAGCCAGAGGGTTATTCGGGGCGGGTCATGCTCGAGGCGGAGCGCTTGGCCCTGGGCAGTGGCATTCCGGCGAGCGTGGTGCGCCTGACCGGCATCTACGGGCCGGGGCGCGAGTGGCTGCTCAGCCAGGTGCGCCAGGGTTATCGGGTGGCGCAAGAGCCGCCGCTGTATGGCAACCGCATCCATGCCGAGGATGCCGCCGGGTTGCTGGCGTTCCTGTTGCAGGCGGATAGGGACGGCGTGGCGCTGGAGGACTACTACATCGGTGTCGACGACGACCCGGCGCCATTGGCTGACGTGGTGGCGTGGTTGCGTCAGTACATGGGCGTTACCGAGTGGTCGGATGAGCAGCGGGTGCGGCGCACTGGCAGCAAGCGTTGCAGCAATGCGCGGGCGCGGGCGTTGGGGTGGGCGCCGGCGTATGCCAGCTACAAAGAGGGGTATGCGGCGATTCTGCAAGGGCGGGGGTGAGGCCATCGCGGGCTTGCCCCGCGATAGGGCCCTAAAAACCAACATCTACGAAATGTCCTACGGTGGCCTAGGTCGGGTCCTACTACCTGCCCTAGCCTTGTCGAAATACCCTACAAAACATGTCGGCTCCCGTCTGATTGCCCTGGAAAACCTAGCTCTCTAGGCTCACCTGGTCGCTGAAAGGTTCAGTGATCGGGTGTGGAAACCCAGTGGTTCGCATGGTTGTTGTCGTCATGACGGCTGTACGCGGGAGGTCCCAGGACCTGCCGGGTTCACCATGCACCGGTCTTTCCACCCCGTGTACAGCTGTCACCCTAATGTGTGGAAACGAACGGGTGGCATCCCCACACTGCATGGTGCCTAGATGAAAAAAATCGTCCCCGACCCACCCCGTCTCCAACTGATCAACACCCTCTACGCCACCCCTCACCCCGACCTCATCCCACCCGACGCACTCGCCGTCGCCAACGACCTGCTGCTGGGCATCTCCGAAGTCATCGATGAATACTGCCGCGCCAATGCCGGCCTGCCAGGCCTGAACCGGCTCTCCAACGCCGGTCGCTCGGCCGATACCGCCCACGCGCTGATCGAGCATGCGCTGGCGCGTATGTAACCGAAGGAGTGATGGAATGAGCGATGAGACGAAACCCGGCGTGACCGTTGGCGTCGAGACCTTCTGCGAGGCCGGTGAAGCGCCGATGCATTTGTTCCGGGTCATGCCCGGCGTGCCGTTCGACGATGCCTACGAGCAGGTGTCAGTGCTGCTGGGGTACATCAAGCACCTGGTGCGTGAAGGGATATGGGGGATGACCATAAACTGCTGGGTGCGGCGGATTACCTGAGCGCGTTCGCCAAGGCGATCATGGATGACATCGAGGTTGCCCGAAATCGGCTGCATTGATGGGTTCTGTGGTGTCAGGGCGGGCCCTATCGCGGGGTAAGCCCGCTCCTATAAAGGAGCGCGCGTTAACCCTGTCGCGATAGGGCCGTTACAGCCCGAGCACATCAATCCCGCTCAAGCAACCACTGGCGCGCACCTGGCGCCAACTGCGGCATCTCGTCCTGCTGGGCGGTGTTCACCGCCTGGAAGATCTCCAGCTTGTCGTCATCGCGCTTGAAGATCCACGGCGCACCGCGCTGGTTGCGCTCCAGCCACAGGCTGTCGTTACCCGCCCCCATGGTCGCGCAGTCGCCGGCCAGGCACAGCGCGTACCGATCAGGCCCAGGCAGCCCGGTGACGGTGCCGTTGTCGCTGAAGCGCACCACGGCGCCCTGGCCCTGGCCTTCGACGATCTTCCAGTCGCCGCCCAGGTAGGCTTTGTACAGGGCCTTCTCGAAGCTGCTGCCGAGCGGGGCGTCAGCAGGGGCTGGCGGGTTGCTGCGCACAAAGGTCTGTTTTCCGCCAGAGGCATCGGCGGAGTGCAGTTCCTTCCCATCAAGGCTCAGGCGTTCGGTCTGGCCGCCTTCGAAATTGACCTGCCATTGCTGGTCCGCCGCGGCCAGTTGGCCTTCGGCGGCCTCGAAGCCGTTGCTGTAGGTGGCCTTCTGGTTGGCCACGTCGATTTGCCATTCCAGCACGTGCCCATGCTCGGCCAGGGCTTGGCGCAGGCTGGTGCCTTTGACGGCGGCATCGATGGCCTCCTGGTTGACCCAGGTGCCGTTGAAATCTTCAGGTTTGTGGCTGGCGCAACCGCCCAATAGCAGTGCGGCCAGCGCGAGGGGCAGGGCATGACGCATGGTGGGGAAACCTTGGGCAGGGCAGGTGGCGGGCGTGGTGCCCGCCACCCGGGGTGTCACTCGAGGACCAGGATGGCGTCCATCTCGACCTGCGAACCCTTTGGCAGGGCGGCAACGCCAATGGCGGCGCGGGCAGGGTAGGGCTGTTCGAAGTAGCGGCCCATGACCTCGTTGACCTTGGCGAAATGGCTCAGGTCGGTGAGGAAGATGTTCAGTTTGACGATGTCCTTGAACGAGCCGCCAGCGGCCTCGGCCACCGACTTGAGGTTCTCGAAGACCTGCACGGTCTGGGCCTCGAAGCCTTCAACCAGTTCCATGGTCTTTGGGTCCAGCGGGATCTGCCCGGACATGTACACGGTGTTGCCGGCCTTGATCGCCTGGGAGTAGGTGCCGATGGCGGCGGGGGCCTTGTCGCTGTTGATGACGGTCTTGGTCATGGTGACTCCTTGCGGTTGACGGACTACGCACGCATGCGGGTGATGCGGACCACGCCGGTCAAGGTGCGCAGCTTCTTGATCACGCGGGCCAGGTGCACGCGGTCGTGCACGCTGACCACCAGTTGGACCACGCTGACGCGACCGTCGCGCTCGTCCATGCTGATCTTCTCGATGTTGCCGTCGGCGGCGTTGACGCTGCTGGCCAGCAGCGCGATCAGGCCGCGCTGGTGCTCCAGCTCGACGCGCAGTTCGACGTTGAACTCGCCCGTGACGTCCTTGGCCCAGGAGAGTTGCAGGCACTTCTCCGGGTTGTGGCGGATTTCACTGATGTTGCGGCAGTCTTCCAGGTGCACGACCATGCCCTTGCCCGCCGACAGGTGGCCGACGATCGGGTCGCCGGGGATCGGCGTGCAGCACTTGGCGTAGCTGAGCACCAGCCCTTCGGTGCCACGGATCGCCAGCGGGCCTTCCGGCGCCGGCAGTTGCTCGCCCTCGGCGGACAGCAGGCGGCGCGCGACCACGTAGGCCATGCGGTTGCCCAGGCCGATGTCTTCGAGCAGGTCTTCGACCAGCTCCAGGCGGTATTCGCTGAGGATCGCCAGGATGCGCTCCTGCGGGATCTTCTCCAGGCTGCTGTCGAAGCCGGTCAGCACCTTGTTCAGCAGGCGCTCGCCGAGGCTGATCGACTCGGAGCGGCGCTGCTGCTTGAGGGCGTGGCGGATGTGCGTGCGCGCCTTGCCGGTGACCACGAAGTTCAGCCAGGCCGGGTTCGGGCGGGCGCCCGGGGCGCTGACGATCTCCACCGTCGAGCCGCTTTGCAGCGGCTCGGACAGCGGCGCCAGGCGGCGGTTGATGCGGCAGGCGATGCAGCTGTTGCCGACGTCGGTGTGCACCGCGTAGGCGAAGTCGACGGCGGTGGAGCCTTTGGGCAGCTCCATGATCCGGCCCTTGGGCGTGAACACGTAGACCTCGTCCGGGAACAGGTCGATCTTCACGCTCTCGATGAATTCCAGCGAGTTGCCGGCGCGCTGCTGCAGCTCGAGGATGCCCTTGACCCACTGGCGGGCGCGGGCGTGGCTGCCCTTGGGCTGCTCGTCCTCGTTGGACTTGTACAGCCAGTGCGCGGCGATGCCGTTGTTGGCCATCTCTTCCATCTCGCGGGTGCGGATCTGGATCTCGATGGGCACGCCGTGCATGCCGAACAGCGTGGTGTGCAACGACTGGTAGCCGTTGGCCTTGGGGATCGCGATGTAGTCCTTGAAGCGCCCCGGCAGCGGCTTGTACAGGTTGTGCACGGCGCCGAGCACGCGGTAGCAGGTGTCGACCTTGTCGACGATGATGCGGAAGGCGTACACGTCCATGATCTCGTTGAAGGCGCGGCGCTTGCCGCGCATCTTCTTGTAGATGCCATAGAGGTGCTTCTGCCGGCCGCTGACCTCGCCCTCGATGCCGTCGGCGGCCAGGCAGTTGGCCAGCGACTGCTCGATCTTGGCGACGATTTCCTTGCGGTTGCCACGCGCGCTCTTGACCGCCCGGTGGATGAGCGAGGAGCGCATCGGGTGCATGGCCTTGAAGCCGAGGTCCTCGAACTCCACGCGCACGGTGTGCATGCCCAGGCGATTGGCGATGGGGGCGTAGATCTCGAGGGTTTCCTTGGCGATGCGCCGGCGCTTCTCGCCGGACAGCACTTCCAGGGTGCGCATGTTGTGCAGGCGGTCGGCCAGCTTGACCAGGATCACGCGGATGTCGCGGGCCATGGCCATGGCCATCTTCTGGAAGTTCTCGGCCTGCGCCTCGGCCTTGGTCTCGAAGTTCATCTGGGTCAGCTTGCTGACCCCGTCGACCAGCTCGGCGACGGTTTCGCCGAACTGCTGGCTCAAGGCTTCCTTGGCGATGCCGGTGTCTTCGATCACGTCGTGCAGCATGGCGGCCATCAGGCTCTGATGGTCCATGTGCATGTCGGCGAGGATGCTGGCGACCGCCAGCGGGTGGGTCACGTAGGCCTCGCCGCTGCGGCGGCGCTGCCCGTCGTGGGCCTGTTCGGCATAGAAGTAGGCGCGGCGGACCAGGTTGACCTGTTCCGCGCCCAAGTAGGTCGACAGCCGTTCGGCGAGGGTATCTATGCTCGGCATGGGGTTACCTCCTGCCGAGGATCAGGGCCTTGTGCCGCGCGACGTCGACCGGGCATGAATCAGACAGCCTCGTTGTTTTCGTCCTCAAACGCGGCGAACACCGGATCCTCGGTGACGATCTCTTCAGCGGCGATGAACTCGGGGGTGACGATGCCTTCGGCGATTTCGCGCAGGGCGACGACGGTGGGCTTGTCGTTTTCCCATGCCACGCGCGGTTCCTTGCCGCCGGTGGCCAGCTGGCGGGCGCGCTTGGTCGAGAGCATGACCAGCTCAAAGCGGTTATCCACGTGTTCCAGGCAGTCTTCAACAGTTACGCGGGCCATGGTCTTCCTCAGTAGCAAATGCGGTGGGCGTGCAGCCCAGAATGGGCAGGCGGACTCGATAGTTTAAAAAATCACCAGCCAATAGGGAAGGACTGTTTTGTCGGGGCCGATGGCTGACGATAACGGTTCCCAGCGCCCGCTTACAACAGGCCGGCGTATGTCAACGCGACATCGCCTCACGCAAACGCGGCGTCAGCTCCTCGAACAGCGTCTGCACCGAGCGCAGCGCCCGGCAATCCGGCCGGGTCAGCAGCCACAGCTGGGTGTCGCAGCCCGGCAGCGCACCGCTCAGGGCGTCGACCCCAGGCAGGTCGTGGACCATGTAGTCGGGCAGCGCGGCCACGCCCAAGCCGGTGCTCACCAACTCGGCGATGGTCGACATGCCGCTGCACTGGTAGCGCGGCATCAGCCCCGGATGCTGCTGGTTGCGCCAGACCACCGTGGGGTGGTCCTGCATCGAGTCGTCGGGGGCGATCCACGGCACGCTGCCCGGCGCCTCGGCCAGCCGCGCGGCGAACTCCGGGCGCCCGCAGACCACGTAGGAGGTCGAGCCCAGGCAACGGCCCACCAGGTGCTCGGGCGGAGTGTTGGTCAGGCGCAGGGCGATGTCGGCATCGCGGCGGCTGAGGTTGGCGAAGGTGTTGGAGGTGCCCATCTCCAGCGACAGCGCCGGGTAATTCGGCATGAAGTCGGCGAGCGCCGGCAGCAGCAGGCTGTGCAGCACCGCCTCGGTGCAGGTCAGGCGCACGGTGCCGCTGACCACCTGCTCGCCGCTGGTCAGGGCGATGCGTGCGGCGTCCAGCGCCTGCTCGGCGCGCTCGGCCTGTTCGGCCAACGCCTGGGCGGTATCGGTCGGCAGGTAGCCTTTGCGGCTCTTGACGAACAGCGCGGTGCCCAGCGCCGACTCCAGCCGGCGGATCGAGCGGAACACCGTGGAAACATCGACCTTCAGCAGCTCGGCCGCCTTGGCCAGCGAGCGGCCGCGCTCCAGGGCGAGGACCAGGGAGAGGTCGGCGTGAGTGATCTGATATTGCATGAGTGCACGCTCTGCTTGCCGAATTGCCAATGTCTGTTGCGTCGAAGCCCACTTTATAGTGGAACGGCCCCCGGGAATCAATGCGCCCGACCGGGCCAAGCCCCACGATGGGACAGTGAAAAGAACAACAGCAGCAACCATCGCCGCCCTCCGAGGCGTCAGCCGCAGCCCCCCATCGCCGCCCCCGAATCAAAGGATGTACAGCCATGACGTCGGTCTCCCCGTGCGCCAGCTCCTCCCGCGAGATGAACGAGTTCCTGGAAGCCCACCCGGATACCCAGTTCGTCGACCTCCTGATTTCCGACATGAACGGTGTGGTGCGCGGCAAGCGCATCGAGCGGGCCAGCCTGCACAAGGTCTATGAGAAAGGCATCAACCTGCCGGCCTCGTTGTTCGCCCTGGACATCAACGGCTCGACCGTCGAAAGCACCGGCCTTGGCCTGGACATCGGCGATGCCGACCGCGTCTGCCGGCCGATTCCCGGCACCCTGTGCGACGAACCGTGGCAGAAGCGCCCGACCGCGCAGTTGCTGATGACCATGCACGAGATGGATGGCGCGCCGTTCTTCGCCGACCCGCGCGAAGTGCTGCGCCAGGTGGTGGCCAAGTTCGACGCCCTGGGCCTGGATATCTGCGCGGCGTTCGAGCTGGAGTTCTACCTGATCGACCAGGACAACCTCAACGGTCGGCCGCAGCCGCCGCGTTCGCCGATTTCCGGCAAGCGCCCGCAGTCGACCCAGGTGTACCTGATCGACGACCTCGACGAATACGCCGACTGCCTGCAGGACATGCTCGAAGCGGCCAAGGAGCAGGGCATCCCGGCCGACGCCATCGTCAAGGAAAGCGCCCCGGCACAGTTCGAGGTCAACCTGCACCACGTTGCCGACCCGCTGAAGGCCTGCGACTACGCGATCCTGCTCAAGCGCCTGATCAAGAACATCGCCTACGACCATGAGATGGACTCCACCTTCATGGCCAAGCCCTACCCGGGCCAGGCGGGCAACGGCCTGCACGTGCACATCTCGCTGCTGGACAAGGCCACCGGCAAGAACATCTTCGCCCACGATGACCCGCTGCAGAGCGAGACCCTGCGCCACGCCATCGGCGGTGTGCTGGAAACCATGCCCGCGTCGATGGCGTTCCTCTGCCCGAACATCAACTCCTACCGTCGTTTCGGCGCGCAGTTCTACGTGCCGAACGCGCCGAGCTGGGGCCTGGACAACCGCACCGTGGCCCTGCGCGTGCCCACCGACAACAGCGACAACGTGCGCATCGAGCACCGCGTGGCGGGCGCCGACGCCAACCCCTACCTGATGCTGGCGGCGATCCTCGCCGGCATCCACCATGGCCTGACCAACAAGGTCGAGCCGGGCGAGCCGATCGAAGGCAACTCCTACGAGCAACTGGAGCAGAGCCTGCCGAACAACCTGCGCGACGCCCTGCGCGCGCTGGACGACAGCGAAGTGCTCAACCAGTACATCAGCCCGGACTACATCGACATCTTCGTCGCCTGCAAGGAAAGCGAACTGGCCGAGTTCGAAGTCTCGATCTCCGACCTCGAGTACAACTGGTACCTGCACACGGTGTAAGCCCATGAGCGCAAACGCGGTTCCGTTGATCGGTGTGAGCGCCTGCCGCCAGCAGGTGGGCAGGCACTCGTCGCACACGGTGGGCGACAAGTACGTCGAGGCCGCCGGGTTCGCCGGGGTGCCGTTGATCCTGCCGGCGCGCGACGTGGCCAGTGACCCCCAGGCGTTGCTGGGGGCCCTGGACGGCATTCTTTTCACCGGCTCGCCTTCAAATGTCGAGCCGCATCATTACAATGGCGCCCCCAGCGCGCCTGGCACTCGCCACGACCCCGCACGTGACCGCCTGACCCTGCCGTTGCTGCAGGCGGCGATCGCGGCCGGGGTGCCGGTGCTGTGCATCTGCCGTGGCTTCCAGGAGTTGAACGTGGCCTTGGGCGGCACGCTGCACCCGCGTGTGCAGGACCTGCCCGGCTACCTGGACCACCGAGAACCTGAGGATGCGCCCGTCGAGGTGCAGTACGGCCCTCGTCACCCCGTCGGCGTCGAGCCGGGCGGGGTGTTCGAGCGCCTGGGCCTGGCTGCGTCGTTCGAGGTCAACTCGTTGCACAGCCAGGGCATCGAGCGCCTGGCCCCCGGGCTGCGCGTCGAGGCACGGGCCCCGGATGGCTTGATCGAGGCGGTGTCGATGCCCGGTGCGCCGGGCTTCGTGCTCGGCGTGCAATGGCACCCTGAATGGCGTTTCGCTGAAAACCCGGTCTCCGTGCGCCTTTTCCAGGCGTTCCGCGAGGCCTGCATTGCCCATGCTGCACGGGAGGGTTCACGCCAGACGGCACGCTGACGTTACCCGAAGGTCTTGGATGACTCGCCCCCCGCAGCAAGCTTTCAATGAGTGAAAGCGGGCCTTCCCCGGAAGGCCCTGTGAAAACAATACCAATAGCAACGGCACGATTACTCATGAGCGAATACACAGAAGCCGGCCGCCCACCCGATGTGGCGGCCGACTCGGGCAACACCCAAGCGGCCAGCAAAGGCCTGGCCAAAGGCCGCCTTGGCCTGCTGGCCAGCGTGGTGCTGGGCATCTCCACCATCGCCCCGGTCTACACCCTGACCGGCGCCCTCGGCCCGACCGTGCGCGAGGTCGGCGCCCACTTGCCGGCGGTGTTCATCGTTGGCTTCCTGCCGATGCTGCTGGTCGCCCTGGGCTACCGCGAGCTGAACTCGGCCGAACCGGACAGCGGCACCTCGTTCACCTGGTCGGCGCGTGCCTTCGGGCCGATGATCGGCTGGATCGGCGGCTGGGGGCTGGTGGTCGCCACCACCATCGTGCTGTCGAACCTGGCCGGCGTGGCGGTCGACTTCTTCTACCTGTTCCTCGGGCAGATCACGGGCAACCATGGCTTGGCGGCATTGGCCGACAACCTGTTGATCAACATCGCCACCTGCTGCGTGTTCATTGCCTTGGCGGTGTGGATCTGTTGTCGCGGCATGAGCACCACGATGACCGTGCAGTACGGCCTGGTGGCCTTGCAACTGCTGGTGCTGGTCGGCTTTGGCTTCGCCGCGTTCGGCGAGACCACCGCGCCACCGCCGTTGGCATTCGATTTCGCCTGGTTCAACCCGTTTGGCGTCGAGTCGTTCTCGGCGTTCGCCGCGGGCCTGTCGTTGTCGATCTTCATCTTCTGGGGTTGGGACGTGTGCTTGACCGTGAGCGAGGAGTCGATCGGCAGTGACGAAGTGCCGGGCAAGGCGGCCACCTGGACGGTGCTGCTGATTCTCGGCCTGTACTTGTTCACCGCCATCGCCACCCTGCAGTTCGCCGGGATCAGCGACATCGGCCTGGGCCTGGGCAACCCGCGCATCCAGGAGAACGTCTTCGCCCACCTGGCCGGGCCGGTGATGGGGCCGCTGGCGATCCTGATGTCGATTGCCGTGCTGGCCAGTACTGCGGCGTCGTTGCAGTCGACCTTCGTGTCGCCGGCACGCACCCTGCTCGCCATGGGTTACTACGGCGCCGTGCCGCAGCGCTTCGCCAGTGTCTGCCCGCGTTCGCAAACCCCGCGCTACGCGACCATCTGCGCGGGCGTTGCCGCCGGCCTGTTCTACGTGACCATGCGGACCCTGAGCGAGAACGTGCTGGCCGACACCATCACCGCGCTGGGGATGATGATCTGCTTCTACTACTCGCTGACCGCGTTCGCCTGCGTGTGGTACTTCCGTGACAGCCTGTTCGACAGCCTGCGCCACTTCTTCATGCGCGGCCTGTGCCCGCTGGTGGGTGGGGTGATCCTGTCGGTGATCTTCGTGCGCACGGCGATCGACAGCGCCTCGCCGGACTTCGGCAGTGGCTCGCACGTGGGTGGGGTGGGGCTGGTGTTCGTGATCGCGGCGATCATCTCGGTGCTGGGTGTGGTGCTGATGATGCTGTCGCGCCTGCGGGCGCCGGCGTATTTCCTGGGGGCGACGCTGCGTCAGCAGGCGACCTTGCCGTTGCAGGAATAGGGCGCAAGGGGGCTGCTGCGCAGCCCAATCGCGGGGCGAGCCCGCTTCTACAAGCTCACCGCCGTGTTCGATAACGGCGGTGAGCTTGTAGAAGCGGGCTTGCCCCGCGAGGGTTTCAGCGCGTGGTTCAGCCGACCAACTGCTTCAACAGCGCGCCATGGCGCTGCTGCTGGGTCTTGAGCAGCAGGCGGTTGGCGCGGAACACCGACTTCAGGTCTTCCAGCGCCGTGGCGAAGTCGTCGTTGATGATGACGTAGTCGTACTCGTCGTAATGCGCCATCTCGCTGACCGCTTCCTTCATGCGCCCGGCGATGATCTCGTCGCTGTCCTGCCCACGGTTGTCCAGGCGATGGCGCAGGGCCTCCTGGCTCGGCGGCAGGATGAAGATCGACAGCGCCTCGGGCATCAGCTCGCGCACTTGCTGGGCGCCTTGCCAGTCGATTTCCAGGATCAGGTCGATGCCCTGGTCGAGGGTTTGCTGCAAGGCGCTGCGCGAGGTGCCGTAGAAGTTGCCGAACACTTCGGCGTGCTCGAGGAAGTCGCCCTTGGCGATCAGTGCCTTGAACGCCTCGTGGACCACGAAGTGATAGTTCACCCCGTGGACCTCGCCCGGGCGCATGGCGCGGGTGGTGTGGGACACCGACACGCGAACCTGCTGGTCGTCCCGGGTCAGCGCCGTGACCAGGCTGGTCTTGCCGGCGCCGGAGGGGGCGGAAACGATATAGAGGGTGCCGCTGCTGTGATTCATGGTGGGGGTGGCCTTACTCGATGTTCTGTACTTGTTCACGCATCTGTTCGATCAACACCTTGAGGTTGACCGCCGCCTGCGTGCTGCGTGGGTCGAAGGCCTTGGAGCCCAGGGTGTTGGCTTCGCGGTTGAGCTCCTGCATCAGGAAGTCCAGCCGGCGGCCGGCGGCGCCGCCGGACTTGAGCACCCGGCGCACCTCGGTGACGTGGGTGCTGAGGCGGTCGAGCTCCTCGGCCACGTCGCTCTTCTGCGCCAGCAGCACCATCTCCTGCTCCAGGCGCTGAGGGTCGAGCTCGGCTTGCAGGTCGCTGAAGCGGTCGACGATGCGCTGGCGCTGCGCGGCGAGCATCTGCGGCACCAGGGCGCGCAGGGTGGTGACTTCGTGGGCCATGGCGTCCAGGCGCTCGTTGATCAGCCGGGCCAGCTCCTGGCCTTCGCGCAGGCGGCCGGCCTTGAGCTCGGCCAGCGCCTCGTCGAACAGCGCGACGGCTTCGGCGTTGAGCGCCTGCGGGTCGGCGGCATCGGCCACCAGCACGCCGGGCCAGGCCAGCACCTCCAGCGGGTTGAGCGGCGCCGGCTGCTTGATCAGGCTGGCCACGGTCTCGGCGGCGGCGACCAGCTGCGCGGCGCGCTCGCGGTCGACCTGCAGCGGCTTGCCGGTGCTGTCGTCGGACAGCCGCAGGGTGCATTCGACCTTGCCGCGCGACAGGCCCTGGCGCAACCCTTCGCGCACCGCGCCTTCGAGGTCGCGCAGGGCTTCGGGCAGGCGCAGGTGGGGTTCCAGGTAACGGTGGTTGACCGAGCGCAGTTCCCAGGTCAGGGTGCCTTGGCTGCCTGCGCGCTCGACGCGAGCAAAAGCGGTCATGCTGTGCACCATGGGGAGTACCTCGCGGGTTCGGGGAGACGGGGGAAGCCTTTCGGCTGCAAGGCGCAGGATTGTAGCGCAGTGCGGCCCTGGCGCCCAATCAGGCCATCTTACAGAGCCTGTCGCGCGCGGTGGGAAAAGGCGACAGGGCGCCGGGGCGCGACGACAGGCGTGTCTTCCCCGGGCGGGCGGCTCTATAATGCTCGCCAGATTCAAGTCCCGGTACAGGTATCCCAGATGAAACGTCCAAGTGGTCGCGCCGCCGATCAGCTCCGCTCGATCCGCCTCACCCGCAACTACACCAAGCACGCCGAGGGATCGGTACTGGTCGAGTTCGGCGACACCAAGGTCGTCTGCACGGTCAGCGTCGAGAATGGTGTCCCCCGCTTCCTCAAGGGCCAAGGCCAGGGGTGGCTGACCGCCGAGTACGGCATGCTGCCGCGCTCCACCGGCGAGCGTAACCAGCGTGAAGCCAGCCGTGGCAAGCAGGGCGGTCGTACCTTGGAAATCCAGCGCCTGATCGGCCGCTCGCTGCGCGCCGCGCTGGACATGAGCAAGCTGGGCGACATCACCCTGTACGTCGACTGCGACGTGATCCAGGCCGACGGCGGCACCCGCACCGCGTCGATCACTGGCGCCATGGTCGCCCTGGTCGACGCCCTGCGGGTGATCAAGAAGCGCGGCGGCCTGAAGGCCGGCGACCCGCTCAAGCACATGATCGCCGCCGTGTCGGTGGGCATGTACCAGGGCGAGGCGGTGCTCGACCTCGACTACCTGGAAGACTCCGCCGCCGAGACCGACCTGAACGTGGTCATGACCAGCGCCGGTGGTTTCATCGAAGTGCAGGGCACCGCCGAAGGCGCGCCGTTCCAGCCTGAAGACTTCAACGCCATGCTGGCGCTGGCGCAGAAGGGCATGAACGAGATCTTCGACCTGCAGAAGGCCGCCCTCGCCGACTGACCGACCGCCACGGAGGCGAACGACATGAGCGATCCGAACCTGCCATTGGAAGTGCCCAGCGCCGAAGCCCGGCAATGGGCGATGTTCTGCCACTTCAGCGCGTTGCTAGGGCTGGTGGTGCCGCTGGGCCATCTGCTCGGGCCAGTGGTGATGTGGGTATGGAAGCGTGAGGTCGACCCGTTCGTCGATGCCCACGGCAAGGAGGCGTTGAACTTCCAGATCAACGTCACCCTCGCCGGGTTCGTGTGCTTCCTGCTGATGGTCCTGGTGATCGGGTTCGTACTGCTGGCCGTTCTTGCGGTGGCGGTGCTGATCCTGATCATCCTGGCGGGGGTGCGGGCCAATGAAGGCAAGGCGTATCGCTACCCGTGGATCTGGCGGCCGATCAAGTAGCCTTTCGCTGGTCTCATAGCAGAACGAGCCCGCGCCTACCGGTACAGCGTCGTACCGGTAGGCGCGGGCTCGTTCTGCGAGAGGGCTGCAAGCGACCCCAGGGTCAGGCTTAGATGGTCAGCGTCCAGTCGTAGTCCACGATCAGCGGCGCGTGCCGCGAGAAGCGTGGCTGGCGTGGCAGGCGCGCATTGCGCACGAAGCGGCGCAGGCCCTGGGTGAGGATCTGGTAGTCGAAGCGGTAGCCGAGGTTGAGCATCTCGGCCTGCTCGTTGTCCGGCCACCAGCTGTATTGGTCGCCTTCACGGCTGACTTCACGCAGGGCATCCACATAGCCCATCTCGCCGATGATCGCATCCATCCACGCGCGCTCTGGCGGCAGGAAGCCGGGCGACTGCTGGCTGTCGCGCCAGTTCTTGATGTCGAGCTTCTGCTGGGCGACGTAGAGCGAACCGCAATAGATGTATTCACGGCGCTTGCGGCGCTGTTTGTCCAGGTACTTGGCGAAGTCGTCCATCAACTTGAACTTCTGGTTCAAGTCTTCATCGCCGTTCATGCCCGAAGGCAGCAGCAAGGTGGCGATACTGACCTTGTCGAAGTCGGCCTGCAGGTAACGTCCGTAGCGGTCGGCTGTCTCGAAGCCCAGGCCGGTGATGACTGCCTTGGGCTGCATCCGCGAGTACAGCGCCACACCCCCTTGGGCGGGCACCTCCGCGTCGCAGGCGTAAAGGAAATAGCCATCGAGCTGGAAAGCTGGGTCGTCGAGTTCAAAGGCCGAGGCGCGGGTATCCTGAAGGCAGATGACGTCGGCATTCTGGGCTTGCAACCAGCTGAGCAATCCACGCTCGGCCGCAGCCTGAATGCCATTTACGTTCACACTGATGATCCGCATAAATGGCCCCAAAAATCTCGTGCGTGTATGATACCCGAGCTCAACTCATTTAGCTAAATCCGTGGTGTCCGGGACTTTCCATGCAGCCGTATCAGCGCGACTTCATTCGTTTTGCCATCGATCGTGGGGTTCTGCGCTTCGGTGAGTTCACCCTGAAATCGGGGCGTACCAGCCCGTACTTCTTCAACGCCGGCCTGTTCAACAGCGGCTCGGCGCTGGCCCAGCTGGGGCGTTGCTACGCCGCCGCCATCGTCGACAGCAAGATCCCCTTCGACGTGCTGTTCGGTCCGGCCTACAAGGGCATCCCGCTGGCCTCGGCGACCGCCGTGGCGCTGGCCGAGCAGCACCAGCTCGACGTGCCATGGTGCTTCAACCGCAAGGAAGCCAAGGACCACGGTGAGGGCGGCAGCCTGGTCGGCGCGCCGCTGGCCGGTGACGTGCTGATCATCGACGACGTGATCACCGCCGGTACCGCCATCCGCGAAGTCATGCAGATCATCCATGCCCAGCAGGCCAAGGCCGCGGGCGTGCTGATCGCGCTGAACCGCGAGGAGCGCGGCAATGGCGAGCTGTCGGCGATCCAGGAAGTGGAGCGCGATTTCGGCATTCCGGTGGTCAGCATCGTTTCGCTGACCCAGGTGCTGGAGTTCCTCGCCGATGACCCGCAGCTCAAGCAGCATCTGCCGGCCGTGGAAGCGTATCGGGCGCAGTACGGGATCTGAGAGGTCCCGGGAATGAAAAAGGCGACCTCGTGAGGTCGCCTTTTTTGTGGGTGTCGGTTCTGGCCCTATCGCGGGGCGATAGGGCCGGAACGGACGCGCTCAGTGGCGCTTGCGATTGGTGATCAGGGTGCCCACGCCGCTGTCGGTGAAGATCTCCAGCAGCACCGCGTTAGGCACGCGCCCATCGATGATGTGCGAGCTGTTCACACCACCCTGCACCGCCTCCAGCGCGCACTTGATCTTCGGCAGCATGCCGCCGTAGATGGTGCCGTCGGCGATCAGCTCGTTGACCTGCTCGGTGGTCAGCCCGGTCAGCACCTGGCCCTGCTTGTCCATCAGGCCGGCGATGTTGGTCAGCAGCATCAGCTTCTCGGCCTTCAGCGCCTCGGCCACCTTGCCGGCCACCAGGTCGGCGTTGATGTTGTACGACTCACCGTTGGCGCCCACGCCGATCGGCGCGATCACCGGGATGAAATCGCCCTTGACCAGCATGTTCAACAGCTCGGTGTTGACCCCCACGACCTCGCCCACGTGGCCGATGTCGATGATTTCCGGGGTGGTCATCTCCGGGGTCTGGCGGGTGACGGTGAGCTTCTTGGCGCGGATCAGCTCCGCGTCCTTGCCGGTCAGGCCAATGGCGCTGCCGCCGTGGCGGTTGATCAGGTTGACGATGTCCTTGTTCACCTGGCCGCCCAGGACCATCTCCACCACGTCCATGGTCGCCGCGTCGGTGACGCGCATGCCGTCGATGAAGTGGCTTTCGATCGACAGGCGCTTGAGCAGGTCACCGATCTGCGGGCCACCGCCGTGGACTACCACCGGGTTGATGCCCACCGCCTTCATCAGCACGATGTCACGGGCGAAGCCGGTCTTGAGCTCTTCGCTCTCCATCGCGTTGCCGCCGTACTTGATCACCAGGGTCTTGCCGACAAAGCGTCGGATATAGGGCAGGGCTTCGGACAAAACCTCGGCTACATGGGAAGCGGCATCGCGATCGAGGGTCATGCAGGGCTCCAGTATGGAACAGATAGTCGGTCAGAACGGCAGTTGCAGGCCGGGGTCGACCCGCAGCAACTGCGTGCGGAATACAGCCTTGATACGTTGCAGTTCTGCGTCGCTGTCGGCCTCGAAGCGCAGCACCAGCACCGGCGTGGTGTTGGAGGCGCGAACCAGGCCCCAGCCGTGGGGGTAGTCGACCCGCACACCGTCGATGGTGGTCAGGTTGGCCTCGCCCCAGTCGGCGTCGCGTTGCAGTGCATCAATGATGCTGAATTTACTCTCGTCGGTCACATCGATGTTGATTTCCGGCGTGGAAATATCGTTCGGGAACGCGGCGAACAGGCTTTCGGCGTCCTGGTCGGTGTTGCTGAGGATTTCCAGCAGGCGCGCGGCGCTGTAGATGCCGTCGTCGAAACCGTACCAGCGCTCCTTGATGAAGATGTGCCCGCTCATCTCGCCGGCCAGCAGCGAGCCGGTCAGTTTCATCTTCTTCTTGATCAACGAATGACCGGTCTTCCACATCAGGGCGCGGCCACCGTGCTGTTCGATCAGCGGGGTCAGGCGGCGGGTGCACTTGACGTCGAAGATGATCTCGGCGCCTGGGTTGCGCGACAGCACGTCCTGGGCGAACAGCATCAGCAGGCGGTCGGGGTAGACGATGCTGCCGGTGTTGGTCACCACGCCCACGCGGTCGCCGTCGCCGTCGAAGGCCAGGCCGAGGTCGGCGCCGGTTTCCTTGACCTTGGCGATCAAGTCCTCGAGGTTCTCGGGTTTGCCCGGGTCCGGGTGGTGGTTGGGGAAGTTGCCGTCGACCTCGCAGAACAGCGGGATCACCTCGCAATTCAGCGCTTCGATCAATTGCGGGGCGATGACGCCCGCGGCGCCGTTGCCGCAGTCGACCACCACCTTCAGGCGCTTGGCCAGCTTGACGTCGCGGGTGATCTGCTGGAAGTAGCGCTCGAGGATCTCGACTTTCGCGACGCGCCCGTCGCCTTGGGCGAGTTCGTTGGTCTTCAGGCGGGTCAGCAGGGCCTGGATCTGTTCGTTGGCCAAGGTGTCGCCATCGATGACGATCTTGAAGCCGTTGTAGTCCGGTGGGTTATGGCTGCCGGTCAGCATCACGCCGGATTTGCCAGGCAGCACGTTGGCGGCGTAATACAGCGCGGGCGTCGGCACCAGGCCAACGTCGCTGACCAGGCAGCCAGCGTCGACGAGGCCCTTGATCAGCTGTTCGACCAGCATCGGGCCAGATAGCCGGCCGTCGCGGCCAACGGCGATCTGGGGCTCACCCTGGGCGAGGGTCTGGGCGCCGATGGCGCGACCGACCCAATAGGCGGTCTCGCCGGTCAGGGTCTTGCCGACCACGCCACGGATGTCATAGGCGCGGAAGATGCTGTCCGGCAGTGCGGGGACCAGGTGGGCCATGTCGTTCATCTCTGGGGACTCCAAGTAGTCAAAGGCTTCCGGGGGAGGCGCAAACTGAACGGTTGGACGGCCGTTTCGCCAGAGAGTTCGCCATCCATGGCCCCGACGGTCAGCTCAGCGGGTGCCGGAGTGGCCGAAGCCGCCGCTGCCGCGCTGGGTTTCGTCGAACGCCTCGACGATGTCGAAGTGCGCCTGCACCACCGGCACCAGCACCAGTTGGGCGATGCGTTCGCCGACGGTGATGGTGAACGGGGTGGTGCCGCGGTTCCAGCAGGAGACCATCAACTCGCCCTGGTAGTCCGAGTCGATCAGCCCGACCAGGTTGCCGAGCACGATGCCGTGCTTATGGCCCAGGCCCGAGCGCGGCAGGATCAGCGCCGCCAGGCCCGGGTCGCCGATGTAGATCGACAGGCCGGTGGGGATCAGCAGGGTCTGGCCCGGCTCGAGGACGGTGTCTTCCTTGAGCAGGGCGCGTAGGTCCAGGCCGGCGGAGCCGGGGGTGGCGTACTGCGGCAGGGGGAATTCGTTGCCCAGGCGGGGGTCGAGGATCTTGGCTTGAAGAGCGTGCATGGAACTTATTGAACCTGGTTGAGCCGTTCGGCGATGAAGGCGACCAACTGGCGGGCGATCTTGCCCTTGCTGGTCTGCGCGAAGAGGGTCTGGTGCTGCTGGCGGTCGATCACGGTCAGGGCGTTTTCCTCGCTGTTGAAGCCGATGCTGGGGTTGGCAACATCGTTGGCGACGATCAGGTCGAGGTTCTTGTCCTTGAGCTTGCGCGTGGCGTAATCGAGCAGGTGTTCGGTCTCGGCGGCGAAGCCGACGCTGAACGGGCGGTCGGTGCGGCCGGCGATGGTCGCAAGGATATCTGGATTGCGCACCATCTGCAGCAGCATGCCGTCGCCGGTCGTAGGGTCTTTCTTGAGCTTTTGCGAGGCGACGACTTCCGGGCGGTAGTCCGCGACCGCCGCCGAGGCGATGAACAGGTCGCACGGCATGGCCGCTTCGCAGGCCGCGAGCATGTCCCGCGCGCTGACCACGTCGATCCGGTTGACCCGGTCGGGGGTCGGCAGGTGCACGGGGCCGGTGACGAGGGTCACCCGAGCCCCGGCTTCCACGGCCGCCTCGGCCAGGGCGAAGCCCATCTTCCCGGAGCTATGATTGGTGATGTAGCGCACCGGGTCGATGTTTTCCTGGGTCGGGCCGGCGGTGATCAGCACGTGCTTGCCGGTGAGCGCCTGGCGCTTGAAGCTCTCGGCGGCGCACCAGGCGAGGTCGGTGGCTTCGAGCATGCGCCCCAGGCCGACGTCGCCACAGGCCTGGCTGCCGGAGGCCGGGCCGAACACCTGGATGCCGCGGCTCTTGAGCAGGTCGAGGTTGGCCTGGGTGGCCGGGTCGCGCCACATGGCCTGGTTCATCGCCGGGGCCACCGCGACGGTGGCGTCGGTGGCCAGCACCAGGGTGGTCAGCAGGTCGTCGGCCATGCCCTGGGCCATGCGGGCCATCAGGTCGGCGGTGGCCGGGGCGATGAGCACCAGGTCGGCCCATTTGGCCAGTTCGATGTGGCCCATGGCCGCTTCTGCGGCGGGGTCGAGCAGGTCCATGTGCACCGGGTGCCCGGACAGCGCCTGAAGGGTCAGCGGGGTGATGAACTCGGCGCCGCCGCGGGTCATGACGACGCGCACCTGCGCGCCGTGTTCCAGGAGTCGGCGAATCAGCTCGGCGCTCTTGTAGGCGGCAATGCCGCCACCCACGCCGAGAACGATGCGCTTGCGATACAGCCGCTGCATAGGCTTGCCTTTTTCCAGTGAAAGCGGGCCGCGACGACCGCCGCCTGCGGCAGAACGTCGCATGTGCGAAGCGAAATAGATTAACACAGGGCCGAAATGCGCCGCAGTAGCACACAAGGAGGGGTATGCATATCAGGGAATGGCCGGTCGACGAACGGCCGCGGGAGAAGTTGTTGCAGCGGGGCGCCGCTAGCCTGTCGGATTCCGAACTGCTGGCGGTGTTTCTCGGTTCAGGGGTGCGTGGGTGCAACGTCGTCGAGTTGTCGCGTGGGTTGTTGGCGAAGTTCGGTAGCTTGCGCCAACTGCTGGAGGCGGACCGGGAGGTGTTTCTCGGGGAGCTGGGGCTTGGGCCGGTCAAGTACAGCCAGTTGCAGGCACTGCTGGAGATCGGCCGCAGGAACCTCGCCACGTCGATCGAGCGCGATTCGGCGATGGAGAACCCGTCAGCCGTGCGGCGCTACCTGAAGTCCATGCTGCGTCACGAGCCCAGCGAGGTGTTCGGCTGCCTGTTCCTGGATACCAAGCACAGACCGCTGGCCTTCGAGATCCTGTTTCGCGGCACCATCGACCGCGCGAGCATCTACCCGCGCGAGGTGGTGCGGCGCTCGCTGTTGCACAACGCTGCTGCGTTGATCATCTGCCACAACCACCCCTCGGGGCATTGCGAGCCGAGTGACGATGACCTGCAGTTGACGATGATGCTCAAGCGGTCGTTGGCGTTGATCGACGTGCGGGTGATCGACCATGTGATCGTGGGGGAAGGGGAGCCGTTGTCGATGGTCGAGCAGGGGTGGATCGCGGGGTAGTGGGGGTGAGGCCCCTATCGCAGGCTTGCCCCGCGATAGGGCCGGTACAGACCGACGCGTGCTTCAGCGTACCGAAACCTTGCTGAAGTCCACCCGCCCGAATGGGCTCACCTGGTACCCCTCGACCCCTTGGCGCAGCAGCGTGGCGGCCGTCGGGTGCGCCAGCGGCACCCACAGCGCCTGCTGCTGGATCAACGCCTGCGCCTGCTGGTACAGGCGGCTGCGCACGCTTTGGTCGCTGGTGGTGCGCCCGGCGCTGATCAGCTGGTCCAGGCGGCTGTCGCAGAAGCGGGCGAAGTTGGTCCCCGATTGCACCGCCGCGCAGGAAAACTGCGGGGTGAGGAAGTTGTCCGGGTCGCCGTTGTCGCCGGCCCAGCCCATGAACAGCACGTCGTGCTCGCCAGCCTTGGCCCGGCGGATCAACTCGCCCCACTCGATCACCCGGATCTCGGCCTTGATGCCCACCTTCGCCAGGTCCGCCTGGAGCATTTGCGCGCCAAGGTTCGGGTTGGGGTTGAGCAGGCTGCCGGAGGGGCGTGTCCAGATCGTGGTGCTGAAACCATCGGGCAGGCCCGCCTTGGCCAGCAGCGCCTTGGCCTTCTTCAGGTCGGTGGGGTAGCCGGGCAGGTCCTTGGCGTAGCTCCAGGTGGTGGGCGGGTAGGGGCCGTTGGCGGCGGTTGCGGTGCCTTCGAACACAGCCTTGAGGTAGGCCGGTTTGTCGAAGGCCAGGTTGATCGCCTGGCGCACCTCGGGCTTGTCCAGGGGCGGGTGCTCGCTGTTGAGGGCGACGAAGGCGGTCATGAAGGCAGGGGTGGCTTCGGCCTTGAGGTTGCTGTCCTTGGCCGCTTCGGCGATGTCCAGCGGCTTGGGCGACAGTGCCACCTGGCATTCGCCGCGCTTGAGCTTTTGCAGGCGCACGTTGGCGTCGGGGGTGATGACGTACAGCAGGGGGTCGACGGCGGGCTTGCCGGCGAAGTAGTCGGGGTTGGCGCGGTAGCGCACCACCGCGTCTTTCTGCAAGCGCTGCAGCACGAACGGGCCGGTGCCTACCGGCTCGCTGTTGAGTTTCTCCGGCGTGCCGGCCTTGAGCAGCTTGTCGGCGTACTCGGCGGAATAGATGGACGCGAAGCCCATGCTCAGGGTGGCCAGGAAGGTGGCGTCGGCATGGGTGAGGGTGAAGCGCACGGTGTGCGGGTCGGGCGCCTCGATCGACTTGATCAGGCTGCCCAACTGCAGCGACTGGGCGTGCGGGTAGCCGCCCGGGGCGGTCTTGTGCCAGGCGTGGGCCGGGTAGAGCATGCGTTGGAAGCTGAACAGCACGTCCTCGGCCTGCAGGTCGCGGGTGGGTTTGAAAGAGGGGGTGGTGTGGAATTTCACGCCGTCGCGCAGGGTGAAGTCGTACACCAGGCCATCCGCCGAGACCGTCCAGCGCTCGGCCAGGCTCGGCACCACTTCGCCGGCCTTGGCGTCGAACTCCACCAGGCGGTTCATCAGTACGTCGGCCGAGGCGTTGGTGGTGGTCAGTGAGTTGTACTGGACCACGTCGAAGCCTTCCGGGCTGGCCTCGGTGCACACCTGCAGCGGCGCGGCCTGGGTGGTGCCTGCGGCGAGCAGGGCGGTGAACAGGAGTGACAGGGCGGCAACGCGCATGGAGGGTCCTCGGCGGGTCAGGTGGGCCATCTGCCGGTGCAGTCTGGAAACGGAATCGTCCTACCCTAGTGCGCTTGTCGGGAAATGACCACCCTCTTTTTCAGTGCCGCGGCGACGAGCGGTCGACAGCGCGCTGGCCTTGTCGCTATGCTGCCCCGGCGCACTCTGCCCGACCGGCAGATGTATCTTCTGTTGTTGTGGTGGAGTCTTTCTGGTATAAAGCAGCGCTCTTTTCTAGGGGCTCGCTCTGTCGCATAAGCCGACCAGGTCGATAAGACCCCCGGAATTACGGCGCCTGGCGCCAAAGACTGAGAGATTAAGCGGCCAACCCATGCCGGGTTGGGCATGTGGTTTTAGAGGGCTGAGGCATGTCGAGAGTCTGTCAAGTTACCGGTAAGGGTCCGGTAACTGGGAACAATATTTCCCACGCAAACAACAAAACCCGTCGTCGTTTCCTGCCGAACCTGCAGCACCACCGTTTCTGGGTTGAGTCCGAGAAGCGTTTCGTGCGTCTGCGCGTTTCCGCCAAAGGCATGCGCGTCATTGACAAGCGTGGTATCGACGTAGTGCTGGCCGAGCTGCGCGCTCGCGGCGAAAAGTTCTAAGGAGAACGTCATGCGTGAATTGATCCGTCTGGTTTCGAGTGCTGGCACTGGCCACTTCTACACCACCGACAAGAACAAGCGCACCACCCCGGACAAGATCGAGATCAAGAAGTACGATCCGGTCGTCCGTAAGCACGTGATCTACAAGGAAGCCAAGATCAAGTAATTGATCCCGGTGACCAGAAAAAACCCGCATCCTGTCAAGAATGCGGGTTTTTTTTTGCTGCGCTGAACGGGCTCAGGAGATAATCAAATCTTCAATGATACCGTTGCCATCCACTTTGATTTGCACACGATCATTGCGAATCTCCATGGTGGCGATGTCGGTAGGGCCTACAGCGACTGCCAGGCCGGTCGCCTCCAGAATGGTGGCTTTGACGCTGTCCGAATAGGCAGTGCCAATCAGGTGGCGAACAGGGGCGAGTACGTCGGTAGTCATGGTGTGTCTCCTTGGATGGTGTCCGTGATTGGACGCGATCAAGGTTGCCGCCCAAGCCTGCCGACCCTGCGGTATAACCGTATTACCTGGCCGTGGAAGCGTTCTCGAACAGCACATAGATCTTGCGGCAGGGTTCGAGGACTTCCCAGGTGCCTTTGAACCCTGCGGGGATGACGAACCGATCACCGGCGCGCAGGGTCTTGGCGTTGCCTTCCTCGTCGCGCAGCACCGAAACGCCCTGGACGATCTCGCAGTACTCGTGCTCGGTGTAGCTCACCGTCCATTGCCCCACCGCGCCTTCCCACACGCCTGCGGCGAACTGCCCGCACGGGCTGGAATAGTGGTTGTAGACGGCCTGGTCAGGCTCGCCCTTGAGGATTTTTTCCGCAGCCGGGCGGTAGCGCTCGGCCTCGGTGAGGACCTGGGCGAAGTCGATGATGGTGGTGATGCTCATGGTGCGGCCTCGTTATTGTTTAATAAAATGCACATCAGTAGGCTTTTAGGCGTTTCGTGTCAAATATATTGATAGTTTGTCGCGCCTGGTTTAGGGTGTCTGATGCCTGTGTGCGCTCGTCGCACGGCCAGAATTTTCGACAGCGCCTGTGAGTCCTCAGTGCGGCGTTGCACCTTAACAAGAGAGGAGTTTCGTATGACCACCCTGACTCGTGCGGACTGGGAACAACGTGCCCAGCAATTGAAGATCGAAGGTCGCGCCTTCATCAATGGCGAATACACCGACGCCGCCTCCGGTGAAACCTTCGATTGCCTGAGCCCGGTCGACGGACGCTTCCTGGCCAAGGTCGCCAGCTGCGACCTGGCCGACGCCAACCGCGCCGTGGAGAACGCCCGCGCCACCTTCGCTTCCGGCGTCTGGTCGCAACTGGCCCCGGCCAAGCGCAAGGCCAAGCTGATCCGCTTCGCCGACCTGCTGCGCAAGAACGTCGAGGAACTGGCGCTGCTGGAAACCCTGGACATGGGCAAGCCGATCGGCGACTCCTCGACCATCGACATCCCGGGTGCCGCGCAAGCCATTCACTGGACCGCCGAAGCCATCGACAAGGTCTACGACGAGGTCGCCCCGACCCCGCACGACCAGCTGGGCCTGGTGACCCGCGAGCCGGTCGGCGTGGTGGGTGCCATCGTGCCGTGGAACTTCCCGCTGCTGATGGCCTGCTGGAAACTCGGCCCGGCGCTGGCCACCGGTAACTCGGTGGTGCTGAAACCCTCCGAGAAATCGCCGCTGACCGCTATCCGCATCGCCCAGCTGGCCATCGAGGCTGGCATCCCCGCCGGCGTGCTGAACGTGCTGCCCGGCTATGGCCACACCGTGGGCAAGGCCCTGGCACTGCACATGGACGTCGACACCCTGGTGTTCACCGGTTCGACCAAGATCGCCAAGCAGCTGATGGTCTATGCCGGTGAGTCGAACATGAAGCGCATCTGGCTGGAAGCCGGCGGCAAGAGCCCGAACATCGTCTTCGCCGACGCGCCTGACCTGCAGGCTGCCGCCGAAGCCGCCGCCAGCGCCATCGCCTTCAACCAGGGCGAAGTCTGCACCGCCGGTTCGCGCCTGCTGGTCGAGCGCTCGATCAAGGACACGTTCCTGCCGCTGGTGGTCGAGGCCCTGAAGGGCTGGAAGCCGGGCAACCCGCTGGACCCACAGACCACCGTGGGCGCGCTGGTCGACACCCAGCAGATGAACACCGTGCTGTCGTACATCGACGCCGGCCACAAGGACGGCGCCAAGCTGCTGGCCGGTGGCAAGCGCACTCTGGAGGAGACCGGCGGCACCTACGTCGAGCCGACCATCTTCGACGGCGTGACCAACGCCATGAAGATCGCCCAGGAAGAGATCTTCGGCCCCGTGCTGTCGGTGATCGCCTTCGACACCGCCGAAGAAGCCATCGCCATCGCCAACGACACCCCGTATGGCCTGGCCGCCGGTATCTGGACCTCGGACATCAGCAAGGCGCACAAGACCGCCCGCGCCGTGCGTGCTGGCAGCGTATGGGTCAACCAGTACGACGGTGGCGACATGACCGCGCCGTTCGGCGGCTTCAAGCAGTCGGGCAACGGCCGTGACAAGTCGCTGCACGCGCTGGAGAAGTACACCGAGCTGAAGGCGACCTGGATCAAACTGTAAAAACCCTGGGGCCGCGTTGCGGCCCAATCGCGGGGCGAGCCCGCTTCCACAGGTAAACCGCAGCCCATGAGCGCGGTGCTGCTTGGGGGAGCGGGCGGCCCCCCTGACACAGCCGGGCCGGTTCTTGCCGTCCCGGCTGTGTCGTCTCTGCCATTCACACACTGCCTGGGAGGCTGTCATGCGTTGGGGAACCTATTTTGCCGTGCTGGCGGCGGTGCTCAGTGTCGGGCTCGCGCTCGGCGTGAGCATGCCGCTGGTGTCCTTGCGCCTGGAGGGCTGGGGCTACGGTGGGTTCGCGATCGGCGTGATGGCGGCGATGCCGGCGATCGGCGTGCTGGTGGGGGCCAGCCTGGCCAGCCGCCTGGCCGGCTGGGTCGGGGTGCCGTCGGCGATGCGCCTGTGCCTGTGGGGCGGGGCGCTGTCCATCGCCCTAGTGGCGCTGTTGCCCAGTTACCCGCTGTGGTTGCTGCTGCGGCTGATGATCGGCATGTCGCTGACGGTGGTGTTCATCCTCGGCGAAAGCTGGATCAACCAGTTGGTGGTCGAAGAATGGCGCGGCCGGCTGGTGGCGCTGTATGGCAGCAGCTACGCCCTGAGCCAGTTGGCCGGCCCGCTGGTGCTCGGCTTCCTGGGCTCGGACGACGACTTCGGCTTCTGGGCCGCCACCGCGCTGCTGCTGTTCGCGCCCCTGCTGTTGCTGGGTCGTGGCGGCGCGCCGAGCACCGAGGCCTGCAGCGTCACCTTCGGCGACCTGTTCGGCTTCTGCCGACGGTTGCCGGTGATCGCCTGGGCCATCGCCCTGTTCGCCGCGTTCGAGGCGATGATCCTCACGCTGTTGCCGGTGTACTGCCTGCAACAGGGCTTCACTACGGAAGTGGCGCTGTTCATGGTCAGTACCGTGGTGGTCGGTGATGCGGTGTTGCAACTGCCGATCGGCGCGCTGGCCGACCACATGTCGCGGCGCACGCTGTTCAGCGGTTGCGCGCTGACCTTGATGGTCTCCAGCCTGGCTATCCCGCTGCTGCTGCACACCCCGGCGATCTGGCCGCTGTGGGTGTTGTTCGGGGCCAGCGCGGGTGGGCTGTTCACCCTGTCGCTGGTGTTGATTGGCGAGCGTTACCGGGACGATGCGCTGGTGCGCGCCAATGCCCACGTGGCGCAGCTGTGGGGCATCGGTTGCCTGCTCGGGCCGTTGCTGGCGGGGGCGGGGAGCCAGTGGATCAGCGGGCATGCGTTGCCGTTGATCATGGCGGTGGGCGCGGCGGGGCTGGTGCTGCTGACCCGGCGCCGCGATGCCTTCGAGCCCGCCTCCGCCTGACCAACGCGGGTTAGAGCATCCTCTCCAACCCCACCGCCTTGGCGATCCAGGCATTGAACCGCCGCCACATGCCCCCGGGCTCCGCAGTCAGGGTATGCACCTGGCCATTGTCCTCGGTCTCCCACACTAATGTGCCGTCCACCAGCTTGGGCTGGTAGCTCACCGCCGGCGCCATGCCTTGCAGCGCCAGGGCGCGGGTGTATTCGGCCAGCTCCGGGCTGTCCACCAGCACCCCTACCTCGGTATTCCACAGCACCGAACGCGGGTCGAAGTTGAACGAGCCGATGAAGGTCTTGTGCCGGTCGAAGACGATCGCCTTGCTGTGCAGGCTCGAGTCCGAACTGCCATGGAAGCTCAGCCCGCGCCGGGCGCTGGGGTCGCCCGGTTGGCGGCGCAGCTCGAACAACTCGACGCCATGCTCCAGCAGCGCCCGGCGGTAGGGCGCGTAGCCACCGTGCACGGCGGGCACATCGGTGGCCTCCAGCGAGTTGGTCAGCAGCTTGACCGAGGTGCCGGCATCGGCGCGGCTGGTCAGGTACAGCAGGCCCGGCTCGCCGGGCACGAAGTAGGCCGAGACCAGGATCAGTTCGCGGTGCACGCTGTTCAGGTCCGGCGCCAGTTGCTGGGTCATCAGCAACTGCGGGTCGGGTTCGCCGCGCGCCAGCACCTTGCTCGGCGCGTCCCACAACGCCTGGCTGTGGGCCCAGATCAGCTCGTTGCGCCAGACATCCAGGCGCGGCGCGAACTGGTAGGCCATCAGCCGGTCGTACAGCGCCTTGCGCTCGACCCGCGCCTGGGCCAGCCACACCTCCAGGCGTTGGCGGCTGGCGCGCAGGTCGGCGGCGTCCGGCATGCGCCAGAGGAAATCGCCGATCGGCCGGCTCAAGGCGCTGTTCCAATACTGGTCGAAGCTGTGCCCGAGTTGCTCGGCCACCGGCCCTACGCCGAGCAGGTCGATGTCGGTGAAGTTCAGGTTGGGCTCGGCGTCGAAATATTCGTCGCCCAGGTTGCGTCCGCCGACGATGGCCATGCTGTTGTCCACCAGGAACAGCTTGTTGTGCATGCGCCGGTGCTGCAGCGACAGGTTGAACAGCCGCCCCACGGCGCGGGTGACGCCGGTGCTGCGCCCCAGGTGCAGCGGGTTGAACACCCGGATGTGGATGTTCGGGTGGGCGGCGAGGGTGCCGATCAGGGTGTCGAGGCCGTCGCTGGTGGTGTCGTCGAGCAGGATGCGCACGCGCACGCCGCGGTCGGCGGCGCGCAGCAGCTCATGCACCAGGGCGCGGGTGCTCAGGCCGTCGTGGACGATGTAGTACTGCAGGTCGATGCTCGTCTGGGCGTTGCGAATCAGCTCGGCGCGGGCGCGGAACGCCTCGTTGCTGTTAGGCAGCAGGCGAAAGCCCGAGCGGCCCTCGTAGGGCGCGGCCTGGCGCTGCACCGAGCGGCCGAACGCCGAGTCGTTGGCCGGCAGCGCCTGGCTCACTTCACGCGGCGGGTTGACGCTGGCGCAGCCGGCGAGGCCGAGCAATAGCACCAGCAAGAGGGGCAGGGCACGCGGGCGTCTCAAGGGCGGATCGTCCTGTTCGACTGGGGGCTTATGGGGTTGGACCGTGAGGGCGGCGCAACGTTACGCGCCAGGTGCTTCCTCGGCCAGTAGACGAGTGGCGGTTTCGCCGACCTTGCGCACCGCGGCTTCGAGCTGTGGCGTCGGGCGCTCGGCGAAGTTCATCCGCAAGCAGTGCCGGTACTTGCCCGAGGCCGAGAAGATGCTGCCGACGGCAATCTGTACGCCCTGCTCCAGTAAAGCGCGGTTCAGGCGCAGTGTATCGAAACTTTCCGGCAGCTCCACCCACAGCATGAAGCTGCCCTGCGGGCGGCTGGCGCGGGTGCCTGCCGGGAAGTAGCGGGCGACCCAGTCGAGCATCTGGTCGCGGCTGCGTTGGTACTGCGCGCGCATGCGCCGCACGTGGGGCTGGTAGTGGCCGCCGGCGATGAAGTCGGCGATGGCCAGCTGCGGCTGGCATGCGGTGCTGCCGGTGCTGATGTACTTCATGTGCAGCACCCGCTCCAGGTAGCGCCCCGGCGCCACCCAGCCGACCCGCAGGCCGGGGGCGAGGGTCTTGGAGAACGAGCTGCACAGCAGCACGCGGCCGTCTTCGTCGAACGACTTGAGGGTGCGCGGGCGCGGGTAGGTGTAGGCCAGGTCGCCGTACACGTCGTCTTCGAGGATCGCCACGTCGTAGCGCTGGGCCAGGGTCAGCAGGGCCTTCTTGCGCGCCTCGGGCATGATGTAGCCCATGGGGTTGTTGCAACTGGGGGTGATCTGGATGAGCTTGATCGGCCATTGCTCCAGGGCCAGTTCCAGCGCTTCCAGGCTGAGGCCGGTGACCGGGTCGGTGGGGATTTCCAGGGCCTTCATGCCCAGGCCCTTCAGGGTTTGCATGGCGCCATGGAAGCTGGGCGAGTCCACCGCGACGATGTCGCCGGGCTGGCATACCGCGCGGATGCTGGTCGACAGCGCCTCATGGCAGCCGGTGGTCACCACCAGGTCGCCGGGGCCGAGGCTGCAGCCGGAGTCGACCATCAGCCGGGCGATCTGCACGCGCAGGGCTTCGTTGCCGTGGATGTTGTCGTAGTACAGGCCGGGCATGTCCTGGCGTCGGGCGAGCTGGGCGAGGCTGCGTAGCAGGGGCTTGAGGGTCGGACTGTCGATGTCGGGCATGCCGCGGCCGAGCTGGATCACGTCGGCGCGCGGGTTGCTGCGGACCAGTTCCAGCACTTGTTCCCACTGGGAGATATCCACAGGCCGCTGGGCTGGCCTGCTGACGGCGGGCAGGGCGGGCGCGCCGCGTTGCTCGGTGACGAAGTAGCCGGATTTCGGTCGTGGCGCGACCAAGCCACTATCCTCCAGCACGCGGTAGGCCTGCTGTACGGTGCTCAGGCTGACGCCGTGTTCCTCACTCAGCGAGCGCACCGAGGGCAAGCGCTGGCCGGGGCGGTACAGGCCCTGTTCGATGCGGGCGCCGAGCAGCTCGGCCAGGTTGACGTACAGGGTCACGGCATACTCCCGAGTCATTTGTAGGAAATAACCAGTACAGATTGCGTGAAAATACTGCATTCAGCTGCGGGATCGCCAATTCTGTATGGAAATAATAACGCTCAGTTGGATCTGTATCCTTGCATGACCGGCACGGCATGCTGTCTCCACGCTTCGAAGTGACGAGGAGAACGCAGCAATGAACGGTTTGAGCGATGTGCGCCTGCAACTGTTGGCCGAGGAACTGACGGCCGGGCAACGCCCGAAGGTCTACAGCGCCCCGCAGGGGCTGGGGCGGATTGGGCTGATGCTGCATCGCTGGCGTACGCGCAAGGCCCTGCTGGCGTTGAGTGACGAACAACTGTTCGACATTGGTGTCAGCCGCCAGCAGGCGCGGGTCGAGGGGCGCAAGCCGTTTTGGCTGGAGTGACGGCGCTAGGGGCGCCGCGCGGCCTTAGACCAGTTCCTTGAGCCGGTGCCAGAGCATCCCCAGCGCCAGCAGTGGCGAACGCAGCTGCGGGCCGCCTGGGAAGGTCATGTGCGGCACCTTGGCGAACAGGTCGAAACGCCCGCTCTGCTGGCCGCTGATGGCCTCGCCGAGCAGGCGTGCGGCCAGGTGGGTGGCGTTCACCCCGTGGCCGGCATAGGCCTGGGCGTAGTAGACGTTCGGCTGGCCGCTCAGGCGGCCGATCTGCGGCAGGCGGTTGGCGCCGATGCCGATCATGCCGCCCCACTGGTAGTCGATGCGCACGTCGGCCAGTTGCGGGAAGACCTTGAGCATCTTCGGCCGCATGTAGGCAGCGATGTCCTTCGGGTCGCGCCCGGAGTAGTGGCAGGCGCCGCCGAACAGCAGCCGCTGGTCGGCAGACAACCGATAGTAGTCCAGCGCCACGCGCTGGTCGCACACCGCCATGTTCTGCGGCAGCAACTGGCGTGCGCGCGCCTCGCCCAACGGCTCGGTGGCGATGATGTAGCTGCCGGCGGGCAATACCTTGCCGCCCAGTTCGCGGTTGAGGTCGTTGTGGTAGGCGTTGCAGCACAGCACCAGGGTCTTGGCCCGCACCCGGCCCTGGGCGGTGTGCACCTTCACCTCGGGGCCGTAGTCGATGCGCGTGACCTCGGACTGCTCGAACAGGCCCACACCCAGGCGGCTGGCTGCGGCGGCTTCGCCGAGGGCCAGGTTGAGCGGGTGCAGGTGGCCGGAGCCCATGTCGACCAGGCCGCCGGCGTAGCGGTCCGAGCCCACCACGCTGCGGATGTCGCCGGGTTGCACCAGGCGTAGTTCATGGTGGTAGCCGAGGCTGCGCAGTTCCTCGGCGTCCTCGGCGAAGCCAGTGAGGTCGGCGGGCTTGTTGGCCAGGTCGCAGTAGCCCCAGGTCAGGTCGCAGGCGATGGCGTGGCGTTCGATGCGTTGACGGACGATGTCCACGGCCTCCAGGCCCATGCGCTTGAGGTTGCGCACACCGTCCTCGCCGAGCACCGGGAGGAACTGCTCCAGCCCATGGCCGACGCCGCGGATCAACTGCCCGCCATTGCGCCCGCTGGCGCCCCAGCCGAGCTTGCGGGCCTCCAGGAGGATCACCGAGAAGCCGCGCTCGGCCAGTTCGATGGCGGTGTTCAGGCCCGAATAGCCACCGCCGACGATGCACACGTCGGCGCTGTGCTCACCTTGCAGGAAGGCATGGTCGGGGTGGGGCGCGCTGCTGGCGGCATAGTAGGAGGCGGCGTGCTGCGCGCTGTGAATCATCGGAAAGGCCCTGGAGTCGGTGCGAGGGGGGCGAGGATAAGCCGGGGTTTCGTGATGGGGCAACCGGGCGAGGGCTGCGCCCTCGATCGCGGGGCTATAATCCAGCGCACCCCTCGAAGACGTCACACGCCATGCCTTGCAACCGCCACAAGATTCACTTCCTGCGCGAACTCATCCCCTCGTTCGAGTGCGAACCCGGCTGCCATGACTGCTGCGGCCCGGTCACCACTTCTGCTGAGGAAATGGCCCGCCTGCCGCGTAAGTCCCAGGCCGAGCAGGACGCCGCCCTCGAGCGCCTGGACTGCGTGCACCTCGGCCCCCAAGGCTGCACGGTCTACGCGGAGCGCCCGATGATCTGCCGCCTGTTCGGCACCACCGAACGCCTGCCGTGCCCGCGTGGCCGTGGCCCGGCGCAGATGATCGAGCCCGAGGCCGAGCAGTTGGTGCACCAGTTCATCGCCACCACCCGCCAGGTGCTGGTCTGACGCTCAGTCCGGAATCGGCAGCGCCAGGCTTTCCTTCACCTCTTCCATCACGATGTAGCTCTTCGACTCGCGCACGTGCGGCAGCTTGAGCAGGATGTCGCCGAGCAGCTTGCGGTACGAGGCCATCTCGGAAATGCGCGCCTTCACCAGGTAGTCGAAGTCGCCCGACACCAGGTGGCACTCCAGCACATGGGGCAGCTTGAGCACCGCGCGGCGGAACTCCTCGAAGGTGTCGCCGGACTTGTAGTCCAGGCTGATCTCGACGAACACCAGCAGGCTGCCCTTAAGGTGCTGCGGGTTGAGCCGGGCGTTGTAGCCCATGATGATCCCCTCGCGTTCCAGGCGTCGCACGCGCTCGGTGCAGGGGGTGGTGGAAAGCCCCACTTTCTCGCCCAGTTCGGTGAACGAGATGCGCCCGTCACTCTGCAGGATGCGCAGGATGTTGCGGTCGATCTTGTCCAGTTCACGCTTGGTCTGATGCTGGGTTCTCATAGGGGATGCCCCTCCGTGAAAGGCGATTTTGCCGAGAATTCTCGCCAAATATAGGCGCTTATATAGTGAATTGCACTGGTCTCGAATTCATATACTGCGCGCATCCATGCCATTTCAACAAAACAACGCGGTGTGCCGCGTGCGAGGGATAAACGATGCGAGTTCTGGTGCTTGGTAGCGGTGTGATCGGAACCGCCAGTGCCTACTACCTGGCCCGGCAAGGTTTCGACGTGACGGTGGTCGACCGCCAGCCGGCGGCGGCCATGGAAACCAGTTTCGCCAACGCCGGCCAGATCTCGCCTGGCTACGCCTCGCCCTGGGCCGCCCCGGGCGTGCCGCTGAAGGCCATCAAGTGGCTGCTCGAGCGCCACGCCCCGCTGGCCATCAAGCTCACCGGCGACGTCGACCAGTACCTGTGGATGGCGCAGATGCTGCGCAACTGCACCGCCAACCGCTATGCGGTGAACAAGGAGCGCATGGTGCGCCTGTCCGAGTACAGCCGCGACTGCCTCGACGAACTGCGCGCGGAAACCGGCATCGCCTACGAAAGCCGCACTTTGGGCACCACCCAGCTGTTCCGCACCCAGGCCCAGGTGGATGCCGCGGCCAAGGACATCGCCGTGCTGGAGCAGTCCGGCGTGCCTTACGAGTTGCTCGACCGCGACGGCATCGCCCGCGTCGAGCCGGCCCTGGCCGGGGTCAAGGACATCCTCGCCGGTGCCCTGCGCCTGCCCAACGACCAGACCGGCGACTGCCAGCTGTTCACCACCAAGCTCGCCGACATGGCCATCAAGCTGGGCGTGGAGTTCCGCTTCGGCCAGAACATCGAGCGCCTGGACCACGCGGGCGATCGCATCAACGGCGTGTGGATCGACGGCAAGCTGGAAACCGCCGACCGCTACGTGCTGGCCCTGGGCAGCTACTCGCCGCAGTTGCTCAAGCCACTGGGCATCAAGGCCCCGGTGTACCCGCTCAAGGGCTACTCGCTGACCGTGCCGATCACCAATGGCGACATGGCGCCGACCTCGACCATCCTCGACGAGACCTACAAGGTCGCCATCACCCGCTTCGACAACCGCATCCGCGTCGGCGGCATGGCCGAGATCGCCGGTTTCGACCTGTCGCTGAACCCGCGTCGGCGCGAAACGCTGGAGATGATCGTCAACGACCTTTATCCTCGCGGCGGCGACCTGAGCCAGGCGAGCTTCTGGACCGGCCTGCGCCCGGCCACCCCGGACGGTACCCCGATCGTTGGCGCCACAGCGTTGCGCAACCTGTTCCTCAACACAGGCCACGGCACCCTGGGCTGGACCATGGCGTGCGGCTCCGGCCGTCTGCTGGCCGACCTGATCGCGCGCAAGAAGCCGCAGATCAGCGCCGAAGGCCTGGATATCTCCCGTTATGGCAACCACCGTGAAGTGGCCAAGCAAGGGAGCCCGGCGCCGGCTCACCAATGATTCGCTGAAGCCACCGCTGCTACAACCGTTCCCTCACCCCGGTGCGGTGGGTACCTACCCCCACTCACCGCGCCGGGGCTTTATTCAACACCAGAACTGCCAGAAGGCTGCCGCCATGCGTCCCGCCCGTGCCCTGATCGACCTCCAAGCCCTCCGTCACAACTACCGCCTGGCCCGTGAGCTGACCGGCGCCAAGGCCCTCGCCGTGGTCAAGGCCGACGCCTACGGCCATGGCGCGGTGCGCTGTGCCCTGGCGCTCGAGGCCGAGGCCGATGGCTTCGCGGTGGCCTGCATCGAGGAAGCGCTGGAGCTGCGCGCCGCGGGTATCAAGGCCCCGGTGCTGCTGCTCGAGGGCTTCTTCGAGGCCAGCGAGCTGGCGCTGATCGCCCAGCACGACCTGTGGTGCGTGGTGCATTCGCTGTGGCAACTCGACGCCATCGAGCAGACCCCGCTGCACAAGCCGGTGAACATCTGGCTCAAGCTCGACAGCGGCATGCACCGCGTCGGCCTGCACCCGAAGGACTACCATGACGCCTACCAGCGCCTGCTGGCCAGCGGCAAGGTCGCGCGCATCGTGCTGATGAGCCACTTCGCCCGCGCCGACGAACTCGACAGCAGCACCACCGAGCAACAGCTGGCGGTGTTCGAGGCCGCGCGCCAGGGCCTGGCCGCCGAGGTCAGCCTGCGCAACTCGCCCGCGGTGCTTGGCTGGCCGCAGGTGCCCAGTGACTGGGTGCGCCCGGGCATCATGCTGTACGGCGCCACGCCGTTCGAGGTCGACCAGGCCCAGGCCGCGCGCCTGCAACCGGTGATGACCCTGCAATCGCGGGTGATCAGCGTGCGCGAACTGCCGGCCGGTGAGCCGGTGGGCTACGGCGCGAAGTTCACGAGCCCACGCCCCACCCGGGTCGGCGTGGTCGCCATGGGTTACGCCGACGGCTACCCGCGCCACGCCCCTACCGGCACGCCGGTGCTGGTCGCCGGCAAGCGCACCCAACTGATCGGTCGCGTATCGATGGACATGCTCTGCATCGACCTCACCGACGTGCCCGAGGCCAACGTCGGCAGCCCGGTCGAGCTGTGGGGCAAGCAGGTGCTGGCCAGTGAGGTGGCGCAACAGGCCGGCAGCATTCCCTACCAGCTGTTCTGCAACCTCAAGCGCGTGCCGCTGGAGTATTGCGGCGAATGAGCCGCTGAAGCGGACGGGCTGCGGGGTCGAGTGTTGTAAATACTGAACGGCATTGCCATGATATCGTTCACATTCGACCCCCATCTCGACCGTTTCAGGAGGCTCAAGCTTTGGACGTCGGCGAACGACTTCAAGCCATCCGCAAGCTCAAGGGCCTGTCCCAGCGCGAACTCGCCAAGCGCGCGGGTGTGACCAACAGCACCATCTCGATGATCGAGAAGAACAGCGTGAGCCCGTCGATCAGCTCCCTGCGCAAGGTGCTCAGCGGTATTCCCATGTCCATGGTCGAGTTCTTTTCCGTCGAACTGGCGCCGGAAAGCCCCACGCAGATCGTCTACAAGGCCCACGAACTGATCGACATTTCCGACGGCGCGGTGACCATGAAGCTGGTCGGCAAGTCGCACCCCAACCGCGCCATCGCCTTTCTCAACGAGGTCTACCCGCCGGGCGCCGACACGGGTGAAGAAATGCTCACCCACGATGGCGAAGAGACCGGCATCCTGCTCGAAGGGCGCCTGGAGCTGGTGGTCGGCGCCGAGGTGTTCATCCTCGAAGCCGGTGACAGCTACTACTTCGAAAGCACCCGCCCGCACCGTTTCCGCAACCCCTTCGACGAGCCCGCCCGGCTGATCAGCGCGGCCACCCCCTCGAACTTTTGATCCAGCGCAGCGTATTGACGCGCCAATACCCCTTTCCCCTGTAGGGTCGTTTCACGGGTTCCAGGTTGCCGCTATACTTTCCAGCGCCTGCGAACCGTGGCCGCGGGCGTGATTAGCCACCATGAGGGTGTACGCGTGAACCAAATCAAGAAGATGCTGGCCGTACCAGCAGCCGTATTCGCCCTCTGGGCGCTCAACGCACACGCAGCGACCAACGACGACATCGCCAAGCGCCTGGAGCCGGTCGGCCAGGTCTGCGTGCAGGGGCAAGCGTGCAAGGGCATGGAAGTGGCGGTCGCTGCCGGCGGCGGCGGGGCCAAGACCCCCGACGAGGTCATCGCCAAGCACTGCAACGCCTGCCATGGCAGCGGCCTGCTGGGCGCGCCGAAGATCGGCGACACCGCGGCCTGGAAGGAGCGCGCCGACCACCAGGGCGGGCTCGATGGCATCCTGGCCAAGGCCATCACCGGCATCAACGCCATGCCGCCGAAGGGCACTTGCGCGGACTGTTCGGATGAAGACTTGAAGAAGGCGATCCAGAAGATGTCCGGGCTGTGAGCCTGGCCTGATTCCAGCCAAACCCGCCCTTGATGGCGGGTTTTGTTTTTGTGCGGTGTGTGCCGGCCCTATCGCGGGGCGCTGGCAGCAAATCAACTAAGGTAATGGTCAAACCCCTGTATGCCCGGACGCCACAGGAGCTCCCCATGCCCCACCGCTGTTCCCTCGACCAGGCCGTCGACCAGGCGCTGGCCCGCCTCCCTGCCCACATCCACCTGGGCCTGCCCCTGGGCCTGGGCAAACCCAATGCCTTCGTCAACGCGCTGTACGCGCGCATCCGCCAAACCCCCGAACGCCAGCTGACGATCTACACCGCCCTGACCCTGGGCCGCCCACCCCTGGGCGACGGCCTGCAGCGCCGCTTCCTCGAACCCTTCGTCGAGCGCGTGTTCGCCGACTACGAGGAGCTCGACTACCTCGCCGACCTGCGCCGCGACACGTTGCCGCCGAACATCCGCGTCGAGCAGTTCTTCATGCAGCCCGGCTCGTTGCTGCACAGCGCCAGCGCCCAGCAGGACTACGTCAGCAGCAACTACAGCCACGCTGCCCGCGACATCAACGCCAAGGGCCTGAACCTGATCGCCCAGCTGGTGGCCGAAGCCCCGGAGCGCCCCGGGCACCTGAGCCTGGCCTGCAACCCCGACATCACCCTCGACCTGCTGCCGATGATCGCCCAGCGCCGCGCCGCCGGCGAAACCCTCCTGCTGCTCGGCCAGGTGCACGACGAGTTGCCCTACATGCCCGGCGATGCGGAGCTCGAACGCGACGCTTTCGACCTGCTGATCGATGAACCGGAGCGGCGCCGGCTGTTCTCCACGCCGAACATGCCGGTCACCACCCAGGACCACTGCATCGGCCTGCACGTCAGCACCCTGGTGCGCGACGGCGGCACCCTGCAGATCGGCATCGGCGCCATGGGCGACGCGGTGGCCGCCGCGCTGCTGGCGCGCCAGGGCGACAACCCCGGCTACCGCGCGCTGCTCGCCGACCTCGACCTGGCGCCCTGGCAGGCGCTGATCGACCGCGAAGGCGGTGTCGATGATTTCGCCCAGGGCCTGTACGGCTGCAGCGAAATGTTCGTCAACGGTCTGCTGGCACTGGCCGAGGCCGGTGTGGTGCGGCGCCCGGCGGACGAGCAGGGCGTGCTGGTGCACGGCGGTTTCTTCCTCGGCCCCCGCGACTTCTACCAGCGCCTGCGCGAGATGCCGTTCGAGCAGCGCAAGCGCTACGCCATGAGCGCCATCAGCTTCATCAACGAGCTGTACGGCGACGAAGCCCTCAAGCGCCGCCAGCGCCGCGACGCGCGTTTCGCCAACACGGTGTTCGGCATGACCCTGCTCGGCGCCGGGGTGGCCGACCAGCTCGAAGACGGCCGGGTGCTCAGCGGCGTTGGCGGGCAGTACAACTTCGTCGCCCAGGCCCATGCGCTGGCGGGCGCGCGCTCGATCCTGCTGTTACGCAGCTGGCGCGAGGCGGGCGGGGAGGTGACGTCCAACCTGATGTGGGAATACGGCCACTGCACCATCCCGCGGCACCTGCGCGACATCGTGGTGACCGAGTACGGCATCGCCGACCTGCGCGGGCAGACCGACAGCGAGGTGATCGCGCGCTTGCTGGCGATCAGCGACTCGCGCTTCCAAGGCGAACTGATGGCGCAGGCGAAGAAGGCCGGCAAGCTGGCCGAGGGGTTCCAGTTGGCGGCGCGCTTCACCGACAACACGCCCGAGCGCCTGGAGGCGATTCGCGCGCGGCATGCGCGGTTGTTCCCGGAGTATCCGTTGGGCAGTGACTTCACGGGGGAGGAGCGGGATTTGCTGCGGGCGCTGAACTGGCTCAAGAGCAAGTTCAAGTTGAGCGAGGTGTTGGAGCTGGGCAAGGCGGCATTGGAGGCGCCTGAGCCTGAGGGGTATAGGGCGCAGCTGGCGCGGATGAAGCTGGATCGGCCGAAGGGGCTGAAGGAGGAGGTGTACCAGCGGTTGCTGCTGGCGGGGTTGCAAGCGAGCCGGCGGTGAAAGCGGGGGCTGCTGTGCAGCCCCTGTGGTTTTACTCGATGAAACTGACCACACCGCCTTCCAGCGACTGCACCCGCGCCAGCGACTCGACGCGATAGCCCTGGCTGTCCAGCTCGGCGCGCCCGCCCTGGAACGACTTCTCGATCACGATCCCCAGGCCCGCGACGGTCGCGCCGGCCTGCTTGATGATCGAGATCAGCGCCTGCGACGCCTTGCCATTGGCCAGGAAGTCGTCGATCACCAGCACGCGGTCGCTGCTGTTGAGGTGACGCGGCGAGATGGCCACGGTGTTCTCGGTCTGCTTGGTGAAGGAGTACACCGAGGCGGTCAGCAGGTTCTCGGTCAGGGTCAGCGACTGGTGCTTGCGCGCGAAGATCACCGGCACACCCAGTTTCAGGCCGGTCATCACCGCCGGGGCGATGCCCGACGCTTCGATGGTGACGATCTTGGTCACACCCGAGTCGGCGAACAGGCGGGCGAACTCGTCGCCGATCAGCTGCATCAGCGCCGGGTCGATCTGGTGGTTGAGAAACGCATCGACTTTCAGGACCTGATCGGAAAGCACGATGCCTTCTTCGCGAATCTTCTGCTGCAGTGCTTGCACTGTTGTTTCCTCGATGTAGCAAAGGTGGCCGCATCCAACGGGGTAGCGGCGAAGGTTTAAAGAGTCAGGGTAGATCAGCGTTTGAGCATGGCCCGGATGTCGGCCAGCGCAGTGTTGCCGCGCGCCGCCTTCACTTCCACCGGCGCGTCGTCCAGGCCTTCCCACGACAGGTCTTCCGGCGGCAGTTCGTCGAGGAAGCGGCTGGGCGTGCAATCGATGATCTCGCCGTACTGCTTGCGCTTGGCGGCGAAGGTGAAGGCCAGGGTTTGGCGGGCGCGGGTGATGCCCACGTAGGCCAGGCGGCGTTCTTCCTCGATGGTATCGGCCTCGATGCTGGAACGGTGCGGGAGGATCTCTTCCTCCATGCCCATGATGAACACGTAGGGGAATTCCAGGCCCTTGGAGGCGTGCAGGGTCATCATCTGCACGCCCTCGGCGTTTTCTTCCTCTTCCTGCTGGCGTTCGAGCATGTCGCGCAGCACCAGCTTGCCGATGGCGTCCTCGATGGTCATGTCACCCTCTTCGTCCTTCTCGAGGGTGTTCTTCAACGCATCGATGAGGAACCAGACATTGCTGATGCGGAACTCCGCGGCCTTGTCGCTGGCGGTCTGCTGGCGAATCCAGTTCTCGTAGTCGATGTCGCGGACCATCTCGTGCAACGCGGCGATCGGGTCTTCCAGGGCGACCTTGTGGCGCACCCCGTCGAGCCAGTGCTTGAAGCGCTGCAGGCGCTCGGTGTAGCGCGCATCCAGGTGCTCGCCCAGGCCCAGCTCCTCACTGGCGGCGTACATCGACACCCCGCGTTCGGTGGCGTAGTTGCCGAGTTTCTCCAGGGTGGTCGAGCCGATTTCCCGGCGCGGCACGTTGATCACCCGCAGGTAGGCGTTGTCGTCGTCCGGGTTCACCAGCAGGCGCAGGTAGGCCATGAGGTCTTTTACCTCCTGGCGGCCGAAGAAGCTGTTGCCGCCGGACAAGCGATACGGCACCTGGTGGTGCTGCAGCTTCAGTTCGATCAGCTTGGCCTGGTAGTTGCCCCGGTAGAGGATGGCGAAGTCGCTGTAGGGCCGGTCGGTGCGCAGGTGCAGCGTGAGGATCTCCATGGCCACGCGCTCGGCCTCGGCTTCCTCGTTCTTGCAGCGGATCACGCGGATCTCGTCGCCCACGCCCATCTCGCTCCACAGCTGCTTCTCGAAGGCGTGCGGGTTGTTGGCGATGAGCACGTTGGCGCAGCGCAGGATGCGGCTGGTGGAGCGGTAGTTCTGCTCCAGCATCACCACCTTCAGGGAGGGGTAGTCCTCCTTGAGCAGCATGAGGTTTTCCGGGCGGGCGCCGCGCCAGGCGTAGATCGACTGGTCGTCGTCGCCCACCACGGTGAACTGGTTGCGCATGCCGATCAGCATCTTCACCAGCAGGTACTGGCTGGCGTTGGTGTCTTGGTATTCGTCCACCAGCAGGTAGCGCACGCGGTTCTGCCAGCGTTCGAGGATGTCCGGGTTCTGTTCGAACAGCTTCACCGGCAGCAGGATCAGGTCGTCGAAGTCCACCGCGTTGAACGCCTTGAGCGTGCGCTGGTAGTGGGTGTAGACGATGGCGGCGGTCTGCTCGCGCGGGTTGCGGGCTTTTTCCAGGGCCTCGGCGGGGAGGATCAGGTCGTTCTTCCAGGCACCGATCATGTTCTTGATCTCGTCGATGCCGTCGTCGCCGGAGTATTCCTTCTGCATGATGTCCGACAGCAACGCCTTGATGTCGGTCTCGTCGAAGATCGAGAAGCCCGGCTTGTAGCCCAGGCGCTCGTGCTCCTTGCGGATGATGTTCAGGCCCAGGTTGTGGAAGGTGCACACGGTCAGGCCGCGGCCTTCGCCGGGGCGCAGCAGGGTGCCGACCCGCTCCTTCATCTCGCGCGCGGCCTTGTTGGTGAAGGTCATGGCGACGATGTACTGGGCGCGGATGCCGCAGTTCTGGATCAGGTGGGCGATCTTGCGCGTGATCACGCTGGTCTTGCCGGAGCCTGCACCGGCGAGCACCAAGAGAGGGCCGCCGACGTAGTCACGGGCTTCCTGTTGCCGGGGATTGAGTCGGGACATGCTAGAAACCGGGGGTAACCAGAAAATAGCCGCGCATTCTAGCAGGCATGACCCGGTTATGGCGCGACCGTCTGACAGCGCGATGTGCGAATCGCAATTGCGGGCGCAGCGACTTTCGAGCAGGATGCACGACAAAATATGTCGGCATGCTGGCCAAGGAATGCCACTCGTCAATAGTGAGAATCATTTCCACTTATCGGGTAGGATAGCCCGCGCCCGCCGTTCACCGTTCAAGCCCTTAAGGAGCCCGCTTGTCCACGCCCATCGAACCGTTGCGCTTGCTGCTGTTGGCCGATGAGCCGGAATGGGCCGCCGTGTTGCGCGAGTGCGTGCAGCCGCTGGCGGGCAGCGCGGTGCTATTGACCGCGCCGAACTGGGAGGCGGTCGACAGCCTGTTCGCCAATGACCGCCAGGCCGTGGTCCTGGCCACCCCGGCCCTGCAACCGGCGCCGGGACGTTGCGACCTGCCGACCATCCTGCTGCTCGAGCACGAGCCCGAGACCCCGCCAGTGGGGGTCAGCGACTGGCTGGTGCGCACCCAGTTGAGCGACGACGCCCTGCGCCGTTCGCTGCGCCATGTGCGCGAGCGCGGCGTGCTGGTGGCCACCCTGCAACGCCTGGCCGAGCAAGACCCGCTGACCGGCATCGCCAACCGCCAGGGCTTCCAGGCCCTGCTGACCACGCGCCTGGCCGAGAATGAAGGCCGCGGCCTGGCCCTCGGCCACCTGGACCTGGACAACTTCCGCCACGTCAACGACGCCCTTGGCCACCAGGGTGGCGACCGCCTGATCCTGCAAGTGGTGACCCGCCTCAAGCAGCAGCTCGAGGCCGGCGACCAGCTGGCGCGCCTGGGCAGCGACGAGTTCGCCCTGCTGATCGACACCCGCCGCGATGCCAATCGCGCCGAGTGGATGGCCGAACGTATCGTCGAGGCCTTGGCCGAACCCTACTGGATCGACGGCGAGAGCCTGTTGCTCGGCTGCAGCCTGGGCCTGGCCCACGCCCGCGCCCAGGCTGGCGCCGACCCGCTGATGTGGCACGCGCACATCGCCATGCGCCAGGCCAAGGGCAGCCAGGGCTGCACCTTCCATGTGTTCAACGAACGGATCAACCGCAACGCGCGCAGCCTGGCCGACCTGGAAAGCGAACTGCGCCGCGCCCTGCGCCGCGACGAACTGGAGCTGCACTACCAGCCGCGGCTGAACCTGGCCGACGGGCGCATCGTCGGCCTCGAGGCCCTGGTGCGCTGGCGCCACCCCGAGCGCGGCCTGTTGCCACCGAGCGAGTTCGTGCCGCTGGCCGAGCAGAGCGGGCTGATCGTGCCGCTGGGTTATTGGGTCATCTCCCGCGCCCTGCGCGACATGCAGGCGTTGCGCGAGCGCGGCCTGACGCCGCTGCACATGGCGGTGAACCTGAGTTTCCGGCAGTTCCAGGACAGCCAGCTGCTGGCCACCCTGAGCCGGCTGATCGTCGAGCATGGCGTCGATGCCCGCTGGCTGGAGTTCGAGCTGACCGAAACCGCAGTGATGCGCCGCAACGAGCTGGTGCGCCAGACCATGGATGCCCTGGGGCGCCTGGGCGTGCGCTTCTCGCTGGACGACTTCGGCACCGGGTTCTCATCGTTCGTGCACCTGAACAGCCTGCCGATCACCTTGCTCAAGGTCGACCGCAGCTTCGTCGGCTGCATGGACCAGCGCGAGGAGAACCGCAAGCTGGTGCACGCGATGATCAACCTGGCGCACAACCTCAACCTGGAGGTGGTGGCCGAAGGGGTGGAGAGCGAGGAGCAACTGGCGCTGTTGCGTGGGTTCGGTTGCGACCAGGTGCAAGGGTTCCTGGTGAGCCGGCCATTGCCGATCGACGAGCTGATCGTCTACCTGTTCCAGGCGGCCAAGCCGCAGTTGGTGAGTGTCTAGTCAGTAGCGGCCCTATCGTGGGGCCGCCGACTCTCAGGCCGAAACCGCCGCCCCCACGCCCGCCTTGCCCAGCATCCGCTTCATCCGCCATTCGAAGGCCAGCGTCAACGCCACCGCCGCGCACGCCAGCCCCAGCGCCAACCCCCACCACACGCCCAGCGCGCCCCCGCCGAGGGTGAAGGTGAACACCCAGGCGCACGGCGCGCCCACCAGCCAGTAGCACACCAGCCCGATCAGGAAGGTGGTCTTGGCATCCTTCAGCCCGCGAATCGAGCCCATGGCGATGGTCTGCATGCCATCGAACAATTCGAACCACGCCGCGACCATCAGCAACTGCACCGCCAGTTGGAAGATCGCCGCGAACGCCGGGTCGTTGCGGTCGATGAACAACCCCACCAGCGCATCCGGCAGCAGCCAGAACAGCGCCGCGAAGGCGAACATCACCGAGGCGCCGAAGCCGATCCCCACCCGCCCCGCGCTACGCGCCGCCAGCAGGTTGCCCGCGCCGTAGTACAGGCCCACGCGCATGGTCACCGCATAGGAAAGCCCGGTCGGCACCATGAACGCGGTGGAGACGATCTGCAGCGCGATCTGGTGCGCCGCCAGCTCCGTGCTGCCCAGCACGCCCATGCACAGTGCGGCGAAGGCGAACAGGCCGACCTCGACCATGTAGGTGCCGCCGATCGGCAAGCCCAGCCGCCACAGCTCGCGCAGCGCCGGCAGCGACGGGCGCGACAGGCCCTGGCGCAGTGGGTACGGCGCATAGGACGGGTGCCAGCGGATGTACAGCGCCAGGGCGATGGCCATGCCCAGCGAGACCACCGCCGTGACCAGGCCGATGCCCACCAGCCCCAATTGGGGCAGGCCGAACATGCCCTCGATCAGCGCATGGTTGAACAGGTAGTTGAGCACCGTGCCCACCAGGCTGATGACCATCACCGGGGTCGAGCGCCCCAGGGCGCTGGTGAAGCCGCGCAGGGCCATGAAGGTCAGGTAGCCGGGCAGCGCCAGGGGCAGCAGGGTGAGGAACTGCATGGCCGCGTCGACGTTGGCCGGCTGCTGGCCGAACAGCAACAGCACCGGCTTGAGGTTCCACAGCGCCAGTGCCGCGCCCAACGCCAGGCCCCAGGCCAGCCACAAACCGGCCTGGGCCAGGCGCGTGGCCCCGGCGATGTCGCCGGCACCCTTGCGGATCGCCACCAGGGTGCCGACTGCGGCGATCACCCCCAGGCAGAAGATCGACACGAACGAATAGCTCGCCGCGCCCAGGCCGCCACCGGCCAGGGCCTGGGGGCTGATGCGGGCCATCATCAGGGTGTCGGTGAGCACCATCAGCATGTGCGCCAACTGCGAGGCGATCAGCGGCCCGGCCAGGCGCAGCAATGCCTTGAGCTCTGTGGTCGGCGCGACGTGCATGGGGAGTCCCTCTCCTGATGGGGCTGTAGGAAGGGCGATTCTGAGGCCTCGGTCAGCTTTCCACAAAAGGATAAAAGCGATCGTTGGCATGAGTTGAACTCATGGCAGTATGATCCGGCCCATCTCCCGCTCATGCCCGAATTGCAGGTGCCCCATGTCTCGCAAGCTTCCCCCGCTCTATGCCTTGCGCGCATTCGAAGCCGCCGCCCGGCTGAGCTCCTTCACCCGCGCTGGCGAGGAGCTGTCGATCACCCAGAGTGCGGTCAGCCGGCACATCCGCACGCTGGAGGAGCACTTCGCTTGCCGTCTGTTCGTGCGCAACGGCCGCAACCTGCAACCGACCGAAGCCGCGCGCCTGCTGCTGCCCGGCGTGCGTGACGGTTTCGCGGCGCTGGAGCGGGCCTGCAACACCCTGCGTGGCGAGGACGACATCCTGCGCATGAAGGCCCCTTCCACCCTGACCATGCGCTGGCTGCTGGCGCGGCTGAGCCGCTTCCGGCACTTGCAGCCGGGCAACGAAGTGCAACTGACCAGCGCCTGGATGGACGTCGACCACGTGGATTTCAACCAGGAGCCTTTCGACTGCGCGGTGCTGCTCAGTGACGGCAACTTCCCGGCGGACTGGGAGGTGCGGCGATTGTTTTCCGAACTGCTGATCCCGGTCGGCGCACCGGACCTGCTGGCCGATGGCCCTTGGGATGAGCGGCGGCTGGCCGGGGTGGAGCTGTTGCACCCGACCCCCGACAAACGCGACTGGGGCAGCTGGCTGGCGCGCATGGGGCTGGCCGACAAGGTCTCGCTCAAGGGCGGGCAGGTGTTCGACACCCTGGAGCTGGGCATGATCGCGGCGGCGCGCGGGTATGGGGTGTCGATGGGCGACTTGCTGATGGTCGCCGAGGACGTCGCCCAGGGGCGCTTGAGCCTGCCGTGGCCGACGGCGGTGGCCAGTGGGCTGGATTATTACCTGGTGTGGCCGCGTACCCGCCCCGGGGGCGAGCGGTTGCGGCGCTTGAGCGTGTTCTTGCAGGAGGAGGCGCAGGCGATGGATCTGCCGGCGGTAAAGGTGCTGGGGGTGGGCTAGGGGTGCCTGTGCCGGCCCGATCGCGCGTCCTGACGGACGGCGATACCCCTTATAGGAGCGGGCTTGCCCCGCGATAGGGCCCTGGAACCCAGAGAAAACGTTTGCGTATACCCCGGCCCGACACTCAAGTATTCGCCAGCGACGCCGATCTCCTGAAACCAGCGTCCCAGAAGAGGCCGCCAATACCAAGCGGGCGGTCAGTGCGATCAGGATGATCCCGGCGCCTTGCCAGGAGCCTTGTATGTCCCAACCCCGTGCCCGGATCGCTTCGCAACTCGGCGTCGCCCTCGCCATCGTGCTGGCGCTGGTGATCACCGGCAGTACCCTGTTCGCCCTGCGCTCGCTGGACGACGCCAACCTCGCCACCCGCCAGGAGCACCTCGCCAGCGAAGCGCGCCTGCTGGCCGACCAGCTCGACACCTTCCACGGCTCGCTCAAGGACAACACCCAGCGCCTGAGCGGCCTGTTCGAGCGGCGCTTCGCCACGGGCCTGAGCGTGCGTGCCGGCGAGAACGTCGACGTGGCCGGGCAGAGCACCCCGGCGCTGTACCTGGGCGACCACCTGCTGAACAACGACTTCCAGCAGGTCGACGACTTCCAGCGCATGACCGCCGGCGTCGCCACCCTGTTCGTGCGCAGCGGCGACGACTTCATCCGCATCAGCACCTCGCTGACCAAGCAGGACGGCAGCCGCGCCATCGGCACCAAGCTCGACCGCCTGCACCCGGCCTACAAGCCATTGGTGGCCGGGCAGACCTACGTCGGCCGGGCGCTGCTGTTCGAGCGCAACTACATGACCCGCTACGTGCCGGTGCGCGACGGCGCCGGGCAGGTGATCGCGGTGCTGTTCGTCGGCTTCGACTACACCGACGCGCAGAACGCCCAGTTCGCCAACCTCAAGCGCTTCCGCATCGGCCAGACCGGCTCGCTGGCACTGCTCGACGAGCAGGGTAAGTGGCTGGTGCCGCCGGCCGGCATTGCCGACGAAGCCGCTGCGGCCAAGGCCGTGGCCGGGCAGGCGGACGGGCGCTTCTGGCAGAGCGGCGAGCAGCAGCTGTTCAGTGTCTCCGAGCCGTTCGCCGAAGGCCCGTGGACCGTGGTGGCGAGCATGCCCGAGGCGGAAATCCGCGAAGTGACCTGGAGCGTCGGCCTGCGCCTGGCCATCGGCAGCCTGCTGGCGATGCTCCTGGCCGTGGCCGCCACCCTCTGGCTGCTGCGCCGCAAGCTGCGCCCACTGGACGACCTGGTGCGTCAGGCCGAAGCCCTCGGCGCGGGCGACCTCAACGCGCGCTTGGCGGTCACCAGCCATGACGAGATCGGCCAACTGGCGCGCAGCTTCAACCACATGGGCGAGGCGTTGGCGACCATGGTCGAGCACATCCGCAGCGCGTCCGAGCAGGTCAGCAGCCGCGCCCACTCGCTGTCCGGGCTGTCGTCCGGGGCCTGCGAGGGCATGGAGCAGCAGTCCGGCGAGATCACCAGCATGGCCGGCGCGGTGGAGGAGTTCAGCGCCACCTCGATGAACATCGCCGACAACATGGCCGGCACCGAGCGCATGGCCCGTGAAAACGCCCAGCAGACGCGCATCGGTCGCAGTGCCATGGACCAGGCCTCGGCCTCGCTCAAGCAGATCGCCGAGGCCCTGGGCGGCACCGCCACGGTGATGGACACCCTGGGCGCGCGTTCGCAGGAGATCGGCGGCATCGTCGGGGTAATCACCGCCATTGCCGAGCAGACCAACCTGCTGGCGCTCAACGCTGCCATCGAGGCGGCGCGGGCCGGTGAGCAGGGGCGCGGTTTCGCCGTGGTCGCCGACGAAGTGCGTGGGCTGGCGGCGCGTACCCGTCAGGCCACCGACGAAATCTCCGGGATGATCGCCAGCATCCAGCAGCAGACCGGGCAGGCCATCAGCACCCTGGAGCAGGGCAACCGCCTGATGCAGGAGGGCTTGGAGCGCAACGACAAAGTCGCCGAGGCGCTGGCGCGGATCGACGAGCAAAGCCGTGTGGCGGGCGAGCAGTTCGCCGTCATCAGCACCGCGACCCAGGAGCAGAGCAGCACCGCGACGGTGCTCAGCCGCAACCTGCAGAGCATCGCCCAGGCCAACAGCGAGCAGCACGACGTGGCCAACGAGCTGGCCACCACGGCGCGTGAGCTGGAAGGGTTGGCGGCGCAGTTGCGCCAGGAAGTGGATCGGTTCCGGGTCGGGCGGTGATGGTGCCGGCGTAATCGGGGCAAGCCCGCTCCCACAGGTTCACCGCTGCTTCTGGCAAGGGCGCTGTACCTGTGCGGGCTTGCCGCGCGATTGGGCTGCAGGCCTTAAAGCGAGCTAAACCCCAACGCCTGCGCACACGCCAGCAACGACCGCTGCTCACTCTGCGCATACAGCGCCAGCTCATCCTGCACCTTCAGCCCCAGCGCTGCCTCGAACGCCTCGCGGTTGGCGTTGCTGCCATATTCGGCCTGGGCCTCGTCGCCCAGGTTCGACTGGAAGATCCCCGCCGCGCTCACCGGCAGGAAGTCCTCGTACACCAACGCCTCGAAATGCACGTGCCCGGCGTCGATCAGCCCTTGCAGGTCGCCCGGGCGCCCTGGCTGACCGCGTTCGGCCAGGCCCTTCTCGGTGGCGAAGTAGCGCACGTACGCCAAGCCTTGCTCACGCATCTGCGCCAGGTCATCCGGGAACTCGGCAAAGCGTGCCTCCAGCAGCGCCCGGTAGCGCTCGGCATTGGCCTCCGCCGGCACGCCACCGAGGTCGGCGCGGGTCGCATCGAGCAGGCGGTCGTACAGCTGGCGGCCCTTGGGCGTCAGCGCCGCGCCGCGTTGCTCGATCTCGCCGAAGCGCGCGGTGTGGCTGCCCTGGGCATCGCTGAAGGCGACCTTCTCCTGCAACGCCTTGAAGCTGGTCTGGCGCAGCAGGATCGGGTGGCGGCGGGTGGGCGGGCCCTCGACCACGGCCTTGGGGGGGATGCCTTTGGCCGGCATGCCGACCTGGATCGCGTCGATGTCCAGGGTGCGCGGGGTCAGGTGGTTGATGTGCGGGCCCTTGAACGCCACCACGTCGGCGATCAGCCGGTGCTGGTCGTGCAACTGCTGGTACTGCTCGGCGGTGACCGTGGCGTCGTGGTGCCAGCGGAAGGTGTGCAGCGCCTCCTGCACGAAGGTCTCGGCGTCTTGTGCGCTCAGGCCGCCGTCACGTTCGCACTGGGCGATCAGGTCGAGCACGCGCGGGGTGAAGATCTGACGCCGGGCCAGGATGCTCTCGGCCAGCTCGCGCAGGGGGAGGTTGTCGATCAGCTCCAGGCGCAGCAGCGAGGTGAACACGCGGAACGGGCTGACGTGCAGGGATTGCTCGTGCACCGCGCGGAAGGCCGTGGAATGCACCGGCACGCCGGCCGAGCTGAGGTCGTAGTAGCCCACCGGGGCCATGCCCATCACCGCGAACAGGCGGGCGATGGTCGCCAGCTCGTCGGCAGTGCCGACGCGGATGGCGCCGTGGCGCTCCTGGTCGAGGCGCTCGATCTCGCCGGTCCAGCGCAGGGCCTGGGCGACCTGCGGTCGCTCGGCCATGACCTGCTGGTTGATTTCGCTCACCAGCGCCAGCAGCGTGCCGTACAGCGGCACTTCCTGTTTGTACATGAGCGACATGGCGGCAGAGAACTGCGCGCGAATGCGGTCGGGGCTGACGAAATCGTGGGCGGGCATCGCTAGCTTCCTGGGGGTGGGGGAGTACCCTTACATGAAAGCGGGGAATGCACTTTCACGGCAAGCGAAAAAAAGTGCGGGGGTCATTCCTTTTGCGATTGAATTTTCCGGCCCTATCGCATTACTCCGGCAATTGATCGCGAATCCATTCCACCAGCGCCCGCACCTTCGGCACCTCCGCCGCATGCTCGGCAAACGCCAGGTAATGCGCCCCCGGGCTGCGCATCGCATGGTTCCAGGCCACTACCAGGCTGCCCTCGGCCAACTCCCTGGCCGCCAGGTAGCGCGGCACCAGCGCCACCCCGCAGCCGGCCTGCGCCGCGCTCAGGGCCATATAGAAGGTGTCGAAGCGCGGCCCGTGGTAACTGTTGTCGCTCTGCAACCCCTGCTCCTGGAACCACGCGTGCCAGGCCTCCGGCCGCGAGGTGCTCTGCAGCAACACCAACTCCGCCAGCGCCCCGGCATCGGCCAGGGCGCGACCGCCCAGCAGCTCCGGCGCGCACACTGGCACCACCTCCTCGCCGAACAGCTCCACGCAGGTCGCCCCCGGCCAGGTGCCCTGGCCGAAGAAGAACACCACGTCCGCCGAGCCCTGCAACAGCGCGAACGGCTCCATCTCGTTGCGGATGTCCAGGTGGATGTTCGGGTGGCGCTTGCCGAAGCCCTTGAGGCTGGGGATCAGCCAACGCACGCCGAAACTCGGTTGAGTGGCTACCTTCAATACTTCGGTCTGCTCGCCGTAGGTCAGGACGTAGCGGCTGGACATGTCCACCTGGGTGAGGATCTTGTTCACCTCCGCCAGGTACAAAGCGCCCGCCGGCGTAAGCTGCAAGCGCCGGCGGATGCGCAGGAACAGGTGGTGGTGGAGCATCTCCTCGAGCTGCGCCACCTGTTTGCTGACCGCGCTCTGGGTCAGGTGCAGCTCCTCGGCGGCGCGGGTGAAGCTCAGGTGGCGGGCAGCGGCCTCGAAGCACTGCAAGGCAGTCATCGACGGCACCAGGCGTTTGGACATGGGCGGTCTCTACGGCAGGGGAATCATTACCTGACGGAATGATATGCGGAATAAAGGTCGTTTGTTGCGCCAGTGTGATCGGATTAATACTGATCCCCATCACCTTTTCAACCCTTCACCCGATGTAGGAGAAGCACGATGGTTGCTGCATTGCTTGAGCGCCTGGGCGTCGCCGCCGAGGCTTACACCCAGGGCGACTACCCTGTCCACACGCCGATCGACGGCAGCCGGATCGCCTCGGTGAAGCTGCTCGGCAAGGCCGAGACCACCGCGCGCATCGATCAGGCACAGAACGCCTTCGAAACCTGGCGCAACGTGCCGGCACCGCGCCGTGGCGAGCTGGTGCGCCTGTTCGGCGAAGTGCTGCGCGCGCACAAGGCCGACCTGGGCGAGCTGGTGTCGATCGAAGCCGGCAAGATCACCCAGGAAGGCCTGGGCGAAGTGCAGGAAATGATCGACATCTGCGACTTCGCCGTCGGCCTGTCGCGCCAGTTGTACGGCCTGACCATCGCCTCCGAGCGTCCGGGCCACCATATGCGTGAGTCCTGGCACCCGCTGGGCGTGGTCGGGGTGATCAGCGCCTTCAACTTCCCGGTGGCGGTGTGGGCGTGGAACACCACCCTGGCGCTGGTCGCCGGCAATGCCGTGGTGTGGAAACCGTCGGAAAAGACCCCGCTGACCGCCCTGGCCTGCCAGGCGCTGTTCGAGAAAGCCCTGAACGCCTTCGGCGATGCGCCTGAGGGCCTGAGCCAACTGGTGATCGGCGGCCGCGAAGCGGGCGAAGCGCTGGTCGACGACCCGCGCGTGCCACTGGTCAGCGCCACCGGCAGCACCCGCATGGGCCGTGAGGTCGGCCCACGCGTGGCCGCGCGCTTCGGCCGCAGCATCCTCGAGTTGGGCGGCAACAACGCGATGATCCTGGCGCCGAGCGCCGACCTCGACCTGGCCGTGCGCGGCATCCTGTTCTCCGCCGTCGGCACCGCCGGCCAACGCTGCACCACCCTGCGCCGGCTGATCGTGCACCGCTCGATCAAGGACGAAGTGGTCGCCCGGGTGAAGGCCGCCTATGCCAAGGTGCGCATCGGCGACCCACGCAAGGACAACCTGGTCGGCCCGCTGATCGACAAGCTGTCCTACGACGCCATGCAAGGCGCGCTGGCCAAGGCCCGTGACGAAGGTGGCCAGGTGTTCGGCGGCGAGCGCCAGCTGGCCGAGCAATACCCGAACGCCTACTACGTGTCGCCGGCCATCGCCGAGATGCCCGCGCAGAGCGAGGTGGTGCGCCACGAGACCTTTGCGCCGATCCTCTACGTGCTGGCCTACGACGATTTCGAAGAGGCGCTGCGCCTGAACAACGAAGTGCCGCAGGGCTTGTCCTCGTGCATCTTCACCACCGACATCCGCGAGGCCGAGCGCTTCCAGAGCGCCTCGGGCAGCGACTGCGGCATCGCCAACGTCAACATCGGCACCAGCGGTGCGGAGATCGGCGGGGCGTTCGGCGGCGAGAAGGAGACCGGCGGTGGGCGTGAGTCCGGGTCGGATGCGTGGAAGGCCTACATGCGCCGTCAGACCAATACCGTGAACTACTCGCGCGAGCTGCCGCTGGCGCAGGGGATCGTGTTCGACTGAGGGTCGCCATCGTGGGGCAAGCCCGCGCCTGCAACGACTCCAGCGTCCTCAATGGCGCTGGAGATCCTGTAGGCGCGGGCTTGCCCGTGATGAGGGCCGCCACAACGCCAACACTGCTGGAGCCGGGCCATGTCCGAACTGCGTCAACAATGCTTGTGGGAACACATCACCCCGCCCACCGTGCCCCCGCAGGCCCTGGCCGGCGAGCACAAGGCCGACGTCTGCGTCATCGGCGGCGGCATCACTGGCCTGTCGGCGGCGATCCACCTGCTCGAACAGAGTAAGTCGGTGGTTCTGCTGGAAGCCTGGCAGGTCGGCCACGGTGGTTCCGGGCGCAACGTCGGGCTGGTCAACGCCGGCACCTGGATCCGCCCCGACGACGTCGAGGCGACACTCGGCCAGCCGCAGGGCAGCCGCCTGAACAAACTGCTCGGCGACGCCCCCGGCGAAGTGTTCAGCCTGATTGAGCGCCTTGGCATCGACTGTCAGGCCCGCCACCACGGCAACCTGCACATGGCGCACAACGCCACCGGTCTTGCCGACCTTGAGGCGCGTTTCGCGCAATGGACCCGTCGCGGCGCCGACGTGGCGCTGCTGACCGGCGCCGAATGCCAGCAATACTGCGGTACCGACAAGATTTCCGCCGCGCTGCTCGATCGCCGCGCCGGCACCATCAACCCCATGGCCTACACCCAGGGCCTGGCCGCCGCTGTGCGGCGCCTGGGCGGCACCTTGTTCCAGCAGTCGCCGGTCGAGGGCCTGGCACGCGACGGCGATGCCTGGCGGGTCAACACCGCCCGTGGCAGCGTGCGCGCCGACAAGGTGGTGATCTCCACGGGCGCGTACACCGAAGGCGAGTGGAGCAACCTGCAGAAGCACTTCTTCCGCGGCTACTACTACCAGGTCGCCTCCCAGCCCCTGAGTGGCGCCGCCGCCGAGCGCATCCTGCCCTACGGCCAGGGCTCCTGGGACACCCGCACCGTGCTCAGCAGCATCCGCCGCGACGACCAGGGCCGCCTGCTGCTTGGCAGCCTGGGCCGGGTCGACAACAAGCCGGCGTGGTTCGTGCGCAGCTGGGCCGACCGCATCCAGGGCCATTACTTCCCGGAGCTGGGCAAGGTCGAGTGGGAGATGCACTGGACCGGCTGCATCGACTTCACCCCCGACCACTTGATGCGTCTGTTCGAGCCGGCGCCGGGGCTGGTGGCGGTGACCGGCTACAACGGGCGCGGCAACACCACCGGCACGGTGATCGGGCGCGCGTTCGCCGAGTTCCTGCTCAAGGACGACCCGGACAGCCTGCCGATTCCGTTCTCGCCGATGAAGGCGGTGAGCGCGCCGGCGTTGCGCACGGCGTTCTATGAGTCGGGGTTCTCGCTGTACCACGCGGGGCAGTGCCTGCGCGTCGTTCTGTAGGGGGGGGCGCAGGCGCTATCGGCCCTGTCGCGGGGCAAGCCCGCTCCAGGAACCCCTGCGGCCATGAGGGCAGCACGGTATCCATAGGCGTGGGCATGCCCCGCGATTGGGCTGCACAGCAGCCCCAGGGCTCAACGCAGAATCTGCGCCGGCTCATCCGGCGGCAGAGTGTCCCGCCCCTGCGCCCGCCCAGGCTGGCCCGGCATCCCACCGCCCAACTGTTCGGCCAACTGACGCGCCACATCCAGCCCCAATTCCTTCGACACTTCACGCACCACCCGCGGGCGGTTCAGCGTCACCCGCGCGTCCTGGCGCTTCACCAGCTTGGTGTCCTGCGCTTCGCCCATGGCGGTGAACGCCGAGGTGATCGCATAGGTGCGGGTGTCGATCAGGCTGAAGTCGGCCACCAGGGTCAGGCCCAGCACCGCCGAATAGCTGTCGGTGTGGTCCAGGGCATTGATGTCCTGCTGGAAGTCGATGTCCGACACGGTGCCGAACAGCACGTAGTCGGCGCCCTTGAACGCGCCGTTCTTGATGCGGCGGATCACGTCGTAGACGTCTTCCTTCGACTCGGCGGTGTACGGCGAGCCTTGCACCAGTTGGAACATGCCACCCTTGAGGATCTCGCCCTTGATGTCGCCACCGAAGTTACGCAGTTCGGTCTGCTCGATGTAGCTGGTGAGGCTCTCGTACTCGCTGTAGCTCGACTGGCCGCTGGCGTGATACAGGCTCGCCTGGCCGCTGCTCTGGGCGTTGACGGTGTGGATGTACTCCTGCACCCGCTCCTGGTAGGCCAGGTCGGTCACCGCCACCTTGGGGGCCGCCTGCACGCCGAAGGCGCAGGCCAGGCCCAGCATTGCCATCCATGCACGCATCGGTCAGCGCTCCGTGGTCTTGCGGATTTCTTTCTCGTCCATCCACTCGGCCAGGCCGCTTTCCACGTCGATCAGCTGCAGGCTGAACTTGTAGAACACGTCCTTGTAGTCGCTGCTGCGCTTGACGATCGAGCTGATCGAGCCTTCCAGACGGTACTGCGCGGCGACCATGTTGCCGGTCTTGGCCACGGTGTTCTTCTTGTACAGGCCGCTCTGGTTCTGCAGCTTGAGCTGGTCGACCTGGCTCTGCATGTCGGTGTTGTCGCTGGCGAAGCGCGCCACGCCGGTCTTCATCAGCTGGGTCTTGATCGAGGTGGTGATCTCGCGGGTATCGATGTACTCGCTGGTCTTGTTCTTCACGTCGTACACCTGCACCACCGGGCGCCCGTGCAGCACGCCGGACTGGGCCAGCGAGCGGGTCATGCTTTCGGCGATCATCTGCAGGTCGGTGGAGCCGAACTCGTTGGTCACCAGCTCCACGGCCTTGCTGTCGCCGTAGCTGATGTTCTTGCCGCCCAGGACCGGGGACGGGGTGCTGCAGCCGCTGACCAGTGCGATGGCGACGGCGGCGAGGGAAACGCGTGCAAACATGGGAAAGCTCCAGAAACAGGGGTCAGCGGGTGTGGACTTCGAGGCGGAAGTCGGTGGCCTTGGGGGTCGGGGCGATGGCGGGCAGGAAGCTGGCCTGCTTGCCATACAACGGCAGGGCTTTCCAGCCTTCCTCATCGGCCACCGGGAAACCGTCGTTGCCCAGCCAGGCGAAGCGGTAGAACAGGGTCTGGTTGCTGCGGCTGGTGTTGTTCAGCGCCACTTTGACGGTGAGGAAACCGTTCTCGCGGGCGACACGCATCTGGCCGACTTCGATGTCGTCCAACTGGCCCATGGTCACCACCTTGCTGGCGGCGCTGCCCGGGGCGGGTGGCGGGGTGGCGCAGCCGGCCAGGGCGGCGACGGCGAGCAGGGCGAGGCAGAGGTTGCGCATGGTCGATCCTTGCGGTTACTTGAGGGCGATGGCCTGGGGTTGTGCTTGCGCCGCGGGCGGCAGTTCGATGGACGGGCCGCCAGCGAACACGCGGTTGCCGACCACGCGCAGGCTGATCACCTGGTAGGGGCGGTCGACTTTCACCTTCACCTGGCTGCCGCCGAGGCTCGACGGCAGGCTCAGGCGGTGCTCGCCCTGGGCCAGGTGCACGCGGGCGACCTGGGTTTGGTCGGGCAGGGTGCGCCAGGTGCGGGTGTCGGCGCCTTCGACCACGGCCGAGGCGATGCCCATCACCAGGCCGGCCATCGGGTTGACCTCGTTCATCTTCTTCTGCGCCACGCCACGGGTGATGGCGCGCACGCTGGTGCGCAGGATGATGCCCGGCATGTCGTCGCGCAGGGCGCGGCGCGACATGGCGCTGGTGCTGTTGAGCGCGGTCAGGGCCAGGGCCTTGTCGTTGAGCTGCACTTCGCTGAAGTGCGCGGTGGAGGTGTCGTCCTTCATCACCGGGAACGACAGCGGGGTGATCACCAGGTTGCCGTCGATCGGCAGGGGCAGCGGCACGCGCACCGAGTCGCGAGCAGGGGCCAGGCCGCTCTGCACGACGATCAGCACCTCGCTTTCACCCGGCTTGGCGCTGCTTTTGTCGAGGTTCAGCAGGGCCTGTTCCAACAGTGGTGTGTTGGGGCGCAGCTCGGCGGCCTTGCGGTAGCCGGGCGCGGCCAGGCCTTTCTCGCCCAGCGCCTCGTAGACGAAGCCGGACAGGTAGTGGCTGAAGGCGCTCTGGTAGCTGTTCTTGAGGTTGACCACTTCCGGGGCGTCGAGGCTGGCCACGGGGTAGCCTTGCAGGTCCTTGAACTCGGTCTTGACCCCTTCCTTGTCGGCTTCTTCCTCGCGCTTGAGGTATTCCTTGTCGCGCAGCTCGGCGATCACGGCCTCGCGCTCGTGGGTCTTCTTGATTTCCGTGCGGGCGCCGTCGAGGTCGTTCTGGGCCAGCAGGTTCAGGGCCATCTGCGTGGTCAGCATGACCTTTTCGTAGTCGTAGCCTTCGTAGCGGCGGACCTTGTCGTTGACCAGGTAGCTGCCGAACTGGCTGAGGTACTTGTCGGTGTCGAGCTTGACCGACTCTTCCCATTGGAACACCACGCCGTCAGCGGCGCGCCAGGCGTCCTGGCTGCCCTTGAGGTCGCCCTTGGAACGCAGCAGCTCGCCTTTCTCGAAGTAGTAGAGCAGGTCTTTCTGCTCGCCCTTGTTGTTGCTTTCGAGCAGGGCGAGGGCGGCGTCGACGTTGCCGGCGGCCAGTTGCTGGTTGGTCTGCTGCAACTCGCTGTCGTAGCTGCGGAAGGCGGCGCAGCCGGTGAGCTGCAGGGTGGCGAGCAAGGTCGCCAGGGTGCGGGCGCGGGGTACCATTGGTGGTCTTCTTCCCTGAATGAATGGTGCAAAGGGCGGGATTATAGCGAAAGTTAGTGGCTAGATAATGGCTATTTGATCCTGGTGTGATGGCGTCCTCAGGACCGCTCTCGCGGGGCGAGTCCGCTCCCACAGGCACATCGCCGTTTTTCATGGACAGTGGTGAACCTGTGGACGCGGGCTTGCCCCGCGAGAGGCTCGCCCGAACAAAATTGTCTCTAGATTTTTCATGAAATCTGCCCGCCAACCTTGAGCGAAAGGGAGTGGAAGTGAACAATGTTCGCTTTCGTATTCCCGCCGAGATCCGTCATGACTCCCCGTTCCCGCATGCTCGCCTGGCTGCTGTCGCCGCTGCTGGCCCTGTGCAGCACCCTGGCGCTGGCCGAAGCCCCCGCCGAGGCGACCAAGGCGTTGCACCTGCTCGACTACATCGGCGCCGACTACCCGGCCACCGTGCGCGACGGCAAGGTGCTGGACGACGGTGAGTACCGCGAGCAGCAAGCGTTCGGCGCGTTGCTGGCCGAGCTGCTCAAGAGCCTGCCGGCCAACGCCGAGCGCGAGCCCCTGGGCCAGGGCGTGCAGGCCTTGCGCCAGGCCATCGAGCAGCGCGAGGACGGTGCCAGCGTGGCCCGCCAGGCCCGCCAATTGGGCGCGCGCCTGGCGGTGGCCTACGAGGTCAGCCAGGCCCCGGTGATCACCCCGGACCCAGCCCGTGGCGCCTCGCTGTATGCGCAGAACTGCGCCATCTGCCACGGCGACAGCGGTGCCGGCGACGGCCCGGCGGGCGTCGGCCTGGAGCCGCCACCGGCCAACCTGCGCAGCGCCGCGCGCCTCGACCAACTGAGCCTGTTCGACCTGTACAACACCCTCGGCCTGGGCATCGAAGGCACCGAGATGCCGTCGTTCGCCGACCAACTGGACGAGCGCCAGCGCTGGGACGTCGCCGCCTACATCGCCAGCTTCAGCGCCGACCCGCAGGCGGCCAAGGGCGAGAAGACCTGGAACCTCGCCGACCTGGCCCGCCAGACCCCGGCCGAGGTCGCCGCCAACGAAGGCGCCGAGGCGCTGGCCGCGTTCCGCGCCCAGCGCGCGCAGCCGCCACAGGTCAAGCGTGGCCCGGCGCAACTGCTCGAATACACCTCCAGCACCCTCGACAAGAGCCTGGCCGCCTACCGTGACGGCGACCACGACCAGGCCTACGACCTGTCGGTGGCGGCCTACCTGGAAGGTTTCGAACTGGTGGAAAGCTCGCTGGACAACATCGACGCCGACGTGCGCAAGGACACCGAGAAATCGCTGATGGCCTACCGTCAGTCGCTGCAGGACGGCCTGCCCGCCGAACAAGCCGCGCAGCGCCTGGCCGAGGCCAAGGTCAAGCTCGAGCAGGCGGCCAAGCTGCTCGGCGGCGACGGCCTGAGCTGGTCGCTGAGCTACATCTCCGGCCTGTTGATCCTGCTGCGCGAAGGGCTGGAAGCGATCCTGGTGCTGGCGGCGATCCTCGCCTTCCTGCGCAACACCGGGCAGCAGTCGGCGGTGCGCAGCGTCAACATCGGCTGGGCGCTGGCGCTGGTCGCCGGTTTCGCCACCTGGGCGTTGGCGGCCTACGTGATCGACGTCGGCGGCGCCCAGCGCGAGCTGCTCGAAGGCTGCACGGCGTTGTTCGCCGCGGTGATGGTGCTGTGGCTCGGTGTGTGGATGCACGACCGCCGCCACGCCGCCGCCTGGCAGGACTACATCAAGAGCAGCCTGGTCAGCGGCGGCGGGCGCTTCGGGTTCGCCATGCTGGCGTTCTTCTCGGTGTACCGCGAGCTGTTCGAGGTCATCCTGTTCTACGAGACCCTGTGGCTGCAGGCCGGGCCTGCCGGGCACCAGGCGGTGCTGGCCGGTGGCGCCACGGCGCTGGTGCTGCTGGTGGGGTTGGCCTGGGTGATCCTGCGCGGGTCGGCGAAGCTGCCGCTGGCGTTGTTCTTCAGCATCAACGCGGCGCTGCTGTGCGCGCTGTCGGTGGTGTTCGCCGGGCATGGCGTGAAGGCGCTGCAAGAGGCGGGCGTGCTGGGCACCCGGCCGGTGGCGTTCTTCGAGTTCGACTGGCTGGGGATTCACGCCGATGCGTACTCGCTGGGTGCGCAGGCCGTGGCGTTGCTGGCTATCGTGATCCTGTACGGGCGCTCGCGGATCGCCGAGAAGCGCAGGGCGGCGGCGAACTGAGGCCGCTGCGCGACCTATCGCGGGCTTGCCCCGCGATAGGGCCGGCCCTGACACTACGCAGTCTTTGAATCACGGAAACATCGCCATGCGTGTATGGATCGACGCCGACGCCTGCCCCAAGGCGGCCAAGGACCTGATCGTCAAGTTCGCCCTCAAGCGCAAGTTCGAGGTGGTCATGGTTGCCGGCCAGGCCCAGACCAAGCCGGCCTTCGCCCTGGTAAAGCTGATCGTGGTGCCCAGTGGCATGGACGCGGCCGACGACTACCTGGTGGACAACGCCGTGCCCGGCGAACTGGTGATCTGCAGCGACGTGCCGCTGGCCGACCGCCTGATCAAGAAGGGCGTTGCGGCATTGGACCCGCGTGGCCGCGAGTTCGACGAACGCAACATGGGCGACCGCCTGGCAGTGCGCAACCTGTTCACCGAATTGCGCGAGCAGGGGCAGGTGGGGGGTGGGCAGGCGCCCTATGGCGAGCGCGAGAAGCAGGCGTTCGCCAATGCGTTGGACCGCATTCTGACGCGGCTTTCGAAGGTGTGATGGCGGGCCTCATCGTGGGGCACGCCCGCGCCTACAGGGAGCGGGTCGCCACAGGCACACCTCAATCGTTCTCGTGGGTCAGCTCCAGCACCCGGTCGACCAACTTGTAGATCCCGCCCGCCGCCTCGCTGATCGACTTGGCCAGCATGTACGCCGGGGTGGTCACCAGCTTGCGCTGGGTGTCCTCGACGATGTCGTGCACATCGCACTCCTCATGGGTGCCGCCCATCTTCACCACCGCCGCGCTGGTGCCGGCATCGTTGCCGATGGTGCAAACCACGCCCGGCCCGTAGATCTTCGCCGCCAGCGCCGGGGAGATGCAGATCAGCCCGACCGGCTTGCAGGCGTCGGCGAAGGCCTCGGCCAGCGCCAGCACGTCCGGGTGCACGCTGCAGTTGGCGCCTTCGACGGCGAAGTTGGAGAGGTTCTTCGCCGCGCCGAAACCGCCCGGCACGATCAACGCGTCGAAGTCCTCGGCGCGGGCCTCGCGGATGTCCTTCACCTCGCCACGGGCGATGCGCGCCGACTCCACCAGCACGTTGCGCGACTCGGGCATTTCCTCGCCCGTCAGGTGGTCGATCACGTGCATCTGTGCGATGTTCGGCGCGAAGCACTGCACCTGGGCGCCGCGTTGGTCAAGGCGCAGCAGGGTGATCACGCTTTCGTGGATCTCGGCGCCGTCATACACGCCGCAGCCGGAAAGAATCACCGCAACTTTTTTCGTCATGCTCATTACTCCCGTATCGAGGCGCTGAATGTCCTCTAGTTTGGCAGATGTGGCCATAGGGTTCGCCCCTGGCCCGGCCTAATCTTTGGGGATCACCCAAGAGACGCTGCCCATGGACCTGATTCTGCTGGCCGTGCCGTTCTTCTTCGCGCTGATCGCGGTGGAGCTGCTGGCCGACCGCGTGCGTGGCCAGCGCAACTACCGCCTGGCCGACGCCATCAACAGCCTGAGCACGGGCGCGCTGTCGACCAGCACCGGGCTGCTGACCAAGGGCGTGGGGCTGGTGAGCTACGCGCTGGCTGTCGAGCACCTGGCGCTGCTGCGCTTGCCGGCGGACGCCTGGTGGGTGTGGGCGCTGGCGTTCGTGCTCTACGACCTGTGCTACTACTGGCTGCACCGCCTGGGCCATGAGCGCAACGTGCTGTGGGCGGCGCACTCGGTGCATCACCAGAGCGAGGAGTACAACCTCACCACGGCGCTGCGCCAGACCAGCAGCGGTTTCATCTTCTCGTGGGTCTTCTATCTGCCGCTGGCGCTGCTCGGCGTGCCGCTGGTGGTGTTCGTCACCGTGGCCTCGCTGAACCTGCTGTATCAGTTCTGGGTGCACACGCGCCATGTGCCCAAGCTGGGCTGGCTGGAGTGGGTGTTCATCACGCCGTCCAATCATCGCGTCCACCATGCGCAGAATCCTGTGTACTTGGATCGCAACTACGGAGGCGTGTTCATTCTCTGGGACCGCCTGTTCGGCACCTTCCAGGAAGAGGACGCGCGCGAGCCAGTGGTGTTCGGCGTGACCACGCCCCTGGCCAGCTGGAACCCGCTGTGGGCCAACCTGCAGTTCTATGCCCAGCTGTGGCGCGACGCGCGGCGCACCCGCAGCCTGTGGGACAAGCTGCGCATCTGGTTCATGCCCACCGGCTGGCGCCCGGCGGACGTGGCGCAGGGTTATCCACAGGCCAAGCCGGACCTGGCGCGGTTTCGCAAGTTCGAGGTGCCTTTGGGCAGGGCCTGGCAGTTGTACGTGGTGGCGCAGTTCGCCGTGTACATCGCCTTGGGCAGTTACCTGATGGACGTGGCCGAGCGGGTGCCGGCCGCGGCCCTGGTGCTGGGCTGGACAGTGATGGCGCTCGGCTTGTTCGCGCTCGGGGCGGCGCTGGAGGATCGGCCCTGGGCAGGGCGCGTGGAGGTGTTGCGGTTGCTGTCGAATGCGCCAGCGCTGTACCTGGCCGGCGCGTTCGGGCTAGTGCTGGTCACGCCCCTGTTCTGGCTGCTGCTCCTGGGCTACAGCCTGCTCAGCCTGGGCGGCCTGGTGCTCTGCCGCCGCGCGGCGCTCGGCGCGCACATTGCGAAAGCGCCGGCGCAGCCACAGCAGGCCGCCGAGCAGCAGCAGGGCACCGAGCACCCATAGCTCGTATTTCTTGATGCTGCCCAGCAGGCCTTCGAGGATGGCGCCGAAGTGGTAGGCGGCCAGGCCCAGGGCCACGGCCCAGATTGCCGCGCCAATGCCGTTGAGCAGCAGGTAGCGACGCGGCGGGTAGCCGGACAGGCCGATGGCCACTGGCATCACCGTGCGCAGACCGTAGACGAAACGGAAGCTCAGCACCCAGATATCCGGGTGGCGGCGGATGTGCTCCAGCGCCCGGTCACCCATGGCCTGCCAGCGCGGCTTGCGGGCGAGGATCTTGCGCCCGTGGCGGCGGCCCATGAAGTACCACAGCTGGTCGCCGGCATAGCTGCCGCAGAAGGCCACCGCGACCACCAGCTTGATGTCCATGTATTCGCGAAACGCCAGAAAACCCGCGAGCACGAGAATGGTCTCGCCCTCGAAGAACGTGCCGAGAAAAAGGGCAAAATAGCCGAAATCGTTCAGGAATTGTTGAAGCATTTTCTGGCGTGCTGGCGAAATGAACGCGCAGCCTAACCCTTCGCGCGCGTTCGTGAAAGTGTCCAAATGTGTCTTGAGGTGAACATTTCCTACAAGGACAATGCCTGCGGCCACAAGTCGCAGGGTTGCCCCAGGGTGTAACACAGGCGTCATAATGGCCGCTTATAACTGTCGCGCTAGCCCGCCTGCGCGGGCTCAGGAGTCTGCCGTGAGCTTTACCCCCGCCAACCGCCTGTTTCCTGCCACCCGCCTGCGTCGCAACCGCCGGGACGATTTCTCCCGTCGCCTGGTGCGTGAAAACACCCTGACCGTCGATGACCTGATCCTCCCGGTATTCGTGCTGGACGGCGAGGGCCGCCGCGAGGAAGTGCCGTCGATGCCGGGCGTCGAGCGTCTGTCGATCGACCTGCTGCTCGAAGCCGCACAGGAATGGGTACGGCTGGGCATCCCGGCACTGGCGCTGTTCCCGGTGACCCCGAGCGAGAAGAAATCCCTCGACGGCGCCGAAGCCTGGAACCCGGACGGCATCGCCCAGCGCGCCACCCGCGCCCTGCGCGCGCGCTTCCCGGAGCTGGGGGTGATCACCGACGTGGCCCTGGACCCGTTCACCACCCACGGGCAGGACGGCATCCTCGACGAAGAAGGCTACGTACAAAACGATATTACCGTCGATGCCCTGGTGCGCCAGGCGCTGTCGCACGCCGAGGCTGGCGCCCAGGTGGTGGCCCCGTCGGACATGATGGATGGCCGCTTGCAGGCGATCCGCGAAGCGCTGGAGCTGGCCGGCCACGTCAACGTGCGCATCATGGCCTACTCGGCCAAGTACGCCAGCGCCTACTACGGCCCGTTCCGCGACGCGGTCGGCTCGGCGCTGAACCTGGGCAAGGCCAACAAGGCTTCCTACCAGATGGACCCGGCCAACAGCGACGAAGCCCTGCACGAAGTGGCCACCGACCTCGCCGAAGGCGCCGACATGGTCATGGTCAAGCCGGGCATGCCGTACCTGGACATCGTCCATCGGGTGAAGACCGAGTTCCGCGTGCCGACCTTCGTGTACCAGGTCAGCGGCGAATACGCCATGCACATGGCGGCGATCCAGAACGGCTGGCTCAGCGAGGCCGTCATCCTCGAATCCCTCACTGCTTTCAAACGGGCAGGCGCCGATGGCATCCTGACCTATTTCGCCGTGCGTGCCGCGCAATTGTTGAGAGGGCAGTAACGCCCTCACAGGAACGTCAGATGAATAACGAAGTGCTCACACCTGTCGAGATCAAGGAAGCCCAGGCCCTCCCGGAAGAGCTGCTGCAGACGCCTCCGGACCTGCCGCCGGAGCCTGCGCCTGAGGTGCCGGCCGAGGCCGCCGCCCCCGCGCCGGCACCGGCGCCGGCGGTCCCCGTCCCCGGCCTGGACGACAGCAGCCTGTACATTCATCGCGAGCTCTCGCAGCTGCAGTTCAACATCCGTGTGCTGGAACAGGCGCTGGATGAGTCCTACCCGCTGCTCGAACGCCTGAAGTTCCTGTTGATCTTCTCCAGCAACCTCGATGAGTTCTTCGAGATCCGCGTGGCGGGCTTGAAGAAGCAGATCAACTTCGCCCGCGAGCAAGCCGGCGCCGACGGCCTGCAGCCGCATCAGGCGCTGGCGCGCATCAGCGAGCTGGTGCACAGCGAGGTGGAGCGCCAGTACGCGATCCTCAACGACGTGCTGCTGCCGGAGCTGGAGAAACACCAGATCCGCTTCATTCGCCGCCGCTACTGGACCCCCAAGCTCAAGACTTGGGTGCGCCGCTATTTCCGCGACGAGATCGCGCCGATCATCACCCCGATCGGCCTCGACCCGACCCACCCATTCCCGCTGTTGGTGAACAAGAGCCTGAACTTCATCGTCGAGCTGGAGGGCGTGGACGCCTTCGGGCGCGACTCGGGCCTGGCGATCATCCCGGCGCCGCGTCTGCTGCCACGGGTGATCCGTGTGCCGGAAGAGGTCGGTGGCGCTGGCGACAACTACGTGTTCCTGTCGTCGATGATCCACGCCCACGCCGACGACCTGTTCCAGGGCATGAAGGTCAAGGGTTGCTACCAGTTCCGCCTGACCCGCAACGCCGACCTGGCGCTGGACTCCGAAGAAGTCGACGACCTCGCCCGCGCCCTGCGTGGCGAATTGTTCTCGCGCCGCTACGGTGACGCGGTGCGCCTGGAAGTGGCCGACACCTGCCCGAAACACCTCTCCGACTACCTGCTCAAGCAGTTCAGCCTGAGCGAGAGCGAGCTGTACCAGGTCAACGGCCCGGTCAACCTGACCCGGCTGTTCAGCATCACCGGGTTGGACAGCCACCCGGAGCTGCAATACACGCCGTTCACACCGGCGATCCCGAAGATCTTGCAGAACGCCGACAACATCTTCAGCGTGATCGGCAAGCAGGACATGCTGCTGATGCACCCGTTCGAGTCCTTCACTCCGGTGATCGACCTGCTGCGCCAGGCCGCCAAGGACCCGCACGTGCTCGCGGTGCGCCAGACCCTGTACCGTTCCGGGGCCAACTCGGAGATCGTCGACGCGCTGGTGGACGCGGCGCGCAACGGCAAGGAAGTCACCGCGGTGATCGAGTTGCGCGCGCGCTTCGACGAAGAGTCCAACCTGCAGATGGCCAGCCGCCTGCAAGCGGCGGGCGCGGTGGTGATCTACGGCGTGGTGGGCTTCAAGACCCACGCCAAGATGATGCTGATTTTGCGCCGCGAGCAGGGCGAGATCGTCCGCTACGCGCACCTGGGCACCGGCAACTACCACGCTGGCAACGCCCGCCTGTACACCGACTACAGCCTGCTGACCTCCGACGACGCCCTGACCGAGGACGTCGGCAAGCTGTTCAGCCAACTGATCGGCATGGGCAAGACCTTGCGCATGAAGAAGCTGCTGCACGCGCCGTTCACCCTGAAGAAGGGCATGCTCGACATGATCGCCCGCGAGACCCAGTTCGCGGTCGAGGGCAAGCCGGCGCACATCATCGCCAAGTTCAACTCGCTGACCGACGCCAAGGTCATCAAGGCGCTGTACAAGGCCAGCCAGGCTGGCGTGCGCATCGACCTGGTGGTGCGTGGCATGTGCTGCCTGCGCCCGGGCATTCCTGGGGTGTCGCACAACATCAACGTGCGCTCGATCATCGGTCGCTTCCTCGAGCACACCCGGGTGTTCTACTTCCTCAATGGCGGCGAGGAGCAGATTTACCTGTCCAGCGCCGACTGGATGGAGCGCAACCTCGACAAGCGCGTCGAGACCTGCTTCCCGGTGGAGGGCAAGAAGTTGCTGCTGCGGGTGAAGAAGGAGCTGGAGGGTTACCTGACCGACAACACCCAGGCCTGGACCCTGCAACCGGACGGGCGCTACGTGCGCAGCACGCCGACCGGCAACCAGAACCCGCGCAGTGCCCAGGCGACCCTGTTGGAGCGCCTGAGCAACCCGGTCCTCAACGTACGCTGAGGACGAAGCCGACCCGGGCCAGCCACTCCGCCTCGTTGGCGAAGTCGGCCTGGGTCAGCTGGTTCTGTTCCAGCCAACCTTCCGGGAACACCACTGCCAGGCTTTCTTCGCTCGCTTGCAGCTGCACCTTGGGCATCTGCTGGGTGCCGCGGATATGGTGGAACAGGATGGCGAAGCGCAGCAGCACGCACAGGCGGATCAGCTTGACGCCCTCGTCGCCGAACTCGGCGAACTTGTCCTTGGGGATGTTGCGGCGGTGGCCGCGCACCAGCAGGGCCAGCATCTGCTGGTCCTCGCGGGAGAAACCGGACAGGTCGGAGTGCTCGATCAGGTAGGCGCCGTGCTTGTGGTAATGGTAATGGGCGATGTCCAGCCCCACTTCGTGAACCTTCGCCGCCCAGCCCAGCAAATCGCGCCAGTTACCCTCGTCAAGCTGCCACGCCTTGGCCACCTGGTCGAAGGCGTGCAGCGCCTTGCGCTCGACCCGCGCGGCCTGGCCCTGGTCGACGTGGTAGCGTTCCATCAACGAGTTCAGGGTGCGTTCGCGCACGTCCTCGTGGTGGTGGCGGCCCAGCAGGTCGTACAGCACGCCTTCGCGCAGGGCGCCGTCGCAGTGGTCCATGCGTTGCAGTTCCAGGGCGTCGAAGATCGCCTCGAGGATCGCCAGGCCGGCCGGGAAGATCGCCCGGCGGTCGGGCTTGACCCCGTCGAAGTCGATCTTGTCGGTTTCGCCGAGCTTGAACAGTTTGCGCTTGAGCGAGCTCAGGCCCTCGGCGTTGACCTCGCCGTTGCCCTGGCCGTTGGCCTTGATCGCCGCGCCGATGGCGCGAATGGTCCCGGATGAGCCGATGGCCTCGTCCCAGGTCAGGCGGTGCAGGGCGTTTTCGATGCTCATCAGTTCCAGGCGTGCGGCGGTGTAAGCCTGGGCGTAGCGCGCCGGAGTGATCTTGCCGTCGCGGAAGTAGCGTTGGGTGTAGCTGACGCAGCCCATCTGCAGGCTTTCGCGCAGCAGCGGCTCGAAACGTTGGCCGATGATGAATTCGGTACTGCCGCCGCCGATGTCGGCGACCAGGCGCTTGCCGGGGGTGTCGGCCAGGGTGTGGGAAACGCCCAGGTAGATGAGGCGGGCTTCTTCACGGCCGGAGATGACTTCGACCGGGTGGCCGAGGATGGCTTCGGCGCGCAGGATGAATTCGTTGCGGTTGCGTGCCTCGCGCAGGGCATTGGTGCCGACGATGCGCACGGCGCCAGCGGGCATGCCGTTGATCAGCTGGGCGAAGCGCTTGAGGCACTCCAGGCCGCGCTGCATGGCTTCTTCACTGAGCTTGCGCTCTTCATCGATGCCGGCGGCCAGCTGAACCTTTTCCCCGAGCCGTTCGAGAATGCGGATCTCGCTGAGGTGGGCCTTGGCCACGACCATGTGGAAGCTGTTGGAGCCCAGGTCGATGGCGGCGATCAAAGACAGGTTCTTCGCGGTGGTATGCGGCATGATCTCGATGTTCTCGGTCGATAACCCGGCAATCGTGCCACGATCGTGGGCTTACGCCAACGCATGGCACGGCAAGGCTTTGATGCAGGGCAACGTGCAATGGGCCTGTGGGAGGCATCTATTAAAGCTACCGGACAATCTTATGACGCATGTGTGACCGTTTCGATGCGTGGCGTCTTGCACAACTATAGTTACACTCAATCGAGTTCGGCTTCCTGTCGGCGTTTGGTGCGGCTATGATGGGCCACGTTTTTTTTTGCCTACGATTCTGGAGATATCCATGAGCAGCGATCTGATCAAACACGTCACCGACGCCAGCTTCGAGGCCGACGTGCTGAAGGCTGAAGGCCCGGTGCTGGTCGACTACTGGGCTGAATGGTGCGGCCCTTGCAAGATGATCGCGCCTGTCCTGGACGACATCGCCTCCACCTACGAGGGCAAGCTGACCGTCGCCAAGCTGAACATCGACGAGAACGCCGAAACCCCGGCCAAGCATGGCGTGCGTGGCATCCCGACGCTGATGCTGTTCAAGAACGGCAACGTCGAGGCCACCAAGGTCGGCGCGCTGTCCAAGTCCCAGCTGGCCGCGTTCCTCGACGCCCACCTGTGATTCCAAAAGCCCCGCGAAAGCGGGGCTTTTTCTGTGTATCGAGCACCTTCGCCTATGGGCGCGGGTTTGCCCCGTGATAGCGCCAGCAGGGGCAATACAGGTCGCCTGACCCACCGTAATCGTGGGAAGAGCCCGCTCCCACAGGGGTTGCGCCGCGTCACAAAGACTGGGCAAAACCAGTAGACGTCGAAAAAAGCAAGTGTTACATTCGGCCTCGCACTGCTTCTCCAGTGCCCCCTGCACGCCGTCGCCGACGCATCCCTAATTCGAATCAGTACGCGATCCTGTCGCCAATCTTGCGGCGCGGCTTCATTAAGCCAGAAGCTTAATTCCCCCCCTTCTTACATGATTACGTCACTCCCCTTATGAACCTGACAGAACTCAAGCAAAAGCCGATTACCGATCTGCTGGAAATGGCCGAACAGATGGGCATCGAAAACATGGCCCGTTCGCGCAAGCAGGACGTGATTTTCGCCCTGTTGAAGAAACACGCGAAAAGCGGCGAAGAGATCTCGGGTGACGGCGTGCTGGAGATTCTCCAGGATGGATTCGGTTTCCTGCGTTCGGCAGATGCTTCGTATCTGGCCGGCCCTGACGATATCTACGTCTCGCCCAGCCAGATCCGCCGCTTCAACCTGCGCACCGGCGACACCATCGTCGGCAAGATCCGCCCGCCGAAGGAAGGGGAGCGTTACTTCGCCCTGCTGAAGGTCGACACCATCAACTTCGACCGCCCGGAAAACGCGAAGAACAAGATCCTGTTCGAGAACCTGACGCCGCTGTTCCCCAACGAGCGCCTGAAGATGGAAGCCGGTAACGGCTCCACCGAAGACCTCACTGGCCGCGTCATCGACCTGTGCGCCCCGATCGGCAAAGGCCAGCGTGGCCTGATCGTCGCTCCGCCGAAAGCCGGTAAGACGATCATGCTGCAGAACATCGCGGCCAACATCACCCGCAACAACCCCGAGTGCCACCTGATCGTCCTGCTGATCGACGAGCGCCCGGAAGAAGTGACCGAGATGCAGCGCACCGTGCGCGGCGAAGTGGTCGCCTCGACCTTCGACGAGCCGCCGACCCGCCACGTGCAGGTCGCCGAGATGGTCATCGAGAAGGCCAAGCGCCTGGTCGAGCACAAGAAGGACGTGGTCATCCTGCTCGACTCCATCACCCGCCTGGCGCGTGCCTACAACACCGTCATCCCGAGCTCCGGCAAGGTGCTGACCGGTGGTGTCGACGCCCATGCCCTGGAAAAGCCCAAGCGCTTCTTCGGTGCCGCCCGTAACATCGAGGAGGGCGGTTCGCTGACCATCATCGCCACCGCGCTGGTCGAGACCGGTTCGAAGATGGACGAGGTGATCTACGAAGAGTTCAAGGGCACCGGCAACATGGAGCTGCCGCTGGACCGCCGCATCGCCGAGAAGCGCGTGTTCCCGGCCATCAACATCAACAAGTCGGGCACCCGCCGCGAAGAGCTGCTGACTGCCGACGACGAGCTGCAGCGCATGTGGATCCTGCGCAAGCTGCTGCACCCGATGGATGAAGTCGCGGCCATCGAGTTCCTGGTCGACAAGCTCAAGCAGACCAAGACCAACGACGAGTTCTTCCTGTCGATGAAGCGCAAGTAAGCGCCGCTCGACAAGGCATTGACTGGGGCTGCTGCGCAGCCCATCGCGGGGCGAGCCCGCTCCCACAGGGATCACACCGGTTCTTGTGGGAGCGGGCTCGTTGCGTGATGGGCCGCGCAGCGGCCCCAACTCATTCGGCCAAACAAGGTACACTCTGCACCCTGATCGATTCGGCCAACACGAGGCTCACGCATGCAGTACCGCGACTTGCGCGACTTTATCCGTGGCCTGGAGCAGCGCGGCGAACTCAAGCGCATCCAGGTCCCGATTTCCCCCGTCCTGGAAATGACCGAAGTCTGCGACCGCACCCTGCGCGCGAAAGGCCCGGCGCTGCTGTTCGAGAAACCCACCGGCTTCGACATCCCGGTGCTGGGCAACCTGTTCGGCACCCCGGAACGTGTGGCCATGGGCATGGGCGCCGAGTCGGTCGGCGAACTGCGCGAGATCGGCAAGCTGCTGGCGTTCCTCAAGGAGCCCGAGCCACCGAAGGGCCTGAAGGATGCCTGGTCGAAACTGCCGATCTTCAAGAAGGTCGTGTCGATGGCGCCGAAGGTGGTCAAGGACGCCGTGTGCCAGGAGGTGGTGGTCGAGGGCGAGGATGTCGACCTCGGCCAGTTGCCGATCCAGCATTGCTGGCCCGGCGATGTGGCACCGCTGATCACCTGGGGCCTGACCGTCACCCGCGGCCCCAATAAGGACCGCCAGAACCTGGGCATCTACCGCCAGCAGGTGATCGGCCGCAACAAGGTGATCATGCGCTGGCTGAGCCACCGTGGCGGCGCGCTGGATTACCGCGAGTGGTGCGAGAAGCACCCCGGGCAGCCGTTCCCCGTGGCCGTGGCCCTGGGCGCTGACCCGGCGACCATCCTCGGCGCTGTCACCCCGGTGCCCGATACCCTCTCTGAATACGCCTTCGCCGGTCTGCTGCGTGGCAATCGCACCGAGCTGGTGAAGTGCCGGGGCAGCGACCTGCAAGTGCCGGCCACCGCCGAGATCATCCTCGAAGGGGTGATCCACCCCGGCGAGATGGCCCCGGAAGGCCCCTATGGCGACCACACCGGCTACTACAACGAGGTGGACAGCTTCCCGGTGTTCACGGTCGAGCGCATCACCCATCGGCGCAACCCGATCTACCACAGCACCTACACCGGCCGACCGCCGGATGAACCGGCGATCCTCGGCGTGGCGCTGAACGAGGTGTTCGTGCCGATTCTGCAGAAGCAGTTCCCCGAGATCGTCGACTTCTACCTGCCCCCGGAAGGCTGCTCCTACCGCATGGCGGTGGTGACCATGAAAAAGCAGTACCCCGGGCACGCCAAGCGCGTGATGCTGGGTGTGTGGTCGTTCCTGAGACAGTTCATGTACACCAAGTTCGTTATCGTCACCGACGATGACGTCAACGCCCGCGACTGGAACGACGTGATCTGGGCCATCACCACGCGCATGGACCCCAAGCGTGATACGGTGATGATCGAAAACACGCCGATCGACTACCTGGACTTTGCGTCGCCGGTGTCGGGGCTGGGGTCGAAGATGGGCCTGGATGCGACCCACAAGTGGCCGGGCGAGACTACACGCGAATGGGGCCGGGTCATCGTCAAGGACGATGCCGTCACCCGCCGTATCGATGAGTTGTGGGACCAGTTGGGAATAGATTGATGCAGGTGACCTTGCAGCCGTCCGGTGCGGTACTGGCGATCGAACCGGGTGAGCGGATTCTGGATGCGGCGCGGCGCCTGGGTTATGACTGCCCGAACAGCTGCCGCAATGGCAATTGCCATGTGTGTGCCGCGTTGCTGGTGGAAGGGCGGGTGCGTCAGGATGGCGAGGTCCGTGACCACGGCGAGCTGTTCACCTGCATCGCCGAGCCTTTGGAGGACTGCGTGTTGCTCTGGGATGGTGTGCTGGCCCTGGGCGAGCTGCCGGTGCGCAAGCTGGCCTGTACGGTGAGCGAATGCACTGAGGTCGGCGGCGACGTCTGGCGCGTGCGCCTGCGTGCGCCGGCAGGCAAGCCGCCGCGCTACCACGCCGGGCAGTACTTGATGATCGAGCGCGAGGGGGCCGACAAGGCCGCCTTCTCGCTGGCCTCGGCGCCCCATGGCGGGCGCGACCTGGAGCTGCACGTGCTGGCGCGCGAGAGCAGCGCCCAGGCGCTGATCGAACAGTTGCAGCGCGAGCGCATCGCCCGCATCGAACTGCCGTTCGGCGACGCCCACCTGGCCGAGCTGCCCGACGGCCCGTTGGTGCTGATCGCCGCTGGCACCGGCATGGGCCAGATGCACAGCCTGGTCGAGCACTGCCGCGCCCACGGTTTCAAGCACCCGGTGCACCTGTACTGGGGGGTGCGTCGGCCCGAGGAGTTCTATTGCATCGAGCATTGGCCGGAGTGGGAGCGCTTGCCCAACCTGTTCCTGCACAAGGTGGTCAGCGACCTGTGTGGCTGGGAAGGGCGCTGCGGCATGCTGCATGAAGCGGTGTGCGAGGACATCACCGACCTCAACAGCGTGCACGTCTATGCCAGCGGCTCGCCGAACATGGTCTACGGCACCCTGGATGCGCTGGTCGAGGCGGGGATGGATGCCCACCGTATGCGCGCGGACGTATTCGCCTACGCGCCGCGTGGCTGAATGAGTACGGCACGCTGCAATAGCGTGCCGTACTTGCTAATAACCGAAGTTGTTATTGTTGATTATAAGGCGGGTATTGTCGTCACCGCCGATAATAACTTTCGCTATACTCGAAACATTACTTTCCAGTCGTCGTAAATACGTGTGAAACTTTGCCGGCGGGGGTTGAGGTTTTACCGCTATTTGTCTTACGGTAGCGGTGTTCCCTTCGCGGGGCGAGCCCGCGACAGGGCCGGCACAGACTCACGCAGCAAAGTCTTTCGATAAGTTCATGTGGAACAGTGGCGGCATATCATGTCGGCAAGTGAAAGTATGTCCTGGCAGGTTTCCTATCCCCCGACCCTCGACTTCGGGCAACCGTCGACCCCCGAACAATTGTTCAGTTCGATGAAACTCACCATGGCCGAGCACAAAGGTGGCCCGGTGTGGTTGTTCGCCTACGGTTCGCTGATCTGGCGACCCGAATGCCATTCGGTCGAGCGCCAGCGTGCGCGTGTGCATGGCTATCATCGCGGCCTCTACCTGTGGTCCCACGAGCACCGCGGTACGCCCGAAACCCCGGGCCTGGTGTTTGGTCTCGACCGTGGCGGTTCCTGCAGTGGCTTCGCTTACCGTCTGGAAGAAAGCTGCCTGGAGGATTCGCTGATGGCCTTGTGGCAACGCGAGATGCCCTACCCGGCTTACCGACCGCACTGGCTGAGCTGCCGGTTGGGCGATGGCAGCAAGGTGCAGGCATTGGGCTTCGTGCTGGAGCGGCACCTGCCGTGCTACGCCGGCAACCTGCCGGACACACTGTTGAGCCAGATTCTGGCCAGCGCCAAGGGGCGCTTCGGCACTACCCGGGATTACGTGGAGCAGACCCTGAACGCGCTGCGCAGCCACCAGATGCCGGACCGCAACCTGGAGGCGCGTTTCCGTCGCTGCCACAACCTGCGCGAGGTATAGGTTTTCCGGCGTTCGCAGTCTCGCGGGTCAAGCCCACCGCAGGGACCCCGCTGTATTCAAAACCAACGGGGCCCTTTTAGGAGCGGGCTTGCCCCGCGATAGGGCGGGCATGACCACTGCCACGCCTACTTGGCCACCACCACCAATTTACCCACCGCCTGGCGCTGCCCCAGCCGCTCGATCGCCGCCCCCGCCTCTGCCAGCGCATAGGTCTGCGACACCAGTGGCTTGAGCTTGCCTTCGGCATGCCAGGCGAACAGCTGGCGGAAGTTGGCGGCGTTGTCTTCCGGCTGGCGCTGGGCGAACGCGCCCCAGAACACACCGATCACCGCCGCGCCCTTGAGCAATGCCAGGTTCACCGGCAACTGCGGGATCGTTCCGCTGGCAAAGCCCACCACCAACAACCGGCCATTCCAGGCCAGGCCGCGCACGGCCTGGTCGAACAGCTCACCGCCGACCGGGTCGTAGACCACGTCCACGCCCTGGCCGCCGGTCAGGCGCTTGATCTCGTCCTTGAGGCTGGCCTGGCTGTAGTCGATCAACTCGTCGGCACCGGCGGCCTTGGCCACCGCCAGCTTCTCGGCGCTGCTGGCTGCGGCGATCACCCGCGCGCCCAGGGCCTTGCCGATCTCCACTGCTGCCAGCCCCACGCCGCCCGAAGCGCCGAGCACCAGCAGGGTTTCCCCGGCCTTGAGCTGGCCGCGCTGGGTCAGGGCGTGCATGGAGGTGCCGTAGGTCATGCCGAAGGCGGCGGCGGTGGTGAAGTCCATGCTCGGCGGAATCGGCAGCACGTTGTAGAACGGCACCGCCACCTGCTCGGCGAACGCGCCCCAGCCGGTCAGCGCCATGACTCGGTCGCCGACCTTGAACGCGCCAGCCTTCTCACCCACGGCGGCCACCACGCCGGCGGCCTCACCGCCCGGCGAGAACGGCAGCGGCGGCTGGAACTGGTACTTGCCTTCGATGATCAGGGTGTCGGGGAAATTGACCCCGGCGGCATGCACGTCGAGCAGGATCTCGTTCTTCTTCGGCGTCGGGCCGGGCACCTCTTCCAGGACCAGGTCCCGCGCGGGGCCCAGGGTTTTGCACAACACGGCTTTCATCGGGCTATTCCTTTGCGAGTGGTGGCCGATAAGTGTAGGAGGGCGAGGGTGCCGGTCAACGAGCATGGCCGGCCCTGATGAGCCGGCATAAGCCCGGGCTTGGGTTTGAATGGCGGGCTGGGTAAGCTGGCGCCAACTGTATTGAGGAGCGAATTCGTGAAAGCGTGGATCTTGATGGTGCTGGCCCTGATGTTGCCGGTGGCGGCCATGGCCGAGGAGGGCAAGGAAGGCGAGCCTAAAGTGGCGTACATCAACCTCAGCCCGCCCCTGGTTGGCAACTACGCCCTCGACGGCGGCCCGAAGCTGCGCGTGTACAAGGCCGACGTGGCCCTGCGCGTGAGCGGCGATGCCGCGGCGGCGGCGGTCAAGCACCATGAGCCGCTGATTCGCAACCAGCTGGTGGCGCTGTTCACCCAGCAGGGTGTGGATAACATGAACAACGTCGAGGCCAAGGAAGCGCTGCGCCAGGAAGCGCTGAAGCAGGTGCAGCAGGTGATGAACACCGAGGAAGGCAAACCGATCGTCGAGGACCTGCTGTTCAACAACCTGATCGTGCAATGAGCTGACGGCCCGCCCATCACGGGTTTTCCCCGCGATGGGGTCAGGCGCTCAGCGCCACGATCGCCGCCCACTGCTCCGGGGTCACCGGCATCACTGAAAGCCGGCTGCCTTTTTGCACCAGCGCCAGCTCCTCCAGCGCCGCCTGCTGCTTGAGCAGGCCGAGCCCCAGCACCTGGCGGAAGGTCTGCACATGGGCCACGTCCACCGCGCTCCAGGGGTTCTTGTCGGCACTGGCCTTGGCGTCGAAGTAGTGGCTCTGCGGGTCCAGCGCGGTGGGGTCGGGGTAGGCCGCGGCAATGATCTTGGCGATCCCGGCGATACCCGGTTGCGGGCAGCTGGAGTGGTAGAAGAAGAACGCGTCGCCCACGCTCATCGCGCGTATGAAATTGCGCGCCTGGTAGTTGCGCACCCCGTCCCAGCGGGCCTGGCCGAGGCGGCCCAAGGCTTCGATGGACAGCTCGTCGGGCTCGGATTTCATCAGCCAGTAGGCCATGGATGCTGCTCCTGACAAAGTTTGAAATAACCTGTTGCATCAAACCGACAGTCGGTTGGCGTCAGCGTTTGCGTGCCGACTCAGGTTATCGGAAAATGCGCCGATTTTAAGGACCATGCTCCGGCAGCACCAAGAAGGCTGCCGAGCCGATCAGTTTGCCTTAGGGGGGCTCTGATGAAACAACGCAAACCGGATGTGCTCTGGATTCTGGCCTTTATCTTCGGCCTGGGCGTCGTCACCACCGGTTATGCGCAGGGTTTCTGGGAGCGAAAGATGGACGCGGCCTACCAGACGCCCGTCGAGCACACCCAGCAGCAACGCTAAGCCCTCCGCCGGCGCCGCTCAATTCGGCGCCAGGTACCAGCCACGGTCCGAGACCGTTCCGCGCAGCGGCACATCCCAACTGGCCTGGGCCAGCCGCTCGACCTTCTGGCATTCATGCGCCAGCCCCAACAGCAGCGGTTTCTTCCACGCCTTGCGGCGTGCCTGGTAGGCCAGGCTGCGGTCGTAGAAGCCGCCCCCCATGCCCAGGCGCCCGCCCACCTCGTCGAACCCCACCAGCGGCAGCAGGATCACGTCCAGCGCCCACACCGGCCGTTGGCGCCGGCGATCGGTCACGGGTTCCGGAATGCGAAAGCGGTTGCGCCGCAGTGTTTCCCCTTGCTCGAAACGCTGGAACACCATGCGCGTGCGCGGCCAGGCGTGCAGCACCGGCAAGTAGGCGCGTTTGCCTCGGCGCTGGGCCTCGCGCAGCAGCAGGCGCGGGTCGATCTCGCCATCGTTGGGCAGGTACAGGGCGATGTGCCGGGCGCGGCGGAACAGCGGGTGCTGGGCCAGTTGGCGGTACAGGCCAAGCGCGGCCTGGCGTTGTTCGGCGGGCGTCAGGGCGCGGCGGGCGTTGCGCAGCAGTCGGCGCAACTGGGGGCGGGTGAGCGGCGCGGTGTCGGTCATGGCACAGGCGGTCCCGGAGGCGATGGCCGCAGGTTGCTGTCGGCCAAAATGAAAAACCCGCCTTGGGAGGCGGGCATTTGAATTCAGGCTCCCCGATGAAACCGCTATCGGTGTAGCCCTTGAACCCGAAAGTTCAAGGTGGAGATTGCAGGGGGCGTTAAGGCTTTCCGTCGGGCGGACATGCACACCTGCCCCAGCGTGCAACCCCCGTGGTTGTGCGTATCGGCTCAGGGACATAACCGACTGGCGCATCCCCCAGGGAGTGGCCGCCAGTATATCAAGCTCAGCCGTTTTTGGTACCCGTGTCGTCGCCCAGTGCCTGGTCGACGCGTTCCAGCAGGTCGCGCACCTGCTCGCGGGTGGTGCCGCCGCTGGCGACTTCCGGGCGCTCCTGGCGGTGCAGCAGCTCATGGGTGATGTTCAGCGCGGCCATCACGGCGATACGGTCGGCGCCGATCACCTTGCCGCTGCTGCGGATCTCGCGCATCTTGCCGTCCAGGTAGCGCGCGGCGCTGACCAGGTTGTTGCGCTCCTCGGGCGGACAGATGATCGAGTATTCCTTGTCGAGGATCTGGACGGTGACGCTGTTGCTTGAACTCATGAGTCTTGCTCCAAGGCCTTGAGGCGCAGGATCATCGATTCGACCTTGCGCCGTGCAATCTCGTTCTTTTCGATGAGGTGGGTACGCTCCTCACGCCAGGATTTTTCCTGCGCTAGTAGGAGTGCATTTTGCCGTTTTAGTTGCTCGACGCGCTCGATCAGCAACTCGAATCGGCTCATCAGCGCCTGCAGGTCGTTCTCTTGCATGGGGTGCACTCGCTTCGTTCCGTCGTCGATCGCTGGGCGATCATGCCTTGTGCCGGGGCCGGAGGGCCAGTGCAGATGGTCTTGGCGCGCCTGCCGGTGCTAGGATACAAGGTCTTCATTCTAGTCATATGCGCCGTCTGGCGCCTAGCCGCCCATGCCCAATACCCAATCGCCCTACACCGCCTTCGCCACGCTGCTTTCGAGCAACGGTCACCCTGTTTCCCCCGCCGAGCTGCACGGCCTGTTGATCGGCCGCAGCTGCGCCGGTGCCGGCTTCGATGCCGAGGCCTGGCTGGCCGATGCCGCCGGGGTGCTGGAAAACGAACCCGAGGCCAACGTGCGCGCCGCGCTGATCGGCCTGCAAGAGATGGTCAAGGCCGAGCTGACCGGCGAAGACGTCGCCATCGTCCTGCTGCTGCCCAGCGACGAGTCGCCGCTGAGCGAGCGCGCCACCGCCCTGGGCCAGTGGTGCCAAGGCTTCATCGCCGGCTTCGGCCTGAACGCCGGAGGCAAGGACCTGTCCACTGACGCCAAGGAAGTGCTCCAGGACCTGGTGGCCATTTCCCAGGTGCAGGAAGCGCTGGAAGAGTCCGAGGACGGCGAGAGCGACTACATGGAAGTCATGGAGTACCTGCGCGTCGCCCCGCTGTTGCTGTACACCGAGCTGGCCCAGCCCGAAGCGCCCGCACCCAAGCCATCGCTGCATTGATTTTCCCGGGGGTCGTTTGCCCATGAGCCACATACCCAAGGCGGAGTACGCCCGTCGGCGCAAGGCGCTGATGGCGCAGATGGTCCCCAACAGCATCGCCATCCTGCCGGCCGCCGCAGTCGCCATCCGCAACCGCGACGTCGAGCACGTGTACCGCCAGGACAGCGATTTCCAGTACCTCAGCGGCTTCCCCGAGCCCGAGGCGGTGATCGCCCTGATCCCCGGCCGCGAGCACGGCGAATACGTGCTGTTTTGCCGCGAACGCAACCCCGAGCGTGAGCTGTGGGACGGCCTGCGCGCCGGCCAGGAAGGCGCGGTGCGCGATTTCGGCGCCGACGACGCGTTCCCCATCACCGACCTCGACGAGATCCTGCCCGGCCTGATCGAAGGCCGCGACCGGGTCTATACCGCCATGGGCAGCAACCCCGAGTTCGACCGCCGGCTGATGGAGTGGATCAACGTGATCCGCTCCAAGGCACGCCTCGGCGCCCAGCCGCCGAACGAATTCGTTGCCCTGGATCACCTGCTGCACGACATGCGCCTGTACAAGTCGGCGGCGGAAGTGAAGGTGATGCGCGAGGCTGCGGCGATTTCCGCGCGCGCCCACGTGCGGGCCATGCAGGCTTGCCGCGCCGGGCTGCACGAGTTCAGCCTGGAAGCCGAGCTGGACTACGAGTTCCGCAAGGGCGGGGCGAAGATGCCGGCCTACGGCTCGATCGTCGCCGCCGGGCGCAACGCTTGCATCCTGCATTACCAGCAGAACGACGCGCCGCTCAAGGACGGCGACCTGGTGCTGATCGACGCCGGCTGCGAGATCGACTGCTACGCCAGCGACATCACCCGCACCTTCCCGGTCAGCGGGCGCTTCTCGCCGGAGCAGAAGGCGATCTACGAACTGGTGCTCAAGGCCCAGGAGGCCGCCTTCGCCGAGATCGCCCCCGGCAAGCACTGGAACCACGCCCACGAGGCGACCGTGCGGGTGATCACCGAGGGCCTGGTGGAACTGGGCCTGCTCAAGGGCGAGGTGCGGGCGCTGATCGACAGCGAGGCCTACCGCGCCTTCTACATGCACCGCGCCGGGCACTGGCTTGGCATGGATGTGCACGATGTGGGCGAATACAAGGTCGGCGGCCAGTGGCGGGTGCTCGAGCCGGGCATGGCGCTGACCGTCGAACCGGGCATCTACATTGCCGCCGACAACCAGGACGTCGCGAAGAAGTGGCGCGGCATCGGCGTGAGGATCGAGGACGACGTGGTGGTGACCCGGCAAGGTTGTGAAATTCTCACCTCGGGCGTGCCGAAGACGGTCGCCGAGATCGAGGCACTGATGGCCGATGCGCGCAGGCGCGTGGCATGAGCCGGGTCAACCTGGCGATCATCGGCGGCGGCCTGGTCGGCGCCAGCCTGGCGCTGGCCCTTCAGGCCGGGGCCAAGGCGCGCGGCTGGAAGCTGTTGCTGATCGAACCGTTCGCCCCCGGTGACAGCTTCCAGCCCAGCTATGACGCGCGCTCCTCGGCGCTGTCGTTCGGCACCCGGCAGATCTACCAGCAGCTTGGCCTGTGGCAGGCGATCGACCCGCGCGCCGAGCCGATCCGGCAGATCCAGGTGTCCGACCGCGGCCGCTTCGGCGCCACCCGCCTGGACGCCGCCGAGGAGGGTGTGCCCGCCTTGGGCTACGTGGTGGAAAACGCCTGGCTCGGCCAGTGCCTGTGGCAGGCCCTGGACCGCGAGGTGGTCAGTTGGCGCTGCCCGGCCGAGGTCAAGGCGATGCAGGCCATCGAGGGCGGCTATCGCCTGCAACTGGATGACGACACCAGCCTGGAATGCGACCTGGCGGTGCTGGCCGATGGTGGCCGCTCCGGCTTGCGCGAGCAGTTGGGTATCCACGTGCGTCGCACGCCCTACGCGCAGAGCGCGCTGATCGCCAACATCACCCCCGGCCAGGCCCACGGTGGCCAGGCCTTCGAACGTTTCACCGAGCAGGGCCCGATGGCCCTGCTGCCGTTGCCGGAGCACCGCTGCGCGCTGGTCTGGACCCGCCAGGGGATGGACGCCCAGCGCCTGGCCGAGGTCGACGAGCGCAGCTTCCTGCGCGAGTTGCAGGACGCCTTCGGTTACCGCCTGGGCGCGCTGCGCCAGGTCGGCGTGCGGCACCTGTACCCGCTGTCGCTGGTCGAGGCCGAAGAGCAGGTGCGCCCGCACCTGGTGGTGCTGGGCAACGCCGCGCACAGCCTGCACCCGATCGCCGGCCAAGGCTTCAACCTGTCCCTGCGCGACGTGCAGGCCCTGGCCGACGCGCTGCTGGGCGGCCCGCAGCACCCCGGCGACCTCGCCACCCTGCAGGCCTACCACCAGCGCCAGCGCCTGGACCAGGCCCTGACCATCGGCTTCTCCGACCAGGTCACCCGCCTGTTCGGCAGCAACCAGCCGCTGCTGACCGCCGGGCGCAACCTCGGCCTGCTCGGCCTGGACCTGCTCCCCCCGGCGAAAAGCTGGTTCGCCCGCCAGGCCATGGGCCTGGGCACCCGCCCCGAGCAGCGGGGCCGCGCATGAGCGAGCCCCGCAAACTCGCGCGTCGTGCCCGTCTGCTGCGCTGGCTGCTCAATTGCTACCCGCCGTATATCGGCGCCGGCATCCGCATCCAGCACATCAGCCCGGACATGCGCAGCGTCAAGGTGCGCATGAAGCTGACCCGCTGGAACCGCAACTACGTCGGCACCCAGTTCGGCGGCAGCCTCTATTCGATGGTCGACCCGTTCTACATGCTGCTGCTGATCGAGCAACTGGGCCCCGAGTACATCGTCTGGGACAAGGCCGCCAGCATCGACTTCATCGCGCCCGGCAAGGGCCCGGTGTTCGCCGAATTCCACATCGATGACGCGCTGCTGGAGGACATCCGCCAGCAGACCGCCAGCGGCAAGAAGTACCTGCCGCGTTTGCAGGTCGACATCCGCGACGGCGCCGGCGAGCTGGTGGCGCGGGTCGACAAAACCCTATATGTGCGGCTCAAGCCGCAAGCGAGGCTGGCGTAAGGCATGGAGATGCGCGCGGATCTGTTGATTGTCGGTGCCGGTATGGTCGGCAGCGCCCTGGCGTTGGCCCTGCGCCACAGCGGCCTGGAGGTGTTGCTGCTCGATGGCGGGCCGCTGTCGGTCAAGCCGTTCGAGGGCGATTCGCCGTTCGAGCCGCGGGTCAGCGCGCTTTCGGCCGCCAGCCAGCGCATCCTCGAGCGCCTCGGCGCTTGGGACGGCATCGCCCGGCGGCGCGTGGCGCCGTATTCCGACATGCAGGTGTGGGATGGCAGCGGTACCGGGCACATCCACTTTTCGGCGGCCAGCGTGCACGCCCAGGTGCTCGGGCATATCGTCGAGAACCGCGTGGTGCAGGACGGCCTGCTGGAGCGCCTGCACGACAGCGACGTGGGCCTGCTGCCCAACGCGCGCCTGGAGCAACTGCGCCGCTCGGGTGACGAATGGCTGCTGACCCTGGCCGATGGCCGCCGCCTGCGCACGCCGTTGGTCATCGCTGCCGACGGTGCCAACTCGGCGGTGCGCCGCCTCGCCGGTTGCGAAACCCGCGAATGGGATTACCTGCACCACGCCATCGTCACCAGCGTGCGTTGCAGCGAGGCGCACCGGGCCACGGCCTGGCAGCGCTTCACCGACGAAGGCCCGCTGGCCTTCCTGCCGCTGTCGCGTGACGGTGGGCAGGCGTGGTGCTCGATCGTCTGGTCGACCACCCCGGAGCAGGCCGAGCAGTTGATGGCGCTGGACGACGCGGCCTTCTGCCGGGCCCTGGAGCGCGCGTTCGAAGGCCGCTTGGGGCAGGTCGAGCACGCTGACCGTCGGCTCTGCGTGCCGCTGCGCCAGCGCCACGCCAAGCGCTACGTGGACGAAGGGCTGGCGCTGATCGGCGATGCCGCGCACACCATCCACCCGCTGGCCGGGCAGGGCGTGAACCTGGGCTTCCTCGACGCCGCGGTGCTGGCCGAGGAGCTGGTGCACGCCTGCGAGCGCGGCGAGCGGCTGGCGGACGTGAAGGTGCTGAGCCGCTACGAGCGCCGGCGCATGCCGCATAACCTGGCGTTGATGGCGGCGATGGAGGGCTTCGAGCGGTTGTTCCAGGCCAACCCGCTGCCGCTGCGCTGGTTGCGCAACACCGGGTTGAAGCTGGTGGAGGGGATGCCCGAGGCCAAGGCGGTGTTCGTGCGCCAGGCGCTGGGGTTGAGCGGCGACCTGCCGGAGCTGGCCAAGCCCTGAACGTACCTGTAGGCGCGGGCTTGCCCCGCGATAGGGCCACCGCTGGCTCACGGCGACTGCTCTGCAACATCCAGTAACGGCTGTATGGATGAGCCGCAAAATGGGATTCACTACCATTTGCACCTCACTTACCCGAGGAGCACTTCCATGTTGCCACGCAAGCCCCTACTGGCCGCCCTGGCCCTGACCCTGTTCGGTGGCACCGCCCAGGCGGCGGATGAAGTGGTGGTGTATTCCTCGCGCATCGACGAGCTGATCAAGCCGGTGTTCGACGCCTATACCGCCAAGACCGGCGTGAAGATCAAGTTCATCACCGACAAGGAAGCCCCGCTGATGCAGCGCATCAAGGCCGAGGGCCAGAACGGCGTCGCCGACCTGCTGCTCACCGTGGACGCTGGCAACCTCTGGCAGGCCGAGCAGATGGGTATCCTGCAACCGATCAAGTCGGCCGTCATCGACCAGAACATCCCCGCCCAATACCGCGCCTCGTCCCATGACTGGACCGGCCTGAGCCTGCGCGCGCGGACCATCGTGTATTCCACCGAGCGGGTCAAGCCCGGGGAGCTGAGCACCTACGAGGCTCTGGCCGACAAGCAGTGGGAAGGCCGCCTGTGCCTGCGCACGGCGAAGAAGGTCTACAACCAGTCGCTGACCGCCACGCTGATCGAGAATCACGGCGAGGCGAAGACCGAGCAACTGATCAAGGGTTGGGTCAACAACCTGTCCACCGACGTGTTCTCCGACGACACCGCGCTGCTGCACGCCATCGAGGCCGGCCAGTGCGACGTGGGTGTGGTCAACACCTACTACTACGGCCGCCTGCACAAGGAAAAGCCGAACCTGCCGATCAAGCTGTTCTGGCCCAACCAGAAGGACCGTGGCGTGCACGTCAACCTCTCGGGCATCGGCCTGACCAAGCACGCGCCGCACCCGGAGGCGGCGAAGCAACTGGTGGAGTGGATGACCGGCGAGGAGGCGCAGAAGCTGTTCGCCGACATCAACCAGGAATTCCCGGCCAACCCGAAGGTCAAGCCTTCCGACGAAGTGGCGGCGTGGGGCAGCTTCAAGGCTGACGACATTCCGGTGGAAGTGGCTGGCAAGCGCCAGGCCGAGGCCATTCGCTTGATGGATCGGGCTGGCTGGAACTAAGCGGCAGGCTTTATGCTCCCGGGGTAATCGAGGCCCCTATCGCGGGCAAATCCGCTCCTACAGGGTTCGGCGCAACTTCTGTAGGCGCGGGCTTGCCCCGCGATGCGTTCGCAACTCCAACCGAGATTCCCGCATTGCCCCACACCCCCCAACGCCACTGGTATCTGCCGGTCTCCTTCATCGCCGCCCTGGTGCTGCTGCCGTTGAGCGTTTTGCTGCTGTCGTGGCAGTCGATCGACCTGCAGATCTGGTCGCACCTGCTCGACACGCAGATGGGCCGTCTGCTGGGCAATACCCTGACGCTGGTGCTCGGGGTCGGCATCGGCGTCACCGTGCTGGGGGTGAGCCTGGCCTGGCTCACCAGCCTCTGCGAATTCCCCGGCCGGCGCTGGCTGGACTGGGCACTGATGCTGCCGTTCGCCATCCCCGCCTATGTGCTGGCGTTCGTCTTCGTCGGCCTGCTGGACTTCGCCGGCCCGGTGCAAAGCGCGCTGCGCGAGGTGTTCGGGCCGATGCGCCTGCCGCGGGTGCGCTCCACCGGCGGGGTGATCACCGTGCTGGTGCTGGTGTTCTACCCCTATGTCTACCTGCTGGCGCGCACGGCCTTCCTGGCTCAGGGCAAGGGCCTGATGGAGGCGGCGCGGGTGCTCGGCCTGTCGCCGTTGCAGGCGTTCTGGCGCGTGGCCCTGCCCATGGCGCGGCCGGCCATCGGCGCGGGTATCGCCCTGGCGCTGATGGAAACCCTGGCGGACTTCGGCGCCGTTTCGGTGTTCAACTTCGACACCTTCACCACGGCGATCTACAAGACCTGGTATGGCTTCTTCAGCCTCTCCAGCGCCGCCCAGCTGGCCAGCCTGCTGCTGCTGGCGGTGATGCTGGTGCTGTATGGCGAGCGCCGCGCGCGGGGCGCCAGCCGTACCGGCAACGAGCGGCCCAGGGGGCATGCGCTGTACCACCTGCGCGGCGTCAAGGCGCTGGCGGCCAGCGGCTGGTGCCTGCTGGTGTTCGCCTGTGCGTTCGTCATCCCGTTGCTGCAATTGCTGGTGTGGTTCTGGCAGCGGGGTCGGCACGACCTCGACGAGCGCTATGCCGGGTTGATCCTGCATACCCTCTACCTGGGGGCCATGGCCGCCTTGGTCACGGTCTGCGCGGCGCTGCTGCTGGCCTTCGCCAGGCGTCAGGCACCTACCCCGGCGATTCGAGCGGGGGTCGGCCTGGCCAACCTTGGCTACGCGTTGCCCGGGTCGGTGCTGGCGGTCTCGATCATGCTGGCCTTCAGCTACCTGGATAACCAGCTGGTGGTGCCGTTGTCCACCTGGCTGGGTGGCGCCGGCAAGCCGCTGCTGCTGGGCAGCCTCTCGGCGCTGCTGCTGGCCTACCTGGTGCGTTTCGTCGCGGTGGCCTACGGGCCGCTGGAAAGCAGCCTGGAACGCATCCGCCCGTCGCTGCCGGAGGCAGCGCGTAGCCTGGGGGTGGCTGGGCCGAGATTGTTTTTCAAGGTGTATCTGCCGTTGCTGGTGCCCGGCGCGCTCAGCGCCGCGCTGCTGGTGTTCGTCGACGTGCTCAAGGAAATGCCCGCCACCTTGCTGATGCGCCCGTTCGGCTGGGACACCCTGGCGGTACGGGTGTTCGAGATGACCAGCGAGGGCGAGTGGGCGCGGGCCTCGCTGCCGGCGTTGACCCTGGTGCTGGTCGGCCTGCTGCCGGTGATCGGCCTGATCCGTCGCTCGGCCCAGCGGCCGGGGCAGCGTCGCTGAGGGTGCCAGGCCGCGCCCTTGCGGCTACAATGCGCGGCATTCGCAGCGGCGGGTCCTACAACAACAGGTGAGTTATCAACGCCACCCCCGCCGCCGCTTCGCCACGCCCGGAAGGAGAAACCCATGGGACAGCGTACGCCCTTGTATGACCTGCACTTGGCGCTGGGTGCCAAGACGGTCGATTTCGGCGGTTGGGACATGCCCCTGCACTACGGCTCGCAGGTCGAGGAGCACCATCAGGTGCGCAGTGACTGCGGGGTCTTCGATGTTTCCCACATGACCGTCATCGACATCGACGGTGCCGCTGCCACGGCCTGGTTGCAACACCTGCTGGCCAACGACGTGGCCCGCCTCGACGCCCCTGGAAAGGCCCTGTACAGCCCGCTCCTCAATGCTGAGGGCGGCGTCATCGACGACTTGATCGCCTACCGCACTGAAGCGGGCTATCGCCTGGTGGCCAACGCCGCCACCCGCGACAAGGTGCTTGCCTGGCTGGGCGCCAGCAGCGTCGACTACGCCGTCAGCTTTCACGAGCGTCCCGAGCTCGCCATCCTCGCCATCCAGGGGCCACAGGCCCGGGAAAAGGTCGGCGCGCTGCTCAGCGCCGCGCGTGCCGCACTGATCCGTGAGCTGCGCCCTTTCGAAGGCATGCCCGAAGGTGACTGGTTCATCGCCCGTACTGGCTACACCGGCGAAGACGGCCTGGAAATCATCCTGCCGGGCGACCAAGCCCCGGCGTTCTTCAACGACCTGGTCGGCGCCGGTATCGCGCCCAGTGGCCTCGGCGCGCGTGACACGCTGCGCCTGGAGGCGGGCATGAACCTGTATGGCCAGGACATCGACGAAACCCATACCCCGCTGACCTCCAACCTCGGTTGGGCGATCGCCTGGGAGCCTGCCGGGCGTGAGTTCATCGGCCGTGCCGCGCTGCTCGCGGAAATCGAGCAGGGCGTGAAGGAAAAACTGGTCGGCCTGGTGCTGGAGGAGCGTGGGGTGCTGCGCGCCCACCAGACCGTGCGGGTCGCGGGGATTGGCGAAGGGGAGATCACCAGTGGTAGTTTCTCGCCTACGCTGAGCAAGTCCATTGCCCTGGCGCGTGTGCCGATGGCCACTGGCGACCGCGCCGAGGTGGAGATCCGCGGCAAGTGGTACCCGGTGCGGGTGGTCAAACCGACCTTCGTGCGCCACGGCAAGATCTTGATCTGAACACCATTATTACCGGCGGGCGGACCGCTGAGCCAATCGAGGAATACAAGACATGAGCAATATCCCCGCTGATCTGCGTTTTGCCGAAAGTCATGAATGGGCCCGCCTGGAAGCCGATGGCAGCGTGACCGTCGGTATCAGCGACCACGCCCAGCAGGCCCTGGGTGACGTGGTGTTCGTCGAGCTGGCGGAAGTCGGCAAGGTGTTCGCAGCAGGCGATGCGGCGGGCGTGGTCGAGTCGGTCAAGGCCGCATCGGATATCTACGCGCCCGTGGGCGGCGAGGTGATCGCGGTCAACGAAGAACTGGCCGACAGCCCGGAGCTGCTCAACGAAGAGCCCTACCAGGCGTGGATCTTCAAGCTCAAGCCAAGTGACGCGGCCGAACTGGACAAGCTGCTGGACGCTGTCGGTTACAAGGCTGCCATCGGCGAATGACCCGATGGCCCCATCGCGGGGCAAGCCCGCTCACACAGGGACATGCGAAACCTTGTAGGAGCGGGCTTGCCCCGTGATAGGGCCGGCACGGCCACCATCGATTTACAGCAACATCGCCGATCCCTTCCTAGACTTGTAAGTCTCCCCGAGAACTGGTCCAGGAAGAGAACGTCGCCATGTCCCAGTCGCCCCCCCTGCATCAACTGCACGAGCACAACCCGTTCCTGCGTCGCCACCTGGGCCCCGATACCGCGGAGCAGCAGGCCATGCTCGGCACCCTTGGTGTCACCACGCGCAGCGAGCTGATCGACCAGACCGTGCCCCCGGGCATCCGCCTCGGCCGCCCGCTCGACCTGCCGCCTGCCCTCGATGAGCAGGCCGCCCTGGCCAAGCTCGCCGGCTACGCCAACCAGAACCAGCTGTGGTCCAGCCTGATCGGCATGGGCTACCACGCCACCGTCACCCCCACGGTCATCCTGCGCAACGTGCTGGAGAACCCCGGCTGGTACACCGCCTACACCCCCTACCAGCCAGAGATCGCCCAGGGCCGCCTGGAGGCGCTGCTCAACTACCAGCAGATGGTCATCGACCTCACCGGCCTACCGCTGGCCAACGCCTCGCTGCTCGACGAAGCCACCGCCGCCGCCGAGGCCATGGCACTGGCCAAGCGCGTGGCGCGCAGCAAGAGCAACGCCTTCTTCGCCGACGAACACTGCCATCCGCAGACCCTGTCGGTGCTGCGCACCCGCGCCGAAGGCTTCGGCTTCGAACTGATCGTCGACGCGTTGGACAACCTCGGCAAGCAGCCGGTGTTCGGTGCCCTGCTGCAATACCCCGACACCCATGGCGAGGTGCGCGACCTGCGCCCGTTGATCGACCAGTTGCATGGCCAGCAGGCCGTGGCCTGCGTGGCCGCCGACATCCTCAGCCTGGTGCTGCTCACGCCTCCCGGTGAGCTGGGCGCCGACGTGGTGCTCGGCTCGAGCCAGCGCTTCGGCGTGCCGATGGGCTATGGCGGGCCGCACGCGGCGTACTTCGCCTGCCGCGATGACTACAAGCGCGCCATGCCCGGGCGCATCATCGGCGTGTCCCGCGATGCCCGCGGCAACACCGCGTTGCGCATGGCCCTGCAAACCCGCGAGCAACACATCCGCCGTGAGAAGGCCAACTCCAACATCTGCACCGCCCAGGTGCTGCTGGCCAACATTGCTGGCTTCTACGCCGTCTACCACGGCCCCGAGGGGTTGCGGCGCATCGCCCAGCGGGTGCACCGGCTGACCCAGGTGCTCGCTGCCGGGCTGGAGGCCAAGGGCGTCAAGCGCCTGAATGCGCACTTCTTCGATACCCTGACCCTGGAGGTTGGTGGCACCCAGGCGGCGGTGATCGAAAGTGCCGAGGACGCGCGCATCAACCTGCGTATCCTGGGGCGCGGCCACCTGGGCGTGAGCCTCGACGAAACCTGCACGGAAGAAACCGTGCTGCGCCTGTTCGATATCTTCCTTGGCGTCGACCATGGCCTGGACGTCGCCACACTCGACCGCCAGACCCTGCCCGGCGGCATCCCCAGCGCGTTGTCGCGCTCCACCCCGTTCCTCGAACACCCGGTGTTCAACCTGCACCACAGCGAAACCGAGATGCTGCGCTACCTCAAGCAACTGGAGAACAAGGACCTGGCACTGAACCAGTCGATGATCCCGCTTGGCTCCTGCACCATGAAGCTCAACGCCACCAGTGAGATGATCCCCATCACCTGGCCTGGCTTCGCCTTGCTGCATCCCTTCGCCCCGGCCGCTCAGGTGCAGGGCTACAAGGCGATGATCGACGAGCTGGAAAGCTGGTTGTGCGCCATCACCGGCTTCGACGCCATCTGCATGCAGCCCAACTCCGGCGCCCAGGGCGAGTACGCCGGGCTGATGGCCATTACCCGCTACCACCGCAGTCGCCACCAGCCTCAGCGCACCCTGTGCCTGATACCGTCGTCGGCCCACGGCACCAACCCGGCGTCGGCGCAGATGGCCGGCATGGACGTGGTGATCGTCGAATGCGACGACGCCGGCAACGTCGACCTCGACGACCTCAAGGCCAAGGCCCGCGAGGCGGGTGACCGGTTGTCGTGCCTGATGGTCACCTACCCCTCGACCCACGGCGTGTACGAGGAGGGCATCCGCGAAATCTGCGAGGTGGTGCACCAGCACGGTGGCCAGGTGTACATGGACGGCGCCAACCTCAATGCCCAGGTGGGCCTGGCGCGCCCGGCCGACATCGGTGCCGACGTCTCGCACATGAACCTGCACAAGACCTTCTGCATTCCCCACGGCGGTGGCGGCCCGGGCATGGGGCCGATCGGCGTCGGCAAGCACCTCAAGCCGTTCGTCGCCAGTCATCCGGTCGTGCCGGTGCCAGGCCTGGACCCGAACAACAGCGCGGTCAGCGCCGCGCCCTGGGGCAGTGCGAGCATCCTGCCGATCAGTTGGATGTACATCGCCATGATGGGGCCGCAACTGGCCGACGCCAGCGAAGTGGCGATCCTCTCGGCCAACTACCTGGCCAGCCAGCTCTGTGGGGCCTTCCCGGTGCTGTATCGCGGGCGCAACCAGCGCGTGGCCCATGAGTGCATCCTCGACCTGCGCCCGCTCAAGGCGCAGACCGGCATCAGCGAGGAGGACGTGGCCAAGCGTTTGATGGACTACGGCTTCCATGCGCCGACCATGTCCTTCCCGGTGCCGGGCACCTTGATGGTGGAGCCGACCGAGAGCGAGTCGAAGGCCGAGCTGGACCGCTTCATCGAGGCGATGCTGGCGATTCGCGCGGAAATCGCCGAGGTGCAGGAGGGTAACTGGCCCGCCGAGGACAACCCGCTCAAGCACGCCCCGCATACCTTGGCCGACGTGCTGGCGCCGTGGAGCCGGCCCTATTCGCTGGAGCAGGGGATCGCCCCCAGCGCTCACGTGCGCCAGCATAAATACTGGCCAGCGGTGAACCGGGTCGACAACGTCTATGGGGACAGGAACCTGTTCTGCGCGTGCGTGCCGGTGGAGGCGTATCGCTGAGAGGGGGGGGCCGTGGCCAGCACACCCCCGTGGGTTCAATCGAGGGTGGGCGGGTTTGCCAGCACCGCGCTGGCGAGCTCCATGTCGGTGGCGCGCAGGTCAGGGTGTGCCGCGCGCACCTGGCGCAGGGCCGCTTCGAGATAAGGACCGCGCACGCTGCCTTCGCTGGCGATGAAGACGCTGGCGTCGTCCTGGGCGGCGGACACCAGCTTGCGGTCCGAGGAGGTCAGGTAGCTGGAGGAAAACAGGCTGCCGGTGGACACCAGTGCGCGAGACGTGCCCGATGCGTGGGCGAACCCGCTGGTGAACAGTAGCCAGGGTAGGGCGATGAGTAGAGGGCGCATGGAGGGGCTCCGTGGCTGAAAACGGGAGCCCCCATGCTAGCGGTCGAAGGTGCGCATCCCGTCCCACAGCCATCCTAATGACGGGTAGGAAGGGTCTCGTTCAGCGCGGTGTATCAGGGCGCGACGGTGTTCTTCGCCAGGATCGCGTTCGCCAGCTCCATGTCGCTGGCCTGCACGCCGGGGTTGTCTGCCCGCACCTGGCGCATCGCCGCCTCCAGGTACGGACCGCGGACGGCGCCATCGCTGGCGACGAAGCTGCTGGCATCGTCCTGTGCGGCGGCGATCAACTTGTGGTCCTTGAAGGTCAGGTAGGTCGACCCGGTGGTCGCGCCGGAGGAAATGACGTTGCGCCAGAAGCCATCGGCCATGGCGGAGCCAATGGGCAGCGAAAGCAGGGCAGCGGCTGCGATGGCGGTTTTGAGACGCATGGTGGATCACCTCGATTGGTGAGGGCTGGAGATGACGAGTTGGATCGCGCCGAGGTGAAGCAAGTTCCCTGTACGCAGCGCTTTCGCGCTTCAGCCGCAGGCTCGCAGCACCTCATCCAGGCGGGTCAGGCCTCGGGCAACCTTGTCCTCGCCACAGCGGCGCAGGTCACGCAAGCCGTCGGCGAGAGCCTGTTGGCGCAAGGCACCGAGGTCGGCGCCGGGGCCGATGCGCGCGCGCAACGCCGCGCTCGGCAGCAGCAGCTCGAAGAGGCCCGTGCGGCCGTGGTAGCCCGTGCCGCGACAGACCCCGCATACGCCGACGGCGCCCTGACAGCTGGCGCATAGCGTGCGGACCAGGCGCTGGGCCATCACGCCGATCAGTGTGGCCTTGATCAGGTAGTCGGCCACACCCAGCTCCTGCAGGCGGGTGACCGCGCTGCAGGCATCGTCGGTGTGCAGGGTGGAGAGCACCAGGTGGCCGGTGAGTGCCGCTTGTACTGCTACCTGGGCGGTCTCGTGGTCGCGGATCTCGCCGATCATGATGATGTCCGGGTCTTGGCGCAGCAGGGCGCGCGCGCCGTTGGCGAAGCCCAGGTCGAGTGCGGGTTGGACTTGCAGTTGGTTGAACGCCGGCTCCAGCCGTTCGATGGGGTCTTCGATGGTGCACAGGTTGACCTGTGGCGTGGCCAGCTGGCGCAGGCTGGCGTAGAGCGTGCTGGTCTTGCCCGAGCCCGTGGGGCCGGTGACCAGGATGATGCCCTGACGGCGTCGCAGCAGCGCCTGCCAGGCCGCTCGCAGGTCGCCGTCCAGGCCCAGGTGGTCGAAGCCTTCGCGGTGTTCCCCAGGGTCGAACAGGCGCAGCACGAGCTTCTCGCCGAACGCGGTCGGCAGGGTCGACAGGCGCAGCTCGACTTCGCCGCCACCGGGCAGCCGGCTTTTCAGGCGGCCGTCCTGGGGGCGGCGCTTTTCCGCGACGTCCATGCGCCCCAGGTGCTTGAAGCGGCTGACCAACGCCAGGGTGACGCCCGCCGGGAAGGCGTACACCGCGTGCAGCAGGCCATCGATGCGGTAGCGCAGTTGGCCTTGCTCGCGGCGCGGCTCGAGGTGGATGTCATTGGCCCGCTGTTCGACAGCGTACTGCAACAGCCAGTCGACGATATGCACGATATGGGCGTCGTCGGCATTGCTGCTGGCCTGGCGATTGCCTAGCTCCAGCAGCTGCTCCAGCTCGCCGAGGCGGCTGTGCTGCTGCGCATGGGCACCCTGTACCGAGCGCGAGAGGTGCCGGCAGGTCTCGGCCACTTGGCGGATTTGCACCGGGCTGGCCACCACACGGTGGATAGGGCGGCCCAGGCTGTGGGCGAGGTCGGCTTCCCACTCGCGTTGGAAGGGCTGCGCGCTGGCCACGGTGACGCCGTGCGCGTCCGCCGCCACGGCGAGGATGCCATGGCGCTGGGCGAAGGCGGGGGAAATCAGGCCGCCGACCTGGGCCAGGTCGAGCTGCAAGGGGTCGATGCGCAGGTAGGGTTGGCCGGCCTTGCCCGCCAGCCAGTGACCCAGGGTGTCGAGGTCCAGCGGGGCGCCAGGTTGCGAGCGGTCGGGCAGGTTCAGGCTGGCGAGCGTTTCCAACGGGTGGTCGGCGGGTTGGCGGGTGGCCTGGGCGAGTGCGCGCAGCACGTCGGTGGCGTTCAGGCGCTGGTCGGCGAGCAGCGCATCGAGCAGGCGCCTGAGGTCTAGGTTGTGGGTATCGTCGGTGAGCATGTTGGCATCCGTGCCAAGGGCTGAGGTGCTGGAAAGGCTAGTTGGCGGAGGCGGACGCGGGGCGGCAATGGGTTACTGGGTTTTGCACCGACGCCAGGGCATGCACGTCCGCGTGCAGATCGACCTCGGCGACGCACACCAAGTTACGCATCTTCTGCGCGATCACTTCGGCCCGGTGCCAGCTCAGGCCGCCAATGCCGATCTCGATTGCCAGCAGGTCGTCGAGTTGGCTCACCTGCACGCTGTGCGGGGTGAGAAATTGCAGGGCGAACAGGTTCAGCACTCGGCACAGGGTGTCCGGTTCGGCTTCGGCCCGCAGGCGGTAGCGCACGCGGGTATGGGGTGTGCTGGCGGCCCAGGTGTCGAGGCGGGGCGAGGTGAGCGCGGTCATGAAGGTCTCCATCGAGGATGGGGAAATTCTTGCAGGTCGTTGGCGGTATTTCTTCGCTATGATTCCGGTAAATCGCCACATGGGCGAATTGATCAATTCTTGATATGTCTTGATAGGGAATTATTAATGCTGGGTGAATTGGATGCTTACGACCGGCGCATTCTCGAGCTGCTGCAAGAGGACGCCTCGCTGTCCAGCGCGCAGATCGCCGAGCGTGTGGGGTTGTCGCAGTCACCGTGCTGGCGGCGGATCCAGCGTTTGAAGGAGGAGGGCGTGATCCGTGGGCAGGTGACCCTGCTGGATCGCAAGAAGGTCGGGCTCAACACGCAGATCTTCGCCGAGGTCAAGCTCAATGCCCATGGGCGTTCGAACTTCACCGAGTTCACCGAGGCGATTCGCGGGTTTCCGGAGGTGCTGGAGTGTTATGTGCTGATGGGGTCGGTGGATTTTCTGTTGCGGATCGTGACGTCGGATATCGAAGCGTACGAGCGGTTCTTCTTCGAAAAGCTATCGAACGTGCCGGGGATCCAGGAGGTGAACTCGATTGTCGCGTTGTCGGAAATCAAGTCCACGACCAGCCTGCCGCTGGGACGGTGAAGCCATCGCCGGGCAAGCCCGCGCCTACAGGGATGGCGCTGAACCTGTAGGGGCGGGCTTGCCCGGCGATGGGCTCAGCCCTTGATCAGGTGCTTCCAGCCGCGGCTCTGCTCCACCGCGCGCGCCTGCTCGATACGCGCCTCCAGCAGCTCATCCGACAGCGGCTGCTCGGCCAGGGCGTGCAGTTTCTTCAGGTCGCCATACAGGCGGTCCATCTGCGGGGCGTCGAGCACCGGGCGGGCGTGGTGCAGCCAGGCCAGCACCTGCTCGATGCGCGGCAATTGCTCGGCCAGGTCTTCCGGGCGCTGGACGTACAGTGGCAGCTTCAATGCGCGGCCTTCCTCACCCAGCAGGTGCGCCAGCCAGCTGGCGAGCTGCGCCTTGCCCTGGCGCTCGCCACGGCCGCTGCGTTCAACGGTCCAGGCGCGGGCCAGCAGCCAGCGCGAGGTCTCCAGCGAGAACTGGCCCCAGCGCGGGTCTTCCAGCTCTTCGGCGAACTGCTCGGGGGCGGCGCGACGGATGTCTTCGTCGTCGTTACCGGCCTGCACCAGCGGGCGCCAGTCTTCCAGCAGCGCATCGAGACTGGCGCGCAGGGCGCGGGTGGTGGCGCGCGGCGCGGCCTGGCCCAGGCTGCTGGTCAGGGCGCGCAGTTCGGCCAGGCACTCGACCCAGTCCTGCAACAAGCGCCAGTGGCCGTTGTGACGGTACTGCTCGGCCAGGCGCTGGCTGCTGCCCAGCAGTTGCCAGGCGAGGGCGGCGTAGGCGTCGTCCAGCGGGGTTTCGGCGTCCAGTTCGGTGGCGGGTAGGCTCAGCTCGTAGCTGTCCGGCTCCAGCAGGCGGTAGCCGCGCTCGGCCTTGCTGATGTCGCAGGGCATCAGCGGCAGGCTGGCGGCGAGTTCCGCGGCCAGCTCCAGCAGCGCTTCAGGGGCGCCTTCGCGCAGTTCCAGCTCCAGCTCGCAGATCGGCTCCTTGCGCTTGCCGGCGATCACGAAGCCTTGGTCCAGGGCCGCCTCGATGACCACCTTGGCCTTGCCGCGACCCCAGGAGATCTCGGCGTATTCGCGGGTGAAGTCGGTGGTGAACAGCGGCTTGATGGTTTTCTTGTCCAGGTCGGCCAACTGCTCGGGCCAGCAAGTGGCGTCGAGTTTCTTCAGGTCCAGCTTGACCTTGTCCAGGTACCACTCGTACTCGTTGCGCTCGGACAGGCCGGCGACGCTCTGGCCGCGGCACTTGAGGGTCTGGATGATGACCTCGCCGTCGCGCCGCAGGCGCAGGGCGACACGCGCAGCGGCGAGGTCGCGCGCGGGGGTGTCGAAGTACTGGTTGAGCAGTTCGCGGGTCTGCCAGCCGGACTTGTTGCGCTTCTTCAGCAAGGGGTGCTCGCGCAGGGCGGCAAGGGTCTCGCGGCTGGCGCGGAGTTTGAGTTCGGTTTCTTTGTGCATCGCGGGCTCGAAGGAGGGCATCGTTTGGGGGCAGTCTACAGGAGTCGGGCAGTGACCGGGCGGGCTTGCCCCGCGATGACGCCCCAGGGTTATGATGGACCCACGCTTCCGAGGAATTTGCGCATGCCGTTGCCGTCGTTGAAAGACCAGTTCGCCGCCTTGATCGCCGCCCCGTCGGTCAGTTGCACCCAGGCCGCGCTGGACCAGTCCAACCGCCCGGTGATCGACCTGCTGGCCAGCTGGCTGGGTGACCTGGGCTTCGACTGTGAGATCCAGCAGGTCACGCCGGGCAAGTTCAACCTGCTCGCCAGCCGCGGCACCGGCCCTGGCGGCCTGGTGCTCGCCGGGCACAGTGATACCGTGCCCTACGACCCGCAGCTGTGGGCCAGCGACCCGCTCAAGCTCACCGAGGTGGATGGCCGCTGGGTGGGCCTGGGCAGCTGCGACATGAAAGGCTTCTTCGCCTTGGTGATCGAGGCCGTGTTGCCGCTGCTGGAGCACGGCTTCAAGCAGCCACTGCTGATCCTCGCCACCTGCGACGAGGAAAGCTCGATGTCCGGCGCTCGCGCGTTGGCTGAGGCCGGCGCGCCGCTCGGGCGGGCGGCGGTGATCGGCGAGCCCACCGGGCTGAAACCGATCCGCATGCACAAGGGCATCCTCATGGAACGCATCGAGATTCTCGGGCGCAGCGGCCATTCGTCGGATCCGACCCTCGGCCGCAGCGCCATGGAGGCCATGCACGCGGTGATGGGCGAGCTGATGGGCCTGCGCCAGCAGTGGCAGCAGACGTACCGCAACGCGCAGTTCACGGTGCCGACGCCGACGATGAACTTCGGCTGCATCCACGGCGGCGACAACCCCAACCGCATCTGCGGCCAATGCGCCCTGGAGTTCGACCTGCGCCCCCTGCCAGGCATGGACCCGGCGCAGCTGCGCGCGGCGATCCGCGAGAAGCTGGTGCCCCTGGCCGAGCGCCATGATGTGCGCATCGACTACGCGCCGCTGTTCCCCGAAGTGCCGCCGTTCGAGCAAAGCGCCGACGCTGAATTGGTGCAGTTGGCCGAGCGCCTCACCGGCCACCGCGCCGAATCGGTGGCCTTTGGCACCGAAGCGCCTTATCTTCAGCAGCTTGGCTGCCAGACCATCGTGCTCGGCCCCGGCGACATCAGCTGCGCGCACCAGCCGGGCGAGTACCTTGAAATGTCACGAATCGAGCCTACCGTGCGTCTATTGCGTGACCTGATCCGGCACTATTGCCTCAGTTAAACGTCCATTGCCCTGATTCGTTCCTGCCTATGAGGAGACCGCGCGTGACCGCAAGCCTGTTCCGACGATGACTTTCGAACGTTGTGCGCCTTCACCGTTCTCGTTCACTTATCCACAGGCCCTGTCATGCCCGATTACGTCAACTGGCTGCGTCATGCCTCTCCCTACATCAACGCCCACCGGGACTGCACCTTCGTGGTCATGCTGCCCGGCGATGGCGTGGAACATCCCAACTTCGGCAACATCGTCCACGACCTGGTGCTGCTGCACAGCCTCGGTGTGCGCCTGGTGCTGGTGCACGGTTCGCGGCCGCAGATCGAAAGCCGTCTGGCCGCCCGTGGCCTGACCCCGCACTACCACCATGGGTTGCGCATCACCGATGCGGCCACCTTGGATTGCGTGATCGACGCGGTGGGCGCGCTGCGCCTGGCCATCGAGGCGCGCCTGTCGATGGACATGGCCGCTTCGCCGATGCAGGGTTCGCGCCTGCGCGTGGCCTCGGGCAACCTGGTCACCGCGCGGCCGATCGGTGTGCTCGAGGGCGTCGACTACCACCATACCGGCGAAGTACGCCGGGTCGACCGCAAAGGCATCAACCGCCTGCTCGACGAGCGTTCCATCGTGTTGCTGTCGCCGCTGGGTTATTCGCCCACGGGCGAGATCTTCAACCTGGCCTGCGAAGACGTGGCCACCCGCGCCGCCATCGAGCTGGGCGCCGACAAACTGCTGCTGTTCGGCGCCGCGCCGGGCCTGCTGGACGAGCAGGGCAAGCTGGTGCGCGAGCTGCGCCCGCAGCAGGTGCCCGCGCACTTGCAACGCCTGGGCAGCGACTACCAGGGTGAGCTGCTGGATGCCGCCGCCGAGGCCTGCAAGGGCGGGGTCGCGCGTAGCCATATCGTCAGCTATGCCGAGGATGGCGCGCTGTTGACCGAGCTGTTCACTCGCGGCGGTGGCGGTACGCTGGTGTCCCAGGAGCAGTTCGAAGTGGTGCGCGAGGCGACCATCGACGATGTCGGTGGCCTGCTGGAGCTGATCAGCCCGCTGGAGGAGCAAGGCATCCTGGTGCGCCGTTCGCGCGAGGTGCTGGAGCGTGAGATCGAGCAGTTCAGCGTGGTCGAGCGCGAGGGCATGATCATCGCCTGTGCGGCGTTGTACCCGATTGCCGATTCCGAGGCGGGGGAGCTGGCGTGTTTGGCGGTGAACCCTGAGTACCGTCATGGCGGGCGCGGCGATGAGTTGCTCGAACGCATCGAGGCGCGGGCGCGGCAGATGGGGCTCAATACCCTGTTCGTGCTGACCACCCGCACGGCGCACTGGTTCCGTGAGCGGGGGTTCGCGCCCAGCGGTGTGGAGCGGCTGCCGGCGGCGCGGGCGTCGTTGTACAACTACCAGCGCAATTCGAAGATTTTCGAGAAGTCGTTGTAAGCCAGTGCCGCCGCTATCGCGGGGCAAGACCCAATGAAAAACGCCGCCCCAAGGGGCGGCGTTTTCATTCACACGGTATGCAGGTACCAGTTGTACTCGAGGTCGGAGATCGAATGCTCGAACTCTTCCAGCTCGCTCTCCTTGCACGCGACGAAGATGTCGATGTACTTCGGATCGATGTACTTGTTCAGGATTTCGCTGTCGTCCAGCTCGCGCAGGGCATCGCGCAGGTTGTTCGGCAGGCTCTGCTCCAGCTGCTCGTACGAGTTGCCTTCGATCGGCTCACCCGGCTCGACCTTGTTGGTCAGGCCATGGTGCACACCGGCCAGCACGGCGGCCATCATCAGGTACGGGTTGGCGTCGGCACCGGCCACGCGGTGCTCGATGCGCACGGCGTCGGGCGAGCCGGTCGGCACGCGCAGGGCCACGGTGCGGTTGTCCAGGCCCCAGCTCGGCGCGTTCGGCACGTAGAACTGGGCGCCGAAACGGCGGTACGAGTTGACGTTCGGGCAGAGGAACGCCATCGACGCGGGCAGGGTCTCGAGCACACCGCCGACAGCGTGACGTAGCGCGGCGTTCTGCTCGGGATCCTCGCTGGTGAAGATGTTGTTGCCATCTTTGTCCAGCACGGAGATGTGCACATGGAGGCCGTTGCCTGCCTGGCCCGGGTAGGGCTTGGCCATGAAGGTGGTGTCCATTTCATGGTCGTAGGCGATGTTCTTGATCAGGCGCTTGAGCAGCACCGCGTAGTCACAGGCCTTCAGCGGGTCGGCGACATGGTGCAGGTTGACTTCGAACTGCGCCGGGGCGCTTTCCTTGACGATCGCGTCGGCCGGGATGCCCTGCTCCTTGGCGCCTTCCAGGATGTCCTGCAGGCAGTCGGCGTATTCGTCGAGGTCGTCGATCAGGTACACCTGGGTCGACTGCGGGCGCTTGCCGGAAATCGGGGAGCGTGGCGGCTGTGGGCGGCCGTTCACGTTCTCCTGGTCGATCAGGTAGAACTCCAGTTCGAAGGCGGCGCAGATGGTCAGGCCCATTTCGGTGAACTTGCTCACCACCTGACGCAGCACTTCTCGCGGGTCGGCGAAGAACGGCTCTCCTTCGAGCTCGTGCATGGTCATCAGCAGCTGGGCGGTCGGGCGCTTCTGCCAGGGCTCGTTGGAGAGAGTGTCGGGGATCGGGTAGCAGATACGGTCGGCATCGCCGATGTCCAGGCCAAGGCCCGTGCTTTCGACGGTCGAGCCGTTGATGTCCAGGGCGAAGAGGGAGGCAGGCAGGTTGATGCCTTTCTCGTAAACCTTGTGGAGGCTGGTGCGCTCGATGCGCTTGCCACGCACCACACCATTCATATCTGCAATCAGAAGGTCAACGTAGAGAACCTCAGGATGTTCCTTAAGGAACGCGTTCGCTTCGTTAAGCTGAACGGCACGCGGGGGTACCGACATGATGCAACACCTTTGTTGTTAAAAATATCAATCAAGGGGGGCTTGCAAGACCAGTCAATCGAAAAGCCATAGTGATGTCAAGCCAACTCCCTGATGCCCTGAAATGGCACGCCGGCGGCGTTTTTGCTGCATATCGGGGCGTCGCATTATCCGCTATTTTCACTGTGAAGGGCTATCTCGGACGAAGCGTCTTTTATTTTTTACGGAGGTGTTGTGAAAAAAAATGAACGACGCTAAGCTCGGTCTCAACCCATAACAGTAATAATACGAGGGTCACATGGTCCGCTTGCCGCGACCTGAACGCGCCGCCTACGCCGCGCAGTCAGGTATTTTCACCGCCTGTCGAAAGGCCATCGCGCGCTGGGTCCCCTCTTGGAGCCAACTGGCCGCAATAATTGACGCGCGGCACAGTCAGCCCATGCCCCGTAGCAGTTTACTGCACGCTTTTCTTCCTTCCTGCCCTTTGCTTTCGTTACGGACACCCGCCCATGGCGTGTATCCACTGTCGACCTGCGCCGGGGTTTTTGCTTTAGCAATCCACTCCATCCAGAATCAAGGCGCGGGCCTTCGCCGGCCCCGCGGTGCCGAGCGCGCCGTCCTTGAGCGACGCCAGGCGTCAGTAGCGCCCGTTCACCATTGACCGGGCCACATTACCTCCTGAGGTATTTATGAGTAACAACCTCGACCAGCTCACCGATTGGTTGAAAGAGCACAAGATCACCGAAGTCGAATGCCTGATCAGCGACCTGACCGGCATCACCCGCGGCAAGATCTCGCCGACCAACAAGTTCATCGCCGAAAAAGGCATGCGCTTGCCCGAAAGCGTTTTGTTGCAAACTGTGACCGGCGACTACGTCGACGACGACATCTATTACGAACTGCTCGACCCGGCCGACATCGACATGATCTGCCGCCCCGATCAGGACGCCGTGTTCCTCGTCCCTTGGGCCATCGAGCCGACCGCCCAGGTGATCCACGACACCTACGACAAGAAGGGCAACCCGGTCGAGCTGTCGCCGCGCAACGTGCTGAAGAAAGTCCTCAAGCTCTACGCCGACAAAGGCTGGCAGCCGATCGTCGCGCCCGAGATGGAGTTCTACCTGACCAAGCGCAGCGAAGACCCGGACTTCCCGCTGCAGCCGCCAGTGGGCCGCTCCGGCCGCCCGGAGACCGGCCGCCAGTCGTTCTCCATCGAGGCCGCCAACGAATTCGACCCGCTGTTCGAGGACGTCTACGACTGGTGCGAACTGCAACAGCTGGACCTCGACACGCTGATCCACGAAGACGGCACGGCGCAGATGGAGATCAACTTCCGTCACGGCGACGCGCTGCACCTGGCCGACCAGATCCTGGTGTTCAAGCGCACCATGCGCGAGGCCGCGCTCAAGCACAACGTGGCCGCCACCTTCATGGCCAAGCCCATGACCGGCGAGCCGGGCAGTGCGATGCACCTGCACCAGAGCGTGATCGACATCGCCACTGGCAAGAACATCTTCTCCAATGAAGACGGCAGCATGAGCACGCTGTTCCTGCACCACATCGGCGGCCTGCAGAAGCTCATCCCCGAGGCGTTGCCGCTGTTCGCGCCGAACGTCAACTCGTTCCGCCGCTTCCTGCCCGACACCTCGGCGCCGGTGAACGTCGAGTGGGGCGAGGAGAACCGCACCGTGGGCCTGCGCGTGCCGGATGCCGGCCCGCAGAACCGCCGCGTCGAGAACCGCCTGCCGGGCGCCGACGCCAACCCCTACCTGGCGATCGCCGCCAGCCTGCTGTGCGGCTACATCGGCATGGTCGAGGGCATCGAGGCCAGCGCGCCGGTCCAGGGGCGTGGCTACGAGCGCCGCAACCTGCGCCTGCCGCTGACCATCGAGGACGCCCTGGAGCGCATGGAGAACAGCCAGGCACTGGCGCAGTACCTGGGCAAGAAGTTCATCACCGGCTACGTCGCCACCAAACGCGCCGAACATGAAAACTTCAAACGCGTCATCAGCTCCTGGGAGCGTGAGTTCCTGCTGTTTGCCGTGTGATCAACCCTGTGGCCGCGTGATGGCGGCCGTTGGATAGTGGAGAAGCAGATGAGCGTCAACAACCCGCAAACCCGTGAATGGCAGAACCTGAGCGGCGAGCACCACCTGGCACCCTTCAGCGACTACAAGCAGCTGAAGGCGAAGGGGCCGCGGATCATCACCAAGGCCCAGGGTGTGCATTTGTGGGACAGCGAGGGCCACAAGATCCTCGACGGCATGGCCGGCCTGTGGTGCGTGGCGGTCGGCTATGGCCGTGAAGAGCTGGTGCAGGCGGCCGAGAAGCAGATGCGCGAACTGCCGTACTACAACCTGTTCTTCCAGACCGCTCACCCGCCCGCGCTGGAGCTGGCCAAGGCGATCACCGACGTGGCGCCCGAGGGCATGAGCCACGTGTTCTTCACCGGTTCCGGCTCCGAGGGCAACGACACCGTGCTGCGCATGGTCCGCCATTACTGGGCGCTCAAGGGCAAGCCGCACAAGCAGACGATCATCGGCCGGGTCAACGGCTACCACGGCTCCACCGTCGCTGGCGCAAGCCTGGGCGGCATGAGCGGCATGCATGAGCAGGGCGGCTTGCCGATCCCTGGCATCGTGCACATCCCGCAGCCTTATTGGTTCGGCGAAGGCGGCGACATGACCCCCGAGCAGTTCGGTGTGTGGGCCGCCGAGCAGTTGGAGCGCAAGATCCTGGAAGTCGGCGAGGACAACGTCGCCGCCTTCATCGCCGAGCCGATCCAGGGCGCCGGCGGGGTGATCATCCCGCCGGATAGCTACTGGCCGAAGGTCAAGGAGATCCTCGCCAAGTACGACATCCTGTTCGTCGCCGACGAGGTGATCTGCGGGTTCGGTCGTACCGGCGAGTGGTTCGGCTCCGACTACTACGGCCTTGCGCCCGACCTGATGACCATCGCCAAGGGCCTGACTTCCGGCTACATCCCCATGGGGGGCGTGATCGTCCGTGACAAGGTGGCCAAGGTGCTCAGCGAAGGTGGCGATTTCAACCACGGCTTCACCTACTCCGGCCACCCGGTGGCGGCGGCGGTGGGGCTGGAAAACCTGCGGATCCTGCGTGACGAGAAGATCATCGAACGCGCCCGCGAGGAAGTGGCACCGTACTTGCAAAAACGCCTGCGTGAGCTGCAGGACCACCCGCTGGTGGGCGAGGTGCGCGGCCTGGGCCTGCTCGGCGCGATCGAGCTGGTCAAGGACAAGGCGACCCGCAGCCGTTACGAAGGCAAGGGCGTGGGCATGGTCTGCCGCAACTTCTGCTTCGACAATGGCCTGATCATGCGCGCGGTCGGTGACACCATGATCATCGCGCCGCCGCTGGTGATCAGCCGCGAAGAGGTCGATGAACTGGTGGAAAAGGCGCGCAAGTGCCTGGACCTGACCCTCGAAGCGATACGCTGAGCGTTTGCTAGGCTAGCAATGCGACATTAAGTGGTGGCGAGGCCCTTGGTTTTCTTGAAACCGCGCCTCGTAACTTGCCAGACTAGCGGCTGTTCCAGTCGCCCTGCGGGACCTGGCTGCTGAACAGATGGCTACTAAAAAATTCTGGAGCATTAACGCATGAAGAAAATGGGCAAGACGTTGCTGGCCGCAGCCCTCATGGGTGCCATGGCCACCGCTGTTCAGGCTGACGACAAGGTGCTGAACGTCTACAACTGGTCGGACTACATCGCGCCGGACACCATCGCCAAGTTCGAGAAGCAGACCGGCATCAAGGTCAAGTACGACGTCTTCGACAGCAACGAAACCCTGGAAGCCAAGCTGCTGGCCGGCAAGTCGGGCTACGACATCGTCGTGCCGTCGAACAACTTCCTGGCCAAGCAGATCAAGGCCGGTGTCTATGAGGAGCTCGACCGCTCCAAGCTGCCGAACTGGAAGAACCTCGACGAAGACCTGCTCAAGGCTGTCGGCGACGCCAGCGACAAAGGCAACAAGCACGCCTTCCCGTACATGTGGGGCTCCATCGGCATCGGCTACAACCCGGCGAAGGTCAAGGCCGCGCTGGGCGTGGACAAGATCGACTCGTGGGACGCCGTGTTCAAGCCGGAGAACATCGCCAAGCTCAAGAGCTGCGGCGTGAGCTTCCTCGACGCGCCGACCGAAATGCTTCCGGCTGCGCTGCACTACCTGGGCCTGCCGAGCGACAGCACCAAGAAGGAAGACCTGGCCGCCGCCGAGGCGCTGTTCCTGAAGGTCCGTCCTTCGATCACCTACTTCCACTCCTCCAAGTACATCGGTGACCTGGCCAACGGCAACATCTGCGTGGCCGTTGGCTACTCGGGCGACCTGGAGCAGTCCAAGGCCCGCGCCCACGAAGCCGGCGACAAGGTCAAGCTGGACTACGTCATTCCGAAAGAAGGCGCTGGTACCTTCTACGACATGGTCGCCATCCCCAAGGATGCCGAGCACAAGGAAGCCGCCTACCAGTTCATGGACTTCCTGATGCAGCCTGAAGTCATGGCCGAGATCACCAACGCCGTGCGCTTCCCGAACGGCAACAAGGCCGCGACCCCGTTCGTCGACAAGGACATCACCAGCGACCCGAGCATCTACCCGCCGGC
>NZ_JARGCS010000046.1 GCF_029193575.1 Pseudomonas entomophila | reverse complement strand
CGAGTGGTCGACTACAACGTCAAGGTTCGCGTCAAGGCGGACAACTCCGGCGTCGACCTTGCAAACGTCAAGATGTCCATGAACCCCTTCTGCGAAATCGCCGTGGAAGAGGCCGTGCGCCTGAAAGAGAAAGGCCTGGCCACCGAGATCGTCGCTGTCGCCGTCGGCCCGACCGCCGCCCAGGAGCAACTGCGCACCGCGCTGGCGCTGGGTGCCGACCGCGCCATCCTGGTCGAGACCAGCGATGAGCTGAATTCCCTGGCCGTGGCCAAGGCCCTGAAGGCCCTCGTCGACAAGGAGCAGCCGCAGCTGGTGATCCTTGGCAAGCAGGCCATCGACAGTGACAACAACCAGACCGGCCAGATGCTGGCTGCGCTGACCGGCTACGCCCAGGGCACCTTCGCCTCCAAGGTGGAAGTGGCTGGCGACAAGCTCAACGTCACCCGCGAGATCGATGGCGGCCTGCAGACCGTCGCGCTGAACCTGCCGGCGATCGTCACCACCGACCTGCGCCTGAACGAGCCACGCTACGCGTCGCTGCCGAACATCATGAAGGCCAAGAAGAAGCCGCTGGAGACCGTGACGCCAGACGCGCTGGGCGTTTCCACCGCCTCCACCACCAAGACCCTGAACGTCGAAGCGCCGGCTGCCCGCAGCGCGGGTATCAAGGTCAAGTCGGTGGCCGAACTGGTCGAGAAGCTGAAGAACGAAGCGAAGGTAATCTAAATGACTATCCTGGTTGTCGCTGAACACGAGAACGGTGCCGTTGCCCCGGCCACCCTGAACACTGTCGCCGCTGCCGCCAAGATCGGTGGTGATGTGCACGTCCTGGTCGCAGGCCAGAACGTCGGTGGCGTCGCTGAGTCCGCCGCCAAGATCGCCGGCGTTGCCAAGGTGCTGGTCGCGGACAACGCCGCCTACGCCCACGCCCTGCCGGAAAACGTCGCGCCGCTGATCGTCGAGCTGGCGAGCGGCTACAGCCACGTGCTGGCCCCAGCCACCACCAACGGCAAGAACATCCTGCCGCGCGTCGCCGCGCTGCTGGACGTCGACCAGATCTCCGAGATCATCGCGGTCGAATCCGCCGACACCTTCAAGCGCCCGATCTACGCCGGTAACGCCATCGCCACCGTGCAATCGAGCGCTGCGGTGAAAGTCATCACCGTGCGTACCACCGGCTTCGACGCCGTGGCCGCCGAAGGGGGTTCGGCTGCCGTTGAAACCATTGGCGCTGCCCACGACGCCGGCAAGTCGGCCTTCGTTGGCGAAGAACTGGCCAAGTCCGACCGCCCAGAGCTGACCGCTGCCAAGATCGTCGTTTCCGGCGGCCGTGGCATGGGCAACGGTGACAACTTCAAGCACCTGTACGCCCTGGCCGACAAGCTCGGTGCTGCGGTTGGCGCCTCGCGCGCGGCGGTCGACGCAGGCTTCGTGCCGAACGACATGCAGGTCGGCCAGACCGGCAAGATCGTCGCCCCGCAGCTGTACATCGCCGTGGGTATCTCCGGCGCGATCCAGCACCTGGCGGGCATGAAGGATTCCAAGGTGATCGTCGCGATCAACAAGGACGAAGAAGCACCGATCTTCCAGGTCGCCGACTACGGCCTGGTCGCCGACCTGTTCGAGGCGGTGCCTGAGTTGGAAAAGCTGGTCTGATCCAGCGGCTTCACTTATAAAGAAGCCCGGCCCCTGCGAGGGGGTCGGGTTTTTTTATGCGCCGGCCCTATAGCGGGGCGCATGGACCAAGGAGTAACCCATGGAGTTTCGCCCAAGCCTCAGGCGCCTGGCCTGGTCGCTGGCGCTGCTGTCGCCCATCACCCTGGCCGCCGGCAAATGCGAAAAGCTGGTCGCCACCGGCAGCCCGGACGCGCCCCCCTATTCCTGGCAAGACCCGAAAGACCCCAAGCACCTGATCGGCGCCAACGTCGACCTGCTGCGCCAGGTCGCCACCGAACTGGGCGTGAGCGTCGAGGTGCTGCACGCTGGCCGCCGAGAGCAGGCCTTGGAGGAGGTACGCAGCGGGCGCATGGACCTGCTGCTGGACACGCCCATGCAGGTCGCCCAGCTGACGGCCCTGGACTACCTCCACCCACCGCTGCAGCTCAATGAATACCTGGTCTGGACCCGCCACGACTCGGCGCTGGACTTCGACGGCCCCGCCGACCTTGCCCGTTACCAGGGCAGCCTTTCGGAAAAGGCCCGCTTGACCCCGGCTTTCGAGACGTTCGCCAAGGCCCAGCTCAAGCTGGTGCCGGCACAGAACCTGACCCAGGCGTTCCAGAAGCTGGTGCTCGGCCAGGTCGACTATGTGCTCGCCGGGCGTTACTCCGGCATGGCCATGACCCAGAGCCTGGGGGTGGCCAAGGACCTTGTGCCGCGCGGCCTGCCGGTGGATCGCCCGGGGTTGTACCTGGCCATCTCGCATAACTCGGCCTGCAACGATGCCTGGCTGCGTGGGCAATTGACGAAAAAGCTGACAGAATTGCCGATCTCCGGCGTGTCCGAGGTTGTGCTGCAGCGTAATGTCGAGCGCTGGAAAACGCAGATGCAAGCGACCGCGGACGCCCCCAAACAGTAGGAAGATTGCGTGAGAACCCAACCCCTGATCCTTGCCTTGGCCGTGCTCGGCCTGGCCGGTTGTGCCAATGACCCTGCGCCCCTCGAGCAGATGCGGCTGTCCGAACAGGCTCTGGAGCAAGCCAAGGCGGTCGGCGCCACCGACCAGGTCGCCGAGCTGCAACTGGCCGAAGACAAGCTTGCCCGCGCCAAGACCAACATGACCACCGAGGATTACCGTGACGCGCGTATGCGCGCCGAGCAGGCCGAGCTGGACGCGCGCCTGGCCGAGGCGCGGGTGCTGACGCAAAAGAGTGAGGAGCAGCTCGACCTGCTGCAAACCCGGGTCAAGCGCCTGCGCAAGCAGTTGGAGGTGCAGCCATGAGCCGCTTCCAGCCGCTGGCCGCGCTGGCATTGGTTGCGCTGGTCGGGTTGCAGGGTTGCGCCAGTCAGCGCAGCGAATCGGCGCTGGATGACGCCAGTGCCGCGTTCCAGAAGGTCAAGGACGATTCCGACGTGCTGCGCAGCGCGCCGCGCGACGTGATCCGCGCTGGCGAGTCGCTGGGCCGGGCTGAGCGCCTGTCCAGCTACATCGGTACCGGCGCCGACGTGCGCCACTATGCCTACCTGAGTCAGCGCTACAGCGAGATCGCCCGCGAGCACGCCAAGCTGGCGCTGAACCAGGAACGCCTGGCCAAGCTCGACCTGGAGCGCCAGCGCCTGCAACTGGCCCTGCGCGAAGCCAAGCTGGCCAGCGTGCAACAGCAGGGCAAGTGGGTCGAGTCGCAGATCGCCGCCCTGGCCTCCGAGCAGGCTGATCGCGGCTTGGTGATGACCCTGGGCGACGTGCTGTTCGACACCGGTCAGGCGGACTTGAAGAACTCCGCCAGCCGCACCGTGCTCAAGCTGGTGCAGTTCCTTCAGCTCAATCCACGGCGGGTGGTGCGCATCGAGGGTTACACCGACAGCACCGGCGCGCCGGAGGACAACCTCAAGCTGTCCCGTGACCGCGCCCAGTCGGTGGCCGACATGCTGGTCGACCTGGGCATCAACGAGAAGCGTATCCAGGTCGAGGGTTACGGCGACCAGTACCCGGTCGAGGCCAACGCCTCGGAGCGGGGCAGGGCGCAGAACCGCCGGGTGGAGATCGTGTTCTCCGACGAGAAGGGCAAGCTCGCGGCACCACGCTGAGGGCTCGACGCTCGGGGCTGTGCGCCCCGTCGCGGCAGAAGGCCGCTCCCACAGGCGCGTGGGAGCGGCCTTCTGCGTTTTGGCGCTATCACGCAACTGTAATGTCGACTATCCTCGAATCTGTCCCAGTACACTTCGCAACTGTTACGGTATTCTGTCTCGACCGATAAGAACAACGGCCCGACCGCGCCTCGAGAACCACCATGACCAACCTGCTGTTGTACCAGCGCATTGCCCAGCAACTGGCCGATGACATCCGTCGCGGTGTCTACCAACCAGGCGAGCGCGTGCCGTCCGTGCGCAAGATGAGCGCGCAGCTCAATGTCAGCCATGCCACGGTGTTGCAGGCCTATGCCAACCTCGAGGATCAGGGGCTGATCCGTGCACGCCCGCAGTCTGGCTACTACGTGCACCAGACCCCGGCGCTGACCGCGCAGACCCCGGACATCGCCCGGGTCGAGCGCCCTGGCCTGGTCACCCGGGCCAGCATCATCCAGCAGGTGCTCACCGAAGCCCGCCGCGATGGCGTGTTCCCCTTCGGCGCAGCGGTGCCGCATGTCGACTACCTGCCGGTGCGCGCGCTGCACCAGCAAATCTCCAAGGTCACCCGCTTCCACAGTCCACGGGCGTTCAGCTACATGTTCAGCCCGGGCTTCGAGCCGCTGCGCCGGCAGATCGCCATTCGCATGCGCGACGCCGGTGTGCTGGTCGACCCGCGTGAGGTGGTGGTTACCCACGGCTGCGTCGATGCCCTGCAAATGGCCCTGCGTGTGCTGACTCGGCCGGGCGACCTGATCGCCGCCGAGTCGCCGGCCTATTATGGCCTGCTGCAACTGGCCGACCTGCTGGGGTTGAAGGTCATCGAGATTCCCAGCGACCCGTCCACCGGCATCAGCCTCGAGGCGCTGCAACTGGCGGCCAACCAGTGGTCGATCAAGGCTCTGGTGTTGACCACGCGCCTGAGCAACCCGCTTGGCGGCACCATCCCCGAGGAGCGGCAGAAGCAGCTGCTGCGCCTGGCCTCGGACTTCGACATCCAGATCGTCGAGGACGACATCTATGGCGAGTTGATGTTCGAGCAGGGCCGCACCAAGGCGCTCAAGGCCTTCGACCGCCTTGATCGAGTGATCTACTGTTCGAGCTTCTCCAAGACCCTGTCGCCGGGCGTGCGCGTGGGTTGGATGATCCCTGGGCGCTACCAGGACGAAATCCAGCGCTTGCAGATGTTCACGACCCACTCGGCCTGCAGCGTGACGCAGATGGGGGTGGCCGCATACCTGGAGAACGGCGGCTACGATCGCCACCTGCGCTACATCCGCCAGGAGTACCGCAAGAACCTCAGTGCCTACCAGTTGGCGGTGCAGCAGCACTTCCCGGAAGGCACGCAGATGACCCGGCCCACCGGTGGCTTCATCCTCTGGGTGAGCCTGCCGGGGCGGGTCAATACCCAGGAGCTGCACGTGCGTGCGCTGGAGCAGGGCATCAGCATCGCGCCGGGGCTGATCTTCAGCAACACCGAGCAGTTCAACCACTGCATCCGCCTCAACTGCGGCATCCCGTGGAGCAAGGAGGCTGAGCGCGCGGTGCTCACGCTTGGGTTGCTGGCCCATCAATTGTGTCGAGAGTCTACAGGATCACTGTTGTAGGCTTGTCAGATGCTCGGGGAAGGGGGAGCATACGCGCTTTCACTGTCTGCTCTCGATGCCCATGAGTCCGATTCGCCTCTTCGTCCTGATCCTGTGCATGGCGTTGCCTTGGTTGCCCGGGGCGAGTGTGCAGGCCGCGCAGCCGCAGGCCAAGGCCGAGGCGAGCCAGGGCAGGGTCGGCAAGGCGCCGGTCAAAGCGCCTACCAAGAGCAAGCCCAAGCCGAAGCCGAAAACGGTCAGCAAGGCCGTGTCCAAGCCGCTGCCCGCGCCGAAGCTCGACCTCAGCCTGCCTGCCGATATGGTGAGGAACCTCAAGCCTGACGTCGGTGACGCACCGTCACCACGCAAGCCCCTGTTGCCCTCTATGTTCCCGCAGGCCCCGCCGCCCGATAACAGCCCGTTTCAGCTCAACGGCCGGTTGATCAGCAACGAAATGCAGTTGCAGATGCGCAACGACAGCCGTCGCGACGTCGAAGGGGCGGCCATCGATTTCGAATTCCGCAACTGACTGCCGGGTCACTTGCAGTTTCACCTGTCCGGTAATTTCAAACGTATGTTTGAGCGGTTAGTATCCAGGGATGTTCGTCCCGTTCTGCTCCAGGAGTCCTGTTGTCATGAAGTGTCGTGAGGGCTGCGGTGCCTGCTGCATTGCCCCGTCCATCAGTTCGCCGATCCCTGGCATGCCCCAGGGCAAGCCGGCGGGCGAGCGTTGCCTGCACCTGTCCGTGGAAAACCTCTGCGCCCTGTTCGGCAAACCCGAACGGCCGAAGGTCTGTGGTGGGTTCAAGGCGGAGGTGGAGGTCTGCGGCAACGATCGTGACGAGGCCATTCGCATCATTGGCTGGTTGGAGCAGATGACGGCGGCGTGACGGGTTGGATCTTCGACAACAAGGAACAAGACCATGAGATCGATCAAGCGTATCGCACTGTTGTGTGGCATGGGTGTCGTGCTGGCCCCGGCGGCCTGGGCCGAGAACTGGCAGGTGGCCAAGGACGAGGAGGGCATAAAGGTATCGCTCAGCGAGGTGGCGGGCTCCAAATACAAGGCCTACCGGGGTGTGACGGTGATCAAGGCGCCGCTGGCCAAGGTCAAGGCGTTGCAGGAGGATGTGGTGGGTGCCTGCCAGTGGGTGCACGAGTGCAAGTCGCAGAAGCTGCTCAAGCACGAGGGCGACCAGAGCTGGACCTACACCCAGTTCAACACCCCGTGGCCGGTGACCCCGCGTGATTCGATCCTGCACGTGACCACCACCCAGGAGGCCGATGGCAGCCTGACCCGCAAGCTCGAGGGTGAGCCTAAGTACCTGCCGGAGGAAGCGGGCTTCGTGCGCGTGGCGCAAGTCCAGGGCTTCTGGGAGCTGGTGCCCAAGGGCGACAGCACCGAGGTGACCTACCAGGTGCACACCGAACCAGGTGGTAGCGTGCCTTCATGGTTGGCGAACAAGTTCGTGGTGGATGCGCCGTTCAATACCCTCAAAGGCTTGCGTGCCAAGGCTGAAGGCCGCTGATGGTGAGTCCGACCTCCTGCTGAGAGGTCGGATGCCTCAATTGCTCACGGCGGGTTGTATCGGTTGGATCTCCTTGGTCCTTTGGCTGCCCAGGGCACTGATGACTTTGTTCCTGACGGCGGAAAAATCTTCGGTGCGTTTGAATGTAGCCGTGGTCAATCTCGCCAGTACGGGAGTGCGCACCGCGGCGTAATTCGTTTGGTTCAGCCAGTCTTCGTTGAAACTCGAGGCGCAGGAGTAGAGCAGGCTCTTGAAGTGAAGTTTGTCCTTTTCGTGGCTGCTGGCGATCGCCAGTTTGACGTGAAGCACGCCGTCGAGTGCTCGCGTGCAGTGAGGCTGCAAGTCCCGTATCGTTTCAATGGATAATTGCTTCAGGACGTCAGAGAGTTCCTGCTCGGAAGGCTCGAGCGTTTCCTTTATCTGCGAGATGGCATCGAAGGGGGTGGTCAGGCTTTCCACCGTGCTTCTGGATGATGCCAGGGTCCAGTGCAGTTTGCTCAAGCTGGTCACGCATGCTCTGGCCCAGTCGTCAGCCTCGTCGAAGGGGTCGTATTGACGGCTTGCAAACAATTGCGCAAATAAAATGGTGTCGAGTATGTCCTGGCGATGTATCACGTCCGCAGTGTTCGAAAGGTGCACGATGGCGCCAGCCGCTCTATACAAGGTACGTGTGTCGTCCATGATGCATTCCTTGATCGAGGGGTCAGAGGTCCAGCGAGTCAAAAAACTTGTTCGTGCTCTCGCCTAGTATTTCCTTGAGCCGGCTTTCGATGTTCTTGTAGTGCGCGTAGTTAAGTGTCCACTCGTTGGCGGCGTGGCTCAGGCTGGCCTGGTTGAGTGTCCAGCTCCAAAACCAGAGGCCGCCACTGGCGTTGCTGTGTTCATAGATCATCGCGTGGTTGTACATCACGACGTCGTCACCACTTTGCATGGTGGGTAGGATGTGGAAGGCGCCCGATGAGCCGGAGTTGGAAGAGGCCTGAAGTTTTGAAAGCGTTTCACCGTCATTTTTCAGTGCGTTGATGGTTGTACTGGTCAGTTCGGCAATGAGTGCGGCGTTAGGGCCCGCAGCCAGCTTGACCAGCTCGATCGCCACGTTCTCCATGCTCAATTCCAGGTTGCTGTTTTTGTAGCGGGTGATCTTGTTGTTCGAGCCAATCCAGCCTGCGTTTTTCAGTGCTTCGTTGTAGGCCCCGTACCACTCCATGCGCTGATTGACATGGTCGAACTTCTTGTCGGCGACGAATTGGGCGAGTAGGGTCGAGTATTTGACTGCCTCTTTGAACTGGCTATCGAGGTTTGAGGTGAAGGCGATCAGCTGTGATTTGATGATGCCTGCGTTGGCGTTGGCGTTGGCGTTGGCGTTGGCGTCGGGGGTCGGGGTGTCGACGGCGTGGGCGGTGTCGAGAGTGTCGCGACGTACGCGGATCGATGGAAGTTGATCCAGATAGGCCAGGGCGTTTTCGATATTCATGTTACGGTCCTTTGAGTCACTGATGAGATTGCATGTGGTGCAATGCGGGTGGATCATCTCGTGTCAGTGGGGTAGGGCCGCAGCGGGAAGTGCTTCTTCCGTTAGATTAAGAGGGTTGTAAATGAAAAGCCCCGGCATGGTTGCCGGGGCTTTTCATTCGCTGCAAGAAGATCGCTTATTTGCGGTCCTTCAGGTCGACGATGTCGCGCTGCGGCTCACCGGTGTACAACTGGCGCGGGCGGCCAATCTTGTACGGGCCGGAGAGCATTTCCTTCCAATGCGAGATCCAGCCGACGGTACGTGCCAGGGCGAAGATCACGGTGAACATGCTGGTCGGAATGCCGATCGCCTTGAGGATGATCCCCGAGTAGAAGTCGACGTTCGGGTACAGCGAGCGCTCGATGAAGTACGGATCGGTGAGGGCGATCTCTTCCAGGCGCATGGCCAGTTCCAGCTGCGGGTCGTTCTTGATGCCCAGCTCGCTGAGCACTTCGTCGCAGGTCTGCTTCATCACGGTGGCGCGCGGGTCGCGGTTCTTGTACACGCGGTGACCGAAGCCCATGAGCTTGAACGGGTCGTTCTTGTCCTTGGCCTTGGCGATGAACTTGTCGATGTTCGAGACATCGCCGATTTCATCCAGCATGGTCAGCACTGCTTCGTTCGCGCCGCCGTGGGCCGGGCCCCACAGCGCGGCGATACCGGCTGCGATACAGGCGAACGGGTTGGCGCCCGAAGAGCCCGCCAGGCGCACGGTGGAGGTCGAGGCGTTCTGCTCGTGGTCGGCGTGGAGGATGAAGATCCGGTCCATCGCCTTGGCCAGCACCGGGCTGATCGGTTTGATCTCGCACGGGGTGTTGAACATCATGTGCAGGAAGTTCTCCGCGTACGACAGGTCGTTGCGCGGGTACATCATCGGCTGGCCCATGGAGTACTTGTAAACCATCGCTGCCAGGGTCGGCATCTTGGCGACCAGGCGAACCGCGGAGATTTCGCGGTGTTGCGGGTTATTGATGTCCAGGGAGTCGTGGTAGAACGCCGACAGCGCGCCGACCACGCCGCACATCACCGCCATCGGGTGAGCGTCGCGGCGGAAGCCGTTGAAGAACGACTTCAGCTGCTCGTGAACCATGGTGTGGTTCTTCACGGTGCTGACGAACTGGGCCTTCTGCTCGGCATTCGGCAGTTCGCCGTTGAGCAGCAGATAGCAGGTTTCGAGGTAGTCCGATTTTTCGGCGAGCTGTTCGATCGGGTAGCCGCGGTGCAGCAGCACGCCCTTGTCGCCGTCGATGTAGGTGATCTTCGACTCGCACGAGGCGGTCGCCATGAAGCCGGGGTCGAAGGTGAAGTGACCGGTTGCCCCCAACCCGCGGACGTCGATTACATCGGGACCAACGGTGCCGGTTAAAATGGGCAGCTCGACGGGGGCATTGCCCTCGATGACCAACTGCGCTTTTTTGTCAGCCATGTGGCCTCCTATTAATGCTTGAAATCATCAGACAGGCCCCCCACGCAGGGCCCGCACCACTATAGAGGGATAAATTCGAATGTCAATTTACCTAAAGGCTGCTTGAAACCCTCTCCAAGCCACGGTTTTTCGTGAATTTTCCGGGCGTTTACGCCTTTTGTTCGGTAAAGGCAATGCGCTATTTGGGCTAGCCCCTTACGTTGTCATAAGCAGCCTAACTGTCTATACTCGGCAGCCGACCGCCAGGGGCTTGCAAGCCCGAACTGCTGGGGGTCGCCGTTCCCTGGGTGGTGGGTACCTGACCAGTACACTAACCAACAACCTTGCCCTGTTAGCTAGGGGCTCTTCAGTGTGAAAAAAGCCGTGAAAAGCCAACGACCTGTAAACCTAGACCTAAGGACCATCAAACTCCCGATCACCGCCTACACCTCCATTCTTCACCGTATCTCCGGCGTCATCCTGTTCGTCGGTCTGGCCATCATGCTCTATGCACTGGGCAAGTCGCTGGGTTCGGAAGAGGGGTTTGGCGAGGTTAAAGCGTGCCTGACCAGCCCGCTGGCCAAATTCGTGATCTGGGGCCTGCTGTCCGCCTTGCTGTATCACCTGGTGGCCGGCGTGCGCCACCTGATCATGGACATGGGCATCGGCGAAACGCTGGAAGGCGGCAAGCTGGGCTCGAAAATCGTGATCGTCATCTCCGTGGTGGTGATCGTTCTGGCGGGAGTTTGGGTATGGTAACCAATGTCACGAACCTGTCGCGTTCGGGCCTCTATGACTGGATGGCGCAGCGCGTATCTGCGGTCGTTCTCGCGGCTTATTTCATCTTCCTGATCGGCTACCTCGTGGCGCACCCGGGCATCGACTATGCCCAGTGGCACGCCCTGTTCTCCAACAACGCGATGCGGATCTTCAGTCTGCTGGCCCTCGTTGCCCTGGGCGCCCACGCCTGGGTCGGCATGTGGACCATCGCCACCGACTACCTGACGCCGATGTCGTTCGGCAAGTCGGCGACTGCGATCCGTTTCCTGTTCCAGGCTGTATGCGGCGTTGCGATGTTCGCTTACTTCGTCTGGGGTGTGCAGATTCTCTGGGGTATCTGATTCATGGCTAACATTCCAACGATTTCCTTCGACGCCATCATCATTGGTGGCGGCGGTGCCGGCATGCGTGCCGCGCTGCAGCTGGCGCAAGGCGGCCACAAGACCGCAGTCGTCACCAAGGTCTTCCCGACCCGCTCGCACACCGTTTCCGCCCAGGGCGGCATCACCTGCGCCATCGCTTCGGCCGACCCGAACGACGACTGGCGCTGGCACATGTACGACACCGTCAAGGGTTCCGACTACATCGGTGACCAGGACGCGATCGAATACATGTGTCAGGAAGGCCCGGCCGCGGTCTTCGAGCTGGACCACATGGGCCTGCCGTTCTCGCGTACCGAAACCGGCCGTATCTACCAGCGTCCGTTCGGTGGCCAGTCCAAGGACTTCGGCAAGGGCGGCCAGGCCGCGCGTACTTGCGCGGCGTCCGACCGCACCGGTCACGCACTGCTGCACACGCTCTATCAGGGCAACCTGAAAGCCGGCACCACGTTCCTCAACGAGTACTACGCCGTTGACCTGGTGAAGAACCAGGACGGCGCCTTCGTCGGTGTGATCGCGATCTGCATCGAAACCGGCGAAACCATGTACATCAAGTCCAAGGCCACCGTGCTGGCCACTGGCGGTGCGGGCCGTATCTACGCCTCCACCACCAACGCCCTGATCAATACCGGCGACGGTATCGGCATGGCCCTGCGTGCCGGCGTGCCGGTGCAGGACATCGAGATGTGGCAGTTCCACCCGACCGGCATCGCCGGCGCTGGTGTGCTGGTCACCGAAGGTTGCCGCGGTGAGGGTGGCTACCTGATCAACGCCCACGGCGAGCGCTTCATGGAGCGTTACGCGCCGAACGCGAAGGACCTGGCCGGCCGCGACGTGGTCGCCCGTTCCATGGTCAAGGAAATCATCGCCGGCAACGGCGTGGGCCCGAACAAGGACCACGTGCTGCTGAAGCTGGACCACCTGGGCGAGGAAGTGCTGCACAGCCGCCTGCCAGGCATCTGCGAACTGTCCAAGACCTTCGCCCACGTCGACCCAGTGGTCGCGCCGGTTCCGGTCGTGCCGACCTGCCACTACATGATGGGTGGCGTTGCCACCAACATTCATGGCCAGGCCATCACCATGGACGCCGACGGCAAGGATCACATCATCCCGGGCCTGTTCGCCGTGGGTGAAGTGGCGTGCGTATCGGTTCACGGCGCCAACCGCCTGGGCGGCAACTCGCTGCTCGACCTGGTGGTCTTCGGTCGCGCCGCTGGTCTGCACCTGGAGAAGGCGCTGAGCGATGGCGTCGAGTACCGCGATGCCAGCGACACCGATGTCGACGTTGCCCTGAACCGCCTGAACAAGCTCAACGAGCGCACCAGCGGCGAAGACGTCGCCAGCCTCAAGCGTGAGCTGCAAAGCTGCATGCAGAACTACTTCGGTGTATTCCGTACCGGCGAATACATGCAGAAGGGTATCGAGCAACTGGCTGGCCTGCGTGACCGCATCGCCAACGTCAAGATCAACGACAAGTCCCAGGCCTTCAACACCGCGCGTATCGAAGCGCTGGAGCTGCAGAACCTGCTGGAAGTCGCCGAAGCGACCGCCATCGCGGCGGAAGCCCGTAAAGAGTCCCGCGGCGCGCACGCCCGTGAAGACTTCGAAGACCGTGACGACGAGAACTGGCTGTGCCACACCCTGTACTACCCGGGTGAGAAGCGCGTCGCCAAGCGTGGCGTCAACTTTGCGCCGAAGACCGTTCCTGCCTTCGAACCAAAAGTCCGGACTTACTAAGGGTGGCCGCTATGTTGAAAGTCGAAGTTTATCGTTACAACCCGGACACCGACTCGGCGCCCAAGATGGAGTCGTTCGACGTCGATACCGGCGGCAAGGACTTGATGGTGCTGGACGTCCTGGCGCTGATCAAGGAGAAGGACGAGGGCTTCTCGTACCGTCGCTCCTGCCGTGAAGGCGTGTGCGGTTCCGATGGCATGAACATGAACGGCAAGAACGGCCTGGCCTGCATCACCCCGCTGTCGGGTGTGGTCAAGGGCAACAAGCTGGTGCTGCGTCCGCTGCCAGGTTTGCCGGTCATTCGTGACTTGGTCGTCGATATGAGCATCTTCTACAAGCAGTACGAGAAGGTGAAGCCGTTCCTGCAGAACGACACGCCGGCGCCGGCCATCGAGCGCCTGCAGTCGCCGGAGGATCGCGACAAGCTGGACGGTCTGTACGAGTGCATCCTGTGCGCCTGCTGCTCGACCTCGTGCCCATCGTTCTGGTGGAACCCGGACAAGTTCCTGGGCCCCGCCGCACTGCTGCAGGCCTACCGTTTCCTGGCCGACAGCCGCGACACCAAGACCCAGGAGCGCCTGGCGTCCTTGGATGACCCGTTCAGCGTATTCCGCTGCCGCGGGATCATGAACTGCGTGAACGTCTGCCCGAAGGGTCTGAACCCGACCAAGGCAATCGGTCATGTACGTAACATGCTGCTGCAAAGCGGCACCTGATACAAAGCGTTGTACCTGCAGTAAGCCGAGGTGCGGGCGGTGAGCCCGCACCGAGGTAAAACCCGAGCAAGGGCTCAAAAAGCCCGCGCTCATTACCTATGAAGATATGAGACCAGCAGGGGCTTCCGGGCTGGTACCCGGAAAATCTGCAGGATCCAGGTGGCGTGGTTCAGTCGCTGTGTTCGGACTTTTCCAGGTTTGCTGTGGCTCTTGCCGATCGTCCCCTAACCGAGGGTGACCAAGCATGCAAGAAAGCGTGATGCAGCGCATGTGGGAAAGCGCCCACCTTTCAGGTGGTAACGCTGCATATGTGGAAGAGCTCTACGAGCTTTACCTGCACGACCCTAACGCTGTGCCAGAAGAGTGGCGCACTTACTTCCAGAAGTTGCCCGCCGACGGCAGCACCGCTACCGATGTATCGCACTCTACAATCCGCGACCATTTCGTACTGCTGGCAAAGAACCAGCGCCGCGCCCAACCGGTTTCCGCCGGGAGCGTGAGCAGTGAACACGAGAAGAAGCAGGTTGAAGTGCTGCGACTGATCCAGGCCTATCGTATGCGCGGTCATCAGGCTGCCAAGCTCGACCCGTTGGGGTTGTGGCAGCGCCCTGCGCCCGTAGACCTGTCGATCAATCACTACGGCTTGACCAATGCCGACCTTGATACGACCTTCCGTGCCGGCGACCTGTTCATCGGCAAAGAGGAAGCGAGCCTACGCGAAATCTCCGAAGCGCTGCAGAAGACATATTGTCGCACCATCGGCGCAGAGTTCACCCACATCGTCGATTCCGAGCAGCGCAGCTGGTTCCAGCAGCGTCTGGAAAGCGTGCGTGGTCGTCCTGAATTCTCCGTCGACGTGCAGACCCACCTGCTCGAGCGCGTGACCGCGGGCGAGGGGCTGGAGAAGTACCTGGGCACCAAGTACCCGGGCACCAAGCGCTTCGGCCTGGAAGGCGGCGAGAGCCTGATCCCGATGCTGGACGAAATGATCCAGCGCTCCGGCTCCTACGGCACCAAGGAAGTGGTGATCGGCATGGCCCACCGGGGCCGCCTGAACGTGCTGGTCAACACCTTCGGCAAGAACCCGCGCGAGCTGTTCGACGAGTTCGAAGGCAAGAAGATGAACGAGCTGGGCTCCGGTGACGTGAAGTATCACCAGGGCTTCTCCAGCAACGTGATGACCCCCGGTGGCGAAGTCCACCTGGCCATGGCGTTCAACCCCTCCCACCTGGAAATCGTCTCGCCAGTGGTGGAAGGTTCGGTGCGCGCCCGTCAGGATCGTCGCAACGACACCGTCGGTGACAAGGTTCTGCCGATCTCGATCCACGGTGACGCCGCGTTCGCCGGCCAGGGCGTGGTCATGGAAACCTTCCAGATGTCGCAGACCCGCGGTTTCAAGACCGGCGGCACCGTGCACATCGTGATCAACAACCAGGTCGGTTTCACCATCAGCAACCCGCTGGACTCGCGCTCCACCGAGTACGCCACCGACGTTGCCAAGATGATCCAGGCGCCGATTCTGCACGTGAACGGCGACGACCCGGAAGCCGTGCTGTTCGTCACCCAGCTGGCCATCGATTACCGCATGCAGTTCAAGCGTGACGTGGTCATCGACCTGGTCTGCTACCGTCGTCGCGGCCACAACGAGGCCGACGAGCCGAACGGCACCCAGCCGCTGATGTACCAGCAGATCGCCAAGCAGCGCACCACCCGTGAGCTGTACGCCGACGCCCTGATCCAGTCCGGCCGCATCGACACCGAGCGCGCCCAGGCCAAGGTCGACGAGTACCGCAACGCGCTGGACAACGGCCTGCACGTGGTCAAGAGCCTGGTCAAGGAGCCGAACCGCGAGCTGTTCGTCGATTGGCGTCCGTACCTGGGCCACGCCTGGACCGCGCGTCACGACACCCGCTTCGACCTCAAGACCCTGCAGGACCTGTCGGCCAAGCTGCTCGAGCTGCCGGAAGGTTTCGTGGTCCAGCGCCAGGTCTCGAAGATCTACGAAGACCGCCAGAAGATGCAGGCCGGTGGCTTGCCGATCAACTGGGGTTACGCAGAGACCATGGCCTACGCCACGCTGCAGTTCGAAGGTCACCCGATCCGCATGACCGGCCAGGACATCGGCCGTGGCACCTTCTCGCACCGTCACGCGGTGCTGCACAACCAGAAGGATGCCAGCACCTACGTGCCGCTGCAGAACCTGTTCCCGGGCCAACCGAAGTTCGAGCTGTACGATTCCTTCCTTTCGGAAGAAGCCGTGCTGGCCTTCGAATACGGCTACTCGACCACCACGCCGAACGCGTTGGTGATCTGGGAAGCCCAGTTCGGTGACTTCGCCAACGGCGCCCAGGTGGTGATCGACCAGTTCATCACCAGCGGCGAGCACAAGTGGGGCCGCCTGTGCGGTCTGACCATGCTGCTGCCGCACGGCTACGAAGGCCAGGGCCCCGAGCACTCCTCGGCGCGTCTTGAGCGCTACCTGCAGCTGTGCGCCGAGCACAACATCCAGGTGTGCGTGCCGACCACCCCGGCGCAGATCTACCACCTGCTGCGTCGCCAGGTCATCCGACCGCTGCGCAAGCCGCTGATCGTGCTGACGCCGAAGTCGCTGCTGCGCCACAAGCTGGCCATCTCGACCTTGGAAGACCTGGCCGAAGGCTCGTTCCAGACCGTGATCCCGGAAGTCGACACCCTCGACCCGGCCAAGGTCGAGCGCCTGGTGCTGGCCAGCGGCAAGGTCTACTACGACCTGCTGGAAAAACGCCGTGCAGAAGGCCGCGAAGACATCGCCATCGTGCGTATCGAGCAGCTGTATCCGTTCCCTGAGGACGACCTGGTCGAAATCCTGGCGCCGTACACCAACCTCAAGCATGCGGTGTGGTGCCAGGAAGAACCGATGAACCAGGGCGCCTGGTACAGCAGCCAGCACCACATGCGCCGTATCCTGGGCCGCCACAACAAGGCACTGGTCCTGGAATACGCCGGCCGCGACGCATCCGCCGCGCCAGCCTGTGGTTACGCATCGAAGCACGCCGAACAGCAGGAAAAACTGCTGCAAGACGCGTTCACTGTCTAACGCCTTCGCGCACCTGAAACCGAATTTAAGGAAACACTGATAATGGCTATCGAGATCAAAGCCCCAACCTTCCCGGAATCGGTTGCCGATGGCACCGTTGCCACCTGGCACAAGAAGCCGGGCGAAGCCGTCAAGCGTGACGAGCTGATCGTCGACATCGAGACCGACAAGGTCGTCCTGGAAGTGCTGGCCACCGCCGACGGCGTGCTGGGCGACATCGTCAAGGGCGAGGGCGACACCGTCCTGTCCGACGAGGTGCTGGGTTCTATCGTTGAAGGCGGCGCCGCTGCCGCTCCAGCCGCCGCTCCAGCGGCTGCCGCGCCGGCCGCCGCTGCCGCCGACGCTGGCGAAGACGACCCGATCGCCGCGCCAGCCGCGCGCAAGCTGGCTGAAGAGAACGGCATCGACCTGGCGACCGTCGCCGGCACCGGCAAAGGTGGCCGCGTGACCAAGGAAGACGTCGTCGCCGCCGTCGCCAACAAGAAGTCGGCCCCGGCCGCTGCTCCGGCTGCCAAGCCTGCCGCCGCTGCCGCTGCTGCTCCGGTCGTTGTCGCCGCTGGCGACCGCACCGAGAAGCGCGTGCCGATGACCCGCCTGCGTGCCAAGATCGCCGACCGTCTGGTAGAAGCCCAGTCGACCATGGCCATGCTGACTACCTTCAACGAAGTCGACATGACCGAAGTCATGGCCCTGCGTTCGAAGTACAAGGACCTGTTCGAGAAGACCCACAACGGCGTGCGCCTGGGCTTCATGTCGTTCTTCGTGAAAGCCGCCACCGAAGCCCTGAAGCGCTTCCCGGCAGTCAACGCCTCGATCGATGGCAACGACATCGTCTACCACGGCTACGCGGACGTCGGCGTAGCCGTCTCCAGCGACCGTGGCCTGGTGGTACCGGTGCTGCGCAACGCCGAGTCGATGAGCCTGGCGGAAATCGAGAACGGCATCGCCACCTTCGGCAAGAAGGCCCGTGACGGCAAGCTGGCCATCGAAGAGATGACTGGCGGTACCTTCACCATCACCAACGGTGGTACCTTCGGCTCGATGATGTCGACCCCGATCGTCAACCCGCCGCAAGCCGCGATCCTGGGCATGCACAACATCATCCAGCGTCCGATGGCGATCAATGGCCAAGTGGTCATTCGCCCGATGATGTACCTGGCGCTGTCCTACGACCACCGCCTGATCGACGGCAAGGAAGCGGTAACCTTCCTGGTGACCATCAAGAACCTGCTGGAAGACCCGGCTCGTCTGCTGCTGGACATCTAACGCACAGCTGCAAGCTGCAAGCGGCAAGCTTCAGGTAGAAGCTGGTCGTTCTTGCGGCTTGCAGCTTGAAGCTTGACGCTTAAAAGGAAATTGTTATGACCCAGAAATTCGACGTGGTAGTGATTGGTGCGGGCCCTGGCGGCTACGTGGCCGCGATCAAGGCCGCTCAGCTCGGCCTTTCGACCGCCTGCATCGAGAAATACACCGACGCCGAGGGCAAGCTGGCCCTGGGCGGTACCTGCCTGAACGTGGGTTGCATTCCTTCCAAGGCCCTGCTGGACAGCTCCTGGAAGTACAAGGAAGCCAAAGAGAGCTTCAACGTCCACGGCATCTCCACTGGTGAAGTGAAGATGGACGTCGCCGCGATGGTTGGCCGCAAGGCTGGCATCGTCAAGAACCTGACCGGTGGCGTTGCCACCCTGTTCAAGGCCAACGGCGTGACCTCGATCCAAGGCCACGGCAAGCTGCTGGCCGGCAAGAAGGTCGAAGTCACCAAGCCTGACGGTTCGGTCGAAGTCATCGAAGCCGAGAACGTGATCCTGGCTTCCGGCTCGCGTCCGATCGACATTCCGCCGGCCCCGGTCGACCAGAACGTCATCGTCGACTCCACCGGTGCCCTGGAGTTCCAATCGGTACCCAAGCGCCTGGGCGTGATCGGTGCTGGCGTCATCGGCCTGGAGCTGGGTTCGGTCTGGGCTCGCCTGGGTGCCGAAGTGACCGTGCTGGAAGCGCTGGACACCTTCCTGATGGCTGCCGACACCGCCGTGTCGAAAGAGGCCCAGAAGACCCTGACCAAGCAAGGCCTGGACATCAAGCTGGGCGCGCGCGTCACCGGCTCGAAAGTCAACGGCGACGAAGTCGAAGTGACCTACACCAACGCCGAAGGCGAGCAGAAGATCGTCTTCGACAAGCTGATCGTTGCGGTCGGCCGTCGTCCGGTGACCACTGATCTGCTGGCCGCCGACAGCGGCGTGAACATCGACGAGCGTGGCTACATCTTCGTCGATGACTACTGCGCTACCAGCGTGCCGGGCGTCTACGCCATCGGCGACGTGGTGCGTGGCATGATGCTGGCACACAAAGCCTCTGAAGAGGGCATCATGGTCGTCGAGCGCATCAAGGGCCACAAGGCCCAGATGAACTACGACCTGATCCCGTCGGTCATCTACACCCACCCGGAAATCGCCTGGGTCGGCAAGACCGAACAGGCCTTGAAGGCCGAAGGCGTTGAGGTTAACGTGGGCACCTTCCCGTTCGCGGCCAGCGGCCGTGCGATGGCGGCCAACGACACCGGTGGTTTCGTCAAGGTCATCGCCGACGCCAAGACCGACCGCGTCCTGGGTGTGCACGTGATTGGCCCATCGGCTGCCGAACTGGTGCAGCAAGGCGCGATCGCAATGGAATTCGGCACCAGTGCCGAAGACCTGGGCATGATGGTGTTCAGCCATCCGACCCTGTCCGAAGCGCTGCACGAAGCCGCGCTGGCCGTGAATGGCGGTGCCATCCACGTGGCCAACCGTAAGAAGCGTTAATTATAAGAAACCACGGCGGCCTGCCCGTCGTGGGTCTTGCGTGCAAGACTCACCGCGGAATGTCCGCCGGACCGGGCCACCGGAAAATCCGGGGTTAACGGTCACAGGTGGCGCGGCGCCAGTAATGGCGCAGCGCCGAAGCGCAGTACCTAACGAAGACGGTAAAAAGCATGAATCTTCACGAGTATCAGGGTAAACAGCTGTTCGCTGAGTACGGCCTGCCAGTTTCCAAGGGTTTCGCTGTAGACACCCCTGAGCAAGCCGCAGAAGCCTGCGAAAAGATCGGCGGTTCCGAGTGGGTTGTCAAAGCCCAGGTCCACGCTGGTGGTCGCGGTAAGGCGGGCGGCGTCAAGCTGGTTCGCAGCAAGGAAGACGCCAAGGCGTTCGCTGCGCAATGGTTGGGCAAGAATCTGGTGACCTACCAGACCGATGCCAACGGTCAGCCAGTCTCCAAAATCCTGGTCGAATCCTGCACTGACATCGCCAAGGAACTGTACCTGGGCGCGGTCGTCGACCGTTCGAGCCGTCGCATCGTGTTCATGGCTTCCACCGAAGGTGGCGTGGACATCGAGAAAGTCGCTCACGAAACTCCTGAGAAGATCCTCAAGGCTACCATCGACCCGCTGGTCGGCGCCCAGCCGTTCCAGGGTCGTGAGCTGGCGTTCCAGCTGGGCCTGGAAGGCAAGCAAGTTCAACAGTTCGCCAAGATCTTCGTTGGCCTGGCCAAGCTGTTCAAGGATCACGACCTGGCCCTGCTGGAAGTGAACCCGCTGGTCATCAAGGCCGACGGCGACCTGCACTGCCTCGATGCCAAGATCAACATCGACGCCAACGCGATGTACCGTCAGCCGAAGCTGAAGACCTTCCACGACCCGTCGCAGGACGACGCCCGTGAAGCCCACGCCGCCAAGTTCGAACTGAACTACGTTGCCCTGGAAGGCAACATCGGCTGCATGGTCAACGGTGCCGGCCTGGCCATGGGTACCATGGACATCGTCAACCTGCACGGCGGCAAGCCAGCCAACTTCCTCGACGTAGGTGGTGGCGCTACCAAAGAGCGCGTGACCGAAGCCTTCAAGATCATCCTGTCCGACAGCAATGTCGCGGCCGTACTGGTCAATATCTTCGGTGGTATCGTTCGCTGCGACATGATTGCCGAAGGCATCATCGGCGCGGTGAAAGAAGTCGGCGTTAAAGTGCCGGTGGTTGTTCGCCTCGAAGGCAACAACGCCGAACTGGGCGCTAAAGTACTGGCAGAAAGCGGTTTGAACATCATTGCGGCAACCAGCCTGACCGACGCTGCTCAACAAGTTGTCAAAGCTGCGGAGGGCAAGTAATGAGCGTCCTGATCAATAAAGACACCAAAGTCATCTGCCAGGGCTTCACCGGCTCGCAAGGTACTTTCCACTCCGAACAAGCCATCGCCTACGGCACCAAGATGGTTGGCGGCGTGACCCCAGGCAAGGGTGGCACCACCCACCTGGGCCTGCCGGTGTTCAACACCGTCAAGGAAGCCGTTGAAGCCACTGGCGCCGACGCTTCGGTCATCTACGTTCCGGCTCCGTTCTGCAAGGACTCGATCCTGGAAGCGGCCTTCGGCGGCATCAAGCTGATCGTCTGCATCACCGAAGGCATTCCTACCCTGGACATGCTGGATGCCAAGGTCAAGTGCGACGAGCTGGGCGTGACCCTGATCGGCCCGAACTGCCCAGGCGTCATCACTCCGGGCGAGTGCAAGATCGGCATCATGCCAGGTCACATCCACCTGCCAGGCAAGGTCGGTATCGTTTCGCGTTCCGGCACCCTGACCTACGAAGCGGTCAAGCAGACCACCGACGCCGGCTTCGGCCAGTCGACCTGCGTCGGTATCGGTGGCGACCCGATCCCGGGCTCGAACTTCATCGACATCCTGAAGCTGTTCCAGGAAGACCCGAAGACCGAAGCGATCGTCATGATCGGTGAGATCGGCGGTTCGGCCGAGGAAGAAGCCGCGGCCTACATCAAGGCCAACGTCACCAAGCCTGTCGTTTCCTACATCGCCGGCGTTACCGCTCCGGCTGGCAAGCGCATGGGCCACGCTGGCGCCATCATCTCCGGCGGCAAGGGCACTGCGGACGAGAAGTTCGCCGCCCTGCAGGACGCCGGTGTGAAAACCGTGCGTTCCCTGGCTGACATCGGCAAGGCCCTGGCCGAGCTGACTGGCTGGGAAGCCAAGAAGTAATACACTGCCCCCACGCAGTGCAAAGGCCACCTTCGGGTGGCCTTTGTGTTTTTGGGCGTCTATTAAGGGCCCTATCACGGGACGAACTCGCGATGAAGCCCTCGCGGATACCCTAAAACGCCTGATCAAACCGATAGGAGTTTTCCGACGGACACCGCCCGAACCGTCTGTGAGAATACCCCCCATCCTGAGTCACCTAGACGACAAGAACATACGCACATCGGACAACCTGCACTGTTCCAGTGCGTTTGCCAGGCAAATTGGTTACCCTACGCGTTCACTCTGTGCCCGTACCCCAAAAGGGAACGACACGCTAAACGGGTCTGGCTTATCAAGCCGGGCAGCATTTCCCTTCATCCATTGGGAAATCCCCTCTCGAATCCCGATTTCAGCAGTGTGGTACTTCCTTAAATGAAAGTGTTAAAAGGCCAGGACATCCTGGCACTTGGCTTTATGACGTTCGCGCTTTTCGTCGGCGCCGGCAACATCATCTTCCCGCCTATCGTCGGCTTGCAATCCGGGCCGCACGTGTGGATGGCAGCACTAGGCTTCCTGGTCACCGCCGTGGGCCTGCCGGTCATCACCGTGGTCGCCCTGGCCAAGGTCGGTGGTGGCATGGACGCGCTGAGCAGCCCGATCGGCAAGTTCTTCGGCGGCCTGCTGGCGGCCGTGTGCTACCTCTCGGTCGGCCCGCTGTTCGCCACCCCGCGCACCGCGACCGTGTCGTTCGAGGTGGGCGTCGCGCCGCTGACCGGTGAAAGCCCGCTGGCCCTGTTCATCTACAGCCTGGTGTACTTCATCGTGGTGCTGGCGGTGTCCATGTACCCAGGCAAGCTGCTCGACACCGTGGGCCGTTTCCTGGCTCCACTGAAGATCATCGCCCTGGCCATGCTCGGCATCGCCGCTTTCGCGCTGCCTGCCGGCAGCATCGGCGAAGCGCAGCCGGCCTACGTGGCCGCGCCGTTCTCCCAGGGTTTCATCAACGGCTACCTGACCATGGATACCCTGGGCGCGCTGGTCTTCGGCATCGTCATCGTCAACGCCATCCGCTCGCGCGGTGTCGAATCGCCGAAGTTGATCACCCGCTATGCCATCATCGCAGGCCTGATCGCTGGCGTGGGCCTGGCGCTGGTTTACATCAGCCTGTTCCGCCTGGGCGCCGGCAGCCACGACATCGCTGCCGAGGCCACCAATGGCGCTGCGGTTTTGCATGCCTACGTGCAGCACACCTTCGGCTCGCTGGGCAGCGGCTTCCTCGCCGTGCTGATCGCCCTCGCGTGCCTGGTCACCGCGGTGGGCCTGACCTGCGCCTGCGCCGAGTACTTCAGCCAGATCCTGCCGCTGTCGTACCGCGCGCTGGTGGTGATTCTTGCTGGCTTCTCGCTGCTGATCTCCAACCTGGGCCTGACCAAGCTGATCATGTTCTCGATCCCAGTGCTGACCGCGATCTACCCGCCCTGCATCGTGGTGGTGGGCCTGAGCTTCGTGAAGGAGCTGTGGAACTCGCCGGTGCGTATCCTGGGCCCTGTGATGCTGGTGTCGCTGCTGTTCGGCATGGTCGATGCGATCAAGGGCAGCAGCCTGGCGCACATGCTGCCGGATGCCATGGCCCACCTGCCGCTGAGCGAGCAGGGCCTGGCCTGGCTGGTGCCCTCGGTGCTGGCCCTGGCAGCCGCCGTGGTGTTCGACCGAATGCTGGGCAAGCCGCGCGAGGCGTTGGCCTGATGCGTTGAAACCAGAGGCTCGCGCCGGCCACAAGCCGAAGGGCGCCAGCCACTGGATGAGACCTGAAAACCCGTGTCCGTGAGGATGCGGGTTTTTTTATGTCTGTGCCGGCCCTATCGTGGGGCAAGCCCGCTCCTACAGGCGCCCCACCGGTACCTGGGCGGGCTTGCCCCGCGATAGGGCCGGAACAGGCGTGACGCAATCGCGCGTGCCTTTTTGCGAATCCAGGCGTCGAAACCCGGTCTACCTTTTCCGTACACCTGAACCTCTCGGGAAACCGCATGACCTTCATCCTGAACAACCTCAACAACCTGCTGGCCATCGCCTGGTTCGCCCTCTGCTGGGGCGGTTACACCCGCTATGCCACCTGGAAAGGCCGCGACACCGCATGCCTGGCCAGCGTGTTGCACCTGTACCGCGAGGACTGGATGCGCCGCATGCTGCTGCGCGACAACCGCATCGCCGACGCCAGCGTGATCGGCAACCTGGAGCGCAACGCCTCGTTCTTCGCCTCCAGCACGCTGATCATTCTCGCGGGTATCCTCACCGTGCTCGGCGCTTCGGACCGCGCACTGTCGTTGCTGGCCGACCTGCCACTGGTGCAGCAGGCCTCACAGGGCATGTCGGAGATCAAGTTGCTGTGCCTGGCGACGGTGTTCGTCTACGCCTTCTTCACCTTCAGCTGGTGCATGCGCCAGTACAATTTCGCCGCCGTGCTGGTGGGGTCGGCGCCCATGATCGGCGAGCGCCTGGTCAATGAGTTGGAACGCAAGGCCTTCGCTTCGCGTGCCGCACGGGTACTGTCGTTGGCGGCGAACCAGTTCAACTTCGGCCTGCGTTCGTATTATTTCGGCATGGCCATGCTCAGTTGGTTCATCAGCCCGTGGCTGTTCATGTTGATGAGTGTAGGGGTGGTGCTGATTCTCTACCGTCGGGAGTTCCATTCCGATGTATTGGAAGTGATGGTGTTCACACCCACTGAAAGTGCCCCCCAGGACGTGGCTAAAGACCCGGCCGTGGCGCCGAACTGAATCTTTTGAGCGAGCATAAAAAAACCCGACATTGTCGGGTTTTTTCATTCGCGAGCAGATTACTGCTTGGCCGGCTCGCTAGGTGCCGGGGTGGCTGGGTTGGCAGGTGCGGCTTCTTCAGCGGCTTTCTGCTGCGCTTCGGCCTGATCTTTGGCGGCTTCGGCGTTTTCCTTGGCGGCTTCGTTCATTTTATCCTGAGCTTCGCCCATCTTTTCCTGGGCCTGCTCGGCGTGTTGCTGTGCGTCCTGGGCTTTGTCTTCGCTCGCTTTATCGCAAGCAGCCAGGCCCAGGGCAGCGGCCAGCATCAGAGCAAAAGCAAAAGGTTTACGCATGGGGTGTATCTCCTTGTGGAATAACATACTTGTAACCTTCGAGTTGTAGCGCGTGGCATAAGTTCCGCAACGGTTGTAGATATATAACGCACGGATCTATATGGACTTTTTGTCCGCTTTATGCGTGACCCGTATTTCCACGGAATAGGCACAAGACATGAGCGACAGTGAATTGCAGGCAATGGCCGAGCGTTTTCTCTCGGCATTGAAGCATTGCCAGGTATTGCAAATGCGCGTGCAACAAGCCGATGCCGAGGGCATGACCCTGTTGCTGCCATGGTCCCCGGCGATCGTCGGTAACCCCCAGACCGGTGCGGTCCACGGAGGCGTGCTGACCACCCTGATGGATACCACCTGTGGCATGGCTACCCTGTGCGTGCTCCCGCGTTTCGAGGTGTGCCCGACCCTGGACCTGCGCATCGACTACATGCACCCGGCCGAGCCGCACAAGGCCATCTATGGCCACGCCCAGTGCTACCGGGTCACTCGCGATGTCATCTTCACCCGCGGCACGGCCTACCAGGACGATCCGGCGCAACCCATCTGCCAGGTGGTCGGTACCTTCATGCGCCTGGGCCAGGAGGCCAGGGGCGGCATTCGTTTCGGCAGCAACCTGAAGGAGGGTAGGGCATGATCCCCGCCGAGGTCCGCCAGCAACTCAACCAGGCGCACGCGCAGGGCGACTACGCTCCATTGTTGGCGCTGATTCCCTATGCCGGGTTGATCGGTATCCAGTGCGAGCGCCAGGGCGACGACCTGTTGTTCCGCCTGCCGACCAACCCGGACAACATTGGCAACCCGCTGCTGCCGGCCATCCATGGCGGGGTCATCGCGGGCTTCATGGAACTGTCGGCGGCGCTGTACCTGTTGATCTACAGCGAAAGCGCGAGCATCCCGAAGATCATCGATTTCTCCATCGACTACCTGCGCGCCGGGCATGTGCGTGACACCTTCGCCCAGTGCCAACTGTGGCGACAGGGCCGGCGGGTGACCAACGTCGCCATCACGGCCTGGCAGGGCGAGCGCGACACGCCGATCGCCACGGCCCGCGCGCATTTCAAGATCGAGCCGGAAAAGCCCTTGAAATAATCCGGCTTGCCCCCATCTGCTGGACATCCGCCGCCAAACGCAGGCCACACGGCCGCCCGGCGACCACTACCATCAGATCGGAGTTTGAAGACCATGAGTGTGGAGACTCAAAAAGAAACCCTGGGCTTCCAGACCGAGGTGAAGCAACTGCTGCACCTCATGATCCATTCGCTGTATTCGAACAAGGAGATCTTCCTGCGTGAGCTGGTCTCCAACGCCTCCGATGCCTCGGATAAGCTGCGTTTCGAGGCCCTGGCCAAGCCCGAGCTGCTCGAAGGCGACGCCGATCTGAAGATCCGTGTGAGCTTCGACAAGGACGCCGGCACCGTGACCCTCGAGGACAACGGCATCGGCATGAGCCGCGAAGACGTCATCGCCCACCTGGGCACCATCGCCAAGTCTGGCACCGCCGACTTCATGAAGAACCTCACCGGTGACCAGAAGAAGGACTCGCACCTGATCGGCCAGTTCGGGGTCGGTTTCTACTCGGCGTTCATCGTCGCCGACAAGGTCGACGTGTACAGCCGCCGTGCCGGCCTGCCCGCCGCTGAGGGCGTGCACTGGTCGTCCAAGGGCGAGGGCGACTTCGAAGTCGCCACGGTCGAGAAGCCGCAGCGCGGCACGCGCATCGTCCTGCACCTCAAGCCGGACGAGCAGGAGTTCGCCGACGGCTGGCGCCTGCGCAACGTGATCAAGAAGTACTCCGACCACATCGCCTTGCCGATCCAGTTGCCCAAGGAACAGGCCGAGGCTGCCGAAGGCGAGGAAAAGCCCGCCCAGGAATGGGAAACCGTCAACCGCGCCAGCGCCCTGTGGACCCGTCCGCGTACCGAGATCAAGGACGAGGAGTACCAGGAGTTCTACAAGCACATCGGCCATGACTTCGAGAACCCGCTGGCCTGGAGCCACAACAAGGTCGAAGGCAAGCTCGAATACAACTCGCTGCTGTACGTGCCGGCCCGCGCGCCGTTCGACCTGTACCAGCGCGAAGCGCCACGCGGCCTGAAGCTGTACGTGCAGCGCGTGTTCATCATGGACCAGGCCGAGTCGTTCCTGCCGCTGTACCTGCGCTTCATCAAAGGCGTGGTCGACTCCAACGACCTGTCGCTGAACGTTTCGCGCGAAATCCTGCAGAAGGACCCGATCATCGATTCGATGAAGTCGGCCCTGACCAAGCGCGTGCTGGACATGCTGGAGAAGCTGGCGAAGAACGAGCCCGAGCAGTACAAGGGCTTCTGGAAGAACTTCGGCCAGGTCCTCAAGGAAGGCCCGGCCGAAGACTTCGCCAACAAGGAGAAGATCGCAGGCCTCTTGCGCTTCGCCTCCACCCAGGATGAGAGCGGCGAGCAGAGCGTCGCCCTGGCGGACTACCTGGCCCGCGCCAAGGAAGGCCAGGACAAGATCTACTACCTCACCGGCGAGTCCTACGCGCAGGTCAAGAACAGCCCGCACCTGGAAGTCTTCCGCAAGAAGGGCATCGAGGTGTTGCTGCTGACCGACCGTATCGACGAGTGGCTGATGAGCTACCTGAGCGAGTTCGACGGCAAGGCGTTCGTCGACGTCGCCCGTGGCGACCTGGACCTGGGCAAGCTGGACTCCGAAGAGGACAAGAAAGCCCAGGAAGAAGTCGCCAAGGAGAAGGAAGGCCTGGTCGAGCGCCTGAAGACCGCCCTGGGTGACAGCGTCGCCGAAGTGCGAGTGTCGCACCGCCTGACCGACTCGCCGGCGATCCTGGCCATCGGCGAACAGGACCTTGGCCTGCAGATGCGTCAGATCCTGGAAGCCAGTGGGCAGAAGGTGCCCGATTCGAAGCCGATCTTCGAATTCAACCCTGGCCACCCGCTGATCGAGAAGCTGGATAACGAGCAGAGCGAGGACCGCTTCGCCGAGCTGTCGCATATCCTGTTCGACCAGGCGGCATTGGCCGCGGGTGACAGCCTGAAGGACCCGGCGGCTTATGTCCGTCGCCTGAACAAGCTGTTGGTCGAGCTGTCGGCCTAAGTTTCACCCTCTGGTTCGGGGCTGCTTTGCGGCCCCGTCGCAACGCAAGGCCGCTGCCAGTGCCTGTGCAGCGGCCTTGTCGTGTCAGGGCCGGCCTCACCGCGGGCCGTCATTGAACCCTCAACGCAAACTCGCCAGGTACGCGCAGAACATGTCGGCCATCGCGTCGGCGTAGGCCTTGATCTCTGGCAGCGTGCGTGGCTGCTCCGAAAAGCTCTTGCCGACCGTGGCGAACGTCGTGATGATCAGCTCGCCCGCCAGGGTTCGCGTGACCTCGGCAGCGTCGGGCAGCACTTCGGCCATGAACCGCACCATGGTCCGGTCCGTCGCCGCCCGCGCCTGCTGCGCCTCGGGGGCGTCGCGGTAGAGCGGCGCTGCGTCGTTCAGCGCCACGCGCATCGGCGCTTCCTCGCACTCCGAACGGATGAACGCATGCACCAGCGCGCGCAGGCGCTCGAACGGCGGTTTGCTCACGTCCTCGAGGATGCCGCTCAGCAGCTCGCTGGTCTCGCGCCATTCGTCCACCTGCAAGCGGAACAGGATCGCCGCCTTGTTCGGGAAGTACTGGTACAGCGAACCAACGCTGACGCCAGCCTTCTCGGCGACCCGGGCGGTGGTGAAGCGAGTGACGCCTTCCTCGGCCAGTACCTGGGTAGCGGCCTGCAGGATCGCCGAGACCAATTCGGTCGACCGGGCCTGCTGCGGGTGTTTGCGCGAGATGATCTGGGGGCGCTGTTTCTGAGGCATGGCGAGGGCCTGAATGCGATGGATTATCCGCATTTTAGGCGTCTGGGAACGGTTGTCTCAACCATGGGATCAGCCGATTTCACGAATGATAATGTGAATAAAAAAGCGCAGTTTTCTTCGTTTTTATGGGTATATCCCATAAATACAATGGTTTGAACACGCCTGCAAACGCGATCCCTGACGCGAATATAAAACATGAATCATCAGTCGTATTATTCGCCACAACACGACGGATCAATCATGTTTCATCGTTGCGCGTCAGGAGAAACCCATGCACGTATTCGTAACAGGTGCCACCGGCTGGTTGGGCACCGCCCTTGCTCGTGAGCTGCTCGAAGCCGGCCATCGGGTCACTGGGCTGGCCCGCTCTGCCGACAAGGTCGCCGCCCTGGCCTCGACCGGCGCAGGCGTGCTGTGCGCCACGCTCGATGACCTTGATGCCCTGCGCGATGCCGCAGGGTCGGCGGATGCGGTGATCCACGCCGCGTTCAATCATGACTTTTCCCGCTTCGCCGAAAACTGCGCGCAGGACCAGCGAGTGATCGAGGCCCTGGGCAGCGCGCTGGAAGGCTCGCAACGCCCGTTGCTGGTGACCTCCGGGCTTTCGGGGCTGGCGTGCCACGCCACCGAGGCGGACCTGCCCGACGGCAGCGGTCCACGCCAGTCCGAGGCGGCCGCAAGGGCGCTGGCCGAACGCGGCGTGCGTGCGGCGACCGTGCGCCTGCCGCCGTCGGTACACGGTCTGGGCGACCATGGGTTTGTGGCGATCCTGGCCAAGCTGGCACGCGTGAGTGGTGTTTCGGCCTACCTCGGCGAAGGTCGCAATTGCTGGTCTGGCGTGCGCCGCCAGGATGCCGCGCGGGTCTATCGTCTGGCCCTGGAAGAAGGCGTCAGTCAGCCGGTGTACCACGCGGTGGCCGACGAGGCTGTGCCGTTCAAGACAATCGCCCAGGTCATCGGTCGTCAGCTAGGCGTGCCGGTCGAATCGCGCCCGCCCGAGCACTTCGGCTGGTTCGCCAGGATGGCCGGTGCCGACATGGCCGCGTCCAGCGCCCGCACCCGCTGGCTGCTGGGCTGGCAGCCCGGCTGGCCGGACCTGCTCACCGACCTGGACCAGGCTGCTTATTACGCTGGCTGAAGCCTCCGAACACCTTTTCTTGCGAAGACCTTCCATGACTGAGTCGCTCTCTCGCCCCACGCCTTCTCAGGCGGGGGCCGCAACGCCGGCCAGCAATGTGTTCCTCACGCTGCTGCCGATTACCCTGGCCGTGTTCATCGGCTTTCTCACCATTGGCCTGCAGATGCCGGTGCTGCCCCTGCACCTGCACGATACCTTGGGCATGAGCACCGTCATCGTTGGCCTAGTGGTCGGTTCGCAGTTCGTCGCCGCGCTGCTGTCCCGCGCCTGGGCCGGCAACTTCGCCGACCTGCGCGGGGCCAAGCGTGCGGTGGTCGTGGGCATGTTGTTCGCTGCAGCGTCCGGCCTGGCCTACCTGGCGTCGCTGCCATTCGTGGCGACGCCGGCCACCGCGGTATGGCTGGTGCTGCTCGGGCGTATCCTGCTGGCGTTGGGCGAAAGCCTGATCGCCACCGGAGCGCTGGGCTGGGCGATCGGGCGGGTAGGGCCGCAGAACGCCGGCAAGGTGATGGTCTGGGTCGGCATCGCCATCTTCGGGGCCTATGCCCTGGGCGCGCCGGTCGGCGTCATGGTCAGCGCCCACTGGGGCTTTCTGGGTGTCGCCGCGGCTACCGTGCTCATACCGCTGTTGGCGCTTGTTGTGGTGTCGGGCGTGCGTGGCGTGGCGCCGACCGCGACCCGCAGAACCCCCTTCTACCAGGTGTTGGGCGCTGTGCTGGCCCCAGGGCTGGGGCTGGCGCTGTGCAGCGTGGGCTTTGGCCTGATCACCGCGTTCATCGCCTTGCTGTTCGCTGCCCGTGAGTGGGGCAGCGCATCGCTGGCTTTTACCGCCTTTGGCGTGGCCTTCATCGTCGCGCGGCTGCTGTTCGGGCACCTGCCGGACAAGCTCGGCGGTGCGCGGGTCGCGCTGGTGAGCGTGGCCATCGAGCTGGTCGGGCAGTTGCTGATCTGGGGGGCCGGCGTCGAGGCGGTCGCCTACCTGGGGGCCGCGCTCACCGGCTTTGGCTACTCGCTGGCCTTCCCGGCGTTTGGTGTCGAGGCGGTGCGCCGCGCCCCGCCGCAGACTCGCAGCCTGGCGATGGGGGCCTACGTGGCGTTTCTCGACATCGCCCTGGGCATCGCCAGCCCGCTGGCGGGGGTGCTGGCCAGCGCTTCGGGCGTTGCCTCGGTGTACCTGGCGGGCGCGGTGTGCGTGGGGCTGTCGCTGGTGGTCGCCTGGCGCTTGCTGAAGGCGGCTCCGCTGCCCACGCAATGATGAAGATCGCTGGCCTCGTCTAGCCTTTTGACCTGCGGTGCCGCCACACTAGTGAGGTTGCACGGAACATTTCCAGGTTTCAGGAGGAGTTTGATGAGCAAGGTAATCGTCGAGTCGCTGGTCTATCACCTGTCGGGCAAGGCCTATGAGAGTCGCCTGGTCTACACCCCAGGCGCGTTGCCGCAGCCGGGCCTGGTGATGGCGCCGAACTGGATGGGTATCGGCGAGGGGGCCGAGCGCATCGCCAAGGAAGTGGCCGAGAAAGGGTACGTGGTGCTGATCGCCGACCTGTACGGGCAGTCGGTGCGGCCGTCGAATGCGGATGAGGCGGGCGCGGCGATGATGCCGTTGAAGAACGACCGGGGTGAACTGCGCAAGCGCATGGCTGAGGCATTGGCGCAGTTGCTGGGGCAGTCCAAGGCGCTGCTGGAGCCGGGCAAGGTCGCTACCTTCGGTTTCTGCTTCGGTGGCTGCTGCGCGCTGGAGCTGGCCCGCACGGGTGCAGATGTGCAGGCTGCGGTGTCGTTCCATGGCACCCTGGACACACCGAACCCTGAGGACGGCAAGCGTATCAAGGGCTCGGTGCTGGTGCTGCATGGCGCTTCCGACCCGTTGGTGCCGAAGGAGCAACTGCCGGCGTTCGAGGAGGAGATGAACGCTGCGAAGGTCGATTGGCAGTTGCTCAGCTATGGCGGCGCGGTGCATTCGTTCACCGACCCGAACGCCAATGTGCCGGGCAAGATGCAGTATGACCGGCGCATCTCGGAGCGGGCGTTCCGGGCCATGCATAACCTGCTGGAAGAAGTGTTCAGGGGGTGAGGGGTATGGACTGCGGTGCGGCCCCGCGATGGGCCCCCGCATCACTCACCGCGGCAACTCGATCCGCTCATGCTCCCCCGGAACCACTGGCCAGTCCCCCGCCGCCCAGCGCGCCCGGGCCTGTTCGATCAGTGCCGGGTCGCTGGCGACGAAATTCCAATTCATCCGCCGCGGCCCATCCAGTGGCGCGCCGCCGATCAGCACCAACTGGCACTCGCTCTCGGCATACAGCACCACCTCTTCACCCTCCGGCAGCACCAGCAGGCTGCACGCCTCGACGTCCGTCTCGCCCAGCGCCAGCTCGCCATCGAGCAGGTACAGCGCGCGCTGCGTGTGTTCGGTGGGCACGATCAGCGTGGTGGCGGGCTGCATGTGCACGTAGGCATAGAGGGTAGGAGAGAGCACCGGCACCGGCGACTCGAGGCAGAAGCCGTTGCCGGCGATCAGGCGGATGCGCACCCCCAGGCTATCGCTTTCCGGCAGGCTGGCCGCGGGGTGGTGGCTGTAGCTGGGCGCCGCCTGCTCGTCAGCCTGGGGCGAGGCCAACCAGACCTGCAGGCCATGCAGCCGCGAACCGCGCGTGAAAAGGTCTGCCGGCGTGCGCTCGACGTGCGCCACGCCGCGCCCGGCGGTCATCCAGCTGACATCGCCCGGCAACACGCGCTGCTCGGAGCCGAGGCTGTCCTTGTGCAGGATCTCGCCGTCGAACAGGTAGGTCAGGGTCGACAGGCCGATGTGCGGGTGCTGGCGAATGTCCATGCCATGCCCAGGGGCGTAGTCGGTCTCCAGCATGTGGTCGAAGAACACGAACGGGCCGACGCTGCGGCACTGGGCGGATGGCAGCGGGCGCAGGATGGGCTGCCCCTCGACCGATTCGGCGCGCGGGTGGATGACCAGTGGGCTGCTCATGAGGGGCTCCAGGCAAGTGCGGGCGGCTGCTGACAGCATAGCGGGTCGGCGCCTCGTGCTGAACCGTGCGCGCCGGGCGCCGGTCTACTCTGTTCGAACACGCAGAAGGACGCTACCCATGATCGCCAGAGTGCTGGCTTGCGCGTTGTTGTCCACCTGGCTGTGCCAGGCGGTGCAGGCGCGCGATTACCGCTACAGTGACGCCCACCTGCACTACGTCGATTTCTTCCAGGAAACCGAAGGCATGCCGGCGCTGCTCAAGGCCATGGATGAGGCGGGGGTGGAGCACGCGATGATCTCCGGCATCCCGGTGGCGAAGAAATGGCATGAGGACGAACCCAAGCGCCCGCGCTATTACGCTGGCGACGATGCCGACGCTTATTGGTTCAGCGCCACTGACATCCACGTCGCCGCTGCGGTGCAGCAGTTGCCTGTCGAGCAACGGCGACGTTTCCACCCGTTCCTGTCGGGCTTCAACCCGGTGGACAAGAACGCCGTCAGCCACATCGAGCGCATGCTCGACCTCTACCCGGGCCTGTGGCAGGGCATCGGCGAGGTGTTCACCCGCCATGATGACCTCACCGCGCTCACCAGCGGCGATACGCCCAGGGCCAACAACGAGGCGATGACGCGCATTTATCATTTGGCTGCCGAGCGTGACCTGCCGGTGCTGGTGCATTCCAACCTGACCTCCAAGCGCGAGCGCAACCCGCTGTACCTGGCGGAGATCGAGGAGCCGCTGCGCAACCACCCGCATACCCGGTTCATCTGGGCGCATGCTGGCAGCAGCATGGAAATCCATCGGCACCAGAAACAGATGGATTTTCTCTTGCCGGTGCTGACGCGGCTGCTGGAGGACTACCCGAACCTGTACGTCGACCTGTCGTGGAGCATGCGCGAGCCGTACCTGCTGGATGCGCAGGGCAAGCCGCGCGAGGCGTGGGTGGCGTTGGTCACGCGCTTCCCCGAGCGGTTCATGCTGGGGTCGGATGTGGTGGGGCGGTTTGGCAGTGTCGGGGAGCAGATGCGTGGCTTCGATCCGTTTCTGGATGCGTTGCCGGAGGCGGTGGCGCACAAGGTCGCGCGGGAGAATTTCCTGGCGGTGTTGCCCAAGGCGCGGTGACACCTCGGCCCTCCTGTAGGGGCGGTGCCGCCCCCAAAAAAAACGCCCCGAACCAGTCGGGGCGTCTTCATTCGCGCGGTACGGCTTATTTGCCGGTCCAGCGCTTGAGCACCAGGGTGGCGTTGGTGCCACCGAAGCCGAAGCTGTTGCTCATGATGGTGTCGACCTTGGCGTTTTCCTCGGTCTGACGCAGGATCGGCAGGTCGGCGACCGCCGGGTCCAGTTCGTCGATGTTGGCGGAGCCGGCGATGAAGTTGTTCTCCATCATCAGCAGGCAGTAGATCGCCTCGTGCACGCCTGCGGCACCCAAGGAGTGGCCGGACAGGCTCTTGGTCGAGCTGATCTTCGGGGCCTTGTCGCCGAACACTTCACGCACGCCCTTGATTTCGGCGACGTCGCCGACCGGAGTCGAGGTGCCATGGGTGTTCAGGTAGTCGATCGGGGTGTCGACGGTGGCCAGCGCTTGCTGCATGCAGCGGATCGCGCCTTCGCCGCTCGGAGCGACCATGTCGTAGCCATCGGAAGTGGCGCCGTAGCCGACGATTTCGGCGTAGATCTTGGCGCCACGGGCCAGAGCGTGTTCCAGCTCCTCGACCACCACCATGCCGCCACCGCCGGCGATGACGAAGCCATCACGGTCGTTGTCGTAGGCGCGCGAGGCCAGCTCCGGGGTTTCGTTGCGCTTGGTCGACAGGGCGCCCATGGCATCGAACAGGAACGACTGGCTCCAGTGCTCTTCTTCACCGCCGCCGGCGAAGACGATGTCCTGCTTGCCCCACTGGATCTGCTCCAGGGCGGTGCCGATGCAGTGTGCGGAAGTGGCGCAGGCCGACGAGATCGAGTAGTTGATGCCCTTGATCTTGAACGGGGTCGCCAGGCACGCCGACACGGTGCTGCCCATGGTGCGGGTGACGCGGTAGGGGCCGACGCGCTTGACGCCTTTCTCGCGCAGGGTGTCCAGCGCTTCCATCTGGTTCAGGGTCGATGCGCCGCCAGAGCCGGCGACCAGGCCGGTGCGCGGGTTGGAGACCTGTTCTTCGGTCAGGCCCGCATCCTTGATCGCGTCCTGCATCGCCAGGTAGGCGTAGGCCGCGGCGTGGCCGACGAAGCGGTAGACCTTGCGGTCGATCAGTTCTTCGAGGTTGAGGTCGATGGAACCGGAAACCTGGCTACGCAGCCCCATTTCCTTGTATTCCGGGTTGTAGCGGATCCCCGGACGGCTCTTGCGCAGGCTTTCGGTGACGGTTGCTTTGTCATTGCCCAGGCACGAAACGATGCCCAGACCAGTGATAACGACGCGGCGCATGCGAATAACCCTTAGAAATTGTCAGTGGAGGTGAACACGCCGACCCGCAGGCCTTCGGCAGTGTAGATCTCGCGGCCATCGACGCTGACAGAGCCATCGGCGATGGCCATGTTCAGCTTGCCCTTCAGGACGCGTTTGATGTGGATGTTGTAGGTGACCTTCTTGGCCACAGGCAGTACCTGGCCGAAGAACTTCACTTCGCCCGAACCCAGGGCGCGGCCACGGCCCGGCAGGCCCTGCCAGCCGAGGAAGAACCCGACCAACTGCCACATGGCGTCCAGGCCCAGGCAGCCCGGCATCACCGGGTCGCCCTCGAAGTGGCAGGCGAAGAACCACAGGTCCGGGTTGATGTCCAGCTCGGCGACCAATTCACCCTTGCCGTACTTGCCACCTTCGGAGCTGATGTGAGTGATCCGATCGACCATCAGCATGTTCGGGGCGGGCAGTTGCGCATTACCTGGGCCGAACAGCTCACCGCGACTGCAGCGCAGCAGGTCTTCCCGAGTAAAGGCGTTTTGTTTGGTCATGCGAGCTCCTCAATAACCCCCTGCGGCAGGGGATGAATCTTCCCGGCCGGCCCGGATTGCTTCGCGTCCGAGGCGGCAGCCTACAGGTAGACTATTGCGTTGTGGTGAAAGTCACAGTGCACCCGGCAAAAGAAGTACAGGTGTGCACTGAAATGTTTATTCTCAGGGCCAACGAAGGTCCTGTCCAGTCTTTAAGACTGCCGCACTTTAGCATTTATCGCCAGTCGCGGCTGTCTGCCCGGGCAACCAGCGTTGCAGCAGGCGCTGCAGGTCCGTGCGTTTGAAGGGTTTGCTCAGGTAATCGTTCATTCCCGCGGCCAGGCAACGCTCCCGGTCGCCCTGCAAGGCATTGGCGGTCAGGGCGATGATTGGCAAATGCGTGGTATGGGGCAGCAGGCGAATGCGTCGGGTCGCTTCGTAGCCGTCCATCTGCGGCAGGCGGCAGTCCATCAGCACTGCCGCGAAGCGCTGCTGGCCGACCAGGTCCACGGCTTGGGCGCCGTCGACCGCCACCGCGACCTCGAAGCCCAGGCTGCGCAGCATCGCCTCGATCACGCTCTGGTTCACCGGGTTGTCCTCCACCAGCAGGATCCGCCGCCCTTCGCCGGCCGGCGCGTGACCTTGCTCGGGCGCCGGCAGCAGCGCCGTCGGCGTGCTGGCCAGGGTCAACGGCACCTCCAGGGTGAAGGTCGAGCCCAGCCCCGCGCGGCTCTCGCCCCGCAGTTGGCCACCCATGCGTTCGGCCAGGGTGCGGGCGATCGACAAGCCCAGGCCGGTGCCGCCGTAGCGACGGGAAATCGAGCTGTCGGCCTGCTGGAAGGCCACGAACATCATTTCCAGGCGGTCGCTGTCGATGCCGATGCCGGTGTCGCGCACCGCACAGGTGAGGCTGATGCGCTGGTGGTCGAGCGCCTGCCAGCGCGCCTCCACCGCCACTTCGCCACGTTCGGTGAACTTGAGCGCGTTGCCCACCAGGTTCAGCAGGATCTGGCGAATCCGCGTCGGGTCGCCGGTCACCTGCAGGGGCTCGATGTCGGCCGGCATCTGCAGGCGCAGCTCCAGGCCGCGTTGCTGGGCGCTGTGCTGGAACGATTGCACACAGCTGGCGATCAGCTCGCCCAGGTTGAAGTCGATGTGCTCCAGCTCAAGGCTGGTGCGCTCGATCCGCGAGAAGTCGAGGATGTCGTTGATCACCTTGAGCAAATGCCCGGTGGATTCACTGGCCACCGCGGTGTACTCGGCCTGCTCGCGGGTCAGTTGGGTGGTCTCGAGCAATTGCAGCATGCCCAGCACGCCATTCATGGGCGTGCGCAGCTCGTGGCTCATCATCGCCAGGAAGTCGGATTTGGCGCCGTTGGCCTGCTCGGCCTCTTCACGGGCCTGCACCAGTTGCGCAATGGCCTGTTGCTGCTCGCGGCTGGCCTGGTCCAGGGCGCTGGCCAGGTTGTTGATGTGTCGCGCCAAATGGCCCAGCTCGCTGTCGTCGACCACCGGCAGCGGCGCATTGAACTCACCCTGCTGGATCGCCTCGACCGCATGGCCCATGTCGCTGATCGGCTTGGACAGGCTGCGCGCCAGGCGTCGGGCGAGGAGGAAGGTGAAAAGCAAGGCGAATAGCGCGAGGATGCCGGCCTTGATCACGATTTCCTGCTGGCGCTGGCTGAAGGCGTCGTCGGACATGCCGACGATCACCCGGCCCAGGTAATCGTCACCGATGTTCGGTGCTGGCGCCTTGCCTTGTTGCAGGAAATCGTTGTCCAGGCGGATCTCCTGCAGGCGGATCGGCGCCTGGAACACCTCGACGCGCTGGGCGCGGTTGACGCTTTCGCTGGTCTGCTCGACGTACACCAGAATGTGATTGCGGCTGTCCTGCACCTCGAGGAAGCGCACGTGGGGGATGCTCAGGGTGGCGCGCATCAGGCTTTCCAGCACTTCGTTGTTGCCGGAGATCACCCCGTACTCGGACGCCGGGGCCAACTGGTTGGCGATCAGTTGCCCGGTGTGATTGAGCTCCTGGCGCAAGTCCTGGATGCGCACGAAGGTGAAGAAGCTGATCAACAGCAAGGTCAGCAGCAGGGCCGGGCCCAGGCTGATGATCTGCGTGCGGGTGTGGATGTCCCAGCTCAGGCGTTTGCTCATGGGGTGGGTTCTCCTTCGGCCAGGGCCATGGCGGCGGCCTTCGGATCGATCGTTTCAAGGCCCAAGGCCCGGGCCACCTGCTGGTTGCCGCTGACCCCGTAGCGCGAGGGGTACAGGCTGCGCGGCCAGCGCGCTGGCGGCTGGTCGAGCAACTGGTCGAGCACCGCCAGCCAGTCGTCCTGGTCGCTGTAGGTGCTGGCCAGGGCGCCCGCGCGCACGAACCCGGCGTTCGGGCCGATCAGCGCCATCTGCCGGCCATAGCTGCTCAGCAGCACGTTCTTGGCGGTCTTGGAGTTGTACAGGTCGGGGTCGTCGACCCCCAGCAGCACGTCGCTGTTGGCCAGCAGGTTCTGCAAGGGGCGGCTGTCACGCAGGTCGGCCCAGTCCTGGGCGACGATCTCCAGCCCCAAGGGGCGGGCTGCCTGGCGCAGCTCGTCGATCAGGAAACGGCTGTGCTCGCCGTACAGTACGCCGATCCGTCGCGCCTGGGGCAGCAGGTAGCGCGCCAGGCGCAGCTGGCGGGCCAGCGGTGGGTCGCTCCAGAGCAGGCTCAGGTAGGTGGGGCGGGACTTTCCCAGGCGCTGTTCGGCCTGTACCCGGCTGATGCGCAGGGCCAAGGCCGGTGGGCCTTCGTTTTCCATCAGGCGCCAGTCCAGGGCGGCGCTGTCCAGCAGCACCAGGCGCACATCGGCTTTGAGCTGGCCTGGGCGCGGCAGCTGGGCGACGGTCTGGAAACGCACCTGGTCGTGGCTGCGGCGTGCTTCCAGGGCGGCGACGAAACTGCGCACGCCCGGCTGGTCTTCGCCGCCGACCAGCAGGATTTCGCCGGCCGACAAGCCGCCGATCGGCCAGAGGCAGAACAGCAGCAGGCGCAACAGGCGCAGCATCAGAACTCAAGCTCCGCGCTGACGCTTAGGCGGTGGCGGCTGTCGTAGCGGTTCTGCACGAAGGTGGTGGGCTGGTCATCCAGGCGTTGCTGCCACAACGCTGCCAGTTCCAGGGTGCTGCCCTGGATACGCAAGCGCTTGGCCACGCGCAGGTCGAGGCGCTCGAAGCGGTATTGGTTGAGGGCGTCGTCGCCGTAGTAGAACAGGCCGCTCGACCAGCCATCGCCCCACTCGCGCAGCCACCCGGCCGAGCCACTGTTGCGCGCGGTCAGGCGGCGGTCGTCGGGGTTGCTGGCCCAGGCGTCGACGTAGGCGTAGGTCAGGCGCAGGCGGTCGCGCATGCCCAGGCGCCAGTCCAGCTGGGTTTCCGTGCCGCTGAAGCGGGCCTTGTTGGCATTGCTGGCGATGTACTGGTTGTTGCGCAGCGGCTCGCTGATCATGCCGGTGATTTCGTCATAGAACAGCTTGACGTCGACGCTCAGGTCAAGGTCGGCGAAGTAGCCGTTGTAGCCCAGCTCGCGCGAGCGCATGCGCTCCTGGTCAAGGTTGCCGGGGCCACGGGTCTTGACGAAGTATTCACCGTGTTGCTGGCCGAACGCGGTCGGCGTGAGGTTCTTGACCGTGTAGCTCCAGTTAATGTTGTTCTCGAACATGTCAGGCGAGCGCACCGCCTCGGAGTACACGGCGCGCAGGCCGTGGCGCGGGGTGATCAGGTAGTTGACCGCCATGCGCGGCGTCAGCGAGCTGCCGGACAGGCGCGAATCCTCGAACATCGCCCCACCCTGGAGAATCCAGTGTTCATCCGCACGCCACTCCAACTGGCCGAACAGGCGCCAGGTCTGGTCGTCGAGGCTGCCGTTGAAATAAGTCTGCGAGTCGGCGCGGTCGTAGCGGTAGTTCATGCCGCTGAGCAGGCGCAGGTTGTCGGTCAGGCTCAGGGTGTCCTGAATTTCCAGGTCGTAGCGGGTCTCGCGGGTGCTCTGGTCGACGTCGCCGCAGACCACGTTGCGCCCGCCCATGTTGTTCCATTGGTCCTTGATCGCATCGACCAGCGCCTGCTCCACCGGGTCGCTGCTGTTGGGTGGGTTGTTCGCCCCGCGCGCTACTTTTTCGGCGAAGTTCGGATTCAGTTGCCACAAGCGGGTGAGTTCCGGGCTGAACGCCAGCGCCGCGTCGCAGGCACGCCACACCTGCTGGCGATCGAACTGCTGGGCCGAGCCCTGCACGTAGAGGCTGTGCTCGGGGTTGAACTCGATGTTCCAGCGTATCGAACCCGCGTAGTCCTTGGCGGTGACGTCGGCGTTGTAGCCGCGTTCGGTGACGTAGGGGAACACCGGGGTATAGGTGTAGGGGCGCTGGTTGCTGCCTTCCTTGGCCGTCAGTTGCCACTCCAGGGTCTGGTTCGGCGCCAGGGTGTGGCTGGCGCTGAGGTTGATGCGGTTGAGGCGGCGGCTGTCGCGGTAGTCCTGGCCGAACTGGTTGTGATCGAAGCCGTCATCCTGCATGCCCGACAGCGACAGGCGCAGGTCGCCGCCGTCCCAGCCGAAGCCTTGGCTGGCGTAGAAATCGTTGATGCCGTCCTGGCCGCGGGTGACCTTCAACCGCGTGCCGTGGCTGTCGGCGGGGCTGCGGGTGAGGATGTTGACCACCGCCATCAGGGCGTTGGCGCCGTAGCTGACGGTGTTCGGGCCACGGAATACTTCGATGCGCTCGATGTCCTCGATCGCCAGCGGGATGTCGCTCCAGTCCACGGTGGCAAGGCCGGCGCGGTACACCGAGCGGCCGTCGATCAAGACCTGCATGCGCCGGGCATCGCTGGCGTTGCTGCCGTGGTAGTTGACCGTGGGCTGGTTGCCGGCGCCGTAGCCGATCATCATGCCCGGTACCAGGCGCAACAGCTCGGGAATGTCACGTGCGCCGCTGGCGTGGATCAGCTCACTGTCGAGCACGGTCATGCTGCCGGGCACCGCCGCCGGGGATTGTTTCAGGCGCGTGGCGGTCAGTACCTCGGGCAGGTCCTGGTTGTCGATGAACAGGTCGTCGGCCACGGCCGTGCCGCCCAGCAGGGCAGTCAGCAGGAGCAGGCGAGGGAACGGTGGCGTGCCAGGGAACACGGTACGGCCTTGTTTCAGGGATGAATCAGGCATGTTAACCGACCGTGGGCGTTTTGCCAGTGATCTGCGCCGCCATTGCGGGCCCTCTCGTGGGCAAGCCACTGACACTGGTTCTGTCGCAGCCGCCCCGTATAATGCCCCGGTCGCCACTCACACTTATGGCTTTAATGGATCGGATATGACTGAACAGCAACCTGTTGCAGTTCTGGGAGGCGGAAGCTTCGGCACCGCCGTGGCGAACCTGCTAGCGGAAAACGGCAACCCGGTGCGCCAATGGATGCGTGACCCGGAGCAGGCCGAGGCGATGCGCGTCAACCGCGAGAACCCGCGTTACCTCAAGGGCATCCGCCTGCAGGACGGCGTCGAGCCAGTGAACGACCTGCTGGCGACCCTGCAAGCCTGCGAGCTGGTCTTCGTCGCGCTGCCCTCCAGCGCCTTGCGTAGCGTGCTGGCCCCCCACGCCGAGTTGCTGCGCGGCAAATGCCTGGTCAGCCTGACCAAAGGCATCGAGGCGCACACCTTCAAGCTGATGAGCCAGATCCTCGAGGAAATCGCCCCGCAGGCGCGAATCGGCGTGTTGTCCGGGCCGAACCTGGCGCGCGAGATCGCCGAGCACGCGTTGACCGCCACCGTGGTCGCCAGCGAGGACGAAGACCTGTGCCAGCGCGTGCAGGCCGTGCTGCACGGGCGCACGTTCCGGGTCTACGCCAGTGCCGACCGCTTCGGTGTCGAGCTTGGTGGGGCGTTGAAGAACGTCTACGCGATTATCGCCGGCATGGCGGTGGCGCTGGGCATGGGCGAGAACACCAAGAGCATGCTGATCACCCGCGCCCTGGCCGAGATGACTCGCTTCGCCGTGAGCCTGGGGGCCAACCCCATGACCTTCCTCGGCCTCGCCGGGGTCGGTGACCTGATCGTCACCTGCTCCTCGCCCAAGAGCCGCAACTACCAGGTCGGCCACGCCCTGGGCCAGGGCCTGAGCCTGGACGAGGCGGTCAACCGCCTGGGCGAGGTGGCCGAGGGGGTTAACACCCTCAAGGTGCTCAAGGCCAAGGCCCAGGAGGCCCAGGTGTACATGCCGCTGGTCGCTGGCCTGCATGCCATCCTGTTCGAAGGCCGTACCCTGGCCCAGGTGATCGAGCACCTGATGCGCGCCGAACCCAAGACCGATGTCGACTTCATTTCCACCAGCGGTTTCAACTGAGCCGTCAGCGGTGCTGACACAAGCAAGGAGCGATACATGAACGATACCCCTGAGCGCGCCCAGCGCGAATCGATCATCCTGCGGGTGCTGTGGATGGTGGTGTTCCTGGTGGTCTGGCAACTGGCCGAGCTGCTGCTCGCCGGCCTGGTGCTGGTGCAACTGATCTACCGCCTGGTCTACGGCGCGCCGAGCGCCAGCCTGATGAACTTCGGTGACAGCCTTAGCCAGTTCCTCGCGCAAATCGGCCGTTTCGGCAGCTTCCACAGCGACCAGAAACCCTGGCCGTTCGCCGACTGGCCGACCCCGCGCGCCCCGGAAGGCGAAGCCCCGCATGCGGTGGCGCCCGCGCCACACCCGGCGCGCGACGAGGAGCCCAAGCTGTGAAGCTGTGGGTGCTGCGCCATGGCGAGGCAGAGCCACGCGCCAACACCGACGCCGAGCGGCGCCTGACCGCGCATGGCCGCGAGCAGGTGCTGCGCAGTGCCGCTCACCTGCTGGGCCAGCCGCTGCAGGCGATCATCGCCAGCCCTTATGTGCGTGCGCAGCAGACCGCTGCGCTGGTGCACAAGGCCCTGGGTTTCCCCGAGCCGCTGCGCACCGTGCCCTGGCTGACGCCTGACAGCGATGTGCGCCAGGTCATCGGCGAAATCGAGCGCCTGGGCCTGGAGCAGGTGCTGCTGGTGAGCCACCAGCCATTGGTCGGCGCCCTGGTCGCCAGCCTCGAACAGGGCAGTGCCCAGCATCCGGCGCCGATGAGTACCGCCAGCCTCGCGCAGCTCGAGGGTGACTGGCCGTTGGCCGGCCTGATGGCCCTGAGAGCGCTCCACCACGCCGGCTGAGGGTTCGGCAACTGGCATTTCTGTCAGTTGCCGGGCATTCGGTGTCCTTGCTAGCGTTTTGCCACAAGGCGCTGGCAATGGGATGCAAGGCAATGAACGATCGTTATCTGGAGCTGCTGCGCTGCGCCAACCTGCAGCCCACCCTCGACAAGCTTCAGTGCGACACGGCGCTGGACTTCGCCGAATACCAACTGCTGCAGGACAGTGCCGGCGCTCGGCTCGACCACCTGATGCGCCGTTTCCAAGACCAGCCCGAACTGGAGCAACTGCGCCAGGCCAGCGTGCGCATGGCGCACCTGCTGCAGACCAGTTGCCTGGCCCTGCGCCGGCTGCAGTTGGAGTACCAGGAGCGCAAGCTGGCCCGCGAGGCGCTGGAATACCAGGTGGCCTACATGCAGGCCTGCCTGCGTCGTTCCCTGGCGAGCCTGGGTGACGGCTGAATGACCTGATCGCCCTTGGCGATGACCTATCCGGACATTGCCGCCAGCGCCTGCCTTGCCGACAATGAGCCACCCCTCCCTGAACGGACCTGGCGGCCATGTCGCAGCAGATCTTCTTCGCCCATGCCAACGGCTTCCCGTCGGCCACCTACGGCAAGCTGTTCGCCTCGCTGGCGCCGGACTACCAGGTGCATCACCTTGCCCAGCATGCCCACGACCCGCGTTTTCCGGTGGACGACAACTGGCAGAACCTGGTCGACGAACTGCTGCATCACCTCAGCCTCCAGGTGGCGCCGGTGTGGGGTGTCGGCCATTCCCTGGGCGGGGTGCTGCACCTGCATGCGGCCCTGCGTTGCCCGCAGTATTACCGCGGCGTGGTGATGCTCGACTCGCCGGTGCTGACCCGCGCCGACCAGTGGCTGATCCGCACCGCCAAGCGCCTGGGCTTCATCGACCGCATCACGCCGGCTGGCCGCACGCTGGGCCGGCGCGAGGCGTTTCCCGACCGTGACAGCGCGCGTCGCTACTTCGCTGGCAAGTCGCTGTTCCGCCATTTCGACCCCGATTGCCTGGAAGCCTACCTCGAACATGGCCTGGAGCCGGGCAGCGAGGGCTTGCGCCTGCGCTTCGATCCGGCCACGGAGATCAGCATCTACCGCAGCATCCCGCACACCAGCCCGGCGCCAGCGCGCCAGTTGCAGGTGCCGCTGGCCATGGTGCGTGGCGACCGCAGCCGGGTGATTCGCAAGCACCATGCCCTGGCGATTCGTGATATGGCGCTGGGCGAGTACCACAGTGTGCCGGGCGGGCACATGTTCCCGTTGGAGCGGCCCACCGACACCGCCAGCCTGATCAAGGGCCTGTTCGACCGCTGGAGCCAGGCATGAGCGCCCAGGTCGAGGAAGTTCGCCTGAGCCTGGGGCACATCGAGCTGGCCGCGCACCTGTTCGGCCCTGCCGACGGCTTGCCGGTGATCGCCTTGCATGGCTGGCTCGACAACGCCAACAGCTATGCCTACCTGGCCCCGCGCCTTCAAGGGCTGCGTATCGTCGCGCTGGACCTCGCCGGCCATGGCTACTCCCAGCACCGTCCCCTGGGTGCCAGCTATACCCTGGCCGACTACGCCCACGACGTGCTGCGTGTCGCCGAACAGCTCGGTTGGCAGCGCTTCGGCCTGCTTGGGCACTCCCTGGGGGCGATCATCTCGGTGCAGTTGGCCGGCGCCTTGCCCGAGCGGGTCAGCCACCTGGCGCTGATCGACGGGGTGATCCCTCCGACGGTGGCCGAACAGGATGCCGCCGAGCGCCTGGGCATGGCCCTGCAGGCCCAGTTGCGCCTGGATGGCAAGCGCAAGTCGGTGTACGCCAGCCTGGAGGAGGGGGTGCAGGCGCGCATGAAAGGGATGGTCGCGGTCAGCCGTGAAGCCGCCGAGCTGCTCGCCCAGCGCGGCCTGATGCCGGTGCCTGGCGGCTATAGCTGGCGCAGCGACAACCGCCTGACCCTGCCGTCGCCGACGCGCTTGAACGAGGCCCAGGCCATGGCCTTCGTGCGCCGGGTCAGTTGCCCGGCCTGCCTGGTGGTCGCGGCCGATGGCATGCTCGCGCGCCACACGGCGCTGCTGGAGCAGCTACCCTTCGAGCAAGTGACCTTGCCCGGCGGCCACCATCTGCACCTGAACGATGAACAGGGCGCGGCCCTTGTCGCAGACTGTTTCAATCGCTTCTTTGGCTTTGCTTGACTTGCACCGGACAAGTGTCGAGGCTTGGCGGGTTGAACAGGGAGACAACCATGCAGATGCCAGATATCCAGGACTTTCGCCACGGCGTCCGCCGTCAGGGTGGCCGATGAGCGCACCGTTTATCCTTCGCAGCCTCACCGCCGCCAGCCTGGCCCTCAGCGGCACCCTGGCCTGGGCCGGCAGCCTGCCCGTGCCGGTGGACGGCAAGGTGGTCGACCAGCGCCCGGTCGTGGAGCAGGAGCGGGTCTACCCGATGGGCCCGCTGCGCAAGATCAGCGGCCGCCTGCGCCTCGACGATAAAGTCGAGGGCCGTGGCCAGGTCAGCTCGATCACCTACGAACTGCCCGCCGAGCGCACGGCTCGCGAGGCCTTCACCAGCGCCCGCGAGCAACTGCAGCACGACGGCGGCTATCCGCTGTTCTGGTGCCAGGGCCGTGACTGCGGCGAAGCCAGCCTGTGGGCCAACGACGTGTTCGCCAATGCCCGGCTCAATGGCGGCGACGAGCAGCAGGCGTTCATTCTCCTGCGCCGCTCGGCCGAGGAGGCCGACACCCTGGTCGCCCTGTACAGCGTCACCCGCGGCAACCGCCGCGCCTACCTGCACGTTGAAGAGTTCGTCGCCGGCAGCCCGCTCGGCGAGCTGCTGCCCACCGCCGCCACCGTGCTGCGCGAAATGCGCGACACCGGCAAGCTCGACTACCCTGACCTGGGCAGCCCGCAACCGACTTGGGTTGCCTTGCTGGCCCGCAGCCTGAACCTCGACAGCACACTGCGCGCCAGCCTGAGCGGCGCCGAGGCAGAGGCCTGGCGCGAACAGCTGGTCAAGGCCGGGGTGCGCAGCGCCCGGCTGGAAGTCGGCACGGCCCCGACCGATGGCCTGCACCTGGAACTGATCCGTTAGCACGAGGGCCGCCATGGCCAACAATGACCGCCTGCTGGTGCAGATCCTCCTGTTGGCGCTGCTCGGCGCCGCCCTGTGGGTGATGGCGCCGTTCATTTCGGCGCTGCTGTGGGGCGCGATCCTGGCTTTCGCCAGCTGGCCGCTGATGCGTCTGCTCACGCGCCTGCTGGGCGGGCGTGAAACCCTGGCCGCGAGCATCCTCACCACGCTTTGGATTCTGATCGTGGCCCTGCCGCTGGTATGGCTGGGTTTCAACCTGGCCGACCATGTCCGCGATGCCACCAACTTCGTGCGTGACGTGCAGGTCGATGGCCTGCCCGATGCGCCGCAGTGGGTGCGCGGCATTCCCTTCGTCGGCGAGCGCCTGGTGAGCTGGTGGGAGTCACTCGACCAGCAGGGCGCCGCGCTGCTGGCGTCGGCCAAGCCCTATTTCGGCCAGGTCGGCAACTGGTTCCTGGCGCGGAGCGCGCAGATCGGCAGCGGTGTGCTGGAGCTCACGCTGAGCATCGTCTTCGTGTTCTTCTTCTACCGCGACGGCCCGCGCCTGGCCGCCTTCGTGCAGCGCCTGCTGCAACGGCTGGTGGGGGATCGCGCCGAGTACTACATCGACCTGGTGGCCGGCACCGTGCAGCGGGTGGTCAACGGGGTGATCGGCACCGCCGCGGCCCAGGGCCTGCTGGCGCTGATCGGCTTCCTGATCGCCGGGGTGCCGGGGGCGATCGTGCTGGGGCTGGTGACCTTCATGCTCAGCCTGATTCCCATGGGGCCACCGCTGGCGTGGATTCCCGCCACTGGCTGGCTGGTGTGGCAGGGGGAGTACGGCATGGCGGTGTTCCTTGGCATCTGGGGCACTTTCGTGATCAGCGGCGTGGACAACGTGCTCAAGCCTTACCTGATCAGCCGCGGCGGCAACCTGCCGTTGGTGATCGTGTTGCTCGGGGTGTTTGGCGGGTTGCTCGCGTTCGGCTTCATCGGGTTGTTCATCGGGCCGACGTTGCTGGCGGTGGGGTACAGCCTGCTGTTGGATTGGAGCCGGCATGCGGGGCAGGGGACGCAGGTCTAGCGCGTCGGCCTCATCGCGGGGCAAGCCCGCTTCCACAGGGGCGGCGTTGTCCTTGTAGGCGCCGGCTTGCACTGCGATGAGGCTCCCACACGCCCCGAATTCCCTTGATCTTTACGCATTCTTTATTCCCCGCCCCATCCCCTGGTCTCGCCCCTTTACGCCCCTCCCTTCGACAATTCCCCCAAAGCGGCCACCGCCGCTATTCGGGGAGATTCACAGATGAACATGCTCGACGGGGTGTCACTGCTGCTGGCAGTGGCGTTGTCCATATACCTGCTGGTGGCGCTGCTGCGCGCCGATCGCAGCTAGGGAGCGGCCATGCACAGTTACGATTACGCATTGCTGCTGGCATTTCTCGCCCTGGTGCTGTTGCCCGCGCCGTTTCTCGGCCGTTTCTACTACAAGGTGATGGAAGGCCAGCGCACCTGGCTGTCGTCGCTGCTCGGCCCAGTGGAGCGCGGCTGCTATCGCCTCTCGGGCGTGCGTGCCGAGCAGGAGCAGAACTGGAAGCAATACACCCTGGCGCTGCTGGCCTTCAACCTGGTCGGCTTCGCCGTGCTGTTCGCCGTGCTGCTGCTGCAAGGCTCGTTGCCGCTCAACCCGCAGCACCTGCCTGGGCAGGAATGGTCGCTGGCGTTCAACACCGCGGTCAGCTTCATGACCAACACCAACTGGCAGGCCTACAGCGGCGAAGCCTCGCTCAGCTACTTCAGCCAGATGATCGGCCTGAGCGTGCAGAACTTCGTCAGCGCCGCCACCGGCCTTGCCGTACTGGTTGCCCTGTGCCGCGGCATCGCCCGGCGCTCGACCCATCACCTGGGCAACTTCTGGGTCGACATGACCCGCGCCACCCTCTACGGCCTGCTGCCGCTGTGCCTGCTGTTGGCACTGCTGCTGGTGTGGCAGGGCGTGCCGCAGACCTTCGCCGACTACGCCCATGCCGTGACCCTGCAAGGCACCGAGCAGACCCTACCGCTGGGCCCGGCCGCCAGCCAGATCGCCATCAAGCAGTTGGGCACCAACGGCGGTGGCTTCTTCGGTGTCAACTCGGCGCACCCGTTCGAGAACCCCACTGCCTGGAGCAACCTGTTCGAGCTGGTGTCGATCATCCTGATCCCGGTGGCGCTGGTGTTCACCTTCGGCCACTACGTCAAGGACCTGCGCCAGAGCCGGGCGATCCTCGCCTGCATGTTCGGCCTGTTCCTGCTCGGAGGCGCTACCGCACTGTGGTCCGAGTACCAGCCCAACCCGGCCCTGGAGAATGCCCAAGTGCAGCAGGCCCCGCCGATGGAGGGCAAGGAGGTGCGTTTCGGTACCACTGCCAGCGTGCTCTGGGCCGTGACCACCACCTCGGCGTCCAACGGCTCGGTCAACGCCATGCACGACAGTCTCAACCCGCTCACCGGCCTGGTGGCGATGGTCAACATGATGGTCGGCGAGGTGATCTTCGGCGGTGTCGGCGCGGGGCTCTACGGCATGCTGCTGTTTGTGCTGATCGCCGTGTTCCTGGCCGGCCTGATGATCGGCCGCACCCCGGAATACCTGGGCAAGAAGCTCCAGGCCCGGGAAGTGCAACTGTTGGTGGCGACCCTGCTGGTGATGCCGCTCGGCGTGCTGGTGCTCGGCGCCATCGCCGCCAGCCTGCCCGGCCCGGCCGGCGCGGTGAGCAACCCTGGCCCGCACGGCTTCAGCCAACTGCTGTACGCCTACACCTCCGGCACCGCCAACAATGGCTCGGCTTTCGCGGGCTTTGGCGCCAACACCGTGTTCCACAACGTGATGATCGGCCTGGCCATGCTCATCGGCCGCTTCGGCTACATCCTGCCGGTGCTGGCGCTGGCGGGCAGCCTGGCGGCGAAGAAGAGCGCGCCCACCGGCCTCAACAGTTTCCCCACCCACGGCCCGCTATTCGCCAGCCTGTTGCTGGTGACCATCCTGCTGGTCGGGGGCCTGACCTTCCTGCCGACCCTGGCCCTGGGGCCGATCGCCGAACAGCTGAGCCTGGGTTTCTGAGGATTGACCATGAACATGCCCGTTACTGAAGTGAAAGCGCCGCGTGCCGCCGACCAGACCCGCTTCTCGGCGCTGTGGCGCCCGGCCCTGGTGCAGGCCTTCGTCAAGCTCGACCCGCGCCAGCTCAAGCGCTCGCCGGTGATGCTGGTGGTGGCCCTGACCGCCGTGCTCACCACGGCCCTGTGCCTGGTGCCCGGCAGCGGTGTGAGCATCGGCGTGGCCGTGCAGATCGCCCTGTGGCTGTGGTTCACCGTGCTCTTCGCCAACTTCGCCGAAGCCTTGGCTGAAGGCCGCGGCAAGGCCCGCGCCGACAGCCTCAAGGCTGGCAGCCAGGGCCTGACCGCCCAGCGCCGCCTGGCCAATGGCGGCTTCGAAACCGTGGCCGCCACCGCCCTGCGCAGGGACGACGTGGTGAAGGTGCTGGCCGGTGAGCTGATCCCCGGCGACGGCGAGGTGCTCGAAGGCATCGCCGCGGTCAACGAGGCGGCGATCACTGGCGAGTCCGCGCCGGTGATCCGCGAGTCCGGCGGCGACCGCTCGGCGGTCACCGGCAACACCCGCCTGGTCTCCGACTGGCTGCTGATCCGCATCACCAGCAACCCTGGCGAGTCGACCCTGGATCGCATGATCGCCCTGGTCGAAGGCGCCAAACGCCAGAAGACCCCCAACGAGATCGCCCTGGACATCCTGCTGATCGGCCTGACCCTGATCTTCCTGATCGTGGTGGTCACCTTGCAGCCGTTCGCCCACTTCGCCGGCGGCAGCCTGCCGTTGATCTTCCTCGCCGCCCTGCTGGTGACGCTGATCCCGACCACCATCGGCGGCCTGCTCTCGGCCATCGGCATCGCCGGCATGGACCGCCTGGTGCGCTTGAACGTCATCGCCCGCTCGGGCCGCGCGGTGGAAGCCGCAGGGGACGTGCACACGCTGATGCTCGACAAAACCGGCACCATCACTTTCGGCAATCGCCGGTGCAGCGCGCTGCACGCCGCCCCCGGCGTGACCGCCCGCGAGCTGGGGGAGGGCGCGTTGTTCGCCTCGCTGGCCGACGACACCGCCGAGGGCAAGTCGATCGTCGAGTACCTGCGCCAGTTGCATGACTTCAGCGAACCGTCGGGCGAGCAACTGACGCCCATCGCCTTCAGCGCCGAAACCCGCCTTTCGGGTGTCGACTTCCAGCAGCACCGCTACCGCAAGGGCGCCGTCGACGCGGTGCTGGCCTTCGTCGGCATGCAGCGCCTGGAAATGCCAGCCTCGCTGGCCCGTGAGGTCGAGCGCATCGCCCAGAGCGGCGGCACCCCCTTGCTGGTGTGCGTCGACCGCCGCCTGCTCGGGGTGATCCACCTCAAGGACGTGGTCAAGCCCGGCATCCGCGAGCGCTTCGCCGAACTGCGCAAACTTGGCATCCGCACCGTGATGGTCACCGGCGACAACCCGCTGACCGCTGCGGCCATCGCCGCCGAGGCCGGTGTGGACGACGTGCTCGCCGAAGCCACCCCAGAGAAGAAACTGGCGCGCATCCGCCAGGAGCAGAACGACGGCCGCTTGGTCGCCATGTGCGGCGATGGCGCCAACGACGCCCCGGCGCTGGCCCAGGCCGATGTCGGCATGGCCATGAACGACGGCACCCAGGCCGCGCGCGAGGCGGCCAACATGGTCGACCTGGACAGCGACCCGACCAAGCTGCTGGACGTGGTCCAGGTGGGCAAGGAGCTGCTGGTGACGCGCGGCGCGCTGACCACCTTCTCCATCGCCAACGACGTGGCCAAGTACTTCGCCATCCTGCCGGCGCTGTTCGCCTCGATCTACCCGCAGCTGGGCGTGCTCAACCTGATGCAGCTGGCCAGCCCGCAGAGCGCGATCCTCTCGGCGATCGTGTTCAACGCGCTGATCATCATCGTGCTCATCCCCCTGGCCCTGCGGGGCGTGCGCGTGCAGGCGGCGAGTGCGGCGCACCTGCTGCGGCGCAACCTGCTGATCTACGGCGTGGGCGGCATCATCGTGCCGTTCGCCGGGATCAAAGTGATCGACCTGCTGCTCAATGCCCTGCATCTGGTCTGAGGAGGCCATCATGACTGCTTACGTTCGTCCGGCCCTGAGCCTGGTCCTGCTGATGATCGTGCTCACCGGCGCGTTGTACCCCCTGGCGGTGACGGGCATCGCCCAGGTCGCCTTCCCCGAGCAGGCCAATGGCAGCCTGGTGCGTGACGACCAGGGCCAGGTGCGTGGCTCGTCGCTGATCGCCCAGGAATTCAAGGGCGACGGCTGGTTCCAGTCGCGCCCCTCGGCGGGCGCCTTCGCCACTGTGTCGAGCAGCGCCAGCAACCTGGCGCCGAGCAACCCGGCGCTGGCAGAGCGCATCAAGGCCGATGCCGCGGCCCAGTACCAGGCCAGCCTGGGCCCGGTACCCCAGGCGCTGCTGACCACCTCCGGCAGCGGCCTGGACCCGCACCTGCCGCCGCAGGCCATCGCCTACCAGTTACCGCGTGTGGCGGCGGCGCGCAACGTGTCGCAGGAGCGCTTGCAAGCGCTGGTCAATGACGCCACCCTGCACCCATTGATCGGCCCGCCGGTGGTCAACGTACTGGCGCTGAACCAAGCCCTGGAGCGCCTGACCGCCCGTTGATGCAAGGGCCCACCGCAGGGCAAGCCCGCGACAGGTTACCCACCGTTGTCGAAATCAGCGGGGTTCCTGTAGGGCCGGGCTTGCCCCGCGATGGCCTGCAACGCAGGCCCGAACCACCGCCAACTGAAGGACCAAACATGAGCGACTCCGCTCGCGCCGACGCGTTGTTGGCCGGCCTGCCCCGCAACGGTCGTGGCAGGCTCAAGGTATTCCTGGGCGCCGCCCCCGGGGTGGGCAAGACCTTCGCCATGCTGCAGGCCGCCCACGCCCAGCAGCGCCAGGGCATCAAGGTGCTGGCCGGGGTGGTGGAAACCCATGGCCGTGCGGAAACCGAGGCTTTGCTCGGGGGCCTGGCGCAACAGCCCCTGCTGCGCAGCGAATACCGTGGCGTCACCCTCGAGGAAATGGACCTCGACGGCCTGCTCAAGGCCGCGCCGCCCCTGGCCCTGGTCGACGAACTGGCGCACACCAACGCCCCTGGCAGCCGCCACGCCAAGCGCTGGCAAGACGTGCAGGAACTGCTCGCCGCCGGCATCGATGTCTACACCACGGTCAACGTCCAGCACCTGGAAAGCCTCAACGACAAGGTCCGCGACATCACGGGCGTGCAGGTGCGCGAAACCCTGCCGGACTGGGTGTTGCAGGAGGCCTTCGAGCTGGTGCTGATCGACCTGCCGCCGCGCGAGCTGCTCGAACGTCTGCGCGAAGGCAAGGTGTACGTGCCCGAGCAGGCCCGCGCGGCCATCGACGCCTTCTTCTCCCAGACCAACCTCACCGCCTTGCGCGAGCTGGCCATGCAAACCGCCGCCGCGCAGGTCGACGCTGACCTCGCCCACGGTTACCGCCAGCGCGGCGAGGAAGCGCCGGCCCTGCGCGGGCGCCTGCTGGTGGGCGTGGACGGCGACGCTCAGGCCGAGCGCCTGGTGCGCCACGCCAGCCGCGTCGCCCAGCGTCGCCACCTGCCCTGGAGCCTGGTGCACGTGGACAATGGCCGGCTGCGCGACGAGAACGCCCGCCAGCGCCTGCAAGCGGCCCAGCAACTGGCCGAGCGCCTGGGCGGCGAGGTGGTGGTGCTGCGCGCCGGTGAGGTGGCGCGCACGCTGATCCAGCATGCCCTGGAGCGCCGCGCCAGCCTGCTGCTGGTGGGCCAGTCGCGCGACCGGCTGCGTCGGCGCTTCTTCGGCGCCGGCGTGGCCGCGCGGCTGCTGCGCGACAGCCGTGGGCTGGAAATCAACGTGCTCGATCGCGACAGCCAGCCGCTGCCCACACGCGCCGCGGTGCGGCGTGTCTGGGTGTGGCGCCACTACCTGCTGGCGCTGGCGGCCACGGTGCTGGCCACGGGTTTGGCCTGGGCGGTGTCGAGCGTGCTGGCGCTGCCCAACATCTCCCTGGTGTTCCTCGCCGCCGTGCTCCTGGTGGCGGTGCGCAGCAGCCTGGGCCCGGCGCTGGCCTGCGCGGCGCTGTCGTTCCTGGCCTATGACTTCCTGTTCATCCCGCCGAACTTCTCGCTGCGCATCCAGCGCGAGGAAGACGTGCTGACCTTGGTGTTCTTCCTGTTGATGGCCGCCCTGACCGGCAACCTCGCCGCGCGCCAGCGCCGCCAGTTGCAGGCCTTGCGTGAGACCCAGGGCGAAACCCGGCAACTGCTCGACCTGTCGCGCCGGTTGACCGTGGCCACCGACCGCCAGGCGGTGTTCAGCGCTGCTGGCCAGCACCTGGGCGACTGGCAGGACATCCAGGTGTGCCTGCTCGAACGCGACGCCGAGGGCCGCCTGCACGTGGCCACCGGCAGCCCGCAGCCGTTCACCGACAACGAGCGCGCCGCCGCCGAATGGGCCTGGCAGCACGGCCAGGCCGCCGGTCATGGCAGCGACACCTTGCCCCATGGCCGCTGGTGGTGGTGGCCGCTGGCGGTGGAGGACCAACCGCTGGCCCTGCTGGGCGTGCGCCCGGCCTCCGGCGAGCCGCTCGGCGCCCAGCGCCGGCGCCTGCTCACGGCCCTGGCCGAACCCCTGGCCCAGGCCCTGGCCCGCGCGCGCCTGGGCGAGCAACTGGAGGCCGCGCGCCTGCACGGCGAGACCGAGCAGTTGCGCAGCGCCTTGCTCGCTTCCGTGTCCCACGACCTGCGCACACCGCTGACCGCCATGCGCGGCAGCATCGACAGCCTGTTGGCGCTGGGCGACGCGATCCCGCCGCACGACCGTCGTGACCTGCTCGAAGGCACGCGCAACGAAGCCGAACGGCTGGACCGCTATATCCAGAACCTGCTGGACATGACCCGCCTGGGCCACGGCGGCCTGAAGCTGGCCCGCGACTGGGTGGCGCCCACCGACATCGTCGGCAGCGCCCTCAACCGCCTGCGCGCGGTGCTGGCGCCGCTGCGCGTGCACACCGAGGTGCCGGCGGCGCTGCCGCTGTTGTTCGTGCACGCCGCGTTGATCGAGCAGGCGTTGGTCAACGTGCTGGAGAACGCCGCGCGCTTCTCGCCACCCCATGGCCGCCTGGACCTGCACCTTTCGGTGCGCGAAGAGCAGCTGTGCTTCGCCGTCAGCGACCAAGGGCCGGGCATTCCAATGGACGAGCGCGAGAAGATCTTCGACATGTTCTACACCGCCGCCCGTGGCGACCGGGGCGGGCAGGGCACCGGCCTGGGGCTGGCGATCTGCCAAGGCATGATCGGCGCCCATGGTGGGCGTATCCTGGTGAGCGAGGGCCTCGATGGCCAGGGCACGTGCATCACTCTATGCTTGCCGTTGCCTGAACAACCCGACAGCGAAAGTGAAGCCCCATGAGCCAAGCCGCCACCCTCCTGGTCATCGACGACGAGCCGCAGATCCGCAAGTTCCTGCGCATCAGCCTGGTGTCCCAGGGCTACAAGGTGATCGAGGCCGGCACCGGCAGCGAAGGCTTGGCCCAGGCGGCCCTGAGCAAGCCTGACCTGGTGGTGCTCGACCTGGGGCTGCCGGACATGGACGGCCAGCAGGTGCTGCGCGAACTGCGCGAATGGAGCGCGGTGCCGGTGATGGTGTTGTCGGTGCGTGCCAGCGAGGTGCAGAAGGTCGACGCCCTGGATGGCGGCGCCAACGACTACGTGACCAAGCCCTTCGGCATTCAGGAATTTCTCGCCCGTGTGCGTGCTTTGTTGCGCCACAAGCCGCCCTCGGATGCGGCCCCGGCGGCGAATGCCAGCTTCGGGCCGCTGGTGGTCGACTTCGCCTTTCGCAAAGTGACCCTCGAGGGTGTGGAGGTGGCGCTGACGCGCAAGGAGTACGCGCTGCTGGCGCAACTGGCCGGGCATCCGGGGCGAGTGATCACCCAGCAGCAACTGCTCAAGGACATCTGGGGGCCGACCCATGTGGACGACACCCATTACCTGCGGATCGTGGTGGGGCACTTGCGGCAGAAGCTTGGGGATGACCCGACGGCGCCGCGGTTCATCGTCACCGAGCCGGGGGTGGGGTACCGGCTGGTGGCGCCTGCCGGGGTCTAGGCGGGCAGGGGGCCTATCGACGCCATCGCGGGCGCCGCCCGAGCCATACCCCAGCACCCTGGATTCGGCTATCGTCTGTTGCTCCCCCATCCGCCCGGGCCAGACCACCATGCGCATTGTCATCCCAGACGACTACCAGCACGTCATCCACACCCTCGACTGCTATTCCCGCCTTGCAGGCCATGACGTCACCCTCCTTCACGACCCACACCCCGCCTCGCCAGACGACCTCGCCAGCCGCTTCGCCGACGCCGACGTCCTGGTCCTCACCCGCGAACGCACGCGCATCGACGCCGCCTTGCTCGACCGCCTGCCCAACCTCAAGTTGATCAGCCAGACCGGCAAGGTCTCCGGCCACCTCGACCTGGCCGCCTGCACTGCGCGTGGCATCGTCGTCACCGAGGGCCGTGGCTCCCCCGTGGCGCCGGCGGAGCTGGCCTGGGCGCTGATCCTCAATGCCCGGCGCCAACTGGTGCCGGCCATCGAGGCCTTCCGCCAGGGCCGCTGGCAGGTCAACCTGGGCAGCGCACTGGCGGGGCAGGTGTTGGGCATCTGGGGCTACGGCAAGATCGGCCAGCGCCTGGCGCGCTATGCCCAGGCGTTCGACATGCCGGTGCGGGTGTGGGGCAGCGATGCCAGCCGCGCCGCGGCTGAAGCCGATGGCCACCGCGCGGCGGCGTCGCGCGAGGCGTTCTTCGCCGAGGCGGATATCGTCAGCCTCAACCTGCGCTTGTCCGAGCGCACCCGCCATGCCGTGACGTTCGAAGACCTTGCCAGGATGAAGACCGACGCCTTGCTGGTGAACGTCAGCCGCGCCGAGCTGATCGCGCCTGGGGCCTTGCTGCGGGCGCTCGACGCCGGGCGACCGGGGTATGCGGCGGTGGATGTGTATGAGGACGAGCCGTTGCTCGACCCACGGCACCCACTGCTGCATCACCCCCGTGTGCTGGGCACGCCGCACCTTGGGTACGTGGAGAAGAATGGCTACGAGCTGTATTTCGGTGATGCGTTCGACAACGTGCTGGCGTTTTTCGCAGGGGCGCCGCAAAACGTCGCCAACCCCGAAGCGCTGACGAAGGCCCAGCGCTGATTCCCCCCGTAGGCGCGGCGCCGTGTTCACGTCTCGAACCCGGCGCTTCAGCCCGTCATACGTTGCTTTTCATAGCGCACATCCCGCGCGTCGACTGCCCCGGTACACACCCACCCCAAGTGCCGGTAAAACCCATTCGCCCGAATGCCCTGCGCACCATCGGTCGTCAGGTGAATCACTTCATGGTGTTGGAACAAGGCCGCTTCCGCCTGCTGCAGTAGCGATTTCCCCACGCCCTTGCCCTCGTGCCGTGGCCGCACGAACAACGCAAACACTTCCCCCTGGCCGTGATCCACCATGACGAACCCGACAGCCTGCCCCTGGCATTCGGCAATCCACGCGCAAGGCGCCTCACCAATCGCCTCGGCCAGCACCGCCGCAGTAATCCCCAGCTCAGCCATCTGCTCGCGCGAAAGATGGTTTTGCTCAACGCTCGTGCGAATGTCGAACAGCACCTCGATATCCCGCGTCGTGGCCAGACGCAATGTGGCGCTCATCCTCCAACCTCCTTGTCGATGCCCATGAACAGCGCAGCATAGCAACGTATCAGCCTGGTCAATGGTGGCAGACGCAGCGCGCCCCACCCTCTAGATTCCAGCAACATGCTGGAAGCCCCGAACAACAATAACGAGGGACCCGACCATGACGACCGCCCCGCAAGCGTCCAACGCCTGGCGCATCCTGTTCCTGCTGTTCCTGGCCAACCTGTTCAACTTCTTCGACCGCACCATCCCCGCGATCATCATCGAGCCGATCCGCCTGGAGTGGCACCTGAGCGACTTCCAGATCGGCCTGATCGGCACCGCCTTCACCCTGGTCTACGCCATCGCCGGCTTGCCGCTGGCGCGCCTGGCCGACACTGGTTCGCGCGGCAAGCTGATGGGCTGGGGCCTGCTGGCCTGGAGCGGGTTGACGGCGGTAAACGGCATGGTCGGCAGCTTCTGGAGCTTTTTGCTGGTACGCATGGGCGTGGGCATTGGCGAGGCCAGCTACGCGCCCGCCGCCAACTCGCTGATCGGCGACCTGTTCCCCGCCGGGCGGCGGGCGCGGGCAATGGGCATCTTCATGCTTGGCTTGCCGCTGGGGCTGTTGCTGGCGTTCTTCACCATCGGCGCGATGGTGCAGGCGTTCGACAGCTGGCGCGCGCCGTTCTTCATCGCCGCCGTGCCTGGGCTGGTGCTGGCGCTGTTCCTGTTCATGATCCGCGAGCCGGCGCGCGGCGCGGCGGAAACGGTGGCCACCTCGCAAGCCCCGCTGGACCGCCCGCTGCGCCGGGTGCTGAGCGTGCCGACCTTCGCCTGGCTGGTGCTGGCGGGGCTGACCTTCAACTTCGCCTCCTATGCCTGCAACTCGTTCATGGTGCCGATGCTGCAGCGCTACTTCGCGCTGCCCCTGCACGACGCGGCCGTGGCCACGGGGGTGATCGTCGGCCTGAGCGGCCTGGTGGGGCTCACGCTCGGCGGCTGGGTGGCCGACAAGGTGCACCAGCGCTTCGCCAATGGGCGCTTGCTGTTCGCCGCCCTGAGCATGCTGGTGGCGACCCTGGCCACGGCCTGGGCGCTGCAGGCCGGGCGTATCGAACTGGGCGTCTTCGTGGCTGTGTTCGGGGCGGGCTGGCTGTTCTCGTACAACTTCTACACCTGCGTGTACACGGCGATCCAGGACGTGGTGCAGCCGCGCCTGCGCGCCACGGCCATGGCGCTGTACTTCGCCGGGCTGTACCTGCTGGGCGGTGGCCTGGGGCCGGTGGTGGTCGGTGGCCTGTCGGATCACTTTGCCGTGTCGGCGATGCTCGAGGCGGGGGAGGGCATGATGAACGAGGCGTTCAAGGCCCAGGGGCTGCATGATGCGATGTACCTGATTCCGGTGGCGCTTCTGCTGACCCTGGTGTTTCTGCTGGCGGCCTCTCGCTGCTTTGTGCGCGATGCGCAGAAGATGCGCGAGGGGCTGTTTGCCGACGGTGAGCAGTTGGCAGGCGAGGCCGCTTGCTGCGCGACCCCGCCCTTGCAAGCCCTTGGGCAAACGCCGGGTGAACTACAAGCTAGGCAGTAAATTTGCCGGTATCGCCTGATTTAGGCAACGTGATGCCAACAGCTGCGCTGCAGCGTTGATGTCCAAGGCGAAGAAGCGGTCCTTTTCATAGAAGCGCACTTCAGCGCGCAAGAGCGCCCGGATCTTTTCCAGTCTCGATGAGGTTTTCAGGCCATTGCGCAAGTCCAGGCCCTGGGCAGCTGCCAGCCATTCCACAGCGAGAATCCCGCGAGTGTTCTCGGCCATTTCCCACAGGCGTCTACCAGCAGCCGGGGCCATCGACACATGATCTTCCTGGTTGGCCGATGTCGGTATGCTGTCCACCGAATGGGGATGAGACAAGGCTTTGTTTTCGCTAGCCAGTGCCGCCGCAGTCACCTGGGCGATCATGAAACCTGAGTTCACACCGCCGTTAGCCACGAGAAACGGCGGCAGTTGTGACATGTGCTTGTCCATCATCAGCGAGATGCGGCGTTCGCTCAGGGAGCCGATCTCGGCGATGGCCAGCGCCATGTTGTCAGCGGCCATGGCCACAGGCTCGGCGTGGAAGTTGCCACCGGAAAGCACATCGCCTTCGGCAGCAAAGACCAACGGGTTATCGGACACGGCGTTGGCTTCGACAGCCAAGACGTCCGCGGCCTGACGGAGCTGGGTCAGGCATGCGCCCATGACTTGCGGCTGGCAACGCAGGGAGTAGGGGTCCTGGACCTTCCCGCAGTTGTCGTGGGAGTCGGACACCTCACTACGCTCATCCAGCAAGTGGCGATAGGCGGCTGCCGCGTCAATCTGGCCTTTCTGGCCACGGGCCTCGTGGATGCGAGCGTCGAAGGGCGACCGCGAGCCTAGTACGGCCTCAACGCTCAGGCTGCCCACGGCCAGGGCGGCGGCGAACAGGTCTTCAGCTTCGAACAGCCCACGCAGTGCGAAGGCCGTGGACGCCTGTGTACCGTTGAGTAGCGCCAGTCCTTCCTTGGCGGCCAGCGTCAAAGGTTCCAGGCCGGCCAAGGCAAGCGCTTCGGTGGCCGGGAGCCATAGGCCCTTGTGACGTGCCTTGCCTTCGCCCATCAGCACTAGCGACATGTGCGCCAGCGGGGCCAGGTCGCCAGACGCACCGACCGAACCTTTCAATGGAATGTGCGGATACACCTGGGCGTTGATCAGCGAGATCAGTGCGTCGATGACTTTACGGCGGATACCGGAGAAGCCACGGCTCAGGCTATTGACCTTGAGCACCATGATCAGTCGACATAGCTCATCACTGATTGGCTGACCAACGCCAGCGGCGTGGGACAGCACCAGGGACCGCTGCAGGTCTTCCAGGTCTGTGCTGGCGATGCGGGTCGATGCCAGTAGGCCGAAACCGGTGTTGATACCGTACGCGGTACGGTTCTCGGCGAGGATTTGTTCCACGCAGGCCACACTGGCTTCAATGTGCGGCGAAGCAGGGCGATCAAGGCTGAGTTTTACCGGTTGCTGGTAAACAGCACGCAGTTGGGCAAGGCTCAGTTGCCCTGGAATAAGGTCAAGTGCAAACATGCTCACGTTCCTTTGATGGAAGTCATTATAGCGGGGCTCAAGTTGCGCACTTGGGCAGAGACACTGGCGCCAAACTATAATTATTTGGCTGAGCCAATGCCTTGAAACGGCGAAGCCTCAAACCCGGCTATGGGTGTCTTGGCGGTTCACCCCGCCCACTGAAAGAATCGACTACCCCTGCGGCGGGACTGCGTTAATTTATTTACTGCACTCGGGATATCAGACCGCCTTGCGTTTATCTTGCGTTCCAGCTATCCGGCGGCCACGACGGTGATTTCAATCAACAATTCCGGCAGCGCCAGACGCGACTCCACCGTTGCACGGGCGGGTGTTTGACCTTCGGGCACCCACGCATCCCACACCTCGTTCATGCTTGCAAAGTCTGACTGTATATCCGCTAACCAGATCTGTGCGGAAATAATGCGTGTTTTATCCAGCCCGGCCTTCTCCAGGAAACTATCTATTTTTTGCAAGACTTGAGCGGTTTGGCCTTTGATATCTTGCGCGGCGTCTGACGCTGTTTGCCCGCCGATGAATAAAAAGCCATTGCATAAAATCGCGCGACTCATGCGCTGATTGCTATCGAAGCGAACAATCTCTTTCATTTTAAATTCCTGGTGTGGCGTGTGAATGAGTCCAGGCGGGCCGCCCGAAACTACCGGCGTTGGCTTCATGTCCTATTTGGGTACAAATGCTGCCATCGGCACTGCATTCGCATCCGGCACGTAAGCGTTTGCCAGATCGATCAACTGCACGGGTTTGATGGGAGGGCGAATCCGGTAATAACCGACCGTCTGCATAGGCGCATGCCTGGCTTCAGCCAGAATTTCCCCCACCGTGATTCCGCACATGCGTCCCTGACAGGGCCCCATGCCACACCGAGAGAATGACTTGGTCTGGTTCGGTCCAGTGCAACCCAGTCGACTCATGACGCGGATATCGCCGGCGCTGACTTCTTCGCAGCGACAGACGATGGTCGAATCCGATGGCCGACGGAAAATCTCCGCAGGCCGATACAGTGTGTCCAGGAATGGCCGAATAGCCCGATGGGTATCGAGCTTGCGCTTGAGTGGGCGCGCTTTCGTGTCGCGGACGGTTTCGTCAAGAAAGCCCAGTTGCTGACCGATCTGCAGTGCAGTAATCGCCCCTGACAGCTCCGCCACCTTGGCGCCATCGATGCCGCCACCGTCCCCGGCGACGTAGATGCCTGTGAGCGACGTCTGCCCCCATTCATCGAGCTCAGGTCGCCAGCAGAGCTGCATCTCGTCCCAACGATGCTCGCAGCCCAGTGAACGCGTCAGTTGGACGTTGGGAATGACACCCTGATGGACAAGCAGCAGGTCCGAGTCGATCTGCGTTTCGCGACCGTCAACGGTGTAGCGAACACTCCCGACAGCGCCCTGCCCGTGGGCAGAAAGGCTTTCGACATGCTGGATGCGCGGTATGGCACTGCCGCGTATGGTCTTTAACAAGCCCATGCCTTTGAGCAAGTAGCCCGGTGCCCGCAACGCCGAAAACAGGTAGCGCAACGCTGGAAAGCGGTTGGCTCGCGGCGTGGTGTCGAGAATGGCCGCGACGGAACTGCCCGAGCGGATCAACTGCCAGGCAAACAGATAAAGCAACGGCCCGCTGCCCGCCAGCACCACCCGCTGACTGGGCAGCAGTGCGGAAGACTTCAGCAGCGTTTGCGCGGCGCCGATGCTCATGACACCGGGCAGCGTCCAACCAGGAAACGGCACCGGTCGCTCCTGTGCGCCATTGGCGATGACCAATGCGCGCGCCTGGATTTGGCCGCTGCCGCCACTGCCATTAGCCCCGTTGCGGGTGAAGCTCACTTGTAGGTCGCGAGTAATCTGCCACGCCAAGGTGCTTGGCCAATAGGTCGCACCGCTCGCCAGGAAACGCTTAACCAGCGCTGCGCCGACGGTATAGTCCTTGCCCAGCAGACCAGGATCAGCCAACGGCGAGTGCGCCACGCTGCGATAGATCTGCCCGCCCGGCTGCTGGTTTTCGTCCAGCAGCAGCACCTCCAGGCCCGCTTCCCGCGCTTGTATCGCACAACTCATCCCGGCCGGGCCGGCGCCGATGATCAGCAGGTCAACTTGGGTCATGCTCATTTCAGACTCCTGGCACCGATCATCGATCGGATCTTCATTCCAGGCTGCACCAGCGTCATGCAGGCCTGTTGATTGGGCACACCGTCAATCTCCACGAGGCATTCGAAACACGCTCCCATCATGCAAAACGGCGCCCGTGGCGCATTCGACACCGGCGTTTCCCGCAGATGAGTCACACCCACGCTCAGCAGCGCAGCGGCGACCGTCATGTAGTTCGGCACGCTGAAGGGGCGGTCATTGATCAGGATTGAGACCTGGGCGGCTGGCGCAGCGGCGAGCGCGCTAAACAGCGAAACGTTTGGCATAGAAGTAGTCGAGAAGTGAGGGACGAGGAGCACCCATGAGCCAGGGCACGAGTTTTTCGCAATGCGCGGCCGCCAGCGTGACGCCGCTGTGGCACAAGGCAACAAACGCCCCGGGGTGCGCGAGCGACTCTTCGTAAACCGGCATGCTGTCGGGGGTCATGATCCGCAACGAGCCCCAAGCCCGCACCACACGCACGTTCTTGAGCAGCGGAAACGGCGCGATGGCTTTTTGCGCGATGTGCGCAATGATGCCTGGCGTCACGCCGTCATCCATATCCACGTCTTCGGCGGAGTCCCCCAGCAGCAACGAGCCCTCGGCGGTTTGACGGACGGAGAGCGTCGGGTAATCCAGAAAGCGTTGCACCCGCTCTGTGACCAGAATTTGCCCACGCAACGGCACCACCGGCGCGCGCAGGCCGACCATCGGTGCCAGCGCACGATTGCCGAGGCCGGCGCAGAGCACCACCTTCCCTGCATCGAACGTCTGCTGGCCGGCGGTCAGCCGGAAGCCGCCGTCGCGCGGGACGATCAAATCGACCCGCGCATCCGATCGATAGACGCCCCCGACGCGTTCAAACGCCGCGAACAGGCAGCGCAAGGTATAAAGCGGGCTGACATGCCCGTCGTGGGGCGAATAAACTGCGCCTGTCACCTCCGGCCCTATGGCGGGAATGCGCTGTTTCAATTGCCCGTGATCAAGCACTTCATAACTCAAGCGACTATCTTGCGCATGGAGCTTTTCCAGCGCCGCCGCGCTATTGGCCAGGCTTTCCTCGTTCATGGCGATCATGATTCCACCGGGTTTTTCGTACCCCAGCTTCATGCCGCCGGCGTCTTCCAGCTCCTGGCAGAAGCCCGGCCACAATTGCGAGGACTCCAATGACCAGCGCGCATAGTCGATCTGCCGCGAACCTTTGCTCGACACCCAGACCAGCCCAAAGTTGCCCCGGGCGGCGCGCACGCTGGAATCTTCGCCATCGAGTACCAGGGTGCTGACCCCTCGCTTGGCCAGTCCGTAAGCGATGGCCATCCCGACCAACCCTCCACCCACCACCACGTAGTCGTAGTCGTTCTTCATCAGTTTTTCCCCATCAGAACTTTGTCTAGCCCCACCACGCGATCAAGCACGAACATCAAGCCGATCGTGACCGCGATGATCACGACCGCGATCGCCGCCACCAGGGGATCGATGGTTTCGGTCATGCTCATGTAGATGCGCACCGGCAACGTGATCGTCGCCGGAGAGGCGAGGAAAATGGTGGCGGTCAGCTCGTCGAAACTGCTCGCAAAGGCCAGGACCCAACCGCCGAAGATGCCGGGGAGCAGTGCTGGCAGCGTGATGCGGCGAAAGGTTGTCCAGGTACTGGCGCCCAGCGACATCGCCGCATGTTCCGGTTCACGGGACAGGCTCACCATCGACGCCATGATCAGACGCAGTGAATAGGGAAAGATCAGCATCACATGGGCTAGAACCAGCGAGGTGAACGAGCCGTTGGCGCCAAATTCACTGAACAGGCGCAACAACGCGACCCCGAGTACCACGGGTGGAATCATCAGCGGCGACAACAACAAGCCGTTCAACACGGCCCGGCCGGGGAACGAATACCGCATCAGACCCAATGCGGCGGGCACGCCCAACAGCACTGCCCCCGTGGCGGAAAGCGTTGCCAGGCCCATGCTGTTGCAGAACGCCGTGATGAAAGCGTGGTCATTGAACAGTGCCACAAACCAGCGTGTGGAAAAGTGCGATGTGGGGACGCTCAGCATGTTCTCCGGGGTAAAGGCGACCAGGCAGACGATGATCAGTGGTGCCGCCAGAAACACCGAAAACAGGCCATGAAAAACCAGCGCAAACCATCCGTTCTTGTTCATGTCAGCGCCCCAGGCGACGTTGAATTCGGCGCTCGACCAGCTTGCCGTACACGCCGATGACCAGCATGTTGAGCAGTAGCAGGAGGACGGCGATGGTCGCGCCGACAGGCCAGTTCAAGGTGTTGAGAAATTCATCGTAGGCCGCTGTGGCCGCGACTTTTACACGTCTGCCACCGATCAGCGCAGGCGTGGCGAACGCACTCGCGCTGAGGGCGAAGGTCATCAGGCTGCCGGATAGCACGCCGGGCAGGATTTGCGGTAAGACGATGCGCCGCCAGACTGTCACCGGTCCGGCTCCCAGGCTAAGCGCGGCATTGCAGCTTTGCGGGTCAATGCCTTGCAGCGAGGTCCACACCGATAAGATCACCAGCGGCACCAGCGCATGGATCAGGACAACGACCACCGCCCAAAACGAGAACAGCATCTGCGCGTTGCCGTCTACAAGACCCAGCCACACCAGGGCGCTGGAAACGACCCCGTTCTGACTCAGCAGGATTGACCAGCCCAGCGTCCGCACCACGGCCGAGATCAATAACGGCGCAAGGGTCATGATCAGAAAAAACGCGCGCCAACGTGGCCGCATCCGAAAAATGATGTAAGCCTCAGGCACACCCAACACCAGGGCGCCCACGGTTACCGCCAACGCCAGACCAAGGGTGCGCAGGAAAATGGTTTGGTAGTAGGGGTCGAACAGCACCCGTTCATAGTTGTGCCAGGAGCGCGTCGCCAGCACGTCGCTGGTTGCAGTGTCGAAACCATGCAGGCTCAGTTCGCCAGTCATCAACATCGGAATGATCAGCAGCGCCATGAACAACAGGCTGGCTGGCAGCAAGAGCAACAGCGCTCGGCTGCTGAACTCGAAAGCCCGGCGACGGGGGATCGATACGGATGAATGGGTCATTGCGCTACCCCGACCTGTGCGGGCGGCAACTCACTGGGCGAGACCACATGGCGCAGGGCTGAAGGCTCCCAAGACAAACCCACTTGCGAGCCTGGCAGCACAGTCGCCTGACCGCGATTGGCGCACAGGACTTGCAGCCGCCCCAGTTCTGTCATCACCGTGACCAGCCAGCAATTGCCCTTGAACACACAGCCCACGACGTTTCCGTTGAGAACGGCCGCAGGGCCTTCAACCAAGTCAATACGCTCGGGCCGCAACGAAAAGGTTGCACGGCCACACGGCAACTCAGTGTCCAGTGTCAGGGTGCCCGAACCACAAACAAACTGTCGCTGGCCGTCCTGCAGCACGATTTCGCCCTCGAGTAGATTGGCACCGCCAATGAAATGGGCGGCGAAGTGCGATCGCGGATCGTCGTATAAATGGTTGGGCTTGTCGAAACGCACGATTCGACCCCGGTTCAACAACGCGACACGGTCACTCATCGCCAGGGCTTCGTCTTGATCGTGGGTGACCATGATCGTCGTGGTTCCCACCTGACGCTGGATGCTGCGCAGTTCGGTTTGCATGTCGTGACGCAGCTTGGCATCCAAGTTGGAAAGCGGCTCATCGAGCAACAACAACGGCGGCTTGATGATCAGGGCGCGGGCCAATGCGACGCGTTGGCGCTGACCACCGGACAAGTCACGAGGAAACTTGTCGCCGTGGGCGCCCAGCTGCACCAGTTCAAGGGATTGAGTGACCTGACGCGTTCGCTCGTTGCGTGACACCCCCCGCATCTGCAGACCGAAGTCAATGTTTTCCCGAACGGTCATGTGCGCGAACAATGCGTAGCTTTGAAAGACCATGCCCAAGCCGCGCTGTGCGGGAGGCCGACCTAACAACGATTGGCCTTGCAGACGGATATCTCCCTGGCTAGGGTCGATGAAGCCGGCGATCATTTGCAAGGTCGTGGTCTTGCCACAACCTGAAGGCCCCAATAGTGAGATGAACTCACCCTGCTCGACGCTCAGATTGACGCCATGCAGGACGGTCAAGTCGCCATACGACTTGCTCAGGCCTTCGATACTCAAATAGCTCATTTTTATTAGACTCACTGTTCGCTTGGGCGGGCGCGTGCAGGCTCAGGCAAGATGAAAGTCCTGCCTGGGCCGCGAATATCATTGCTCGATCTGGCGATTCCACTGCTGTATCCAGGTGGGGCGCATGGCATTGATGATGTCCCAATCGATACTCAACATCGCCGCCACGGTTGCGTTGTCAGGTATCTTCGCCTGTACGTCGGGCGGTAGCTCGGTATGCTTGTTGACCGGTGCCACACCCTCTTCAGCGGCAAACAGTGCCTGCACCTGCGGGGTCAAGGTGTATTGAACGAACTTCTGGGCCAATGCATTGACGGTGTCGTGTTTCACCGGACAAACGCTTAGGCCCAATGCCATCACACCTTCCTTGGGTGCGACGAATTTCACTGGTACACCTTGATTGCGCAGTGATTGGGTGCGGCCTGCACCCCAGGCGCCAATCCAGAGGCTGTCGTTCTGAAACAGCTCGGAAATTTTGCCCGGCGATGGATCGAAGGACAGAACGTTAGGTGCCACGCTGTTTTTTATCGCGACAAAACCTGGCTCGATGTTCTGCTCGCTGCCGCCATTGAGGCGTGCGAACATCACCAGGCTTTCAATGCCGTAGCCATTTGTGATGCTGGGAAATTGCACGTGCCCCTTGTACAAGGGGTTTTGCAGATCTTTCCACGACGTAGGTGGCGCCCAGCCCTTGGCGGCAAAGACGCGCTCATTGTAGACAATGCCAGTACCGTCCAAACCAATGGTCACGGCTTTGTTGCTTTTGAAATGTGCAGCTTCATGCAGGTCTTTGTAGATCGGCGCGTCGGTCAGTTTCTCGCAATAATCCAACTTCGCCGCTTGTGACATCGGGCCATCATCCAGGAAGGCTACATCCAGCGTTTGCTTGCCTTTCTGTGCCTGCATGCGTGCCAGGGTGGTAGTGGTATCGCCCGGTACCAGGATCACTTTGCTACCGGTCATTTTCTCGAACGGCGGGACGATCTGCGTCTTGAGCAATTGCTCGAACGAGCCGCCGAACGCGGCGACGTAAAGTGTGAATTGCTCGGCATGGGCGTGGCTGGCGAACAACGACGCCACTACGAGTGCGGGGGTAAACTTTCTGGTCATGTTGACTCCTGATATGAGTACCGCTGTCGATGCCCGCACCTGCCGGGCAGCCTCAGTGTCTGCAATTGACACCGGCAGGTCCAATTACAATTCAGGCGAAATCCATGTCCAAATGTGATGGTTTTTCCAGGCGCTATCGCGAATATTTTCGGTTACTGTATAGGTGCCGTCATCGAAATCGGCAGAAATACATGGAAACGAATGTCGAAATGTAATGAGAATAAAACGGGATGAAAAACAGGCAGCTGGAGGCGTTTCGCGCGGTGATGATCAGGCACTCGATCACCAGCGCCGCAGAGATGATGAGTGTGACTCAACCCGCTGTAACCCGGTTGATCGCGGATCTGGAAGAGGACGTCGGCTTCAAGCTGTTCGTACGGGAGAAGGCTCGCTTGTTCCCAACGGCCGATGCCGAACTGCTGTATCGCGAAGTGGAACGTTCGTTTGTCGGGGTCGAACGGATTGCCCATGCCGCCCGTCAGATACGGTCACTGAACAAAGGCGCCCTGACCGTTTGTTGCGCCCCCGCCCTGGCCGCAGGATTGTTGCCCGCCTGGATCTCGGAATTCATGGCGCTGCATGAAGGGGTGACGGTGATCCTAAGCATTCATGGCACCAAGACCGTCAGTGAAATGGTGGCCAACGAACAATGTGACGTGGGCTTCGTGACTTACACCACTTGGCAACCCGGCATAAAACTCGAGCGACTGTTCACGGCGCCCATGCGTTGCATTCTGCCGATCGGCCACCCGTTAGCGGGCCGTGCGCGCATCACGCCGGAAGACTTGGCCGGTGAGTCGTTCATTTCATACCCTCAAGAACTGGACACCCGACGCATCGTTGATGAACTCTTTGCGAGTTACCAAGTGGAGCGCCGCCTTAACATTGAATGCCAGCAATCGACCGTCATCGCCTCCCTGGTCAGTTTTGGCGCCGGCGTTTCTATCATCGATCCCGCGGTGGCCGATACGCTCGCAGACAAAGTTACAGTGCTTCCCTTTGAGCCTGAAATTGACTTTGAGTACGGCATTGCGACCTCTGAACAAACGGTTGCCTCACGATTGACCTCGGCGTTTCTAGCGTTTGTAAAGGAGAAGGTCGTTGCCCTGTCGCCTCCCGCTTGAGTGGCATCCGGGAAACCTAGCGCACCGGCAGCACGAGCCGTTGAAGCAATCTGCGAAGTGCCTCCCCCGAAAATGAAAATGCCAGTCAGCTTGACTGACTGGCATCAGCACGACGCCCTGGTTTTCAATCGCTACAGGCGCAGCAAAAACAATGTAGGCCTTCAAAGCGCTGCTCGTTGCAAGCGTTTGCTTGCTCGAAATGCTAAGGGGTACCTCTGAAACACCACACTAGAGCCGGTCCTGTTGGGCCTCATCGGGTACCCATCACGCGCTCTGGAAGCGCTTCACCAGTCTGGCCTGCAGCTTCTCCAGCTCGGCCGGGTCGGCCTTGCCACCCGCGTGACTCTGCAGCGCCTGCTCGCTGAAACGTGGAATCACGTGCATATGGATATGAAACACGGTCTGCCCTGCGGCCGCGCCGTTGAACTGGGCGATCTGCACACCGTCGGGCTGCAGTTCGTCAGTCAGCACGCGGGCTACCTTCTGCACCGCCAGGGTCAGTTTGGTCAGGCTGTCGGCGTCGAGCTCCAGCAGGTTTCGGGCCTTGGCGTGCTTGGGGATAAGCAGGGTGTGACCGAACGACTGCGGAAACAAATCCAGAAAAACCAGCACATCGTCGTCTTCATGCAGCTTGTAGCAAGGTAATTCGCCGCGGATGATCTTGGCAAAGATGTTCTGCGAATCATAATCGCCGTAAAGGCTCATGGGGCACTCCATCACGTTGTGAATGTGTTCGCACCATACCGGCTCGGCACGGCGGTTGCGAACAGTTGCGCTAGAGTTTTTTACGTTCTCGTACCTGCGAAGTACCTCACCCGAAAATGAAAATGCCAGTCAGCGTGACTGACTGGCATTAGCGCGGCGCCCTGGCTTTCAACCGTTGCAGGCGTAGCAAGAATAACGTACGACTTCAAAACACTGCTCGTCGCAAGCATTGTGCTTGCTCGAAATGTTCGCGTTTATTACTTGCCCGACTTGATCTTGGTCCAGCTGCGAGTGATCACACGCTGGGCGGCAGCGTCAGGCGCGGCGATCGCATACAGCTGCTGCTTCACCTCCGCCGGCGGGTAGATGCTCGGGTCGCTGGTGATGTCCTTGTCGACGAACGGGGTCGCGGCCTTGTTGCCGTTCGGGAAGCGCACGGCGTTGGTGATCTCGGCCATGACTTCAGGCTGCATCAGGAAGTCCATGAACTGGTAGGCGGCTTCCTTGTGCTCGGCATCCTTGGGGATGGCGACCATGTCGTAGAAGGTACCAGCGCCTTCTTTCGGAATGACGTAGTCCAGCTTGACCTTGTCGCCGGCTTCGTGGGCGCGGGCCTTGGACTGCTCCAGGTCGCCCGAGTAGCCAACGGCCACGCAGATGTTGCCGTTGGCCAGGTCACCGATGTACTTGGAGGAGTGGAAGTAGGTGATCGAAGGACGGACCTTCAGGAACAGCGCCTCGGCGGCGGCCAGGTCTTCCTTCTTGGTGCTGTCGCTCGGCAGGCCCAGGTAGTGCAGCGCAGCCGGAAGCATTTCGGTCGGCGCGTCGAGGAAGCTCACGCCGCAGCTCTTGAGCTTGGCGATGTTCTCCGGCTTGAACACGGCGTCCCACGAGTCGATCTTGTCCACGCCCAGCGCGGCCTTGACCTTCGCCGGGTTGTAGCCGATGCCGATGGAGCCCCACATGTACGGGAAGGCGTGCTTGTTGCCTTTGTCGCTGGCGTCGCCGACAGCCTTGAGCAGGTCTTCGTCGAGGTTCTTCCAGTTCGGCAGCTTGGAGCGGTCGAGCTCCTCATAGACACCGGCCTTGATCTGCTTGGCCAGGAAGTTGTTCGACGGCACGACGATGTCGTAGCCCGACTTGCCGGCCAGCAGCTTGGCTTCCAGGGTTTCGTTGCTGTCGAAGACGTCGTACTTGACCTTGATGCCGGTCTGCTTCTCGAACTTGGCGATGGTGTCCGGCGCGATGTAGTCCGACCAGTTGTAGACGTTCAGCACCTTGTCGTCAGC
>NZ_JARGCS010000045.1 GCF_029193575.1 Pseudomonas entomophila | reverse complement strand
TTCTGCAACACCCGGTCCTCGGCCGTCAGGCCATACGTGCGCTGCGCCCACCACAGACGGTTGACCACCCCGCCGTGTTCGTTCATCACCCCCTTCGGCAAGCCCGTCGAACCCGAGGTGTAGATCACGTAGGCCAGGTGATGCGGCTGCACCGCCACGCACGGGTCGTGTGCCGGCTGCGCGCCGATCTCCGTGTCATCCAGATCCAGCACCGGCACGCACGCACCCGCCACCGCCTCTCGCGTGTCCGACTGCACCAGCACCACCGCCGGCGCGCAATCCTCCAGCATCCATGCCAGACGCTGCGCCGGATAGCTCGGGTCCAGCGGCACGTAGCCCGCACCCGCCTTCAGGATGCCCAACAGCCCGATCACCATCCCCGCGCCACGCTCCACGCACAGCGCCACCCGCTCGTCCGGGCCCACGCCCAGCTCGATCAGGCGATGCGCCAGCTGGTTGGCTCGCGCGTTCAGCTCGCGATAGCTCAACCCAACCTCGCCCGCCATCACCGCCAGCGCATCCGGCGTGCGCGCCACCTGGGCTTCCACCAGGCCATGCAGCGTCTGCGTTTCTGGATACGGCCTGTGCGTCGCGTTCAAGCCATGCAGCACATGCTCGCGCTCCGCCGCCGACAGGATCTCGAGACCCGCCACTGGCTGCGCGCCATCGGCTTGCGCCATGCCTTGCAGCAAGGCCTTCCAATAGCCAACGAAGCGCTCGATCGTCCCACGCTCGAACAGCGCCGTGGCAAAGCTCAGGCTGCCCACGATTCCGGCATCGCCCTCGTGCAACGACAAGCTCAGATCGACCTGCGCGGTGGTCTGCGCCAAAGGCACCGGCACCAGCTTGAGACCCGGCAGTGCCACCTCGCCCGGCGGTGTGTTCTGCCAAACGAACATCACCTGGAACAACGGCGAGTGCGCCAGGCTGCGCGCCGGCTGGACCAGTTCCACCACCTGCTCGAAAGGCAGGTCGTGATGCATCTGGGCCGCCAGCACCTGCGCCTTGGTCCGCTCCAGCAAGGTCGAGACGCAAGGCTGGTCGCCCAGGTCAACGCGCAGCGCCAGCGTGTTCACGAACAAGCCGATCAGTGCCTCGACCTCACGCCGGTCGCGACCGGCCAGCGGGCTGCCCACGACCACATCGTCCTGCCCCGCAAGCCGGCCCAACAGCGCAGCCCAGCCCGCCAACAAAGTCATGTACAGCGTGACCCCGTGGCGCCGGCTCAACGCCTGCAGTGCACGACTGAGGTCGCGGCCAAGGCACACTTCGAGCATCTCGCCGCGATAGTCCTGCTTCGCCGGACGTGGCCGATCGGTCGGCAGCGTCAGGCATTCCGGCGCGCCGGCCAGCGCAGCGCGCCAATAGTCACCCTGTTGCCGTGCCGGCTCGCCCTCGAGCAGGCGACGTTGCCAGACCGCGTAGTCGGCATACTGGATCGGCAACCGCGGCAGGCCGTCATCCTCGCCGCGCACGCAGGCGTCGTACAAGGCGCCCAGTTCGCTGGCGAATACGCCCATCGACCAGCCGTCCGAGACGATGTGGTGCATCATCACCGTCAGCACATGGTCCTGCTCGGCCAGACGCAGCAGCCGCGCGCGAATCAAGGGCCCCCGCGACAGGTCGAACGGCACGGATACCCCCTCTTCGGCCAGCCTGGCGACGGCCTCGGCGTCCGGCAAAGGCCCGTCGAAGGCGACCACCTCCAGCGGGAACCCACAATCCTCGGCGTCGATGCGCTGCACCGGCATCCCGTCGATCGAGACAAAGCGGGTGCGCAAGACCTCGTGACGCGCGACGATCCGGTCCAGGGCGCGGCGCAATGCCGTTTCGTCCAGCCGGCCGTGGAAGCGCAAGGCCGTCGAGATGTGATAGGCCTCGCTGCCGCCATCCATCTGGGCCAGGAACCACATGCGCTGCTGGGCGAACGACAGGGGCAGCGGCGCGGTGCGGTCCGCCTTCTCGATCGGCCTCTGGTCGCTACGCTCCGCGCGCGCAATCGCCAAGGCCATGTCGCTCAGACGCGGCGCGGCGAAGAGTTCCGCCAGGCCGAGTTCGCCACCCAGCCGTTCGCGCACCTGCGAGATCAGTTGCACGGCCTTGATCGACTGACCGCCCAGCTCGAAGAAATCATCGCGACGTCCCACTCGACTGATGCCCAGCAGGTGCTGCCAGATCGCTGCCAGCGCGATCTCCGCCGCACCTTCCGGCGCTTCGTACTGGTCGATGCCGAATGCATCGAGGTCGGGAGCCGGCAGCGCGCTGCGGTCGAGCTTGCCGTTGATCGTCAGCGGCAAGGCATCCATCTGGACATAGGCCACGGGAACCATGTAGGCCGGCAGATTCGCGCGAAGATGCTCGCGCAAGGCACCCACCTCGAGCGCCGCGTCGCCGCTCACGTAGGCGACGAGGCGCTTGTCGCCGGCCGCATCGTCGCGCAGCAGCACGGCGGCCTCCCTCACCCCGTCATAGCGCAGCAGATGCGCCTCGATCTCGCCGAGCTCGATGCGAAAACCACGCAGCTTGACCTGCCTGTCCTTGCGGCCGAGGTATTCGATCTGGCCGTCGGGCCGATAACGCCCCAGGTCGCCGGTCCGGTACATCCTGGCTCCCGGTGTACCCCGGAACGGATCGTCAAGGAAGCGCTCCGCGCTCAGTTCCGGACGGTTGAGGTAGCCGAGGGCAACGCCGTCGCCGCCGACATACATCTCGCCGACCGCGCCGACCGGCACGGGCACGCCCTGGGCATCGAGAAAATAGACCGACGTGTTCGAAAAGGGGCGGCCGATCGGGATCGCCGACCCCGAGTCCAGATCGGTGACTTCGTAGGTGGTGGTAAAGGTCGTGGCCTCGGTCGGGCCATAACCATTGAGTAGATGCGCAGGCGCGCCATGGCGCAGCACATGTTCGGTCACGGCCGGGTCCAACACGTCGCCGCCGACGATCAGATAGCGCAGTTGCGCAAAGGTATCGACCAAGCGTGCGGCATATTGATGGAACAGGCCAGTGGTCAGGAACAAGGCGGTGATGCGTCGGGCGCGCAAGACCTCGCCGAAGCGCGGCGGATCCAGCAAGGTGGACTGGTCGATCACGACGATGCGACCACCGTTGAGCAAGGGCGCCCAGACGTCGAGCGTGCTGGCGTCGAAAGCGGGATTGGACGCGAACGCGAACCGGTCGTCGGCATCGAAACTGGCGTAGCCGTTGTGCATCACCAGGCGGGCAATCGCCCGATGCGGAACCACCACGCCCTTGGGCAAGCCCGTGGAACCGGACGTATACATCACGTAGGCCGCCGCGTCGCCGCCCACCGCTGCCGGCATATCGGCGACCGGCCGCTCGTCCAGCGCCAGGGATTCGAGATCGATGCGCAGCCCCGGCCAGGCCGGGACCTGAGCATCGGCATCGGTCAGCAAGACCTTCGCGGCGGTATCCTCGAGCAGAAACTGCAGGCGCTCGGCCGGGACATGCCGGTCCAGCGGCACGTAGGCAGCGCCGCATTTGAGAATCGCCAGCTGCGCGGCGATCAGTCCGATCGAGCGAGCCAGCAGCAAGGCCACCCGATCGCCGGGTTGGACGCCCTTCTCGCGCAACAGGTGCGCGAGCCGGTTGGCGTATGCGTTAAGGCCGGCATAATCGATCTGCTCATCGTTGTGCTCGACCGCGACGGCCTCCGGCGTTTGCAGCGCGATACGCTCGAACACGGCATGAATCGGCTCGTCGCGCGGGTATAGGGTATCGCTGCCACGGCCTTGCTCGACCACCGCCCGACGTTCGTCCTCCGGCACGACGGCCAGCTCGTGCGCCGGCCGGTTGTCGTCGGCTTCCAGCATCTGCGCCAGGCTCTCCAGCGCGGTCGCCATGTAGGCCGCCACACGCGCCGCACTCACTTCCTTCATGCATTGCACGGTGAGTGCGAAGTCCTCGCCCAGGTCGTCGACCGACAACAGCAGCGGATAATTGGTGCGTTCCTCCACCTCCAGCATCTCGATGTCCGAGGCGGCCGGCAGTCCCCCCTCGGCAACGGACGCACTGTGCCGGTAGTTGAGCAAGGCGCTGAACAGCGGCTGCGGCGCCGCCACCCCGCTGCAGCGTTGCGCCAGGGCCAGCGAGGCGTGCTCGTGCCCGAGCAGCGCGGTAAGACGCTCATGCGTGAGCCTGACCGCGTCCTGCACACCCTGCTCGCCGACGGTGATGCGCACCGGCAGCGTATTGATGAACAAGCCCAGCGCATGCTCCATGCGCCGTCCGCCTTGCATACGGCCGAGCAGCACGGTGCCGAACACGACTTCCTGGCGATTGGCGAGGCAGCCGATCACGCGCGCCCAGGCAAGATGGTGTAGGCTCGCGGCGCCAACGCCGATGCGTCGCGCCTGCGCGCGCAGGCGCCGGCTCAAGGATGCATCCAGGCGCAAGGACAGCTCATCGATTCCGCCGCCGTCGCCCTGCACGTTGTCGAGGCCCAGGGGCAAGGTTGGCTCGTCGATATCGCTCAACATCTCGCGGAAGAACGCTTCGTCACCGGCTCGCGCGGCAGCGGAGCGAGTACGGTTCACGTGATCGCGGAACGGCACGGTTGGCGCCAGCAACGCCGCTTTTCCGGCCAGGTGCATGAGCAACTCGGCCTGTACCACCTCTAGCGCGACGTGATCCAGAATCAGGTGATGGAACAGCAGGATCGCCGCGCATCGGCCGCTCGTCGCGTCTTCGGCAAACGCGAGCCGCATCAGCGGTGCCTGGTTGATGCTCAGCAAGCGCTCGCTGCGCGGGTTGAGCCGGGCGTGCAACGCCGACGCAAGCTCGTCCTGCGCGGCATCGATGACGATTTCCTCCAGTTCCAGCGGCACCTCGCGCCACACGACCTGTACCGGCTCTACCAGGCCTTCCCACTCGATGGCGGTACGCAGGATCGCGTGACGCGCAATGACCTTGCGCAGCGCAGCCGCGAACGCCGTCACCTGCTCGCGATCGGTCATGCGGAACATGGCGTGGAGCAGGTACGGATCGCCCTGCCGCGCGGCCAGATGGTGATAAAGAATGCCTTCCTGCAGCGGCGCGAGCGGGTAGATGTCCTCCACGTTCGCCGCACCACCCGCGACCCTGGCGACGATCCTGTCGATGGATGCTTGGTCGAGCTCGAGCATCGGCAGCATCGACGGCACGATTTGCGTGCAACCCGGCGGGATACCACCGGCCGCTGATTCCTCTGCCTGCAGAGCGGCATACTCGCCGCTTTCGATCATCTCGATCAGCGCGGCCTTGTGTTCGGCCAACTGCGCAGTCACGACGGGGTCCGCAAGCAAGCGCCGATTGCCGCGGACGACGAGTCCGCCGTCCCTGACGGATAGCTGTACACCTTCCTGTTTCAGCTTCGCCAGCATTATCTTCACAGTCACAGGACGATCTCCAGTAGTTCAACAGAGGCAGCAAGCGCCTTCAAATTCGATTGGCCGAACAGTGTTCGCACATCGGCCACAAGACCCGCTTCATCCATGCGTGCCATCAGCGTGACGGCCAGTAATGAATGCCCACCCAGTTCGAAGAAGTCGTCGTTGCGACCAACGCGTTCGATGCCGAGCAGTTCCTGCCAGATCTGTGCAAGGATCTGCTCGGTTTCGCCCTCGGGGGCCTCGTAGTCGCGACGCGCGTAGGTGTCTTCGCCTGGTGGCGGCAATGCGTGACGATCGAGCTTGCCGTTTGGCGTCAACGGCAGCTGTTCCAGGTGCACATAGGCCGCCGGCACCATGTAGGCGGGCAGACTTCTCAGCAGGTGCTCGCGCAGTTCACCGACCGGCACGGCGCCATCGCCGGTGTAGTAGGCGACCAGACGCTGGCCGCCCGACGCCTCGTCGCGCACGACCACCGCCGCATCGATCACGCCAGCGCACTGCGCGAGTCGGGCTTCGATCTCACCCAGCTCGATGCGCAAGCCGCGGATCTTCACCTGGTCATCGTTGCGGCCCAGGTACTCCAGCGTGCCGTCCATCTGCCAGCGACCCAGGTCGCCCGTGCGGTACATCCGGGCCCCTGCCTCGCCAACGAACGGATCCGCCAGGAAGCGCTCCTCGGTCAGCCCATCCAGGCCCAGGTAGCCCCGGCCCACGCCCATCCCGCCCACGTGGATCTCGCCCACCACGCCCGCCGGAACCGGCTGCCCATGCACATCCAGTACATACAGACGCGTGTTGCACACCGGCCGGCCCAAGGGCACGCCCTTCGACTCATAGACATCGAGATCGGCATCCAGCACGTGCCACGCCACCACGTCGCTGCATTCCGTCGGACCGTAGCTGTTGATGAAGCTCGGCCTCGGCTCCGGCAGCTCGCGCAGGCGCGCCACCTGGATCGGCTCCCCACCCAACACCACCCGCAGCAACGAGGGCAGCCGCGTGCCCCCTGCCGCGTCGATCAGCGCGTGGAAGGCGCTCGGAGAAAGGTTGATGTGCGTGATCGACTCGCTCGAGATCTGCTCCACCAGCTGCGACGGGACGAAATCTCCCGCAACGTGCAGACGACCGCCCACCAGCAAGGGGCCGAGAATGTTCTTCTGCGTCAAGTCGAAGCTGTACGACGACACCAGCAGCACCGCGTCGTCGCTCGACAGCGACAACTCGCTCAGATACCAGTGCAGCAGGTTGCGCAGCCCACGTCGCTCCACCATCACGCCCTTGGGGCGGCCGGTCGAGCCCGAGGTGTAGATCACATAGGCCAGGTGATGCGGCTGTACCGCCACACGCGGATCATGCACCGGCTGCGAACGCCATGCCGCATCGTCCAGGTCGATGATCTGTACCCCCGCATCCTCGACCACGCCACGCGTGGCCTCGCTCACCAGCAGCGCCGACGGCGTGCTGTCCTCCAGCATCCACGCCAGTCGCTCCGACGGGTAGGCCGGGTCCAGTGGCACATACCCCGCGCCCGACTTCAGGATCCCGAGCAGGCCCACCACCATCCCCGCGCCACGCTCCACGCACAGCGCCACACGGTCATCCGCGCCGACGCCCAGCTCGATCAAGCGGTGCGCCAGTTGGTTGGCCTGTTCATTCAGCTCGCGATAGCTCAGCCGAACCTCGCCCGCCTCCACCGCCAGCGCATCCGGCGTGCGTGCCACCTGCGCTTCGAACATCGCGCTCACGCTCGATTCGCCCGTGTGCGCCACCTCCGTCGCGTTCCAGGCTTGCAGTACCTGCGCACGCTCCGCCTCATCCAACAACGCGACTCGGCCGACCTCTCGCTCGCCCTCGGCCGCCATCGCCTCCAGCATCCGCTCCAGGTAGCCCATGTGCCGCCGCATCGTGCTTTCGTCGAACAACGCCGTGGCGTACTCCAACACCCCGACGAGGCGTCCCTCGAGTTCCCCCAGCTCCAGCGTCAGGTCGAACTTCGCCGTGCGCAC
>NZ_JARGCS010000044.1 GCF_029193575.1 Pseudomonas entomophila | reverse complement strand
CCTAGAAACTGACAAGCCCTGGCAATGCTCAGTCCTGCGACTTGGCCTTGCGAGAGGACTTGCCGGATCGCTTTTTTACGACCGAAACACCATAGTCATTTTTCAGAACATCAACGACCGTCTCGAAGAACTGGGCCTTCTGGCTCATCAGCTCAAGCTGCTGCTCAAGCTCTTTGATCCGCTGCTCTGGAGTGAGCGGTTTGGGGTCAGACATCGCGCAGCTCCTCTCGGCTCGGATCGATGCCCCTTGGCTCCAATCCTGCCGACCGTGCTTACGCAACCATACCAGAACCGTCGACCGACCCTGGATGCCATACCGCACCTGGGCCTGCTTGTAGGTCAGTTCGCCTTTTTCGATCTGATCAACAACGGCCAATTTAAAAGACAGTGAGTAATCTCGCTGTGTGCGCTTTACACCTTGCTCCATCTGACTCTCCGGAAATTCGGGATGGGAGGTGTAAACCTTATTCAGGACGGGACACGGCGGAGAAAAAGGCCGAGTGAGGCGGTGAGTGTTCCGGCCTATCGCGGGGCGAGCCCGCGCCTACAAGGGAGCGTGCCGGCCTGAGGGGCCGGCACGGGCATGACTTCGGCTTGCGCGTTTATTCCGCGGCCGGCTTGCGCTTCTTCAGCGGCGCCATGCCGTCGGCGCTGGCCAGCGGCTTGGGCTTGGCCACCGATTTACGCTTGGCGGTGCCTTTTTTATCGGCACCGGCCTTCTTCTCGACCTTTTTCTTCTTGGTGCCTGCCGCCTTGCCCGAGGCCTTGACCTTCTTCGGCCCGTTGTAGGTGCCCTTGACCTCCTTGATCACCCGGCGCTCGAACTGCTGCTTGAGGTAGCGCTCGATGCTCGACATCAGGTTCCAATCATTGTGGGTGATCAGCGAGATGGCCAGGCCCTCGCCACCGGCACGGCCGGTGCGGCCCACGCGGTGCACGTACTCGTCGCCGCTGCGCGGCATGTCGAAGTTGATCACCAGGTCCAGGCCGTCGATGTCCAGGCCGCGGGCCGCCACGTCGGTGGCCACCAGCACCTTGGAGCCACCCTGCTTGAAGCGATCGATGGCCAGCTTGCGGTCCTTCTGGTCCTTCTCGCCGTGCAGCACGAAGGCCTTGACCTCCTTGGCCACCAGGTGGCCGTAGATACGGTCGGCCAGGGCGCGGGTGTTGGTGAAGATGATCGCCTTCTGGTAGGTCTCGTTGGCCAGCAGCCACTGCACGATCTGCTCTTTGTGCTGGTCGTGGTCGGCGGTGATGATCTGCTGGCGGGTGCCCTCGGCCAGTTGCGAGACGCTATTGAGCATCAGGTGCTCAGGGTCTTTCAGCACCTTGCCGATGATGTCGCGCAGGGCCGCGCCACCGGTGGTGGCGGAGAACAGCAGGGTCTGCTCGCGGTGCTCGCACTCCTTGCACAGGCGCTCCATGTCCTCGGCGAAGCCCATGTCGAGCATGCGGTCGGCCTCGTCGAGCACCAGCACCTGCACGTGCGACAGGTCCAGGTTGCCGGCATTGAGGTGCTCCAGCAGGCGGCCCGGGGTGCCGATCAGCACGTCCGGCACCTTGCGCAGCAGCGCGGCCTGTTCCTTGAAGTCCTCGCCGCCGGTGATCAGGCCCGACTTGATGTAGGTGAACTGCGAGAACAGCTGCACCTGCTTGAGGGTCTGCTGGGCCAACTCGCGGGTCGGCAGCAGGATCAACGCGCGGATCTCCACACGGCGCTCACGCAGATCGACCAGGCGGTTGAGCAACGGCAGCACGAACGCCGCGGTCTTGCCGCTGCCGGTCTGCGCCGTGACCCGCAGGTCACGCCCTTGCAGGGCCTGGGGAATGGCCGCCGCCTGCACCGGGGTCGGCTCGACAAAGTTCAGCTCGGCCACGGCTTTGAGCAGGCGTTCGTGCAGGGCGAATTGGGAAAACACGGGTGTACCTCAGGCAGATGCGGACAATTCGGTTGCATAGGGTAACGGTTTCCGCCGCCGGAGCCGAATTTCTTTTGGCACCTTGCCCAGCTTCCGCGCTCTAATGGCGCTTCGTTTGGCAATGCAGACCGGCTTTACCCTCATGGATATCCAACGACTCTGGACCGATGCCCTCGACCTCTGGGGCACCCTCGACCAACATCCACTGCTGCACACCGCCCTGGGCCTGGCCGTGCTGCTGTTGATCTCGCTGCTGATCGGCCGCCTGGCACGCTTCGTGGTGCTGCACGCCAGCCGTCTGCTGGCCCGGCAACCGGCGCTGAAGTGGCTGGACGACCTGCGCCACAACAAGGTGCTGCAGCGCCTGGCACAGACCACCCCGTCGCTGGTGGTGCAATTCGGCCTGCGCCTGGTGCCGGAGCTGTCCGCCACCGCGCAGCATTTCCTCGGCAACGTCGCCCTGGCCTTCACCCTGCTGTTCATGACCATGGCCGTGTCGTGCCTGCTCGATGCGCTGCTGGACATCTACGCCCGCACCGAACACGCCCGCACCCGCTCGATCAAGGGCTACGTGCAATTGGCCAAGATGGCCCTGTGGGTATTCAGCGCCATCGTCATCGTCGCCACCCTGATCGACCGCTCGCCGCTGTTGCTGCTGTCGGGCCTGGGCGCCATGTCGGCGGTGCTGCTGTTGGTGTACAAGGACACCCTGCTGTCGTTCGTCGCCAGCGTGCAACTGACCAGCAACGACATGCTGCACGTGGGCGACTGGATCGAGATGCCGCAGGTGGGCGCCGACGGTGACGTGGTGGACATCACCCTGCACACGGTCAAGGTGCAGAACTTCGACAAGACCATCGTCTCGATTCCCACCTGGCGCCTGATGAGCGAGTCGTTCCGCAACTACCGCGGCATGCAGCAGTCCGGCGGCCGTCGCATCAAGCGCAGCCTGTTCATCGACGCGGCGGGTGTGCGTTTCCTCACCCGCGAGGAAGAGCAGCGTCTGGGCCAAGTGCGCCTGCTGGGCGACTACCTGGCGCAGAAACGCCAGGAGCTGCATGCCTGGAACGAGGCGCTGGGGCCGGTCGCCGAGCTGTCCGCCAACCGCCGCAAGCTCACCAATATCGGCACCTTCCGCGCTTTCGCCCTGGCCTACCTGAAGAACCATCCCAACGTGCACCCGGGCATGACCTGCATGGTCCGGCAGATGCAGGCCAGCGCCGAGGGCGTGCCGCTGGAGATCTACTGCTTCACCACCACCACGGCGTGGGCCGATTACGAGCGTATCCAGGGGGATATCTTCGACTACCTGCTGGCGGTGTTGCCGGAGTTCGGCTTGAGCCTGTACCAGCAGCCCAGTGGCAATGACATGCGGGTGGGGTTGGCGGCGCGGGCAGTGCAGGTGCGTGAGGCTGAGCACGACCAGGCGTGAGGTGTTGAGTCGACCGGCCCTATCGCGGGGCCAGCCGATTCAGCGCGAAACCACCCGCCGCACCGCCCCCCCACCCCACCGGCTCATCCACACCGACGCCAGAATCACCGCCCCGCCCAGGAACAACCGTCCCAACGGCTCGTGCTGGTTCCAGATCATCAGGTTCAACAGCAACCCCACCGGTACGTGCAGGTTGTTCATCACCGCCAGGGTCGCGCCAGGCACCAGGCACGCGCCCTTGTTCCACCAGTACAACCCCAGCGCCGTCGGGCACAGGCCGAGGAACAGCAGCACCAGCCACTGCACCCCGGTGCTCGGCAGGTGCTGGGCGTTGCCGAACAACAGGAAGGCCGGCAGCACGACCATCAGCGCGCCCAGGTAGAAGTAGCCGAAACGCTTGTAGTGCGGCAGGTCGCTGGGGTGGCGGGCGACCAGGTGACGGTACAGCACCTGGCCAGCGGCGTAAGTGAAGTTGGCCAGTTGCAGCAGCAGGAAGCCGATGAAGAAGTCGCCGCTGATGCTGTCGAAGCGGATCACCGCCGCGCCCGCCACCGCCACCAGGGCCGCCAGCAGCGCCCAGGGGTTGAAGCGCCGATTCAAGGCATCCTCGATCAGCGTCACGTGCAGCGGGGTGAGAATGGTGAACAGCAACACCTCTGGCACCGTCAGCACGCGGAAGCTCAGGTACAGGCAGACGTAGGTGATGCCGTACTGCAAGGCGCCGATCAGCAGCATCGAACGCAGGAAGCGCGGCTCGACCTGGCGCCAGCGGGTCAGCGGCAGGAACACCAGCCCGGCCAGCACCACCCGCGCCAGCACGGCGAAGTAGCTGTCGACATGGCCGGCCAGGTATTCGCCGATCAGGCTGAAGGAAAACGCCTGGATCAGCGCGACGATAATCAGGTAGCCCATGGTTGCCCCTCGTGGATCAAGGCGGCGACCTTAGCGGGTTGGGCGCCTTGAGAGCAACTGCGGCGCCCCCCGCGCCCTCTACATCTCGGCGATGAGCGTTTCGACCAGTTGCGCGGCGGGCATCGCCCGTGCCAGCGGAGCACCCTGCCCGGCCCACTGCACGGCGAAATCCGTGCAGCCATGTGCCGTCGCCAACGCGTTCAAGGCCTTGTTGGCGTCGTAGGTGTAGGGGTAATCCGGCAATGCTAGCGGGCTGTCCAGGCTGAAGTTGCGGTTGACCATGCCACGCGCCGGTCGCCCGGAAATCAGGCTGGTCACCTCGGTCTGCCGCGCACGCGGGCCGCCAAGCGCCTCGCGGTAGGCGATATTGGCCGACGACTCCGGGCACAGGATGAACGCCGTACCCAACTGCGCGGCGACCGCGCCCAAGGCCAGGGCCGCGGCGATCCCAGCGCCGTCCATGATCCCGCCAGCGGCGATGATCGGCAGTTGGCAGTGCTGCTTGAGCACCCGCACCAACGCCAGCGTGCCCATGCGCGCATCCACCTCGGGCGCGAACACCCCACGGTGGCCGCCCGCCTCATACCCCTGCGCCACCAACGCATGCACCCCGGCGCGCTGCGCCTGCTCAGCCTCCGCCACGCTGGTGACGCAGCACAGCAGTACGATACCCGCCCGCTTCAGCGCCTCGATGAACGCCTGCGGCGGCAGGCCGAAGTGAAAGCTCACCACTGCCGGCTTTTCTTCGAGCAGCATCTGCAGCATCTCGGGGTCTTCGACGAACGAACGGTAAATCTCGCGCAGCGCCGTCGGCGGCTCGGCGCCGAAGGCCTGGAAATGCGGGCGCAACGCTTGCAACCAGGCCGCCTCGCGCCGCAGGTCGCGGACCGCGGGGGCGTGGCAGAACACGTTGACGTTGAAGGGGCGGCGGGTCAGCGCGAAGGTGTCGCTGAGCATTCGCCGCGCTTGCGCCACCGTGCACGCACCGATGCCGATCGAGCCCAGGCCGCCAGCATTGGACACCGCCGCCGCCAGCTCGGGCGTCGACACACCCACCATCGGCGCCTGGATGATCGGCAGGCGCAGGTTCAACAACGTCAGCAGTGGATTGCTCATGGTCTTTCTCGCTTGTGCGCAAAGGGCTCCAGCCGTCCCGGCGCGGAGCCCATCGGGGTTACTTGGAAGTCGGCATGGCGAACTCGGCGCCCTTGCCGATACTGTTGGGCCAGCGTTGCATCACCGACTTCTGCTTGGTGTAGAAGCGCACGCCTTCCTCGCCGTAGGCGTGGGTGTCGCCAAACAGCGAACGCTTCCAGCCGCCGAAGCCGTGCCAGGCCATGGGCACCGGGATCGGCACGTTGATGCCGACCATGCCCACCTGGATGCGCAGGGCGAACTCGCGGGCGATGTGGCCGTCGCGGGTGTAGCAGACGGTGCCGTTGCCGAACTCGTGGCCGTTGACCAACTCGACCGCCTCGGCGAAGTCGGCCACCCGCACGCAGGCCAGCACGGGGCCGAAGATCTCTTCCTGGTAGATCTTCATGTCCGGGGTCACCTGGTCGAACACCGTGCCGCCGAGCCAGAAGCCACCCTCGCAACGCTCGCCGGCTTGCGCGCCGTCGAACCCGCGACCGTCCACCAGCAGTCGGGCACCCTCGGCCACGCCCTGCTCGATGTAGCCGACGATGCGCTCGCGGGCCGCCTGGGTGACGATCGGGCCCATCTCGGCGGCCAGATTGGTACCGTCCAGCACCTTGAGCGCCTGGGTACGCTCCACCAACTTGGGAATGACCTTGTCGGCGACATCACCGACGAACACCGCCACCGAGATCGCCATGCAACGCTCGCCCGCCGAACCGAAGGCAGCGCCCATCAGGGCATCGACCACCTGGTCGATGTCGGCATCGGGCATCACCACCATGTGGTTCTTTGCCCCGCCCAGGGCCTGCACGCGCTTGCCGTGGCGGGCGCCGACCTCGTAGATGTGGTTGGCGATCGGCGTCGAGCCGACGAAACTCAGCGCCTTGACCTCGGGGTGTTCGAGCAGCGCATCGACCGCCGCCTTGTCACCCTGGACCACGTTGAACACGCCGTCGGGCAGGCCGGCTTCCTTGAACAGCTCGGCGATGAACAGCGACGGCGAAGGGTCCAGCGGGCTGGGCTTGAGCACGAAGGTATTGCCGCAGGCGATGGCCACCGGGAACATCCACATGGGCACCATCACCGGGAAGTTGAACGGGGTGATGCCGGCGACCACGCCCAGCGCCTGGCGCAGCGTCCAGTTGTCGATATTGGTGGAGACCTGTTCGGTGTAGTCGCCCTTGAGCAGTTGCGGGATGCCGCAGGCGAACTCGACCACCTCGATGCCTCGGGTCACCTCGCCCTGGGCGTCGGTGAACACCTTGCCGTGCTCGGTGGTGATCATCCGCGCCAGGGTGTCGCGGTGCTCGTTGAGCAGGCCGAGAAAACGCTGCAAGACGCGCGCGCGGCGAATCGCGGGGGTCGCCGACCAAGCCGGGAACGCTGCGGCGGCGGCGTGCACGGCGCGATCGACTTCGGCCGCATTGGCTAGCGCCACCTCCCCCACCACCGTGCCGTGGGCAGGGTTGCTGACGGCTTGCTGGCGACCCGAGGTGCCGGGTACCGCACGGCCGTTGATGAAGTGTCCAATCGCTTCAGGCTGGTTGCTCATGGCGGGGCTCTCTGTGTTGTGGGTGAGGAAGGCGTGTGCCTGTGCTCGACCTTAAGCGCCGCTTTTCATCTGTACAAATGATGATATGTGATGCTTTTCATCACTCCTCATGAACACCTAGCCGAGCCGGCTGGCCAGCCACTCGGCACGCCCGGCGAGGCGGGCTTGCCACTCGTCAGCCAACCCCGGGGTGGCGCTGAGCTGACGCAGGTCCTCTACTTGAGGACGATGCAGCAGTTGCAGGGTCCAGAACGCGTCGATGGAAAAACGCTCGGTGAAGCGCTCCACCAGCGTCACCCGATCCCCCACCTCGACCACGCCCTGCTCGATGACCCGGTAGTACCAACCGGTGAGGTGCTGCTGGACCACGAACATCGACATTTTCTCGGCCTCGAAGCGGTGGTTGATCTTCCAGCACGGGCTGCGCGGCTGCGACACCTGCAACAGGGCGCTGCCGACCCGGTAGAGGTCGCCGATGTGCACGTTGCGCTCGTCCAGCCCGTGGCTGGAGAGGTTCTCTCCCAGGCTGCCAGGCAGTAGTTCGGCAGCGCACTCGGGAAATGCCGCGGCGAGCGCGGCGTAGTTCTGCGCAGCGTAGTGGTGCACGGCCTTCTCCGGGCCGCCGTGCACGCGGGTGTCTGCCTGCTGGTCGCCGACGATACCGTTGCGCCGTATGAGCGCAGGGCCAACCACCGGGTGCTTGTAGATGCCGGTGCGCTGCCCCTCGGGCTGCAATTCGCGCAGGCCGCCGGCGAAGAGGTGTTCGATGTGGGTGATCATGGCGCCGCCTTTCATCTGCCTGTTCGCGGGCACTTTACGCATGGGAAAAACCGGCCTTAAAATGATCAATCGCTATGCCATTCATCACCCACAGTGATAGGTGAGAACACCCATGGAAATGCGCCAACTGAAAATCTTCTGCGCCGTGGCGGAGCTTGGCAGTTTCACCGCAGCCGCAGCGAAGATAAACACCGTGCAGTCCAACGTGACCATGCGCATCAAGGAGCTCGAGTCAGAGCTCGACCGCGAGTTGTTCATCCGCCGCAAGTCCGGCGTGCTGCTCACGGCGGCCGGCGAGACGTTCCTTGGCTATGCCCGGCGCATCCTCCAGCTCACCGACGAAAGCCGCAGCGCACTGCAGGACACCGGTGTGCCCAGCGGCCCGCTGCGCCTGGGTTCGATGGAGACCACCGCGGCCATCCGCCTGCCGCGCATCCTCACCCAGTACCGCGAGCAGCACCCCGAGGTGCAGCTGTCGCTGCTCACCGGCACCACCGCCGAGCTGATCAAGGCGATCGAGGCGCACCGCATCGACGGCGCCTTCGTCGGCGGCTTCCACCAGAACCCAATGCTGGCCCAGGAAGAGGTGTTCAGCGAGGAACTGGTGCTGGTCAGCAGCAACCAGTTCGGGTCGTTGCAGGCGTTGATGGCCGAGGTGCCGTCGCAGACGGTGCTGGTGTTCCGCACCGGCTGCTTCTACCGCTCGACCCTGGAGAACTGGTTCTACCAAGTGGGGTTGGTGCCGAACCAGATCATGGAGCTGGGCACCCTCGATGGCATCCTGACCTGCGTGGCGGCGGGCATGGGCGTGACCCTGCTGCCCAAGTCGGTGGCCGAGAGTTGCAGCGTGCGCCAGTCGATTCGCTGCCATGCGCTGCCGGCGGAGTTCGCCAAGGTGTCGACGGTGTTCATCCGCCGCGCCGATTCGCTGCCAACCTCGGCGATGAGTGCGTTCGTGGCGTTGGCGCAGCGGCAGGTGGCGGCGGCCGCCTGAACGCCGCGGCCCCATCGCGGGGCAAGCCCGCTCCAGGGTTCAGCGCAGTCCCCCTGAGCGGGCTCGCCCCGCGATAGGGCTGCTACAGACGCCCTGTCAGGCCGCCGACTCCACCCCAGCCAGACAACGAACCTGCTCCGGCAACCCCAACAGCAACTCCGCCATGCGCTGCGACGCCGGCACCACACTGTCGATCTTGCCTACCCCCTGCCCCGCGTACAGCGACAACTTGCGCGCCAAGCGCTCCTTGTCGATCGCCCGCGCGCCGCCGCCCATCAAACGCAACAGGTTCCAGCGCTCCCGATTGGGAATCACCCGGTGCGGCGTGCCGTAGGTCCAGCCGAACGAATACCCGGTGCGGTACTCGGTGTCATCCGCCGTGGCCTCGACGATCTTCTGCTTGTACAGCGGGTGCGCATTGGACTCGTCGGTGGCGACGAACGCGGTCCCCACCATCACCCCCGCCGCGCCCAGGCCAAGCATCGCGCGCACGTCATCACGCGTGGTGATACCGCCGGCGGCCAGCACCGGCCGGCCTTGGGCCAGCGCCAGCAGCGGCGGCAACAACGTCAGCAGCCCGAAGGTGCCACGGTTGAGGTGCCCGCCGCTCTCGCTGCCCTGGGCCACCAGGATATCGGCGCCATGGGCCAGCGCCTTGCGCGCCAGGGCCACGGTGCCCACCTGCACCATCACGGTCATTCCCGCCGCCTTCGCCCGGGGGATCATCTCGGCGGTGTAGTCCTCGGCATAGAAGAACGACACCACCTTGGGCCGCTCCTCCAGCAACACCTGGAACTGCGCCTCGAAAACCTCCGGGCCGCCGAACTGCGGCACCAGGTTCACACCGAACGGCTGGTCGGTCAGGGCGCGGGTCTCGCGGATCCACCGGCGCAGCATCTTTGGCGCCAGGCGCAGGCCGCCGAGCACGCCCATGCCGCCGGCGTTGGCCACCGCGGCGACCAATTGCGGGCCGGAAATGGCCGCCATGCCGGCGAGGAAGATGGGGTATTTCACCCCGCACAGTTGTTCGAGTGTTGGATGGCTCACGGTTCACAGCTCCACGTGTTTGCCCAGCATCCGCTTGAGCGTGTCGTTTTTCAGCAGGAAGTGGTTTTTCACAGCGCCGAACAGGTGCAGCGCAAGCCCTGCGAGAAAGGCCGAGGCGCCAATGTCGAAGAGCACGTCGACCACCTGCTTCAAGGTCGCGTTGGGCGCGAACACCTTGGGCAAGGCAACCCCGCCGGGCAGCTCCACCGTCACCCCGGCGGTGGCCCGGGAGGCCCAGATGGCGATCGGCAGCAGCACCATCGCCAGCACCAGGGCGAAGGCCACCGAGCGGCTGATGATCACCTCGATGGGGTTCGGCGTGCCCACCGGCAGCGGGTGGAAGGAGGTCCAGCGCGCCCACAGGCGGTACAGCGACACCATGAACAGCAGCAGCCCTACCAGGTTCTGCAGGCGCACCCAGTCGGCGCGCGTGGCGTCGTCGACCGCTTGGCCGATGGTCAGTTGCAGGGCCAGCAAGGCCAGCAGGCCCAGCGTCGCCACCCAGTGCAGCAGCACGGTGAGCGGCGAATAGCGCAGGCCGTTGTCTCGAAGTTGCATGACAGGTTCCTCGGGCAAGGGTCAGTGAACGGCGGCCTTGTCGGCGCCAATGCCGGTGCGCGCGCGAAACACCTGGGCGGCATAGCGCTCGCGCTCGAGCGCGGCGGCGGCGCTGCGGTCGGTGACCGAGCCCAGCCAGGTGAACAGCAGCGCGACGTTCATCGACACGATCGCCGGGTAGTCGTAGGGGAAGATGGCATCGGCATTGCCGAGCACCTTGACCCACACCGCCGGCGACAGGATCACCAGGCCTACCGCGCTGACCAGCCCGGCCACGCCGCCCATCAAGGCGCCGCGCGTGGTCAGCCCTTTCCAGTACAGCGAAAGCGCCAGGATCGGAAAGTTGACCGAAGCGGCCACACCGAAGGTCAGCGCCACCAGGAAGGCGATGTTCTGGTCCTTGAACAGGATGCCCAGCAGCACCGCCACCACGCCGATGCCCACCGAGGCCAGGCGCGACACCCGGCGCTCGGCGTCACCGCTCACTGCGCCTTTTTTCAGGACCTGCACGTACAGGTCGTGGGCGATGGCCGAGGTGCCCGCCATGGTCAGGCCAGCGACCACCGCCAGGATGGTGGCGAACGCGACCGCCGAGATGAAGCCCAGCAGCAGGTCGCCGCCGACCGCCTTGGCTAGGTGCATCACCGGCATGTTGCTGCCACCGATCAGCTTGCCGCCGATGATGCCGCCCTCGTGAAACAGCGGGTCGCGGCCGACGATGACGATGGCCGCCAGGCCCAGCACGGCGACGATCAGGTAGAAGAAGCCGATGAAGCCGGTGGCGACGAATACCGACTTGCGCGCCTGCCGGGCATCTGGGACGGTGAAGAAGCGCATCAGGATATGCGGCAGCCCCGCCGTGCCGAACACCAGCCCCAGCGACAGCGAGATCAATGACAGGGGGTCGGCCACCAGCTTGCTCGGCATCAGGACCTGCTCACCGGCCGGGTGCGCCGCCACGGCCTGCTGGAACAGCTGCTCGAAGGAAAAGCCGAAGCGGCTCAGCGCCAGGGCCGCCAACAGCACGCCACCGATCAACAGCAGCCCGGCCTTGATGATTTGCACCCAGGTGGTGGCGACCATGCCGCCGAACGTGACGTAGATCGCCATCAACAAGCCCACGGCGATCACCGCATAGTGGTAAGGCAGGCCGAACAGCAGTTGGATCAGTTGGCCGGCCCCCACCATCTGCACCACCAGGTAGAAGCACACCACCGTCAGCGAACCGAAGGCCGTGAGGGTGCGGATGCGCTGCTGATCGAGGCGGAACGAGGCGATATCGGCAATGGTGGTGCGGCCCAGGTTGCGAATGCGTTCGGCGAACAGGAACAGCAGCAACGGCCAGGCGACGAAGAAGCTGATCGAATACAGCACGCCGTCGAAGCCATTGAAGTAGATCATGCTGGTCACCCCCAGCAACGCGGCGGCGGACATGTAGTCGCCAGCCAGCGCCAGGCCGTTCTGAAAGCCGGTGATCCCGCCCCCGGCGTTGTAGAAGTCGTCCATGGAGCGGGTCTTGCGCGCCGCCCAGTAGGTGATCGCCAGGGTCGCCAGCACGAACACCAGGAACATGAGGATGGCGGTGAGGTTCAGGGGTTGCGGCTGCGCGCCCTGGATCGCATCCCCGGCCAAGGCACGGTCGGCGGCAACGGCCAGCAGGATGCACAGGCTGGATTTGAGCGAGAGGCGGTTCATGCCGGATTCTCCTCGCGCACGGCGTTGGCCAGCGCATCGAACGCGCGGTTGGCGCGCAGGATATAGATGCCGGTCAGCACCCAGGCACCGACGATGAACACGGCGCCCAGCGGCCAGGCGATGTTGATGACGCTGGTGGGCAAGACTTTGCTGGCGAGCAGGTCGGGGGCGAAGGCGGCGATCAGGATGAACGCGCAGTAGGGGATGAGCAGCGCGCAGGTCAGGCGGGTGACGACGCTGCGTTGCAGGGCCACCAGCCGGCGATAGGCGCTGGATTCGGGAACACGTGGGGACGCAAGGGCATGGTTCACGTTGACTCCGTGTAGCAGTGGATAAGTTATTGTTGTTCCACAGCCTCAGAGGCGAAAAACGCCATCTGCCACTGGCTGGGGTTGGTTCGCCTGGTCCACGCTAGACCTCGTCATTGTTCAAGTAAAATGATTGTTCGTGATGCGAAGAATCTCCTTAGGTGAAGTATGGGATGGCCTGATCGGGCGCTATCCCCCTCACCACAAAACCCCAGGCAAAAAAAACCCGGCCATCTTCATGACCGGGCAGGCACACCCAAAGGAGCAACAGGTGTCAGGGTTGGGAATTCGTCTCAGGCCACCGCCGCCAGCTTCGCCTTCGCCTGGTTCAGGCCCTTCTCCTGGAAATCACCACTCATGTTCAGCCCCTCGGCGTGAATGAAGTCCACATCGTGGATGCCGATGAAGGCCATCACCTGGCGCAAGTACGGTTCCTGATGGTCACTGCTGGCGCCGGCATGGATACCGCCACGCGCCGTCAGCACGATGGCGCGCTTGCCGGTGAGCAGCCCCTGCGGGCCGGTAGGGGTGTACTTGAAGGTGATGCCAGCACGCAGCACGTGGTCCAGCCAGGCCTTCAGGGTGCTGGGGATGGCGAAGTTGTACATCGGCGCGGCCATCACCAGCACATCGGCGGCCAGCAGCTCATCGGTCAGTTCGTTGGAGCGCGCCAGGGCCTCGACCTCAGCGCCGTTGCGCTGGCCCTCGGGCTTCATCCAGCCACCGAGCAGGTTGGCATCGAGGTGCGGCACCGGGGTCACCGCCAGGTCGCGCACGCTGATCGTGTCGCCCGGGTGCGCCGCCTGCCATTGCTGGATGAAGTCGCGGGTCAGTTGACGGGAAACGGAATCCTGCTGGCGGGCGCTGCTTTCGACGATCAGTACGCGGGACATGGGGTGCCTCCATCGGCGGTAACGGGGGTGCGATTCGATGGAGGTGAGATTAAGGCTTGACCTATCGATGAAAAAGCGTAAAAAGTCGCTTCAATCTATCGATTAATCCGTTTATTCCGCTTTGCAGTCCAGCGCGATGCGCAGCTTGATGATCTGCCGGTTGAACTTGGCGGTAACGTCCACGCTCTTGCCCGCTGGCACGTTGACCCGGCGCACCCGCGGCGCCTCGGGGCCATTGCGGAAGGTCACCTTGCACGCGGCCGGCACCTGGCCATAGTTGTTCAGGGTGATCGCGCCAATGTCGTAGGCCGTGTCGTAGGCGGTGTAGTCCAGCTTCACGCCCTCGACCGCCTTTTCCACGTCGATGGGGTAAGCCATGGCGCCCAGGGGCAGGAACATCAGCAGTACCGCACAACATTTCTTCATTTGGCGCTCTCCTTGAAAGAGCGCAGCTTAGGACAACAGGAGCCGAAGATGAAAGCGCCGCGCGTGACCCTGGACCAGTGGCGAACCCTGCAGGCGGTGGTCGACCACGGCGGTTTCGCCCAGGCCGCCGAGGCCCTGCACCGCTCGCAGTCCTCGGTGAGCTACACCGTGGCGCGCATGCAGGAGCAACTCGGCGTGCCGCTGCTGCGCATCGACGGGCGCAAGGCGGTGCTGACCGAAGCCGGCAACGTGCTGCTGCGCCGTTCGCGCCAACTGGTCAAGCAGGCCAGCCAGCTCGAAGACCTGGCCCACCACATGGAACAGGGCTGGGAGGCTGAAGTTCGCCTGGTGGTCGACGCCGCCTACCCCAGCGCCCGCCTGGTGCGCGCCCTCAGCGCGTTCATGCCGCAGAGCCGCGGCTGCCGGGTGCGCCTGCGTGAAGAGGTGTTGTCAGGCGTCGAAGAGGTGCTGCACGAAGGCATTGCCGACCTGGCCATCAGCAGCTTCAACATCGCCGGCTACCTGGGCGCGGAGCTGAGCCCGGTGGAGTTCGTCGCCGTCGCCCACCCCGAGCACAGCCTGCACCGCATGGGCCGCGAGATCACCTTCCAGGACCTGGAAAGCCAGCTGCAGGTAGTCATCCGCGACTCCGGCCGCAGCCAGCCGCGCGACGTCGGTTGGCTCGGCGCCGAGCAGCGCTGGACGGTCGGCAGCCTGGGCACGGCCGCGACCTTCGTCGGCAGCGGCCTGGGGTTCGCCTGGCTGCCCCGGCACATGATCGAGCGCGAGCTGCGCGAGGGCGTGCTCAAACCCCTGCCGCTGGATCAGGGTGGCAGCCGCCACCCACTGTTCTACCTTTACTCGAGCAAGGAAAAGACCCTGGGCCCGGCCACGCAGATCCTCATCGAACTGTTGCGCAACTTCGACACCGCGCCGCTGGACGTGCCCTTCGCAGCCCCCCCACAAGCCTGAGAGGACCGCGCCCATGGCCTGTTTCGAACACGACGGATGCCTGTTGCATTACGAGGAACACGGCCAGGGCGAACCCCTGGTGCTGCTGCATGGCCTGGGTTCGAGCAGCCAGGACTGGGAACTGCAAGTGCCCGAGTTCAGTCGCCATTACCGGGTGATCCTCATGGACATCCGCGGCCACGGGCAGTCGTCCAAGCCACGCCGCGGCTACCAGATCAAGACCTTCAGCGAAGACCTGCTGGCCCTGCTCGAACACCTGGGCACGGGCCCGGTGCACTTCGTCGGGCTGTCGATGGGCGGCATGGTGGGCTTTCAGTTCGCGGTCGACCACCCGCAGTGGCTGCGCAGCCTGTGCATCGTCAACAGCGCCCCGGAGGTCAAGCGCCGCACCCGCGGCGACTGGCTGTGGTGGCTCAAACGCTGGGGCCTGGCCCGTATCCTCAGCGTCGAGACGGTGGGCCAGGGCCTGGCCCAGCGCCTGTTCCCCAAGCCCGAGCAGACCGAGTTGCGCCACAAGATGGCCGAGCGCTGGGCACGCAACGACAAGCGCGCCTACCTCAAGAGCTTCGATGCCATCGTCGATTGGGGCGTGCAGGAACGCATCGGGCAGATCGGCTGTCCCACCCTGGTGATCGCCGCCGATCACGATTACACCCCGATACAGTTGAAGGAGCGTTACGTCGCCCTGATACCCACGGCAAGGCTGGCGGTGATCGAAGATTCCCGGCACGCTACACCGCTTGATCAACCCCAGGTCTTCAACCAGACCCTGCTGCACTTCCTGGCAGCCACCTCCACCTCTCAAGGATCTTTGAGCCCATGCTGAAAAAACTCCTGCTCGCCGCCTGCTCGATCGCCTTCGCCAGCGGCGTCATGGCTTCGGACAAGACCCCTCATGTGCTGCTGGACACCAGCTTCGGCCAGGTCGAAATCGAACTGAACGCCGAGAAGGCGCCGCTCAGCACGAAGAACTTCCTGGACTACGTCGACAGCGGCTTCTACAACAACACGATCTTCCACCGCGTGATCCCGGGCTTCATGGTCCAGGGCGGCGGCTTCACCGAGCAGATGGTGCAGAAGAACACCAAGGACCCGATCCGCAACGAGGCCAGCAACGGCCTGCAGAACACCCGTGGCACCCTCGCCATGGCGCGCACCTCGGACCCGAACTCGGCCACCAGCCAATTCTTCATCAACGTCGCCGACAACGACTTCCTCAACCCGGGCCGCGACCGTGGCTACGCGGTGTTCGGCAAGGTGACCAAGGGCATGGACGTGGTCGACCAGATCGTCAATTCGCCCACCACCGTGAAGAAAGGCATGCGCGACGTGCCGGTCGACCCGGTGTTCATCAAGTCCGCCAAGCGCATCGACTGATCGCGGGTCTCACACGGACGTGACACCACCCGCCAGCCGGGGCCAACAGGAGTTCCCATGCTGTACCGTCGTTTCGAGCAGTTGATCGACATCTTCCGCGAGGCGCCCAGCGAGGCGCCTCCTGGCAAGGTCTGGCCCTTCTACCTGTATTACCTGCGCCAGGTCTGGCCGAGTTTCCTCGCCCTGCTGGTGGTGGGCCTGGTGGCCTCGCTGATCGAGGTCGCCATGTTCAGCTACCTGAGCCGGATCATCGACCTGGCCCAGGGCACCCCCAACACCGACTTCTTCAGCCAGCACAGCGGCGAGCTGATCTGGATGCTGGTGGTCGTGCTGTTGCTGCGCCCGGTGTTCTTCGGCCTGCACGACCTGCTGGTGCACCAGACCATCAACCCCGGCATGACCAGCATGATCCGCTGGCAGAACCACACCTACGTGCTCAAGCAGAGCCTGAACTTCTTCCAGAGCGACTTCGCCGGACGCATCGCCCAGCGCATCATGCAGACCGGCAACTCGCTGCGCGACTCGGCGGTGCAGGCGGTGGACGCGCTGTGGCACGTGCTGATCTACGCGATCAGTTCGCTGGTGCTGTTCGCCGAGGCCGACTGGCGCCTGATGCTGCCGCTGCTGGCCTGGATCGCCTGCTACATCGCTTCGCTGATGTACTTCGTGCCGCGGGTGAAGGAGCGCTCGGTCGTGTCCTCCGACGCGCGCTCCAAGCTGATGGGGCGCATCGTCGATGGCTACACCAACATTGCCACGCTCAAGCTGTTCTCCCACACCGACTATGAGCAACAGTACGCCCGCGAAGCGATCCGCGAGCAGACCGAGAAAACCCAGCTGGCCGCACGCGTGGTCACCAGCATGGACGTGGTCATCACCACGCTCAACGGGCTGCTGGTGGTCACCACCACGGGCCTGGCCCTGTGGTTGTGGAGCCAGTCGCTGATCAGCGTCGGCGCCATCGCCCTGGCCACCGGCCTGGTGATCCGCATCGTCAACATGTCGGGCTGGATCATGTGGGTGGTCAACGGCATCTTCGAGAACATCGGCATGGTCCAGGACGGCCTGCAGACCATCGCCCAGCCGGTCACAGTCAACGACCGGCCCAACGCCCCGGTGCTCAAGGTGACCCGTGGCGCGGTGCGTTTCGATGACGTGGACTTCCACTACGGCAAGGGGCGCAAGGTCATCGAGGCGCTGAACCTGGACATCCGCCCGGGCGAGAAGATCGGCCTGATCGGCCCCTCCGGCGCGGGCAAATCGACCCTGGTGAACCTGCTGCTGCGCCTGTACGACGTGGAGGGCGGGCGTATCCTGATCGACGGCCAGGACATCGCCTCGGTCAACCAGGCCAGCCTGCGCGCGCAGATCGGCATGATCACCCAGGACACCTCGCTGCTGCACCGCTCGATCCGCGACAACCTGCTGTACGGCCGGCCGAACGCCAGCGACGAGGAAGTCTGGGACGCCGTGCGCCGGGCCAAGGCCGACGAGTTCATCCCGCAGTTGTCCGATGCCCAGGGCCGCACCGGCTTCGACGCCCATGTGGGCGAGCGCGGGGTCAAGCTCTCCGGTGGCCAGCGCCAACGCATCGCGATTGCCCGGGTGCTGTTGAAGAACGCGCCGATCCTGATCATGGACGAGGCCACCTCGGCACTGGACTCGGAAGTCGAGGCGGCGATCCAGGAGAGCCTGGAGACGCTGATGCAGGGCAAGACGGTGATCGCCATCGCCCACCGGCTGTCGACCATCGCGCGCATGGACCGGCTGGTGGTGCTGGACAAGGGGCATATCGTCGAAAGCGGCAGCCACGGCGAACTGCTGGCCCAGCGCGGGTTGTATGCGCGGTTGTGGCATCACCAGACCGGCGGGTTCGTCGGAGTGGATTGATTGGCCTTCATGGCCCTATCGCGGAGCAAGCCCGCGCCCCACGCAGGTACAGCGCCAGCACTGAGAACGGCGCGGTCCCTGAACGGGCTGGCTCCGCGATAGGGCCGGCACATCCCCACTCAACCCCGCCGATAAGGCAACATCTCCCGCGCCTGCAGCGCATACTCGCGCACCCCTTCGCGCTCCTGCGCCAGGAACTCGTCCACCGCCCGCCGCAGCCCCGGGTGCAGCAGGTAATGCCACGACCGCGTCAACACCGGCTCGAACCCGCGAATCAGCTTGTGCTCCCCTTGAGCCCCCGCATCGAAACGCTGCACCCCCTCGGCGATCGCATACTCCATGCCCTGGTAGAAACAGGTCTCGAAATGCAGGCGGTCGAACTCATCCAGGCAGCCCCAGTAGCGACCATACAGGCTGCCACCGCCGACCAGGCTCAACGCCATGGCCACGTCACGCCCCTGCTGGCGCGCCACCACCACGCGCAGCGCCTCGGGCATGCGCTCGGCCAGCAGGCTGAAGAACTCACGGGTCAGGTACGGCGCACGACGACGCACGGCGTAGGTGTTGGCGTAGCACTGGTAGACGAAGTCCCAGCGCGCCTCGTCCAGCTCGTCACCGCGCAACCACTGGAATTCGATGCCCTGCCCCGCCACCTGCTCGCGCTCCTTGCGCATCTGCTTGCGCTTGCGTGAGCTCAAGGTGTCGAGAAAATCCTGGAAGTCACGGTAGCCAGGGTTATGCCAGTGGTACTGGCAACCCAGGCGCTCCATCCAGCCCGGCAGGCCGGCGAGCTGCTCATCGATGGCACTGTCGGTGAAGTTGATGTGCGCCCCGGAAAGCCCGCCCTTGCCCAGGTACTCGGGCAGTGCCTGCAACAGCAGCAGGCCATCCTCGGCATTGCGGGCAAGCAGACGCGGCCCGCTCACCGGGCTGAACGGCACCGCCCCGAGCAGCTTGGGGTAGTAGGCGATGCCCGCGCGTTCGCAAGCATCGGCCCAGCCATGGTCGAACACGTACTCGCCGAACGAATGCCACTTGCGGTACGCCGGCAGCAACGCACGCACCTGGCCATCGCGCTCCAGCACCAGATGCTCGGCGGCCCAGCCGGTGCTGCGAACGACACTGCCGCTGTCCTCCAGGGCACTGAGGAAGGCATGGCGCAGGAACGGCTGGCCCTCGGGCGCCAGGGCATCCCAGGTGGTCGCCGGCAGGTCACGCAGGTGAGCGAGGCTATAGAGGCTGATCACGGTTTCGACTCGCAACGAAGAGGCCGCCAGTATCCGGCAAGTGCGCCGCGACACTCAAATGGCCGGAGGCGGATCTACAAAAGTATTAATCACAGTGCCACTAATTAGACATCGTTCTGTCATTCGCCCTCGCAATACTTGCGCCTGTTTTCCGGAACCCCAGAACCTGTCTAGCCAGGCCTTTTCCGAAGACATGCCAACTTGGGGGCGGGCGCACGAGCCTCCCCACACTTTTCCAACAGGGAGAACCTTATGCGTCTTGTTTCTACACTTACTGGAGTTAGCCTCACCGGCATGATGCTGGCCATGAGCGCTCCGGCCAGTGCTGCAGTCGACGCCAAGCTGCTCGAAATGCTTCGCGCCAACGGCTCGATCAACCAGGCGCAGTACAGCGAGCTGCAAGCCGACCTGGCAAAAGAAACCAAGGAAAAGGCCGACCAGAAGGCGCAATCCGAGCGCCTGAGCTCCTTCGAACAAAAAGTGGCCTGGGCCGCCAAGACCCAGATCAAGGGTGACGTGCGCCTGCGCTACGAGGACGTCAACGTCGACAACCCGATCTCGCGCAGTGGCAACCAAGACCGTGAGCGCGTTCGCGCCCGCGTCGGCTTCTACAGCGAGATCAACCCGCAGGTCGACGCCGGCATTCGCGTGGCCACCGGCAGCAGCGCCGACGCCCGCTCGACCAACCAGAGCCTGGACAACTACTTCGAGAAGAAATCGCTGTGGGTCGACCTGGCCTACCTCGACTGGCACCCGACCGCCGTCCCCAACCTGCACCTGATCGGCGGCAAGATGCAGCAGCCGTGGGTGAGCATGGGTGACATCATCTGGGACAGCGACATCAACCCGGAAGGCGTGGCCGTCACCTACAAGACCAACCTGGGCGGCGCCGAGCTGTTCGGCAGCGCCGGTCACTACACCCTCAAGGACAACGTCGACGGCGACGGCGTGCAGTTCAAGCACGACGCGCAGCTGTACCACGGCCAGTTGGGCGCCAAGTTCAACGCCGCCGACACCCTCAAGGTCACCGTTGGCGGCAGCATCTACGGCTACGACAACGACAAGGAGTCCACCGTCCTGCGTGCCCTGGGCAACACCACCAACGAGTTCAACCTGGTCGAAGGTTTCGGTCAGTTGGATTTCACTGGCTTCGCCATCCCGCTGTCGGCCTACGGTCAGTTCGTCAAGAACACCGAAAGCACCGATGGCAAGGACAAGGCCTGGCTGGCCGGTCTGAAAACCAAGCTGGGAGCCTGGAGCCTGGACTACAACTACCGCGACGTGCAGCGTAACGCGGTGGTCAGCGCCTTCACCGACTCCGACTTCGGTAACGGCTTCACCGGCTCGCGCGGTCACAAGTTCAAGGTCGGTTACGAAATCGACAAGAACTTCGCCCTGGGCGCGGCCTACCTGATGGCCAAGACCGACTTCTCCAACCTGCCGAACAGCAATGCTGACGTAGACACCCTGCAGGTTGACCTGGAAGCCAAGTTCTAAGACTACGCTCCCCTGCGTGACTCAAGCGGGAAGTGCCGACCCCATCCGGCGCTTCCCGTTTTTTTCGTCTGCTGGAAATGCGCCGGCCCCATCGCGGGGCCGCCACCTGTCTCAGCGCTTACGCAGAACCACACTGCCGATCGAATACCCCGCCCCGAACGAACTCAGCACGCCCAGCGAGCCCTTGGCCAGGTCGTCCTGGTACAGGTGGAAGGCGATCACCGAGCCGGCCGAGCTGGTGTTGGCGTAACGGTCGAGAATCACCGGCGCATCCTCCTCGGCCACGTCACGGCCCATCAGCTTCTTGACGATCAGCTGGTTCATGCTCAGGTTCGCCTGGTGCAGCCAGAACCGCTTGACGTCCGATGGCTGCAGGCCATTCTCGCCCAGGTGCTGGCCGATCAGCTCGGCGACCATTGGGCACACTTCGCGGAACACCTTGCGGCCTTCCTGCACGAACAGCTTGTCACGCGAGCCCTCGCCCTCTTCCGCCGCACGGTTGAGGAAGCCGAAGTTGTTGCGGATGTTGTTGGAGAACGCGGTCAGCAGCTTGGTGCCGAGGATTTCGAACTGGTGCGCGGAGGTGGCCTGGTCGGCCCGCTCCAGCAGTACCGCGGTGGCGGCGTCACCGAAGATGAAGTGGCTGTCGCGGTCACGGAAATTCAGGTGGCCGGTGCAGATTTCCGGGTTGACCACCAGCACCGCGCGCGCCTGGCCCAGCTGTACGCTGTTGGCGGCGGTCTGGATGCCGAAGGTGGCCGAGGAGCAAGCCACGTTCATGTCGAAGGCGAAACCCTGGATGCCCAGGGCCTGCTGCACCTCGATGGCGATGGCCGGGTACGGGCGCTGCAGGTTGGAGCAGGCGACGATCACCCCGTCGACGTCGGCGGCGCTGCGCCCGGCGCGCGCCAGGGCCTGGCGGGCGGCGGCCACGGCCATTTCGCAGAGGATCGAAGGCTCGTCGTTGCTGCGCTCTGGCAGGCGCGGCTTCATGCGCTGCGGGTCGAGGATGCCGGCCTTGTCCATGACGAAGCGGCTCTTGATGCCCGAGGCTTTCTCGATGAACGCGGCGTCGGACAGTGGGGCCGCCTCGACCTCGCCGCGCTCGATGGCAGCGGCGTTGTCCTGGTTGAACTGGGTGGCCCACTCGTTGAACGAGGCCACCAGTTCTTCGTTGGAGATGCTCTGGGCCGGGGTGTAAAGGCCGGTGCCGCTGATCACGACGTTATGCACGGTCGTTCCTCTGGTCTGGGGCCGGCGCCTGGCGGGCGTTGGCCGGATTTGGGCAAGGTAATGGCACCTTAGTACCAATTTGAGATCGTGAAGCGAGGGCTGCGCCCTCGATCGCGGGGCAAGCCCGCGATGGGCCGCAACGCGGCCCAAATTGCACCAATATTGCCACAACTCAGGGAATTTAGGCTTCCACCAAACTCCACTGCTTGCTCAACCTCTTATCGGAAACCGCCACCTTGGTGCCCAGTTGCTGGGCGAACAGCGACACCCGGTACTCCTCCAGCCACCAGCGGTACACCGTCAGTTGCTCGTCGCGCTTGCCTTCCTGGGCATGCTTGTCGGCGCGGGCCTTGCACTGCGCCCACAGGTTGCCCAGCTCGCCGCTCCAGACCCGGTCCTTCTGCACCTGCGCGCCGAGTTTCTCCAGGCGCAGCTCGATGGCCTTGAGGTAACGCGGCAACTCCTTGAACCAGGCCCCCGGCGTCTCGCGCACGAAGCCGGCGTACACCAGGTTGCCCAGTTGCTGCTTGATGTCGTTCAGCGCCACCGCCTGGCTCAGGTCGATCTTGCCCTTGAAGCGTTTCTGCAACCCGTGCCACAGCTTGAGCACCTCCAAGGTCTGGCGCGCCAGACGCTCGGCATGCTCGGCCCAACTGCCGCGCTTGCGCTCGGCCAACGATGCCAGCGCCGCGCCGTCGCGTGGCAGCGGCGACTCGCCTTCGAGCACGCAGCTGTCGAGACTGGCCAGCAGGATGTCCTCGACCAGCGACTCGACCCGCCCCAGCTCGCGGTACAGCAGGCCCAGCTCGGTCAGCCCCGGCAGCTTGCCGCGCAGGTACTTGGCCGGCTCCGCCAGCTGTTGCAGCAGCAGCCGCTGCAAGGCCCGACGGTGCTGGAACTCGGCCTCGGCCTGGGTCGAGAAGCGCCCCTCGCGCACCGTGCCGTTGTCCTCCACCAGCGCCGGGTAGACCGTCATCGACAGCCCGGCGATCTTCTGCTGGGCCGTCTGCGCCACTTGCGAGAACGCCTTGGCCTGCACCGGCTGCTCGGCCTTGTCGTTACGAGGCAAGGCCAGCGCGGCCTGGCTAGCGGCGGCGAAGCGCGCGGTCAGCTCAGCCAGGTCGCGGCCCTCGCCCAGGAACTTGCCCTGGCCATCGACCACCTCGATGTTCATCCGCAGGTGCCCTTCCAGCAGCCCGGCGGCTTCCACCCAAGCCTCGTCGGACACCCGCGCGCCGGTCATGCGCAGCAGCTCCTGCCCCAGCGCCTGCGGCAGGGCGCCCTGGCCGAAGGTCATGCGCGACAGCGCCGCCTTGACGAAATCCGGCACCGGCACGAAGTTCTTGCGCAGGGCCTTAGGCAGGTTGCGCACCAGCGCCACGCACTTGGCCTCCAGCAGGCCCGGCACCAGCCATTCCAGGCGCTCGCCCGGCAGGCTCGGCAGCAACGGCGCCGGCACCCGCACGGTCACGCCATCGCGGGCGTGGCCAGGCTCGAAGTGGTAGCTCAGCGACAGGCGCAACTCGCCCACCTGCAGGTGGTCCGGGTACTGCGCGGCGGTGACCTCGCTGGCCTCTCGGGCCAGTACGTCTTCCTCGCGCATGATCAGCAGGTTGGCGTCCTGCTGGCTGTTCATCCGGTACCAGCTGTCGAAGGTCGCGGCCTGGTGGATTTCCGCCGGCAGGCGCGCCTCATAGAAGGCGTAGAGGGTTTCCTCGTCGGCGAGAATGTCGCGCCGACGCGCCTTGGCTTCCAACTCGTCGAGCTGCTCCAGCAAGCGCTTGTTGGCCGCCAGGCACTTGGCCCTGGACTGGATCTCGCCGCCGACCAGGCCCTCGCGGATGAACAGCTCACGCGACACCACCGGGTCGATCGGGCCGAAGTGCACGGGGCGGCGGCCGACCAGGATCAGCCCGTACAGGGTGATCTGCTCGTAGGCCACCACCTGGCCGCGCTTCTTCTCCCAGTGCGGCTCGAAATGGTTCTTCTTGATCAAGTGCCCAGCCAGCGGCTCGATCCAGTCGGGCTCGATCTTGGCCACCATGCGCGCGTACAGCTTGGTGGTTTCCACCAGCTCCGCGGCCATCACCCACTGCGGGCGCTTGCGGCCGATGCCCGACGACGGGTGCACCCAGAAGCGCCGCTGGCGCGCGCCTTGGTAGTCGCCTTCCTCGGTCTTGTGGCCGATCTGGCTGAGCAGGCCGCTCAAGATCGCCTTGTGCACGCGCTGGTAGTCCGAGGCGTCCTTGTTCACCGCCAATTGCAGGTCGCGGCAGATCAGCGACAGCTGCCGGTGCGCATCGCGCCATTCGCGCAGGCGCAGGTAGTTGAGGAACTGCTTGCGGCACCAGTTGCGCAGCGGGCTGGCGGTCAACGTCTGGCGCTGCTCCTCGAAACCGCGCCACAGGTTGACCAGCGCGGCGAAATCGGAGTCGACGTCTTTCCACTGCGCGTGGGCCTGGTCAGCGGCCTGCTGGCGCTCCGGCGGACGCTCGCGCGGGTCTTGCACCGACAGGGCGCTGGCGACGATCAGCACCTCCTGCAAGCTGCCCTGGCGCGCGCCTTCGAGCAGCATGCGGCCCAGGCGCGGGTCGATCGGCAGGCGCGCCAGTTGGCGGCCCAGCGGGGTCAGCTGGTTCTCGCGATTGACCGCCGACAGCTCCTGCAACAAGTTGAAGCCGTCGCTGATGGCCTTGCCATCCGGCGGCTCGATGAACGGGAAGGCGTCGATGTCGCCCAGGCGCAGGTGCAGCATCTGCAGGATCACCGCGGCCAGGTTGGTGCGCAGGATCTCAGGGTCGGTGAACGCCGGCCGGCCGTTGAAGTCGTCTTCGCTGTACAGCCGCACGCAGATGCCCGGCTCGACCCGCCCGCAACGGCCCTTGCGCTGGTTGGCGCTGGCCTGCGACACCGCCTCGATCGGCAGGCGCTGAACCTTGGCGCGGTAGCTGTAGCGGCTGATGCGCGCGGTGCCGCTGTCGATCACGTAGCGGATGCCGGGCACGGTCAGCGAGGTCTCGGCAACGTTGGTGGCCAGCACCACGCGGCGCCCGGTGTGGGGCTGGAAGATCTTCTGCTGTTCGGCCGGGGTCAAGCGCGCGTACAGCGGCAGGATCTCGGTGTGGCGCAGCTGCGCCTTGCGCAGGATCTCCGCCGCATCGCGGATCTCGCGTTCGCCGGGCAGGAACACCAGCACGTCGCCCGGGCCCTTGCCCACGCTGCGTTCGTGCTGGGCGATCTCGTCCAGGGTGGCGAGGATCGCCTGGTCGACGGTGAGGTCGTCCTCGACCCGGTTGCCCTCCTCGTCCTGCTCGCTGGTCAGCGGGCGGTACCAGGTCTCGACCGGGTAGGTGCGACCCGACACCTCGATGATCGGCGCATCGTCGAAGTGCTTGGAGAAGCGCTCCAGGTCGATGGTCGCCGAGGTGATGATCAGCTTGAGGTCCGGGCGGCGGTGCAGCAGGGTCTTGAGGTAGCCGAGCAGGAAGTCGATGTTCAGGCTGCGCTCGTGGGCCTCGTCGACGATGATCGTGTCGTAGCGTTCGAGGAAGCGGTCGTGCTGGGTCTCGGCCAGCAGGATGCCGTCGGTCATCAGCTTGACCAAGGTGTTGCTGTCGCTCTGGTCCTCGAAACGCACCTGGTAGCCGACCAGCGCGCCCAGCGGCGTGCCTAGCTCCTCGGCGACCCGCGCCGCCACGCTGCGCGCGGCGATCCGCCGGGGCTGGGTGTGGGCGATCAGGCCGTGGCTGCCGCGGCCCAGCTCCAGGCAGATCTTCGGCAACTGGGTGGTCTTGCCCGAGCCGGTCTCACCGGCGATGACCAGCACCTGGTGCTCGGCCAGGGCCTTCTTGATCTCGTCGCGCTTGGCGGCGATCGGCAGGCTGTCGTCGTAGCGAATGCGCGGCACGCTCTGCTGGCGCGCGACGACCTGGGCGCAAGACGCCTGGGCCCGCTCCACCCACTGCGCGAGCTTGGCCTCGTCGGGGCGCTTGCGCAGCTCGTGCAATTGCCGACGCAGGCGATGGCGGTCGACGATCATGGCGTGGTCGAGGTTGTTCAGCAGTTGGTCGATGGCGTGGTCTGTCATGGGGCTTTTTAATGATGCAGGTGGGCCTGCTTTTTCATGATCGGCATGCGGGAGGGGGGCGATTGTCGCAGATTTGCCGTTGGTTTGCTGTCTGCCCCGCGATCGGGCCGGCACAGGCACAACAATCGGCGCAGCCCCTGCAGGAACGGGCTCACCCACGCAGAGAACCACTAGAATGTTTAGTCAAACCCGAACTGAACGTTGCCATTCGCTACTTTAATCAACCTTACCCGGCATGTGAGTATCCAGGCATGATCCCCGACCCGCTCGCCCCGCGCCCCCTGCCCCGCCCTTCGCTGCCGAAGGCCCGGGCCCGCGCTGGCGAAAATCCGCTGGTCCACATCATCCTCGCCTTCTGGGCCTTGTGGCACTGCCGCCACGCGCGCCCACCAGATACTTCGCTCGCTTACGCCTGACACCCATCGCGGCCCCTGCGTGGCCGCCTGATACCGTCCGACGCACCGCGCCATTCTCCGCGGTGGTCCCGTATGCCCCTTGGAACAGGGGCGCGAGCGAACCCACATGCACTTTGCCAACCCCGAGCAGGCCACTCGCTTCCTGGCCGAAAACCCCGATATCGACCTGATCGAACTGTTCATCCTCGACGCCAACGGCGTCCCCCGCGGCAAGCTGCTGCACCGTGACGAGCTGCTGGCGGTGTACCAAAGCGGTCGCCCGCTGCCCAGCACCATCCTCGGCCTGACCCTGAACGGCGACGATGTGGAGAACTCAGGCCTGGTCTGGGACGTCGGCGACATCGACTGCCGCGCCTACCCCCTGGATGGCAGCCTGGTGCGCCTGCCCTGGCGCCGCGTGCCAACCGCCGCAGTGCAGGTCAGCATGCACCCCAGCGAAGGCCTGCCCGCCAGCGTCGCCGACCCGCGCCACGTGCTGCTGCGCACCATCGACGCACTCAAGGCCGACGGCTACCACCCAGTGATGGCCTGCGAGCTGGAGTTCTACCTGCTCGACCAGCAACGCGACGCCCAGGGCCGCCCGCAACCGGCGCTGGACAACGACGGCGGCCGCCCGCGCACCACCCAGGTCTATGGCCTGCGCGAGCTGGAACAGATCGAACCGTTCCTCGCCGACCTTTACGCGGCCTGCAAGGCCCAGGGCATCCCGGCGCGCACGGCGATTTCCGAGTACGCCCCCGGCCAGGTGGAAATCACCCTGGAGCATGGCGACGCGCTAACCGCCATGGACCAGGCGGTGCGCTACAAACGCCTGGTCAAGGGCGTGGCCCACGCCCACGGCATGCAGGCCTGCTTCATGGCCAAGCCGTTCGCGCAACTGGCCGGCACTGGCATGCACATGCACCTGAGCCTGGCCGATGAACAGGGCAACAACCTGTTCGCCAGCGCCGACCCGGCAGGCACCCCACTGCTGCGCCAGGCCGTAGCGGGCATGTTGCGCCACCTGCGCGCCTCACTGCTGCTGTTCTGCCCCAACGCCAACTCGTTCCGCCGCTTCCAGGCCAACAGCTACGCGCCGCTGGCGCCGACCTGGGGTGTCGACAACCGCACCGTCAGCCTGCGCGTGCCGGGCGGCCCGGCCAACAGCCGGCACATCGAGCACCGCATCTGCGGCGCCGACGCCAACCCCTACCTGGCCGCCGCAGCGATTCTCGCCGCCACCCATCATGGCCTGCGCGAACAACTGGACCCCGGCGCGCCGGTCGAAGGCAACGGCTACGCCCAGGCCACCGAACACCTGCCCACCGACTGGCTCACCGCCCTCGATGCCCTGGAGCGCTCCGCGTGGGCGCGCGAGGCCCTGGGCGAGGCGTTCCTCGGCGTCTACCTCAAGGTCAAGCGCGCCGAATACCGCCAGTTCATGGCCGAAGTCAGCGAGCAGGACTGGCGCTGGTACCTGCACCAGGCCTGAGCCCCCCATTCAGATGAAGGAACAAGCATGAACGCAGCAGTGAAGAATGGGCCGGCCCAACGCGCGCCGTCCTACTACAGCGCCACCCTCAACGACGCCACCGAGTACCCGACGCTCAAGGGCACCGAGCAGGTCGACGTGGCGATCATCGGCGGCGGTTTCACCGGCGTGGCGACGGCGGTGGAACTGGCCGAGCGCGGCCTGAAGGTCGCCATCGTCGAGACCAACCGCATCGGTTGGGGCGCCAGTGGGCGCAACGGCGGGCAGGTCACCGGCAGCCTGTCGGGCGACGAGGCGATGCGCAGCCAGATGCGCGCGCGCCTGGGCGCCGAGGTCGACGACTTCATCTGGCACCTGCGCTGGCGCGGCCACCAGGTCATCGAGCAGCGGGTCGAACGCTACGGCATCCAGTGCGACCTCAAGCGCGGCCACCTGCACACGGCGATGAAACCGTCGCACATGGATGAGCTGCGCGCCTTCGAGGCCGAAGCGCAGCGCCGTGGCATGGGCGACCAGGTGCAACTGCTCGACCGCGCCGGCATCGCTCGTCACCTGCAGAGCCCGCTTTACCTGGGCGCGCTGAAGAACACCCGCAACCTGCACCTGCACCCGCTCAACCTGTGCCTGGGCGAGGCCCGTGCCGCGCACAGCCTCGGCGCGCTGATCTTCGAGAACTCCGAGGTGCTGGAAATCGTCCATGGCCCACGCCCGGCAGTGGTCACCGCCCAAGGGCGGATCGAGGCGCGCCAGGTGATGCTGGCCGGCGACGTGTACCACACGCTGGAAAAGCGCCAGCTCAAGGGCAAGATCTTCCCCGCCATGGGTGGCATCGTCACCACCGCGCCGCTGGGCGAGCTGGCCGAGCAGATCAACCCGCACGACCTTGCGGTGTACGACTGCCGCTTCGTGCTCGACTACTACCGCCTGACCGCCGACAAGCGCTTGCTGTTTGGCGGCGGCGCCAACTACTCCGGGCGTGACTCGCGCGACATCGAGGCCGAACTGCGCCCGTGCATCGAACGCACTTTCCCCGCGCTCAAGGGCGTGCCGATCGAGTTCCAGTGGAGCTGCGCGATGGGCATCGTGGTCAACCGCATTCCGCAATTGGGCAAGCTGTCGGACAACGTCTGGTACTGCCAGGGGTATTCCGGGCATGGCGTGGCCACCAGCCACATCATGGGCGAAATCATGGCCGAAGCGCTGACCGGAACGTTGGAGAAGTTCGACACCTTCGCGGCGTGCAAGCACATCAAGGTGCCAATGGGGGATCTGCTGGGGAATCCGCTGTTGGCGGCGGGGATGTGGTACTACCAGATGCTGGAAAAACTGCGCTGACCGATACGCCTCGCCCCCTACAGGGGGCGAGGCGCTTGATCAGGCGATCTTCTTCAGGCCCAGCTTCTTCAGCTCTTCGTCACGCAGCTCGCGGCGCAGGATCTTGCCCACGTTGGTGGTCGGCAGCGCGTCGCGGAACTCGATGTAGCGCGGCACCTTGTAGCCGGTGACGTTGGCGCGCATGTGCTCCATCACCTGCTCCTTGGTCAGGGTCACGCCCGGCTTGACCACGATGAACACCTTGATCACCTCGCCCGACTTCTCGTCCGGTACGCCGATCGCCGCGCATTGCAGCACGCCCGGCAGGGCGGCGAGCACGTCTTCGAGCTCGTTGGGGTACACGTTGAAGCCCGAGACCAGGATCATGTCCTTCTTGCGGTCGACGATGCGCATGTAGCCGTCGGGCTGGATCAGCGCGATATCACCGGTCTTCAGCCAGCCTTCAGCGTCGAGGATCTCGGCGGTGGCCTCGTCACGCTGCCAGTAGCCCTTCATCACCTGCGGGCCCTTGACGCACAGCTCGCCCACCTCGCCCAGCGGCAGCTCCTGGCCGCTGTCGTCGATGACCTTGCACAGGGTCGAAGGCACCGGAATGCCGATGGTGCCGACCTGGTTGGCCTCGGCCGGGTTGACCGCCGCCACCGGGCTGGTTTCGGTCATGCCGTAGCCTTCGCAGATGGCGCAGCCGGTCACCGCCTTCCAGCGCTCGGCCACGCTCAATTGCAGGGCCATGCCGCCAGACAGGGTGAGCTTCAGCGAGGAGAAGTCCAGGGCGCGGAAGGTTTCGTTGTTGCACAGGGCGACGAACAACGTGTTCAAGCCGACGAAGCCGCTGAACTTCCACTTGCCCAGCTCCTTGACCATCGCCGGCAGGTCGCGTGGGTTGCTGATCAGCACGTTGTGGTTGCCGATTAGCATCATCGCCATGCAATGGAAGGTGAACGCGTAGATGTGGTACAGCGGCAGCGGGGTGATGAGGATCTCGCAGCCTTCCTTGAGGTTCGAGCCCATTAGCGCGCGGCATTGCAGCATGTTGGCCACCAGGTTGCGGTGGGTCAGCATCGCGCCCTTGGCCACGCCCGTGGTGCCGCCAGTGTATTGCAGCACGGCGACGTCGTTGGGCTGGGGGTTGGCCTCGGTGACCGGCTGGCCCTTGCCCAGCGCCAGGGTGTCGTTGAAGCGCACGGCCTTGGGCAGGTTGTAGGCCGGCACCATCTTCTTCACGTACTTGATGACACTGTTGACCAGCACGCGCTTGAGCGGTGGCAGCAGGTCGGCCACTTCGGTGACGATGACGTGCTTGACCTGGGTCTTGGGCACCACCTTCTCGGCCAGGTGGGCCATGTTGGCCAGGCAGACCAGGGCCCTGGCGCCGGAGTCGTTGAACTGGTGCTCCAGCTCGCGCGCGGTATAAAGCGGGTTGGTGTTGACCACGATCAAGCCGGCGCGCATGGCACCGAACACGGCAACGGGGTATTGCAGCACATTGGGCAGTTGAACGGCGATGCGGTCACCGGGCTTCAAGTCGGTATGCTGTTGCAGCCAGGCGGCGAACGCCCCCGACAGGGCATACAACTCGCCGTAGGTGAGGGTCTTGCCAAGGTTGCTGAAGGCCGGTTTGTCGGCAAAGCGCTGGCAGGATTGCTTCAGTACCGCCTGGATGTTGGGAAATTCGTCAGGATTGATTTCCGCCGTAATTCCGGCTGGGTATTTATCCTTCCAAAAATGTTCGATCATGGAAGCCCACTCCTTTAGCAACAGCGAATTCTTCACGCGTCGATGCGTTTATTATTGATATGAGATGACGGTTCATTGCAAACCGGATCATCTGAAAGCGCGCCGAGAGTAACAGCTTTGCCTGGGGTCGCCTAGAGGCCTAACCAGCCCTACGCAGTCACTAAAATGACTCAAAGAAATATACAGGTCATTTTTAGAGTATTTAACCAAAATGTCGCAAAGCAGCCTTTGCAGGCGCGGGGCAAGCCCGCGCCTACGAGGGGGTGATGGGTTTTCTTAGGCGATATCGCGCAATTCGCGGCGCAGGATCTTGCCCACTGGCGTCATCGGCAGCGACTCGCGCAACACGATGTGCTTGGGCACCTTGTAGCCGGTGAAGTTGGCCTTGCAGAAGGCCTTGAGTTCATCGACGCTCAGCCCCTGCTCGCGCGGCACCACGAACAGCTTGACCGCCTCGCCCGAACGCTCGTCGGGCACGCCGATGGCGGCGCAGTTGGCCACCTGCGGGTGGCTCATGACGACATCCTCGATCTCGTTGGGGTACACGTTGAAGCCCGAGACGATGATCATGTCCTTCTTGCGATCGACGATACGGGTGAAGCCGTCCGGGTCGATCACCGCAATATCGCCGGTCTTGAACCAGCCCTCGGCATCCAGCGCCTGGGCGGTGGCTTCCGGCTGCTGCCAGTAGCCCTTCATCACCTGCGGGCCCTTGATGCACAACTCGCCCCGCTCGCCCAACGGCAATTCGTTGCCATCGTCGTCGATCACCTTGAAGGCGGTACCGGCCACCGGTATGCCCACGGTGCCCAGGCGCGCCAGTTGGCCATAGGGGTTGGTGCTGGCCACCGGCGAGGTCTCGGTCAGGCCATAGCCCTCGACGATGCGACAGCCTGTAAGGCTCTCCCAACGCTCGGCGGTGGCCTTGACCAGCGCGGTGCCGCCCGAGTTGGTGACCTTCAGCGCGGAAAAGTCCAGGGCCTTGAAGCCCGGGTGGTCCATCAGCGCCACGAACAGCGTGTTGAGCCCCAGCAGCGCCGAGAAGCGCCACTTGCCCAGTTCCTTGATGAAGCCGGGAATGTCGCGTGGGTTGGTGATCAGCACGTTGTGGTTGCCGGTGACCATCATGCACATGCAGTTCGCGGTGAAGGCGTAGATGTGGTACAGCGGCAGCGGCGCGATCATCACCTCCTGCCCTTCGCGGATCAGCGGCTGGCCGTCCGGCCCATGCTGGGCGAAGCAGGCCAGCACCTGCAGCATGTTCGCCACCAGGTTGCCGTGGGTGAGCATGGCGCCCTTGGCCAGGCCAGTGGTGCCGCCGGTGTATTGCAGCACGGCGATGTCGTCCAGCGACTGCTGCACCGGCTTGTGGGTGAGCTCACGCCCCTGGCGCAGCACCTGCTTGAACGACACGGCCTGGGGCAACTGGTAGGCCGGGACCATCTTCTTCAGCTTGTCGACCACGGTGTTGATCAACCAACCCTTGGCGGTGGGCAGCAAGTCGCCCATCTTCGCCTCGATCAGGTACTCGATGCCGGTGTCGGGCAGCACCTGCTGCACGCGCTGGCCGAACATGTTCAGGTAGACCAACGCACGGGCGCCGGAGTCCTTGAACTGGTGACGCATCTCGCGCTCGGTGTACAACGGGTTGGTATTGACCACGATCAGGCCGGCACGCAGCGCGCCGAACACGGCGATGGGGTACTGCAACACGTTGGGCATCTGCACGGCGATGCGGTCGCCAGGCACCAGGTCCGTGTGCTGCTGCAGCCAGGCGGCGAACGCCGCTGAGTGACGCTCCAGGTCGGCATAACTGAGCGTGACCCCAAGGTTGCTGAAGGCCGGGCGGTCAGCGAAGCGCTTGCAGGAGCGCTCGAACACCTCGACGACAGATTTGTAAGTATTGATGTCAATGTTGGAAGGCACGCCCGCCGGGCGCTTGTCATTCCAGAATTCGGCTTGCATTTATTGTTGTTCCTCTGCCTGGACCTGCTGTGAATCCCCCTGGCGGGGGCGCTGTCCTTGTCCTTGATCCGTTTGCCTGCTGGCAAAAAGACGTTCAGCCGACGTTAGCAGTTAAGTCAGAGGTGGCAAATACGCCAAGGCCTGCCATTAACATTGTGAATCTTATTTGTTCACTTCCTGCAATCGCGGTCATTGTGCATACACTGTGCTCACCCCCGTGCGCAAAGGATCCGCCATGCCCCACGACGCCTTCTGGCTGCCCGCCAGCGAGCATTGCAGCCTGTATGTCCACCAATGGCTGCCGGAAAAACCAGTCAAGGCCGTGGTCTTGCTGGCCCATGGCATGGCCGAGCACGCCGGGCGCTACGGGCGCCTGGGGCATGCGCTGAACGACGCTGGCTTCGCCTTGTTCGCCCCGGACCTGCGCGGTCATGGGCACACCGCCGAGTTGGGCAGCCTCGGCCTGTTCGCCCGCGAACATGGCTGGAATGCCGTGGTCAACGACCTGGGCCTGATCGGCCAGCACATTGGCCAGCAGTTCCCCGGCACACCGCTGTTCCTGTTCGGGCACAGCATGGGCAGCTACATCGCCCAGGCATACCTGCTGCACCACAGTGGCAGCCTGCACGGGGCAATCCTCAGCGGCTCGAACTTCCAGCCAGCGGCGCTGTATCGCGCGGCGCGGCTGATCGCCCGCCTGGAAGCCTGGCGCCAGGGTGCCCTGGGCAAGAGCGCGCTGATCGAGTGGCTGTCGTTCGGCTCGTTCAACAAGGCCTTCAAGCCCAACCGCACGGCCTTCGATTGGCTCAGCCGCGATCCTGCCGAGGTGGACCTGTACGTCAACGACCCGCTGTGCGGCTTTCGTTGCAGCAACCAGCTGTGGCTCGACCTGCTGCAGGGCCTGGCGCAGATCAGCCAACCAAAACACCTGGCGCAGATCGACCCGAACCTGCCAATGCTGGTGATCGGCGGCGAATGTGATCCGGTGAGTGCCGGCAAGCGTCTCACCCACCTGGCCGACGCCCTGCGCGCGACCGGCAACCGCCATGTGCAGTTGCGCGTGTATCCTGATGCCCGGCACGAAGTGCTCAACGAAACCAACCGCGACGAGGTCACCGCCGACATCATCGACTGGCTGGAGCAGGCGCTGGCCCTTGGTCGCCCCGCCCGCAGCGAATGACGCGGCCCTCGCCCGCCTGTTAAGGAAGCCCCGATGACCCAGGTCACCAATACCCCCTACGAAGCCCTTGAGGTCGGCCAAAAAGCCAGCTACGAGAAGTCCGTCGAAGAGCGTGACATCCAGCTGTTCGCCGCCATGTCCGGGGACCACAACCCGGTGCACCTGGACGCCGAGTTCGCCGCCAAGAGCATGTTCCGCGAGCGCATCGCCCACGGCATGTTCAGCGGTGCGCTGATCAGCGCCGCAGTGGCCTGCACCCTGCCTGGGCCCGGCACTATCTACCTGGGACAGAAGATGAGCTTCCAGAAGCCGGTGAAGATCGGCGACACCCTGACCGTGCGCCTGGAAATCCTCGAGAAACTGCCCAAGTTCAAGGTGCGCATCGCCACCAATGTCTACAACCAGAACGATGAGCTGGTGGTCGAGGGTGAAGCGGAGATTCTGGCGCCACGCAAGCAGCAGACGGTCGAGCTGGTGTCGCCGCCTGATTTCGTCGCTAGCTGAGGTTTGCGGGGGGTGTCAGGTCCCTATCGCGGGAAGAGCCCGCACCTACAAGTACACCGTAGCCTTCAGGGGCGGCGGGGTACCTGTAGGTGCGGGCTCGACCCGCGATAGGGCCAGTGAACTCACCCCAACTCACGCAGGCAACGCTCGATATGCCGCCGCTCCGGCCCCTGCCGGGTCAGGGCCAGGGCCTGCTGCCAGGCCTCCCGCGCCTGCCGCGTATTGCCCAGTTGACGATGCAGTTCGGCACGCGCGGCATGGGCCAGGTGGTAGTCGCGCAGCTCGCCCCGCGCCAGGATCGCCTCGATCACCGCCAACCCCGCGCCCGGCCCATCGCGCCGTGCCAACGCCGCCGCACGGTTCAGCTCCACCACCGGTGACGGCCAGTGCCGTTGCAACACCTCGTACAACCCGACGATCTCCCCCCAGTCCGTCGCCTCGGCGCTCGGCGCCTCGGCATGCACCGCAGCGATCGCGGCCTGCAAGCCGTAGATACCGAACCCCGGCCCGCCCAACGCCTGGCGCACCAGTTGGCAGCCTTCGTCTATCTGCGTCCGGTCCCACAGGCTACGGTCCTGCTGGTCGAGCAGCACCAGTTCGCCCTGCGCGTCGGTGCGCGCCCGTTGCCGCGACGCCTGCAACAGCATCAACGCCAGCAAGCCGAGCACCTCGGGGTCGGGCAACAGTTGCGCCAGCAAACGCCCCAGGCGGATCGCCTCGTCACACAGCTCGCCTTGCACCAGGGTCTCCCCAGCTGACGCCGAATACCCTTCGTTGAACACCAGGTAAATCACCCGCAGCACGCTTTCCAGGCGCTCAGGCAGCTCACCCAACGCCGGCACCTGGTAGGGAATGCGGGCATCGCGGATCTTCGCCTTGGCCCGCACGATGCGCTGGGCGATGGTTGAGGGTTGCTGGAGAAAGGCGCGGGCGATCTGCTCTGTGGTCAGGTCGCAGACTTCACGCAGCGTCAACGGCACCTGGGCGTCGGCGGCCAGGGCCGGGTGGCAGCAAGTGAAGATCAAGCGCAGTCGATCATCGGCCAGCAGCTCGTCTTCGCTGGGGTCGTGGCCCTGGCCGTCGAGCAGCATGATCAGGTCCGCCTGGGAACGGTCGAAACGCGCCCGCCGCCGCAAGGCATCGATGGCCTTGAAGCGCCCGGTGGACACCAGCCAGGCTCGGGGGTTGTCGGGAATGCCATCGCGCTGCCAGCGCTCGACGGCGATGAAGAAGGCATCGTGCAGGGCCTCCTCGGCCAGGTCGAAATCACCCAGCAGGCGGATCAACGTCGCCAGGATGCGCCGCGAGTCGCGACGGTAGACCGCCTCGACCTGCGCGCGCACCTGGGCGGCGTCGGCCATCAGCGCGGCAGCCCCTGGTTCGCGGCGTTCACCGTAACGAGCGTTGCAGGTAACGCAAGGGGCATGGTCGAGGTCTCCGCGTATCAGGGTTGCAGGTCGCGCACGGGCCGCACTTCCACGCTGCCGACCCGCGCCGCCGGGATGCCCCGGGCGATGTTCAACGCCTCGTTGAGGTCGCGGGCATCGACCAGGTAGAAGCCGGCCAACTGCTCCTTGGTCTCGGCGAACGGGCCATCGGTCAGGCTCATCTGCCCGCCACGCACGCGCACCGTGGTGGCGGTCTGCACCGGCTTGAGCGCCTCGGCGGCGAGCATGCGCCCGGAGCCCTGGATGGATTCGGCGTAGGCCATGCATTCGGCGTCTTCGGGGCTGTCGGGCAGGCTGTGCAGCAGCCCTTCTTCACAATAGACCAGGCACAGGTATTTCATGGTCGTCTCCAGCGCGGGGGAAGCGATGTTTGCCGACGGGCGGCGGCTCAGGGCTTGAGGTCGAACAGCGCCTTCTGGGTTTGCATGTCGAACGGCGCCGACCAGTGCTCGTGGATCACCTGCCATTGCCCACCGCGACGACGATAGCCCACGGTGGCACGCATGAAGCCGCACTGGCTCTCATCGTCCGACGGGCCGCAGCGGTTCAACCAGTGGGCCAGGGCCAGGTCGCCATCGGCATGCACAGTCAGTTGCGCCACTTCGAAGACCATCGGGCCGGTGCACAAGCCCATGCACATTTTCCAGTGCTCGAGGTAGGGGGCCTTGCCCTTGAATTGCAGGGACTGGATGGCGTCGAAGGCGACGATGTCATCGGCGTAGGGGGCGGCGATGCCCTCCAGGTCACGTTCGCGCACAGCGTGAACCCAGCGCTCGATCAGTTGTTGGATCTCGGTTTCGGCGGCAGTGCTCATAGGGTGTTCCTCCAATCGCTCAGGCGCGGGTGGCGCCGGTGCATCCGGCGCCTTCACTCATGGTCGATGGGGGATTGGGGAAATCGACAGGGGTGGGGGATATTTTCTTTGGCGGTTTGTCGAGGGGATTGAGGGCGGCTCAGAGGTGCATGACATGAGGTTTTCCTGCGCTCGCTTTCTGCGGCACCAGAAGGCTCAAGCGCACACTTCGCGATTCGAGCGCAGACAGCCTGCCCCTGAAAATCACTCCCCCTTCAACACCCGCGCATACCGCTCGCGATCCACATTCGCCCCACTGAGCACCACCGCCACCCGTCTGCCAGCCTGGCGCGCACGCTCCTGTAGCAAGGCCGCCAGCGCCGCCGCGCCCGCCCCTTCAGCGGTGTTATGGGTGGTTTCGTGGTACAGCCGCATGGCCTCGGCGATCTCCTCGTCACTGACCCGCACGATCCGCGCCGCATGCTCGCGCACCAGGGCGAAGGCATCAGGGTGCGGCACTCGGCAGGCCATGCCATCGGCGAAGGTGTCGGCCGTGGCGGTGGTGACGATGCGCCCACGCTCGAAGCTCTGGGCGTAGGCATCGGCCGCGCTCGACACCACGCCGACGATCTCGGTCGACAACCCCAGCAGGTTGCGCGCCTGGATCAGCCCACAGATACCCGAGCCCATGCCGATCGGCACGTAGACGCAATCGAGGTCGGCCACCGCCTCGAACAGCTCCAGCGCGTAAGTGGCCACGCCGCGCACCAGCTCCGGGTGGAACGACGGCACCATCAGGTAGCCGCGCTCCTCGGCAAGCCGCGCGGCCTCCTCCCGGGCCACATCGAAGTCCACGCCATGCTCCACCAGTTCCGCACCCAAGGCGCGCATGGCGGCATTCTTCTCTCGCGAGTTGCCCTCGGGCACCACGATCACCAGCGGCAGTCCGGCCTGGCGCGCGGCCAGGGCCATGCTCTGGCCGTGGTTGCCACGGGTGGCGGTGACCAGCCCGCGCGGCGGCTGACCGCCTGCCAGCAGCGAGCGCACATAGACCAGCCCGCCGCGTACCTTGAAGGCGCCGGTAGGCGCATGGTTCTCGTGCTTGACCCACAACTGGCAGCCCGCCCGTTCGGCCAGCAACGGCCAGACGCGCTGCGGGGTGGCGGGAACATGCTGGTGGACGAAAGCAGCGGCTTCGCGCAGGGCGGGCAGGTCGAACATGACGATCAATCCTTCATCGTGGTGGGTTGATCCGATCCTAAGCGCGGCGCATTGTATGGGTAAAACCCTATATTGCATGGGCGGCAATTTTCGTGTGGATCCCTCAATTGGTTGACGACGACCAGCCCCGCTACCTGGCCCTGGTCGAGGCCATCGCCAGCGCCATCGAGCGCGGCGAACTCAAGGTGGGCGAGCGCCTGCCGCCACAACGGCGCCTGGCCTGGAAGCTCGGCCTGAACCCCAGCACCACCCAGCAGGCCTACCGCGAGGCCGCCGCGCGCCACCTGGTGGCAGGTGAGGTGGGCCGGGGCACCTACGTGCTGGCCGGCAGCAAGGAGGCCACGTTGTTCCGCCTCAAGCAGCACGACCAGGCACGGCGGGTGATCGACCTGTCGACCAACGTGCCGGTGGCCGGCCCGCACAACCGCGATCTGCAATACAGCTTGCAGGCCCTGCTCACCGACGACAGCGCATTGCTCGACCATTACCTGGGGCCCGAGCAATTGCTGCTTGGCCGCCTGCATGGCGCACGTTGGCTGGCCCAGCGCGGCCTGGCCGTGACGCCGGACGAACTGCTGCTGTGCGGCGGCGCGCAGCAGGCCCTGGCCACGGTGTTGCAGTCGTTGTGCCAGGCCGGCGAGCCGGTCATGGTCGAAGCGCTGACCGCCCCGGGCATCAAGGCCGCCTGCCGGCAACTGCGCCTGCCGGTGCATGGCGTGGCGCTCGACCACCAGGGCCTGCGCCCGGACGAACTGGAGCGGGTGGCGCGCGCCAGCGGAGCGCGTGTGCTGGTCACCACCCCGACCCTGCACAACCCTACCGGTGCGTGCATGGACGACACCCGCCGCCAGGCCTTGGCCGAGGTGGTGAAGCAGCATGGCCTGTGGGTGATCGAGGACGATGTCTATGGCGCGCTGAGCGACCGGCCGCCACTCTATCCGCTGCTCGACGGCCAGGGGGTGCTGGTCACCAGCCTCTCGAAAACCGTCGCAGCAGGCCTGCGCCTGGGGTGGATCGCCGCCTCGCCGGCATTGCTCGAGCAGATCGACCCGCACACCCGCGCCACCCACTGGCCGGTATCGCCGCTGAACCTGCGCATCGCCTGCCAGTGGATCGCCGACGGCACGGCGGCGCGGCGCCTGGCCTGGCAACGCGAGGAAATTGGCGAACGCTGGAAGCTGGCGCGGCGGGTGTTGGGCGAGGCGCTGATCGGCGCGCTGCCGTCACCGCATGTGTGGGTGGCGACGCCGGGCAGCGCCGAGGTGCTGGTCACGGCATGCCGGGTGCGTGGGGTCGAGGTGGTGCCTGCCAGCGTGTTCGCCCTGGGGGCCACGGAGGTGCGGGCGGTGCGCATCAGCCTGTCGGCGGCGGTGGGCCGGGCGGAGTTGAAACAGGGGCTGGAGGTAGTGCGGGAGGTGTTGGCGGGTAGCTGAGGGGATGTCCGTGACGGCCCTCATCGCGGGGCATGCCCCGCGATGAGGGCCATGAAACATCAGCCCTGGTTACAGCCCTCACCCATCACCCGGTAGCGAATGGTGTGCACCTGGCCCTGGTGGTCTTCGTAGGTCATGGTCGCCGGCTCTACCTGGCAGGTTTCCGGGATGCCCGACAAGTTGATCACCCGCTTGATATCCAGGTGCATGCCGTATTCGTATTGCACGACGGGCTCGGTCGAGGTGGCATTGGCCTCGTGCGCCAGGGCGAACGAAGACATACCGACCAAAGCAAGTATCAGTAGTGGTTTCATGAAAGGTTGGCCTTGAAAGCAATCCAGCTGATCGATTGACTTCTTATGCCGTCCTGGCGCGGAGAAGTTGTCATCGCAAGCGATGACACGAAGCACCGATCCCGCTTCATCTAACGGCGGAAGGGATGGAGGGAATTCTACGCCCGCCCCGGAATACTTGAACCCCGCACTCGGATATTCACCCTTGCAAGATTTGCAACAATCTGCGACAAAGCCGCCCCATGAATCCACCCCACTATCAGCTCCTGGGCAGCGACCAGCGTCGCCTACTTGACCGCTTCTACCGCGAACAGGGCTCGCGCATGCGGGCAGTGGCCGAGGGTCAGCTGTGGGTGGCGCGGGCCGGTACGCTGGTGGCCGGGTTGAACCTGAGCGCGGTGGAGGACGGCCAGTGGCTCACCGGGCTGTTCGTGGCGCCCGCATGGCGCAGCCAAGGCGTGGCAGGCGGGCTGGTCGACGCGGCGCTGGCGGGCACCACGACGTCGACCTGGCTGTTTTGCCACCCGGACCTGCAGCGGTTCTACCAGCGCCTGGGTTTCGCCGCCACTGAATCGCTGCCCGCGGCATTGACCTCGCGCCTGGAACGCTACCGACGCGGCAAGCGCCTGGTAGCGATGGCGCGCACTCAATCGTCGCTCGGGTCGAGCCCAGGGAACAGCACCTCGGTGTAGCCGAACTTGGCGAAGTCCTGGATACGCGAGGGGTACAGGCGGCCGATCAGGTGGTCGCACTCGTGCTGCACCACCCGGGCGTGGAAACCGTCGGCGAAGCGGTTGATCGGGTGGCCCTGGGGGTCGATGCCGTCGTAGCGGATGTGCTTGTAGCGCGGCACCACGCCGCGCAGGCCAGGCACCGACAGACAGCCTTCCCAGCCGTCCTCGACCTCGTGGGACAGCGGCGTGATCACCGGGTTGAGCAGAATGGTCTGCGGCACCGGCTCGGCATCCGGGTAGCGCTCGCTGCGCTCGAAGCCGAAGATCACCAGTTGCAGGTCGATGCCGATCTGCGGCGCGGCCAGGCCGACACCGCCGACGTGGCGCATGGTCTCGAACATGTCGTCGATCAGTTGCTGCAGCTCGGCGCTGCCGATCAGGTGGTCAGGCACGGGCGGGGCGATGCGCAGCAGGCGCTCGTCGCCCATCTTGAGGATGTCACGAATCATCGGGTGTTCGGCTCGCGGGTCTGGGGTTCGGGGTCCACGGGGTGTGCATGGCCGAGCACGGTGATCGTTTCCTGGGGCTTGGTGCTTGTGAAATCCTTCTCGCCGGGGTCTTTGCCCTCGGCCGACATGTGCTCGATCACCGCGTTCATCTCCGCGCCCAGCAATAGCACGGCGGCAGAGATATAGAAATACAGCAGGAGCACGATGATCGCGCCGATGCTGCCGTACATCGCGTTGTAGTCGGCGAAGGTCTTTACGTAGTAACCGAAGGCCAGCGAGGCGATGATCCACACCACCACCGCCAGCACCGAGCCGGGGGTGATGAAACGAAACTTCTGCTTCACGTCGGGCATCACGTAGTAGATCAGCGCCACCGCCACCATCATCAGGATGATGATCGCCGGCCAGCGCAGGATGGTCCACACCGTGACGATCACCTCCTGCATGCCGATCTGGGCGGCGATCCACTCCATCACCTGCGGCCCCAGCACCATCAACGCGGCGGCGGCCAGGAGCATGCCGGCGATGCCGACGGTGTAGATGATCGACAGCGGGATGCGCTTCCACACCGGGCGCCCCTCCGGCACGTCGTAGGCGGCGTTCATCGCGCTCATCATCAGGCGCACGCCGGCCGAGGCGGTCCACAGGGCGATGACGATACCCACCGAGAGCAGCCCGCCCTTGGACTGCTGCAACTGGTCGATCACCGGGTTGACCTGTTCCAGCGCCTGGGGCGGCAGCACCAGCTCCGATTGCAGGCGCAGCCAGGAGAAGAAGTCCGGCAGGTGCAGGAAGCCGATCAGGGCGATGAGGAACAGCAGGAAGGGAAACAGCGAGAAAAGCATCTGGTAGGCCAGCGCGGAGGCATAGGTGGACATCTCGTCATCGAGGAATTCGCTGACGGTGCGCACCAGCACGCGGTGCAGGGGCAGGCCGCGCAGGTCGGGAAAAATCATAGCGTCTCCTTTCGCCGCTTGATCGTCGTGGTTGCAAGTCTAATAGACCACGGCGATGGCGTACTGCTCCGTCGGGATAATCAGAAAATACGGCGGCCTCATCGCGGGGCGAGCCCGCTCCCACAGGTGCCCCGCCGGATTCACGCTCAGCGGGGTGCTGTGGGAGCGGGCTCGCCCCGCGATGAGGCCGCCCGGTCAAGCACCGATCAAGGCTTCTTCACGGCGTCCTTGACCTTGCCCACCACCTGCTGGGCCTCGCCCTTGCGTTCCTGCAGCTCGCCTTCGGCGCGCAGGCGCTCATTGCCGGTGGCCTTGCCAACGCCTTGCTTGACATTGCCGGCCGCTTCATTGGCCAGGCCTTTCACTTTGTCTTTGGTACCACTCATGGGAATTGCTCCTGAGGCAAAGACACGAGAAAACGTGTCGACAAAAGGTCGACCCCCGCCCCTTCGCCAGAGTTTCAATGCATTTCATCGGCGCACGCCAAACGGCAGGCGCGCTTGCCCGGCGCCCGCCCACCCCGCACAATGGCGGGCCTCACCAAGCGTCAACACGCAGGAACCTGCATGAAACTCGACAAACCCACCGCGATTGCCCGGCGCAATCAAGCGCTGGCGCGGCCGGTGCTCGACCGCGACAACACCCTGTTCGCCATCCTCGACAAGAAGCGCAACCTGTGGTGGTTCGAAGTGCCCGTGGCGCTGTTGCGCAAGGGCCAGCCCGACTGGGTCAACCTGCTGCTGCACACCCCGGAAAGCGACGAGTTGCGGCACCTGAAGGTGCCGATCAACTTCCTGCGCGCTCACCAGGAGCACATGGAAGTGCGCCACCCCGGCAAGCGCCGCTCGACCATCAGCCTGGCCCTGAGCGCCGACCGCGACTCACTGCTGCGCGACACCCGCCCCGGCGGCGAGCAGCTGGATTTCAGCCCATTCGTGCAGGGCTGATCAGGCCTTCTCGATACGGTCGTCATGGATGACGATGCGGCCCTGCTTGAACAACGCGCCAATGGCCTTCTTGAAATTGCCCTTGCTGACGTTGAACAACTGGCTGATCAGCGCCGGGTCGCTCTTGTCGCACACCTGCAACACACCGCCAGCCGCCTCCAGGCGCTGCATGATCTGCTCGGACAGACCATCGGCCAGGGCCTGGCCGACCGGCTGCAGGCTCAGGGCGATCTTGCCGTCGTGGCGCACTTCCTTGATGAAGCCCTTCTCGTGCATGCCTGAGCGCAGGAACTTGAACACCTCGTTCTTGTGGATCAGGCCCCAGTGGCGGTTGTTGATGATCGCCTTGAAGCCCATGGGGGTCTGCCCGGCCACCAGCAGCTCGACGGGCTGGCCGACCTTGTAGTCGGCCGGGGTGCGGTCCAGGTAGCGGTCCAGGCGCGCGGTGGCGGTGATGCGCCGGGTGCGTTTGTCCAGGTACACGTGGACCACGCAGTAGTCGCCGATCTTCAATGGCCGCGACTCTTCCGAATACGGCATCAGCAGGTCCTTGGACAGCCCCCAGTCGAGGAAGATGCCGGCACCGTTGATGTCCTTGACCTTGAGGCTGGCGAACTCGCCGACCTGCACCTTGGGCTTTTCGGTGGTGGCGATCAACTGGTCTTCGCTGTCGAGGTAGATGAACACGTTCATCCAGTCGTCCAGCTCCAGCGCCGCGTCCTTGGGGAAGTAGCGCCGGGGCAGGAGGATCTCGCCGTCGGCGCCGCCGTCCAGGTACAGGCCGAATTCCACGTGCTTCACGATTTGCAAACTGTTGTAACGCCCAAGCAGAGCCATTTCCGATGTTCCTCAAGACAAGGCGGCTATTCTACACCTGAACCCAAGCCGCTGCCCGACCCGGGGGGGAACCACCCGGCGCAGGCTGCGTCTACTGCCTGGCACGCCCCAGCAAGGATTCGCTCATGCCGCTTCGCCTGACCAAGCCCCTGCTCGTCGCCCTCGCCTTTCTCCTGGCCCTGGCGGCGTGCAGCCGTATCGACCTGGCCTACCGCAACCTCGATCGCCTGGTGCCTTGGTCGCTGGGCGACTACCTGGACATGAACCGCGAACAAAAGGCCCTGCTCGACGAACGACTCAAGGAGCACCTGGCCTGGCATTGCCGCACGCAGTTGCCCGGCTACCTCGACTGGCTCGACCAGGTACGCCTGATGGTCGCCAACGATGCGGTCACCGACCAGGCCCTGCAACAGCGCACCACCGAGGCGCGCCAGGCCATCGGCCGGGTCGCCGAGGCGATCACACCCTCCGCCACCGAACTGCTGCGCGGCATGAGCCAGGCGCAGGTGGAGGAAATGCGCGAGGCCTTCCGCGCCGATATCGACAAGCGCCAGAAGCAGTACGTCGACACCCCGCTGCCGCGCCAGATCGAAACCCGCGCCGCACGGATGGAAAAACGCCTGAAACCCTGGCTGGGCGAACTCAACGCCACCCAGCGCCTGCGTGTGATGACCTGGTCGCAGGCACTGGGCGACCAGAACCGCCAATGGATCGCCAACCGCGCGCACTGGCAGCAGCAGTTGTTGCTGGCGATGAACCAGCGCGAGACGCCAAGCTTCGAGCCGCGCCTGGCGCAGTTGCTGCAGCGCAAGGAGAGTTTGTGGACGCCGGAGTACCGCATGGCATTCCAGAACACCGAACAGCAGGCGCGCAACCTGCTGGTGGACCTGATGCGCGAGAGCACGTCGGCGCAGCGCCAGTACCTGCAGGAACGGCTTGGCAAGGTGCGCAGCGATTTCGGCGAGCTGAAGTGCCTGAAGAACTAGCGACCACCCTGGTCATCGCGCTTTACGCCGGTACGGGAACACATCGATCACCTTCCCCTCCCGAATCTTCCCCTGCAACCCCTGCCAGTAATCGGCGTCGTACAACTCCCCGTGCAACCGGCTGAACAACCGCCGCTGGCCGATATCGGCGAACAGGAACGGCGGAAACTCCTCGGGAAACACGTCGTGCGGGCCGATCGAATACCACGGCTCACCCGACATCTCGTCCTCCGGGTAGCGCGGCGGCGGGATATGCCGGAAGTTCACCTCGGTGAGAAAGCTGATCTCGTCGTAGTCGTAGAACACCACCCGCCCATGCCGGGTAACGCCGAAGTTCTTCAGCAGCATGTCGCCGGGGAAGATGTTCGCCGCCGCCAGTTGCTTGATCGCCAGCCCGTAGTCTTCCAGCGCCTCGAGCACCTGCGCCTCGCTGGCCTGTTCCAGGTACAGGTTCAACGGGGTCATGCGCCGCTCAGTCCAGCAGTGGCGGATCAGCACCGTATCGCCCTCCAGCGCCACCGTCGAAGGCGCCACCTCCAGCAGCTCGGCCAGGCACTCGGGCTCGAACTTGCCGCGAGGGAAGCGAAAATCGGCGAACTCCTGGGTATCAGCCATGCGCCCGACGCGGTCGACGCTCTTCACCAGGCGGTACTTCTCGATCACCGTGGCGCGGTCGACCGTCTTCGACGGTGAGAAGCGGTCCTTGATGATCTTGAACACCGTGTTGAAGCCCGGCAGGGTGAATACGCTCATGACCATTCCTCGCACCCCCGGGGCCATGATGAAGCGGTCGTCGGTGCTGGCCAGGTGGTTGATCAACGCCCGGTAGAACTCCGACTTGCCGTGCTTGTAGAAACCGATCGAGGTGTACAGCTCGGCGATGTGCTTGCCCGGCAGGATGCGCTTGAGGAAATTGACGAACTCCGCCGGCACCGGCACGTCGACCATGAAGTACGAGCGGGTGAAGGAGAAGATGATCGACACCTCGGCCTCGTCGGTGATCAGCGCGTCGGCCTCGATGCCGTGGCCTTCGCGGTGCAGCAGCGGAATCACCAGCGGCCACTGCTCGTCCTGGGTGTGCAGGCGGCCGACCAGGTAGGCGCCCTTGTTGCGGTACAGCACCGGCGAGAACAACTCCACGGCCAGGGCTGGGTCCTTGCACACCCAATCGGGCAGGCATTCGCGCAGCTGTGCCTCCAGGCGCGCCAGGTCGCCGTGCAGGTCGCCGTAGGGCACGTCGAACGGGTAGTCGTCGAAGATCGCCCGCAACAGGCCGCCGAGGTGGCCCTGAAGCGAGTAGGTACGGGTTTGCGCGGCGCGTTCGTGGCTGCGCATGGCCGGCCGGGTGGTATGGATGAACATGCAACCGTCGCTGATCTGGTCGTGGCTGAACAGGCTGCAGAACAGCGAGTTGTACCAGGTCTCGGACAACTCGTCGTCCAGCCGCGGGTCGATCAGGTGGATGTAGGCGCTCTTGACCAGCGGCCACTGCTCCACGTCGAGCAACACACCGGGCTCAAAGCCTTCGCGCAGCCAGCCGTTGACCTCGGCGACCTTCTCTTCATAAAGATTGATGCGCGCTGCGGCGGCCTGCTGGATGGCCTGCCACTGGGCCTGCTCGAAGCGCTGGCGGGCGCCAAGAGTGATCTGGCGGAAGTGTTCGCGGTAGTTGTCGAAGCCATCGAGGATCATCCGGGCGATGGCGGCGGCCGGCCATGACTGGGACATACGGGGGGTCTCTGCGCGGGGTTCAACGGGTGAGCTTAGCCCGATCCAGATGATTCGCAGGTTTTGCCGGCCCTATGGCGCAAGCCAAATACCTGCGCAAGAAACGGCAGGCAACCCTACCCTGCCTCACGTACACTCCCGCCCCTGCCTGACTGCCGGAGCCCCCTGTGACCCCCATCGCCCTCGCCCGCCTGCTGACCCTCGCCGCCGTCTGGGGTGCGAGCTTTCTGTTCATGCGCATCATCGCCCCGGAACTCGGCACCGTGCCCACGGCCTTCTTCCGCGTGTCGATCGCCTGCCTGGGGCTCGTGGCGATCGTCGCCGCCGCGCGCATACGCTGGGATTTCAACGGCAAGCTCGGCGCCTGCCTGCTGCTGGGGATGATCAACTCGGGCATCCCGGCGACCTTCTACTCGGTGGCCGCCCAGGTGCTACCCGCCGGCTACTCGGCGATCTTCAACGCCACCACACCGCTGATGGGCGTGCTGATCGGCGCGCTGTGCTTTCGCGAAGCGATGACCCTGCCTAAGCTGTGCGGCATCTTCCTCGGCCTGTTCGGCGTCGGCATCCTCAGCGGCGCCGGCCCCGTGGCGCTGGACCTGGCGCTGCTGCAAGGCGCCCTGGCATGCCTGGCGGCGACCACCTGCTACGGCTTTGCCGGGTTCCTCGCGCGGCGTTGGGTCAGCGGGCTGGACAGTCGCCTGTCGGCCTTGGGCAGCATGATGGGCGCCACGTTGATGCTGGTGCCGCTGTTCGCCTGGAGCGCACTGACCCAGCCGCCCGCCAGTTGGGGCGGCTGGCAGGTGTGGCTGTCGTTGCTGGGCCTGGGGCTGTTGTGCACGGCGTTCGCCTACATTCTGTACTTCCGCCTGCTGGCCGAGATCGGACCGGTGAAGGCCAGTACCGTGACCTTCCTGATCCCGGTGTTCGGGGTGTTGTGGGGGGCGTGGCTGCTGGATGAGCCACTGTCGATGGCGCACCTGTATGGCGGGCTGTTGATTGGTGCGGCGTTGTGGCTGGTGTTGCGGCCGGCGCGCGGCTGAAGATCGCGTCGCGATGGGGCCGCAATGCGGCCCCCCGCGCACTCAGGCCTCAGCCGCCTTCATGGCTGGCCTGCGGAACACGAACAACAACCCGACCACGATCAAGCCCATTCCCAGCAGGCTCAACGGCGCCAGGCGATTACCGAAGATCAGGAAATCCATCACCGCGGTCACCGCCGGCACCAGGTAGAACAAACTGGTGACATTCACCAGGTTGCCCCGGGCGATCAGCCGGTACAGCAGCAAGGTGGCCAGCAACGACACCACCAGCCCCATCCACAGCAACGCCGCGACGAAGCTGCCCGACCACTGCACGTGCAGCGGCTGGAACGGCGCGAACAGCGCGCACATCAGCAACCCCGCCAGGTACTGCAACGGCAAGGTGCCCATGGGGTTGTCGGCGATGCGCTTCTGCATGATCGAACCGCAGGTCATGCTGGCCAACGCCAGCAGGGCGAACAGCATCCCGGCCAGGGACACCCCGCCCAAGTTGATGCCCTCGCACACCACCATCACCAGCCCACCCAGGCCAAGCCCCAGGCCGAACAAGCGGCTCCAGGAGCGTTGGCGCTCCATCAGCGCCACGGTGAGGATCGGTTGCACCCCCATCACCGTGGCCATGACACCGGGGGTCACATGGGTATTGAGCGCCAGCAGGTAGAAGATCTGGTAGGCGCCCAACAGCACACAACCGGTGGCCAGGGCCTGAAGGATCGCGCCGCGCCGGCGCGGCCAGCGCAGGCCGAGCATTGGGCCGACCAGCAGCAGGCCGCTCAGCGCCAGCAGCGAGCGCAGCAGCAGGAAGGCGAAGGGGCTGGCCTGGGCCAGGCCGAGCTTGGAGACGATCGCCCCGCTGCTCCACAGCAGGACGAACAGGCTGGTAGTGGCCGCCGAGGCCACGGATGCTTTGGAAAGGAAAGACATTGATGCCACCTGTGTTTGGCGAATGAGCCGAACGGCGGGCCTTGTCGCAGAACGAGGAAAGGGCCGGCCGTGTTCAGTGGGTTGCGTAGGTGATGGGATGCGGCCAGAAGCCGATCAGCCCAGCACGACCACGCAGGGAGGCGCTGCTACGCCCCGCACGACGCCACTGACAGGTGGTGGGTAGTGACTGATCATCGCCGGCTGCTGGCTGCCACGCACGACCACGCCCGCGACAGGCGCGAGGACGAAAGCGGTGGTGGGAGGGAGGGCTGGCATGAACAGGTCTTCGGATGAAGTGAATGTATCGGAATATATCGGTGAAGCCATCGAGGGGCAAGCCCGCTCCTACAAGGAGCGGGCTTCGTCGGCGCAGACGCCGCGCGGCCTCAGAACAACCACTTGATCAACAGGTACGCCATCACCACCGCCAACACCGGCCGCAGCACACGGTAGGCCTTGGGGTTGGCCCGCTTGAACTGCTTCACGTGGGTGCTGATCCGGTTGCTGAAGCGCTTGCTCCAGGCATACGCCTGGTTGATCCCGCCCACGCGCTCGTCATCGGTGTTCTGCGGCGCCGTGGCGCGGCCGAGGAAGGCGCTGACCTTGCGGTTGATGCGGGTCATCAGCGGGCTGCTCAGTGGCCGCTCGATGTCGCAGAACAGGATCACCCGGGTCACGTCGGTCTCGTTCTTCACCCAGTGCACGTAGGTCTCGTCGAACATCACGTCCTCGCCGTCACGCCAGGCATACACCTCGCCGTCGACGTAGATGCGGCAGTTGTCCGAGTTCGGCGTGGACAGCCCCAGGTGATAGCGCAGGGAGCCGGCGAACGGGTCGCGGTGCGGGTTCAGGTGGCTGCCGCCAGGCAGCAAGGCGAACATCGCGCCTTTCACGTTGGGGATGCCGCTGACCAGCTCGACGGTCTTCGGGCACAGCGCCTCGGCCGACGGCAGCGGTTTGTCGTACCACTTCAGGTAGAAACGCTTCCAGCCCTTCTTGAAGAACGAGCCGAAGCCGGCGTCGTTGTCTTTCTCGGCGGCGCGGATGTAGCCCTCGTCGAACAGGCGCATGGCCTCCTCGCGGATCACCTGCCAGTTGTCCTTGAGCACGTCCAGTTCGGGGAAGCGCTGGCGGTCCAGGTAAGGCTTGGACGGCACGCCGGAGAACAGGTACATCAGGCTGTTGTAAGGGGCGAACAGCGCAGAATGGTTGACGAACTGGCGCAGTACCGGCAGGCGCGCCTTGCCGCGCAGGTGCACGAACAACACACTGCCAAAGAACACCAGCAGCACGCCGGCCTTGGCGAGGAAGGAAAAGGTCATGCAACACTCCTTTGAGGGGAAATCTGGCCATCCCCGGATAGCCGGACATGATAAACCCATCAGGAGCAGCTGCAAGCTGCGAGCGGCAAGCTTCATAGGCAAAGCCGCGACGCCTTGACCCGGATCAGCCCATCCCCACCCGCAGCTCGAAACTCGAAACTCGAAACTCGAAACTCGAAACTTACTGCTGGTTCTCCTGCTCGGTGAACAGGTCGGCGAACAGCATGCTCGACAGGTAGCGCTCGCCGGAGTCCGGCAGGATCACCACGATGGTCTTGCCCTGCATCTCCGGTTTCTCGGCCAGGCGAACCGCGGCCGCCATCGCCGCGCCACAGGAAATGCCACAGAGGATGCCCTCCTCCTGCATCAGGCGCAGGGCCATGGCCTTGGACTCGTCATCGGTGACCGTCTCGACCTGGTCGACCAGCGATAGGTCGAGGTTTTTCGGCACGAAGCCGGCGCCAATGCCCTGGATCTTGTGCTGGCTGGGCTTGAGTTCGTCACCGGCCAGGGTCTGGCTGATCAGCGGCGAGGCCACGGGCTCGACGGCCACCGAGAGGATCGACTTGCCCTGGGTCTGCTTGATGTAGCGCGACACACCGGTGATGGTGCCGCCCGTGCCGACGCCGGCCACCAGCACATCGACCGCGCCGTCGGTGTCGTTCCAGATCTCGGGCCCGGTGGTCTTCTCGTGGATCGCCGGGTTGGCCGGGTTGTCGAACTGGCCCGGCTGGTAGTACTTGGACGGGTCCGAGGCGACGATCTCGTTGGCCTTCTCGATGGCGCCCTTCATGCCCTTGGCGGGCTCGGTCAGCACCAGCTCAGCGCCCAGCGCCTTGAGCACCTTGCGCCGTTCCAGGCTCATCGACGCGGGCATGGTCAGCAGCAGCTTGTAGCCACGGGCGGCGGCGACGAACGCCAGGCCGATGCCAGTGTTGCCCGAGGTCGGCTCGACGATGGTCATGCCCGGCTTGAGCTTGCCGCTGCTTTCGGCGTCCCAGACCATGTTCGCGCCGATCCGGCACTTGACCGAATAGCCCGGGTTGCGCCCCTCGATCTTGGCCAGGATGGTCACCCCACGCGGGGCGAGGCGGTTGATCTGCACCAGCGGCGTATTGCCGATGGAATGGGCGTTGTCTGCGTAGATGCGGCTCATGGCAGCGGTCCTTGAACGGAGCGGGAAAGCTTCAAGGGTAAGCCTGCCCCGGGGGGCCGTAAAGCCCGTTCGAACCGACCGGCGCGCGCTGCGGTCAACCGCACATGCCGCCCGTGGAGAGCCTGTGATGAAAGCCCGCTACCGCTGGCCACTGGTCGCGCTGGGCAGCCTGCTGGCGCTGCTGGTGGCGCTGCACCTGGCGCTGCCCTACCTGGTGCGCGACTACCTGAACGACAAGCTCGCCGACATGGGCGAATACCGCGGCCAGGTCGCCGACGTGGACCTGGCCTGGTGGCGCGGCGCCTACCAGATCAACGGCCTGAAGATCGTCAAGGTCACCGGCAAGGTGCCCGTGCCACTGCTCGACGCGCCGTTGATCGACCTCTCGGTCAGTTGGCATTCGCTGTGGTACGACCAGGCGGTGGTCGCCGAAGTCGTCTTCGTCGAACCGGTGTTGAACTTCGTCGATAGCGCCAGCAAGCAGAACGCCCAGACCGGCCAGGGCACCGACTGGCGCCAGCAACTGGAAAAGCTCGTGCCCATCACCCTCGACGAAGTGCGCATCGACAACGGCACCCTGACCTTTCGCAACTTCACCTCCAAGCCCCCAGTCGACCTCAAGGCCAGCCAACTCCAGGCCAGCATCCGCAACCTGACCAACGTGCGCGATGAAAAGGGCCGGCGCGATGCCAGCTTCGAGGCCACCGCCCTGTTGCTGGGCGATGCCCGGGTGGAAAGCCGCGCCACCTTCGACCCGTTCAGCGACTTCGACGACTTCGAGTTCCGCCTGCGCGCCACCGGCATCCAGCTGCGCCGGCTCAACGACTTCGCCAGCGCCTACGGCAAGTTCGACTTCAATGCCGGCCATGGCGACCTGGTGATCGAGGCCCAGGCCGAACAGGGCCGGCTCAATGGCTACATCAAACCGCTGTTGCGCGATGTCGACGTGTTCAACTGGCAGCAGGATGTCCAGGACAAGGACAAAGGCTTCTTCCGTTCGGTCTGGGAAGCGCTGGTGGGGGCCAGCGAGACGGTGCTGAAGAACCAGCCGAAGAACCAGTTCGCCACCCGTGTGGAACTCAGCGGCAGCGTGCACCAGCAGGACATCAGTGCGTTCGAGGCGTTCTTGCAGATCCTGCGCAACGGCTTCGTGCAGGCGTTCAATGCACGCTACGAGCAACCTGCGCCCAATTCCGACTGAGGGCGGGGTGACGGACCATTCAGGGACTGAATGACCGGTCTGCGTTTCCAGCTGCCAGGGGGCGGGTTATAGTCGCTGACGACCTATAGATAATTGCTGCCAGTGCCCCGCGATAGGCCCGGCACTGCCCCCAGAGGATCGGTTCATGAAGTTCGAAGGCACCCGCGACTACGTCGCCACAGACGACCTCAAGCTCGCGGTCAACGCGGCGATCACCCTGGAACGCCCGCTGCTGGTCAAGGGCGAGCCCGGCACCGGCAAGACCATGCTCGCCGAGCAACTGGCCGCCTCGTTCGGCGCGCGCCTGATCACCTGGCACATCAAGTCCACCACCAAGGCCCACCAGGGCCTCTACGAGTACGACGCGGTCAGCCGCCTGCGCGACTCGCAACTGGGCGTGGACAAGGTCCACGACGTGCGCAACTACCTGAAGAAGGGCAAGCTCTGGGAAGCCTTCGAGGCCGAAGAGCGGGTCATCCTGCTGATCGACGAGATCGACAAGGCCGACATCGAGTTCCCCAACGACCTGCTGCAGGAACTCGACAAGATGGAGTTCTACGTCTACGAAATCGACGAGACCATCAAGGCCAAGCAGCGCCCGATCATCATCATCACCTCCAACAACGAGAAAGAGCTGCCCGACGCCTTCCTGCGCCGCTGCTTCTTCCACTACATCGCCTTCCCCGACCGCGAGACGCTGCAACGCATCGTCGACGTGCACTACCCGAACATCAAGCAGTCGCTGGTCAGCGAAGCGCTGGACGTGTTCTTCGACGTGCGCAAGGTGCCGGGCCTGAAGAAAAAGCCTTCCACCTCCGAACTGGTCGACTGGCTCAAGCTGCTGATGGCCGACAACATCGGCGAGGCGGTGCTGCGCGAGCGCGACCCGACCAAGGCCATCCCGCCACTGGCCGGGGCCCTGGTGAAGAACGAGCAGGACGTGCAACTGCTCGAGCGCCTGGCCTTCATGAGCCGGCGCGGTAACCGCTGAGGGGCTGGCCATGCTGCTCAACCTGTTCAACGAAATGCGCGCGGCCAAGGTGCCGGTGTCGGTGCGCGAACTGCTCGACCTGCTCAATGCCTTGCAGCAGCGCGTGGTGTTCGCCGACATGGACGAGTTCTACTACCTCGCCCGGGCCATCCTGGTGAAGGACGAGCGGCATTTCGACAAGTTCGACCGCGCCTTCTCCGCCTACTTCAAGGGCCTGGAGAACCTCGACCGGCACCTGGAGGCGCTGATTCCCGAGGACTGGCTGCGCAAGGAGTTCGAACGCTCGCTGAGCGACGAGGAACGCGCGCAGATCCAGTCGCTGGGCGGCCTCGACAAGCTGATCGAGGCATTCAAGAAACGCCTCGAGGAACAGAAGGAACGCCACGCCGGCGGCAACAAGTGGATCGGCACCGGCGGCACCAGCCCGTTCGGCTCCGGCGGCTTCAACCCCGAGGGCATCCGCGTCGGCGACGCTGGCAAGCGCCAGGGCAAGGCGGTGAAGGTATGGGACCAGCGCGAGTACAAGAACCTCGACGACCAGGTCGAGCTGGGCACGCGCAACATCAAGCTGGCCCTGCGCCGGCTGCGCAAGTTCGCCCGCGAAGGCGCCGCCGAGGAGCTGGACATCGACGGCACCATCGACCACACCGCGCGTGACGCCGGGCTGTTGAACATCCAGATGCGCCCGGAGCGGCGCAACACGGTCAAGCTGCTGTTGCTGTTCGACATCGGCGGCTCGATGGACGCCCACGTGAAGGTCTGCGAAGAGCTGTTCTCGGCCTGCAAGACCGAGTTCAAGCACCTGGAGTACTACTACTTCCACAACTTCGTCTACGAGTCGGTGTGGAAGAACAACCTGCGCCGCACCTCGGAGCGTTTCTCCACCTTCGACCTGCTGCACAAGTACGGCGATGACTACAAGGTGGTGTTCGTCGGCGACGCGGCCATGGCGCCCTACGAGATCACCCAGCCAGGTGGCAGCGTGGAGCATTGGAACGAAGAAGCGGGGTATGTGTGGATGCAGCGCTTCATGGAGAAGTTCAAGAAGCTCATCTGGATCAACCCGTACCCGAAGCAGACCTGGGACTACACGGCGTCGACGCACTTGGTGCGTGAGCTCGTGGAAGACCGGATGTTCCCGTTGACCTTGCAAGGGTTGGAAGACGGGATGCGCTACCTGTCCAAATAGCTTCGCGGCGCCTGTGCCGACCCTATCGCGGGGCAAGCCCGCTCCAGGCCCCCACCGTTCTCTGGTTCGGCAGGGTACCTGTAAGAGCGGGCTTGCCCCGCGATAGGGCCCGAAGGCTCACCCCCAACGCCGCAGATACCCCTGCTGCTCGCGCCACGCCTCGTCCTGCACCACCGCCCGGAACCGCACCGGCGCTCCGGGCATGCACTGCGCCAACTGCGCCAACGCCAACGGCGTCAACGCGCCGAGCCGCGGATAACCGCCAATGGTCTGGCGATCATTGAGCAGCACGATCGGCTGCCCATCCGGCGGCACCTGCACGGCCCCCAGTGGAATCCCCTCGGAAATCATCGGCGCGCCCTGGTACTGCAACTGCGGCCCCAGCAAACGGATGCCCATGCGGTCGGCGCGGCTGTCCAGCGCCCAGTCGCTGTTGAACGCCTCGAACAGGCTGGTGCCGCTGAAATAGCCGATCTGCGCCCCCATCACCAAATCCAGCAGCGGCTTGGCCGCATCCACCGGTCGCAGCGCCTCGGGCACCTCACGCACTGCCGGTGAAACGCCGCAGAAGCGCAGCAGGTCACCCTTGCCGAGCGCCTTGCCGCGTCCCTCGATGCCGCCCAGCTCCTCGCGCACCACCGTCGCGCAACTGCCCAGCACCGCTTCGCCGTGGAAGCCCCCCGGCGCCGCCAGGTAGGCACGAATGCCCTGGCGCGGCTGCTTGAAGGCCAGGCGCTGGCCCTTGCGCAGGGAGAAACTGCGCCACGGTGTAATGGGCTGATCGTCAACACGCGCGTCCAGGTCGGCGCCGGCCAGGGCCAGCACGCAATCGGCCTCGGCGACCACGCTGAAACCACCCAGCGCCACCTCGACCACCGGCGCGTCCAGGGCATTGCCCAGCAGCCAGTTGGCCCAACTCATCGCCACCCAGTCCAACGCGCCGCCCTGGGTCACGCCCAAGTGCCGCACGCCGAAGCGCCCGCCGTCCTGCAACAGGCACAACGCGCTGCTGGCCTCGATCCTCAACTGCGTCATGCCTGGGCCTCCAACGGGCTGTCGTCGCCGCCCAATGCCATGAATTCGCCGTGCGATACCGCCACGAAGCGCACCCGGTCACCCGGTTGCAGCAAGCTGTAGCCCTCGCGGTCGCGGTCGAACAGGCGCACCGGGGTGCGCCCGATCAGGTTCCAGCCGCCCGGCGACACCGCCGGATACGCGGCGGTCTGCCGCTCGGCGATGCCCACGCTGCCCGCCGCCACGCGCTTGCGCGGGGTGCTCAGGCGCGGTGTGGCCAGGCGTTCGTCCACCAGCCCCATGAAGCCGAAACCGGGGGCGAAGCCCAGGGCGAACACCGGGTACTCGCGCTCGCTGTGCAGGCGCACCACCTCGGCCTCGCTCAGGCCCTCGCGCGCGGCCAGCACTGGCAGCTCAGGGCCGACGCTGGCGTGGTACCACACCGGGATCTCATGCCGTCGGCCGCTGTTGCCGGCATCCGGCTGCAAGCCTTCCAAGGCTTGGCCGATGCGTGCACGGGCCTCGGCCGGAGGCAGGTTGGCCTGCACCATCAAGGTGGTGTAGGACGGCACCAGGTCCACCAGGTGCGCGCCGAACGCCTGGCTCAGGCGCTGGCTGGCGGCGAGGATCCACGGCATGTTGGCTTCGTCGATGGCCTCGAACAGGCGCACCATCAAGGTGTCGATCGCCACCACTTCGATGCGTGGGTTCATGCGTGCTCCAGGGCATCGAGCGCCTGACGGATCTCGCGCACCGCCGCCACCGAGCTTGCGTTGTCGCCGTGCACGCAGAGGGTGCTGGCCTGCAGGCGCACGGCGCTGCCGTCGTCGGCCACCAGCGCCTCGCCACGGGCCAGGCGCAGTGCTTGCTCCAGTACCTTGGCCGGCTCGTGGTGCACCGCATTCGGCAGGCGCCGCGACATCAGGTGGCCGCTGGCGGTGTAGCCACGGTCGGCGAAGGCCTCGAACCACAGCGGCACGCCGATTTCATCGCCCAGGGCACGGGCGGCGCTGTCGTCGGCGGTGGCCATGAGCATCAGCGGCAGGCTGGCGTCGTAGGCCGCCACCGCTTCGAGCACGGCGCGCAGCTTGAGCGGGTCGGCCATCATGTCGTTGTACAGCGCGCCGTGCGGCTTGACGTAGGCCACGCGACCGCCGAGCACCTTGCAGATGCCGTCCAGCGCGCCGATCTGGTAGTGCAGCAGGTCGCGGATCTCCTCGACGCTGCAGGCCATGGAGCGGCGGCCGAAGCCGACCAGGTCCGGGTAGGCCGGGTGCGCGCCGATGGTCACCCCGTGCTCCAGCGCCAAGGCCACGGTGCGGCGCATGGTGCCGGGGTCACCGGCGTGGTAGCCGCAGGCGATGTTGGCGCAATCGACGTGAGGCATCACCTCGGCATCCAGGCCCATGCGCCAGTTGCCGAAACTCTCGCCCATGTCGCAGTTGAGTAGCAGGCGTTTCACGGGGCGGACTCCTGTTTGACTGTTCATGTGCCTACCTTACCGTGCCTGGAGTTCTTTGCCGCGGGTTTCCGGCAGGCTCAACGCCGCCAGGATCACCACGCCGTAGGACACCGCGGCGAACGCGCCGATGCCCAGGCCCAGCGACACCTTCTGGCTGAGCAGGCCGATCAGCAGCGGGAACAGCGCGGCGATGGCGCGGCCGATGTTGTAGCAGAAGCCCTGCCCCGAGCCGCGGATGCGGGTGGGGAACAGCTCGGTGAGGAACGACCCCATGCCGCTGAAGATGCCCGAGGCGAAGAAGCCCAGCGGGAAGCCCAGCCACAGCATCACGCCATTGCTGACCTGCATCTGCGTATACAGCAGCACGATCACGAACGAGCCCACGGCGAACAGCACGAAGTTCTTCTTGCGGCCCAGCAGGTCGGTCAGGTACGCGCTGATCACGTAGCCGACATAGGAGCCGACGATGACCATCGCCAGGTAGCCGCCGGTGCCCAGCACACTCAGGCCACGCTCGTTCTTCAGGAAGGTCGGCAGCCACGAAGTGATGGCGTAGTAGCCGCCCAGGGCGCCGGTGGTCAGCAGCGAGGCGCGCAGGGTGGTCCACAGCATGCCCGGGGCGAAGATCTCGTAGAAGTGCGACGGCGCCTCGGCCTGCTCGACCTTCTTGGCCTCGCGGTACACCTCCGGGTCCTTGACCAGGCGGCGCACGAAGATCACGAACAGCGCCGGCAGCAGCCCCAACAGGAACAGCGCGCGCCAGGCGTGCTCAGGCGGCAGCAGCGAGAACAGCAGCGCGTAGAGGATCGCCGTCAGGCCCCAGCCGATGGCCCAGCCCGACTGCACCATGCCCACCGCCTTGCCGCGGTCCTGGGCGCGGATCACCTCGCCGATCAGCACCGCGCCGGCGGTCCACTCGCCGCCGAAGCCAAAGCCCATCAGGGTCCGGGCGATCAGCAGTTGTTCGTAGTTCTGGGCGAAGCCGCAGAGGAAGGTGAAGAAGGCGAACCACAGCACGGTCAACTGCAAGGTGCGCACCCGGCCGATGCGGTCGGAGAGAATGCCGGCGATCCAGCCGCCGAGGGCGGAGGCGATCAGCGTGCTGGTGTGGATCAGCCCCGCCTCGGTGGTGCTGATGCCCCACAGGGCGATCAGGGTGGGGATCACGAAGCTCAGCATCTGGGTGTCCATGCCGTCCAGGCCGTAGCCGATCTTGCAGCTCCAGAAGGTGCGTCGTTGCTGGGTGTCGATGTCGCGGTACCAGGCGAAGGGGCCGCTCGAAGAACGGGCGGGTGCCTGCTGCTGAACGCCGGTCGGGTTCATGGTTGCCTCGGCTTGTTGGTATTGTTTTACGGACGACGCTTGGCGTCGTGGCCTGGGCGACATTGTTCAAAGGCCATGGCGCTTGCGTCCAACGAGAAAAACCGCCGGTCTGGAACAAGAAAAACTGATCATGAACCTACGCTTCCTCGAAACCTTCGTCTGGGTCGCCCGGCTCAAGAGCTTCCGCCTCACCGCCGAGAAGCTGTTCACCACCCAGGCCTCCGTTTCCAGCCGCATCGCCGCGCTGGAGGCCGACCTTGGCGTGAAGTTGCTGCTGCGCGACTCGCGCGGCGTGAGCCTGACGCCCGAGGGCAGCAAGGTGCTGGAGTACGCCGAGCGCATGCTCGACACCGCCCAGGCGATGAAGCAATCGCTGGACGGTGACCGAGCCAAGGTCGGGCGCATCCGCCTCGGCGTGATGGACACGGTGATCCACACCTGGATGAGCGCGCTGGTGGCCGAGCTGAGCGAGCGCTACCCGCAGGTGGAGATCGAACTGGTGGCCGATACCTCGCTGAACTTGCGCGATCAGCTGCAAAAAGGCTTTCTCGATGTGATTCTGCAAACCGACCTGGTGCGCGAGACGACGATCCGCAGCCTGGACCTGGCGCGCTACCCCATGGGCTGGATCGTCGCCGCCGGCTCCGTGCAACACCGCAGCTATGCGTCACTCGCGGAGCTGGCCCGCGAGCGCATCGTCACCTTCTCGAAGAACTCGCGCCCGCACCAGGAGGTGTTGAGCCTGTTGCAGGCCGCCGGTGCCCAGGCGCCACGGCTGAACTGCGTGAACTCGGTGGCGGCGATCACCCGCCTGCTGCGCGACGGCTTCGGCATCGGCGCCCTGCCCCCGGCGCTGGTCGATGCGGAGTTGGCGCGCGGTGAGCTGGTGCTGCTGGCCGGCCTGCAACCGCCGCCGAGCCTGGAGCTGGTGGTGACCTGGCAGACGGGGGTGGAGTGGGTGGACGAGGTGGTGGGGCTATGCCGGCAGGTGCTGGGGCGCTATGCGCAGGATGTCGGGGAGCAGCGGATCGTGCTGGTGTAGGGGACCTGCCCCGCGATAGGGCCGCCCCAGCCCCCCTACCGCCAGCTTTCCTTGACCGCCTTGCGCCGCCCGCCCAGGATCACCCAACCGATCACCAGCAACAGGCTCTCGACCACGAACGCCAGCACGAACCCGGCGCCGATCCCCCAGCCGATCGCCTCGGGCACCAGCAAGATCTGGTAGCTGTAGCCCTTGAGCGTTTCCTCGCGCAACTGCGGGTCCGGCTGCGCCAGCACGTGCCAGCTGCGGCTCGCCCAGCTCCCCTGCAACGCCTGCCACTCGCGCTCCAGCAACTGATTACGGATCAGCAGGCTGTCGATGCTGTTGGCATCGCTGTTGAACACCGGGTCGTCACTGGTGCGGTAATGCCGCACCAGCGCCTGCAAGTCGCCATTGAAGAAGCGCTGGGCGGTTTCCTGGAAGCCCTTGAGCGCCTGGCGCGACTCCAGCAGGTGCGCCTCGACGCGCTGGCTGTAGTCTTTGACCAACCCGGGCACCTGAATGCCGGCCAGCAGCCCGAAGGTGAACAGCAACAAGCGCAGGTAGCTTCTGAACATGGTGTGTCCTTACCCCTTGGCCACGCACTCGCCATGCCGCCACAGGGCCCATTGACCCGGTTCGTAGCGCTGCCAGGTCTCGTTCTCGGTCAAGGCCTCGGTGGCGATCACCGTGACCACGTCGTTGGGGGTGGTTTCGGCCTGAAAATCCACGATCAGGTCGACATCCTTCAACCGCGCCGCGCCAAACGGCGCGCGACGGGTGATGTGCACAAGCTTGGTCGAGCAGAAGCAGAACAGCCAGTCGCCATCGCTGAGCAGGCAGTTGAACACGCCTTTGCCGCGGTACTCGGCGCAGGCCTCGACCAGCACCGGCAGCAGTTGCTCGACCGCGACTGGCTCGGGAAACGCCTCGCGCACGCGGTTGAGCAAATCGCAGAAGGCCGCCTCGCTGTCGGTGTCGCCGACCGGGCGGTAGAAGGTGGTGCGGCCTTGGAAGTCGGCCAGCTGGCCGTTGTGCGCGAAACACCAGTTGCGCCCCCACAGCTCGCGCACGAAGGGGTGGGTGTTGGACAGGCAGACCTTGCCGACGTTGGCCTGGCGAATGTGGCCGATGACCACCTCGCTCTTGATCGGGTAGCGCTGCACCAGGTTGGCCACCTCCGACTCGCTGCTCGCCGCCGGGTCCTGGAACAGGCGCAGGCCGCGCCCTTCGTAGAAGCCGATGCCCCAGCCGTCGCGGTGCGGGCCAGTGCGGCCGCCGCGCTGCATCAGGCCGGTGAAACTGAAGACGATATCGGTGGGGACGTTGGCGCTCATGCCCAGCAGTTCACACATGCACGTGGCTCCGTCCTAGATCCGTGGCTCGACGCGGCCACCGCCGGCGCTCGGGCGACGCGGTGGCACCGGAGGCGGCTCGTCGCGGTAGCGGTCGCGGCGGTCGGCGGCGAACGGCAGCTCATCGACCCCCTGGGCGTCTTCGGCGGCCTGGCGCTGGGCGGCGGCCTCGGCCTTCTCGCGGCGCTCGCGGGCGCGTTTTTCCAGGGGCCAGCGCAACAGCACGAAGACGATGTACAGGGCGAAGGCGATCATGCCGTACATGGCCAGGTCAGAGGCGGCGCGCCAGGCGTTGTTGCCGACCTTGAAGGCGATGTCCAGGGCGGTGATGGCGATGGCCGGGGCGAAGGCCTCCTTGACCGGGTCGACGATGGTCGGGGTCAGCAGCAGCACTGCCAGGATCACCCGCAGCGGCTCGCGCAGCCAGCGCCACATCCAGCCGGTGAGCTTGAAGCCCACCCACAGGCAGCCCAAGGCGGCAAGGGCGTACAGGCCCCAGGCGAGCGTATAGTCGTTCTCGGTCATGGTGTTCGTGCAAGCCAGGCAAAGAGGCGCCTATGATAAACACTTTTACGGGCGCAGGCGCCCCCCCTGTCCGCGCCGGCCCTGTCGCGGGGCAAGCCCCGACACCCCAGCCCAGAGATCCCGAATGCCAACCACCCAGCCCCCCATCGCCCACGCTGCCAACGCCGCCGATCCCTACGCCTGGCTGCAGCAGCGCGACACCCCCGAAGTCCTGGCCTACCTCAACGCCGAGAACGCCTACCAGGAAGCCTGCCTCGCCGCGCAGGCGCCCTTACGCGAACGGCTGTTCGAGGAGATCAAGGGGCGCATCCAGGAAACCGACCTGTCGCTGCCCTCGCCCTGGGGCCCGTACCTGTACTACACCCGCACCACCGCCGGCGACGAATACCCGCGCCACTACCGCTGCCCGCGCCCGGCCGACGACAGCAACAGCGTCGACGAAAGCCAGGAGCAACTGCTGCTCGACCCCAACGCCCTGGCCAACGGCGGTTTCCTCGCCCTCGGCGCGTTCAACGTCAGCCCCGACCACAACCTGCTGGCCTACAGCCTCGACACCAGCGGCGACGAAATCTACACCCTGTACGTCAAGGACCTGTCCAGCGGCGCCGTGAGCACCCTGCCCTTCGACGACTGCGACGGCAGCCTGACCTGGGCCAACGACAGCCGCACGCTGTTCTTCGCCGAGCTGGACGACACCCACCGTCCCTGGCGCCTGCGCCGCCATACTCTCGGCGAGCGCGGCGCCAGCACCGTGTTCGAAGAGCCCGACGGGCGCTTCTTCCTGCACTGCTACCGCACCAGCTCCGAGCGCCAACTGGTGCTGCTGCTCAACAGCAAGACCACCAGCGAAGCCTGGGTGCTCGACGCCACCACCCCGCAAGCCGACTTCCAGTGCCTGGCACCACGCGTCGAAGGCCACGAGTACTTCCCCGACCACGGCCAGCTCGACGGCCAATGGCGCTGGTTCATCCGCAGCAACCAGGACGGCATCAACTTCGCCCTGTTCCATGCCCCAGCCGAATCGGTACCGAACCGCGCGCAGTGGCAGTTGCTGGTGCCGCACCGCGACGACGTCATGCTCGAAGGCCTGAGCCTGAACGCCGGCGCCCTGAGCCTGAGCCTGCGCGAAGGCGGCCTGCCGATCATCGAGGTGCACCCCCAGGGCCTGCCGGCCTACCGCGTCGAACTGCCGGACGCCGCCTACAGCCTCTACGTGCAGGACAGCCTGGAGTTCGCCAGCACGCGCATCCGCCTGCGCTACGAGGCACTCAACCGTCCGGCCCAAGTGCGCCAGCTGGAGTTGGCCACGGGCGCGCAGCAGGTGCTCAAACAAACGCCGGTGCTCGGCCCGTTCGACGCCGACGCCTACGTCAGCCAGCGCCTGTGGGCCACCGCCGCCGATGGCACGCGGGTGCCGATCAGCCTGGTGCGCCGACGCGACACCGTCGGCCAGTGCACAGCGTTGTACCTCTATGGCTACGGTGCCTATGGCGAAAGCCTCGACCCGTGGTTCTCCCACGCCCGCCTTAGCCTGCTCGAACGCGGCGTGGCCTTCGCCATCGCCCATGTGCGCGGCGGCGGTGAGCTGGGGGAGGCCTGGTACCGCGCCGGCAAGCAGGAACACAAGCAGAACAGCTTCGACGACTTCATCGCCTGCGCCGAGCACTTGATCGCCAACGGCATCACCGCCCGCGACCGCCTGGCCATCAGCGGCGGCAGCGCCGGCGGCCTGCTGATGGGCGCAGTGCTCAACCAGCGCCCGGAGCTGCTGCGCTGCGCCATCGCCGAGGTGCCGTTCGTCGACGTGCTCAACACCATGCTCGACCCCGAGCTGCCGCTGACCGTCACCGAGTACGACGAGTGGGGCAACCCCGAGGAGCCCGAGGTGTACGCGCGGATCAAGGCCTACGCCCCCTACGAGAACGTCAAGGCCCAGGCCTACCCGGCCATGCTGGTGATCGCCGGCTATAACGACAGCCGTGTGCAGTATTGGGAAGCGGCCAAGTGGGTGGCACGCCTGCGCACCTTGAAAACCGACGACCACCTGCTGCTGCTCAAGACCGAGATGGGCGCCGGCCACGGCGGCATGAGCGGGCGCTACCAAGGGCTGCGTGACGTGGCGCTGGAGTATGCGTTCGTCTTCAATGAGCTGGGCGTGGTGTAAAACGCGTTTTTCGTTGTCATAGGCTTCGCGAACGACACGCTGCCCCTGTAGAGCGGGCTTGCCCCGCGATGGCGGCCGATCGGGCAAATGAGGTTGTCCAATCGGCCGCCATCGCGGGGCAAGCCCTCTCCTACAGGGGGCCGCGCCCCGACCGGCCCGTTGCCTGACAGAAGAACACCCCATGCCCGACGCAACCCACCTGAACGCCGAAATCCGCGACATGCTCCTGGACTGCGGCCTGTTCGACAGCCTGCAACCCGCCGACTGCCTCGCCGCCGCCGGCTACTTCAGCCTGGCCAGCATGGCCGAGGGCGAGGCGATCTTCGACGAAGGCGACGCGGGCACCTTCATGTGCATCCTGCACCGCGGCGTGGTTTCGGTGCGCAAGACCGACGGCAACGGCCAACAGGTGGAGATCGCCACCCTGCGCAAGGGCCGGGCGTTCGGCGAGATGGCCGTGCTCGACGGCGAACGACGCTCGGCCAGCTGCGTGGCGGCCAGCGACTGCCAACTGCTGACCCTGGGCAAGGACTCGCTGGACAAAATGCTCAACGAAGCCCCACGCATCGCCGCGCGCATCATCCGCGCCCTGGCGGTGGCGCTGTCCAAGCGCCTGCGCATGCAAGATGGCCAGCGCGTGGCGCAGCAGGTCTAGTCATCCTTGGCTGGCGCCTTGTCGGGGTCGGGTGAGAGCCCCGGCAACGGCTGGTCCTTCGGCGGGCCCGGCAGCGGGATCGGTGGCAGCAACGGCGCACCGGGCTGGCTGTCGCCGGCCTTGGGCGGCGTGCTCGGGGTGATCTGCGGGTACGGCGTGGGCGTCGCCGTGCCGGGCGCGCCCGGTGCCGGGGTGAGAATGGGCGGCGGCTGGCCAGCTTCAGCCGGGGGCATCGCCGCCAGCAGCACGGTGACGAGGAGCGCGGGGAACATCAGCAACCTCCGGTCGGGAACCTTCCTACAGGCTATGCCCAATTGCGCGTTCTTGCCTGTCCGACGGGCGTCGAGGCGCGCTAGACTCAAGGCATAACCGTCATTCGCCTGATCAGATACCAAGGAACCACCATGAGTTCTGCTTCCACCGCCGCCGCCACCGCCCGCCTCGACCGCATCCTCGCCGACGCCAAGCGCGACAAGGAAATGGGCTACCGCGACAAGGCCCTGAAGATGTACCCCCACGTGTGCGGCCGCTGCGCCCGCGAGTTCTCCGGCAAGCGCCTGTCGGAGCTGACTGTGCACCACCGCGACCACAACCACGACAACAACCCCCAGGACGGCTCCAACTGGGAGCTGCTGTGCCTGTACTGTCACGACAACGAGCATTCGCGCTACACCGACCAGCAATACTTCAGCGACGGCTCGCTGAGCACCCAGAAGGTCGCCGTGGCCACCCACAACCCCTTCGCCGGGCTGGCCAGCCTGCTGAAGAAGGACTGACCGTCGATTCCTCCGCCCACGCTGTCGGCAAGCCCGTATAATCGCGGTTTTTTTGCGAAGGGCCCCGACACGTGGCGAACAAACGGTACAGCTGCATCGGCCTGTACAACCCCAAGTCCGCCGAGAACGTAGGCTCGGTCATGCGCGCGGCGGGTTGCTATGGCGTCAACTCGGTGTTCTACACCGGCAAGCGCTACGAGCGCGCCCGCGACTTCGTCACCGACACCAAGCGCGTGCACTACGACATCCCGCTGATCGGCATCGACGACCTGCAGCGCATCATCCCCCTGGGTTGCACGCCGGTGGCCGTGGAACTGGTCGAGGGCGCCCGTCCCCTGCCCGAGTACACCCACCCCGACCGCGCGATCTACATCTTCGGCCCGGAAGACGGCAGCCTCGACGCCAGTGTGCGCGCCTGGTGCGAAGAGACCATCTACATCCCCACCAGCGGCTGCATGAACCTCGCCGCCACGGTCAATGTGGTGCTCTACGACCGCCTGGCCAAGGGCCTGAACACCCGCTCGGGACCAAAATTCAAGTAGACCCGCCACGCCTTTGGGCAATTGCCTGGAACAGCGCGCCGCCGCGCGCTGTCAGCTGCTAACACCCCCAAAGGAGACTTCGCCATGCTCGATATCCATTCCTCGCCCGAACACAACGTCCAAGGCTGGGAGCGCGTCAGTTCGCTGGCCGGTGGTGCCTTGATGATCGGCAAGGGGCTGCGCCAGGGCGGTGCGCTGGGCCTGTTGCAGGTGGTGGTCGGCGGCCTGGCCGTGGCCCGTGGCGCCAGCGGGCATTGCTCGACCAAGGCATGGTGGCAGCGCCACCGCGCGGAGTACCTGCGCCTGCGTGCGGATATCCAGCGCAGCGCGGCCGACCTGGAGGCGCTGAAGGCCAGTGCCGAGGCGGCGACCCGGGCAGTGACGGTGAACGGGCGCTGAAGGTGGTGGCGGTACCGGCGCTATCGCGGGCTTGCCCCGCGATAGCGCCGGCCTGAACAGCGCAAACCCCAAAGGCTCACTCCAGCAACTTGCTGCGCAACACCTCGGAATCCCGCCCCAGCACGCTCTCGGCCAATTGCACGAACTCCTCGGTGCTGACCCGCGTAACGCGCATCAACGCCCGGGTCACGTCGTCCAGCGAGCGCTTGTCATGGTTGTGCAGGCGAATTTCCCGGTCCAGCGCCTGCAACAGCAGCACACCACGCGCCACCTGCGCCGCATCGGCCTGCTCAGCGCGCAAGGTCTTGGCCTTGGCCCCCAGTTTCTGCAGCCGCGCCTGCAACGCCTGGTAACGATCATCGCTGATCCCCCCGGCGCGGCGCAGCAATTCGGTCGCGTAGTAGTCGGTCAGGCTTTCCCCCAGCCAGTCGCTGCGGTCGCGGTCGTCGATCTGCGCGAACAACTGCACCAGCTCACGCAACAATGGGCTCGCACCGTTCTCGCCGATCAGTGGACGGCTGCTGTGCAGGTACAGCGAGTTGTACGAAGCCCGCGCCCCACGCCACATGCCGTCACGCGCGCCGACCACCAGCAGCTTGGGCGGGTTGCGCGGGAACACCGCCTGCAACTGCGGCCAGACGAAGGTCAGCAAGGTCAAGGTATCCATGCGCCGCATGCCCTGCCCTTGCGGCGCGGCGACGGTCACCTCGGTATCGCCCAGGCGCGCGCGGCGGCTGCCGAGGTTGCCGGCGAGAATCCAGCCGGTGGGGCGGTCGAACAGGCGCGAGACATTGTCGATGCGGAACTTCTGCTTGCCGATGCGCGGCCAGGCGGTTTCCACGCCGCTCCAGCCCTTCGGCAGTTCGAAGGCCAGGCGTGCCACCAACTCGGTGCCGTCCTGCTGGTCGAGGCGCGCGGGCGGCACCAATTGCTCGCCACGCAGCAGTGCCCAGTGCGCGGTGATACGCGCGTCATGGCTGGCGCCCTTGGGTTGCTGGTCGAGCTGCACGCGGTAGCTGAGGCTGGTCTTGCCCGGCGCCGGGCGCCAGATGCCGCGCGGGCCCTGCTGCTGCCACTGGCCGTCGGCATGGAAGTCACTGTAGGCGCCCGCGCTGCCCAGCTCGAAGTCCAGGCTGCGCACCGCGCTGCCCTCGGCCAGGGTCAGCTGCACCTCGGCCTGACCGCTTTGCGGCAGCAGGCGCACGCGGTAGTCGAGGTCGACCTTCTTGGCCCAGGCCGGGGCGCAGGCCAGCAGGCCCAGCAGCAGCAACAACGGGCGACGCATACAGAAACTCCTTGTTCCCAGCCTCAGCCGGCGCGAAAGATCAGGTGGTCTTCCCAGTCGTCTTCGTCGACGTCGTGCTCGCTGAGCATGCGCCCGGACTGGGAAATGCGCTGCTCGTGCACCTGGCTGCGGTCGCCGCAAACCAGGTGGTGCCAGGCGGGCAGGTCCTTGCCCTCGCTGACCAGGCGGTAGCCACAGGTGCTCGGCAGCCATTTGAACTGGTCGGCCTTGCCTGGGGTGAGCTGGATGCAGTCCGGCACGTGGGCGAAGCGGTTGGGGTAGTCGCTGCACTGGCAGGTGGTCAGGTCCAGCAGCTTGCAGGCGATGCGCGTGTAATAGACGCTGTTGTCGTCCTCGTCCTCGAGCTTTTGCAGGCAGCACAGGCCACAGCCGTCGCAGAGCGACTCCCACTCGCTGGGGCTGAGCTGGTCGAGGGTCTTGCGCCGCCAGAAGGGCGCGGGGTCGGCGATCATCACACGGGTTCCTGCTGTGGTCTTGAGTCCGCGGCGCGCGGCGGCGCCAGTCTAGAGCCTGGCTTTCGGCAACGCCAGACCGCTTGTCAGTGTTGGTCGGAAGCAGTAGCGTGCGGTCTTTCCCATCCTTTCGCAGGAGCCCCGCATGAGCGCCACCCCACGCATCGCCGACTATGCCATCAACGAGCAGTTCATCAACCGCTGGTCGCCGCGGGCGTTCAACGCCGAGCCGATCAGCGAAGAGACCCTGCTGAGCTTCCTGGAGGCCGCGCGCTGGGCGCCCTCGGCCTACAACTCGCAGCCTTGGCGCTTCCTCTATGCACGTCGCGACACGCCAAACTGGGAGCGTTTCCTGAGCCTGCTGGTGCCGTTCAACCGCAGCTGGGCGCAGCAGGCCTCGGCGCTGGTGGTGATCATCTCCAAGACCACCTTCACCGCCCCCGGCGCCAGCGAAGAGCAACCGGCGCTGTGGCACACCTTCGACACCGGTTCGGCCTGGGGCCACCTGGCATTGCAGGCGAGCATCAGCGGCTGGCACACCCACGGCATGGCCGGGTTCGACCAGGAGCTGGCGCGCAGCGAGCTGAAGGTGCCCGAGGGCTACGTGCTGCACGCCATGGTGGCGATCGGCAAGCTGGGCGACAAGGCGACCCTGGCCGAGGCGCTGCAAGCGCGCGAGACGCCCAGCCCGCGCCGCCCGCTGAGCGAGCTGGCGGCCGAGGGGGATTTCAGCCTGTAAGGTTTGCGTTGTCCATTGCGGCCCTATCGCGGGACCAGCCCGCCCCCACCGTTCTGCCAGTGCGCAGGACCTGTGGGAGCGGGCTTGCCCCGCGACAGGGCCGGCACCGACACCTCAATACCCCCGCTGGAAATCCACTTCCCCGCGCAACCCCTCCCCCGCCTGGTACGCCCGCACGTTCTCGACGAACAACCGCACCATCGCCACCGGCGAGGTCGGCGCCGAGCTGTGCCCGGTCAGCAGCAGCCCCCAGGCGGTCCAGAACGGGTGGCGCTGGGGCAGCGGTTCCTGGCGGCAGACGTCGATCACCGCCGAGGCCAGGTGGCCCTGCTTCAGTGCCTCGACCAGGTCGGCATCGACCACCGCCACGCCCCGCCCGGCATTGATGAACTGCGCGCTGGGCTTGAACCGGCGAAACAGCGAGGCGTCGTACAGGTCATGGGTCGCCGGGGTGTCCGGTAGCAGGTTGAGCACGTAGTCGGCCTGCGTCACCAGGCGCGGCAGCTCGGCAAGCCCCGCCACCTCGACGAACGGTGCCTGCTCCCGGGCACTGCTGGCCACCCCACGCAGGGTCACGCCGAACGGCGCGAGGAACTCGGCAACACGCTGGCCGATGTCGCCGGTGCCGACGATCAGCACTTCACGCCCTTCCAGCCCGTGCCCCGGGCGACCATCCCAGCGCCGCTCGACCTGGCTGACCAGGCGGCTGAGCACATCACGCTCGTGGATCAGCATATAGGTCAGCATGTACTCGGCCATCACCTGGCCGAAGATGCCCACGGCGCGGGTCAGGCGATAGTCGCGTGGCAAACCGTCGCCCAACAGCGGGGTGATGCCCGCCCAGGTCGATTGCACCCAGGCCGGTTGGTGGCCCTGGCGCAGCAGGCTGGCGAGCAGGTCCGGCTGGCCCAGCCACACCGGGCAATCCGGCGCATAGCGCGCCAGTTCGGCGGAATCGCCACTGGTCAGGACCTCCAGGTCCGGTGCCGCCTCGCCCAGCAGGCGAGCGTAATTGGCATGATCCTGTTCAGCGATCAGAACGCGCATTCGAAGACAACCTTCACAGACAACGAAGGCGACCGCTGAGGGGGTCGCCTTGGGGGGGGATCGGAACCGCCGGCCAGGGTCAGGCCGGGTCGTTACGGCGCAGCAGCTCTTCGGGGAGGTGCTCGATGTAGTCGTCTTCCGGCGGCGGCATCTGCAGGTGGTAACCCTGGCTGTCGAGGTTCGCCAGCACCTTGGCGATGTCCTCGCGGGCCAGCTTGCGCTCGGGCGTGAGCACCAGGTCGAAGGCGTGCACCGGGGTGCCGAAGAACGGCAGCAGGCCCTCGGGCACGCGCTCCAGGCCCTCGGCCTTGAGCACGTAGAGGTACATCTCGTTCTTGCGGGGGCTTTTGTAGATCGAACAGATACGTTTCATCAGGATTCTCCAGCGCCCGCCAGGCTGTCCAGCAGGGCCTGGCCCATGCGTTCGCGGCGCCAACCGCGCAGCGACTCGGGCAGTTGATAGGGGCCGTTGGGGAAGCCGCTCTTGAGCAGGGCTTCAAGGGTTTTCTTGCGCAGCATCAGCTCCGGGGCGATGCCCAGGCGCTCGCCTTCGGCCTGGCCGACCGCACGCAACTGCTTGAGGATGCCGGCGGCCTCGATCGGCAGCGGCTCGGGCAGCGGCTGCGGCCATTGCTCGGGCGGCAAGGCGGCGGCGCGCTTGATCAGCTCGATCAGGTACTCGCCGTCCTGGCGGATGGTGCGCGGGTGCATGTCGTCGATCTTGGCCAGCGCCGACAGGGTCGCCGGCTGCCCCTTGGCCATCGGCCACAGGGCGTGCTCCTTGAGGATGCGGTTGCGCGGCACATCGCGCTGGCGCGCCTCGCGTTCGCGCCAGGCGCACAGCTCGCGCAGCACCGACAACTGCTGGGGCGCCAGCTTCCAGGCCAGCTTGACGTCGCGATACAGGGTCTCGGGCTCGACCTCACGGCGCAGTTGGGCGACCAGTTCGGCGCCATCATCCAGCACCCAGGCGTACTTGTCGTCCGACAGCCGTGGGCGCAGGGCGGCGAACAGCTCGGCAAGGTGCACGGCGTCCTCGGCGGCGTAGCTGACCTGGGTCTCCGACAGCGGGCGCTGCAGCCAGTCGGAGCGGGTCTCGCCTTTGGGCAGCTCGATGCCCAGCACCTCCTGCACCAGGCGCGAGTAGCCCATGGAGAAACCGATGTTCAGGTAGCCGGCGGCCAATTGTGTGTCGAACAGCGGCTGCGGCAGCTTGCCGGTCAGGCGCAGGAGCACTTCGAGGTCTTCGCTGCAGGCATGCAGCACCTTGACCACGCCGCTGTCTTCGAGCAGTTCGGCCAGCGGTTGCCAGTCGCGGATCGACAACGGGTCGATGAGGAAGGCGCGCTGGCCGTCGCCAACCTGCACCAGGCCGGCTTTCGGGTAGAAGGTGTCGACCCGCATGAATTCGGTGTCGACGGCCACGAAGGGCAGTTCGCGCCAGCCCCGGCAGCGTTCGGCCAGGGTCTGGTCGTCACGGATCCAGTGAATTTCGATGGCCACGAGGCTCTCCCACAAACATTGGCGCGCAGTATATACGGGGCGGGCACTGCGGGTGAAACCCGGCTATCAGCGGTGTGCCGACAGGCCCTGTCGCGGGCAAGCCCGCGAGGGTTTCACCCCAGCATTCAATTCTTCGTCGCCAGCCATGGTCGGCACCCGGCGAACAGGTCCAGCGACTGCTGGTACACCCCGGTGCGCACCTGCAACAACCCCAGCATCGAATGGAACAGGTTGTCCTGGCTCAACGGCGCCTCGCGCAGCTTGCCCAGGCACTCGGTGTCGACGCCGAAATCCTGTCGGTAACTGTCGGAGAACCACGCCAGCAACGGCACGTGTTTCTGCTGGTCGGGCGCCAGCATGTAAGGGGTGCCATGCAAGTACAGGTTGTACTCGCCCAGCGACTCGCCATGGTCGGAAAGGTAGAGCATCGCCGTGTCGACCTTGTCCTGGCGGCTGCGCAGGGTGTCGATCAGCGTGGCGAGCAGCGCGTCGGTGTAGGTCACGGTGTTGTCGTAGCTGTTGACGATGTCCTGCTGGCTGCACTGGTTCAGCGCGTTGCTGCGACACACCGGGGTGAAACGCTCGTACCCCTCGGGGTAGCGCTTGTAGTAGTCCGGGCCGTGGCTGCCCATCTGGTGCAGCACCAGCACGGTGTCCTGGGTGAGGTTGTCGAGCAGTTCGGTGAGGTTCTGCAGGAGGATCTGGTCGTGGCATTCGCCATCGGGGCACAGGGCGGGGTCCTTGAGGTTGCTCAGGTTGACGTACTTGACCCGGTCGCAGGTGCCCTTGCAGCCGGACTGGTTGTCACGCCACTGCACGTCGAGCCCGGCCCGCTTGAGGATGTCCAGCAACCCCTCGCGGCTGCTGGCCACGCGCGGGTCGTAGTCCTTGCGTTGCATGCCGGAGAACATGCACGGCACCGACACGGCGGTCTCGGTGCCGCAGGAGTGCACGTCGGTGAAACCCAGCAGGCCCGCTTCCTTCGACAAGCGCGGCGTGGTGTCGCGGCCATAGCCGAGCACGCCGAAGTTGTCCGCCCGCGCGCTTTCGCCCACCACCAGCACGGTCAGCGACTTGCGCTCATGCTGCTGCCAGGCCGCGTCGCGCCTGGCATCTTCGCCATATGCCTGGAACGGCCTGGCTGCGCTGCCCAAGCGCTCGCTGACGTACCCGAGCGAGGCGCCGACGATATTGCTCGGGGTGAGCATCAGGCGGATCTCATGGTGGTTGCGAAACAGCGAAGCCAGCCCCTGGTAGTTGACCAGTGCCACCGAGCCCACGGCCGCCACGCAGGCACCGCTCACCACCAGCTTGCCCAACAGTTCACGGTGCCAGGTACGGTAGGCGACGGGCGCCTTCCACACCAGCTGCGAGGGCAAGATACCGAGCAATGATATATACAGTGCAAACTTCAACGACAGCAGGTCGCGCACTTCACTGATATTGGTTTCAGCGACATTGCGGAACATGCCACTGTCGATCAGCACGCCATATTGATTCATGAAGTAGGCCACACCTGCGCCGCTCATGAACAAGAGCATCAATACCGGTTTCAGTACATAGCGAAAGGCAATAAGCGTGAGTACCAGGTTGAACGCGAACAGCATCATCACGGCGAACGCCAGTAATAGCCAGAGCCCTACCAAGCCGGGCGGCACCACGTCCTCCAAGTGCTTCCAGAGGTAGGCGTTGAGGCCGATCAAGAGGTAAAGGCTGGCCAGCAGCGTGACCCATTCGGCCCGCAGGTTCTTGAAGTTGAGCATGATGTTCGCATCACAGTTTGATGATCGGCCGGTGTGCCGGGAGGCACCTGGGAAAGTTGGCCGAATTCTGCGAAGCGTACCATCAATGTTTTGTGAAAAAGACGCCAACAATCGGTTGGCTGGCGTCTTTCATGATTAATTAAGTTTCATTCAGCCGCCATTCAGCCCGGCAGGCGAAGTTTGGCGTACGGCTCGCGGTCGATGTCCAGCACTTCCACGCACAGTTGGATGTCCAGGCCGGCTTGCGCGGGAATGGCCTCGTGCAGCACCTCGAGCAAGCTGTCGGAGAGCTGCTTCTTCACTTGCGGCGAACGGCCGCTGAGGATCGCCAGGCGCACGTGGGCGAAGGCCCGTTCACTGGGGGCGGTGCCGACGCGGTACTGGGCGAAGGCCTGGGCGCGACTCTTGATGTCCAGTTCGTCGGCGAACTGGCCGCTGACCAGCAGGGTGTGGTTCAGGCGCAAAAGCAGCACGTCGACCTTGAGCTCACGCAGGTTGTCGCTGTATTCCAAGTTCAGGTGGGGCATGGCGCAGGGGTCCGGTGGTGTCAGGAAAGCGACAGCCTACGCCCTCCCCCGCGGGTGCGCAAAGCGACTATCCTCAAGGATCAGCACCATTCGCCAAGCCCAGTAGAAGAGGTGAAGAAATGCCAGTTCCGCATGATTTGCTCGCTGACCTGCATGTCACTGCCGATGCCTTCCAGGCACTGATCGACCAGGATCAGGCGCTGCACAAGCTGCACAAGGAATACAACGCCAAGGACAAGGAAGTGCTGGCTGCCGAAGGCAATGGCACCCCCGACGAGGCGGTCAATCGGCTGCGCAAGGAGCGCCTGCTGCTCAAGGACAAGATCGAGCGGATCGTGCATCCGCCCAAGGCTTGATAGCGAGGTTGGCTTACCGACGTCATCGCGGGACAAGCCCGCGCCCACACCCGCGATGACATCCGCCGCCGTTACGCGCAAGCCGCTGCCGCGAGCCCCGTCTCCAGGTCGTCGATCAGGTCGCGATGATCCTCGATCCCCATCGACAACCGCACCAGGTTCTCGCTGATGCCCATCACGCCCTTCTGCTCCGGGCTCAGGGAATTGTGCGACATGCTCCAGGAGTGGTTGATCATGCTCTCCACCCCGCCCAGCGAGTCGGCCAGCACGAAGATCGACAGCGCCTCCACCAGGCGGTTGACCGCCGCGCGGTCGCCTTTCACACGCACGGCCACCACCGCGCCGCCGGTGCGCATCTGGCGTTTGCACAGCGCGTGCTGCGGGTGGCTTTCCAGCCCCGGGTAGAACACCTGCTCGACCTGCGGGTGACGCTCCAGGTACTGCGCCACGCGCAGGGCGTTGGCGCTCTGGCGCTCCATGCGCACGTCGAGGGTCTTAAGGCCACGCAGTGCCAGGTAGCAGTCGAACGGGCCCTGGATCGCGCCCACCGCCATGCTGATCTTGCGCAGGCGCGCCAGCAGCTCGGCGTTGCCAGCGACCACCACGCCGCCGGTCAGGTCGGAGTGGCCGCCGATGTACTTGCTCGCCGAGTGCATCACCAGGTCCACGCCGAGGGTGATCGGCTGCTGGTTCCACGGCGAGCAGAAGGTGTTGTCGATACAGGTGAGGATGCCGCGCGAGCGCGCCAGGTCGCACAGCGGCTTGATGTCGACCAGGTGCAGCAGCGGGTTGGTCGGCGACTCGATCCAGATCATCTTGGTATCGGGGCGAATGGCTGCGGCCACGGCGTCCAGGTCGTTGAGGTCGACGTAGGTGGTGGTCAGCCCCGAGGTCACGGCGCGGTAGTCTTCCATCAGGCGGAAGGTGCCACCGTAGACGCCGTTCATCACCACCACGTGGGCGTCCTTGGGCAGCAGTTCAAGCACCGTGGCGGTTGCGCTCACGCCCGAGGCGCAGGCCACCGCGCCGACCCCTTCCTCCAGCGCCGCCACGCAGGTCTCGTAGGCGTGGCGGGTGGGGTTGGAAACACGGCTATAGGCGTATTCGGGGTTGTCGTCCAGGCCGCGCTTGATGAACGAGCTGGAGGTGACGATGGCCGGGAAGATGGCGTTGTCGGCGATGCTGGACTGCTCGCCCGCATGGATGGTACGGGTGGCGAAATTGCGCGGTTTCTCGGACATGCTCGGGTCCATTGACTGAAGTGGCGGATGGAAAGGCGCCACTATCGCATATCCGGCGACGCCAGGCTGCGTGCGCCGTCGATCGTGGAAAACGATTCCTCGTCTGGGCTATTCTGGAGAAACTTTTTCCCCTAGCAGTCGCCCAGGTTCATGGACACTTTCGACCAGCACATTCTCACCCTGCTCCAGCGCGATGCCTCGATCTCCCTCAAGGACCTGGCCGAGGCCGTCAACCTGTCCACCACGCCCTGCTGGAAGCGGGTCAAGCGCCTGGAAGAGGACGGCTACATCCGCGGCCGCGTCGCCCTGCTCGACCCTGAGCGACTGGGGCTGGGGCTGAGTGTGTTCGTCCAACTCAAGACCCAGCGCCACGACAGCGCCTGGCTGGAGCATTTCGCGCGGACAGTGACCGGGTTCGAGGAGGTGATGGAGTTCTATCGCATGTCTGGCGACTGGGACTACATGCTGCGCGTGGTGGTCAGTGATATCGCGGCGTATGACCGGTTCTACAAGAAGCTGATCACCAGCACCGAGGGGTTGTCGAACATCACTTCCAGTTTTGCCATGGAGCAGATCAAGTACACCACGGCGTTTCCGGTGCGCCGCTGAGCCCTGCGGCGGTCATGCCGGCCTCATCGCCCCTGATGACCTACTGCGACACCGCAGCCGCCGCAATGCGGTTCCCCTCCTTGGCCTTCTCCAACCGAATCGCCACGAACTTCGAGGTCGGCGTCCAGGTCCGCTCGCCATAGCTCTCCAGTGGCACCAGCGGGTTGGTCTCCGGGTAATAGGCCGCCGCCTGCCCCTCGGGCACGTCATACGCCACCAAACGGAACCCCGACACCCGCCGCTCACGGCCATCCTCCCAGAGCGACACCAGGTCCACGTGCTCGCCCGGCGCGAAGCCCAGCCGGCGGATGTCCGCCTCATTGACGAAGACCACCTCGCGCAGGCCGAACACCCCACGGTAGCGGTCGTCCAGGCCATACAACGTGGTGTTGTACTGGTCGTGCGAGCGCATCGTCTGCAGGATCAGGTCCGGCTTGTCGCCTCGCGCCAGCACCTGGGCGTTGACCAACTGCTCAGGCAGCACGCTGGGGCTGAAGCGCGCCTTGCCGGTGGCCGTGCGCCAACTGCGCTCGGCGGCGCTGTTGCCCAGGTGGAAGCCGCCCGGGTGCTGCAAGCGCTGGTTGAAATCGGCAAAACCAGGGATAACGTCGGCGATCATGTCGCGTATGCGCGCATAGTCGGCCACCGCATGCGCCCAGTCGATGGGCCGGTCGCCCAGGGTGGCCTTGGCCATGCCGGCGATGATCGCCGGCTCCGAGCGCAGGTGCGGGGAACGCGGGCGCAGTTGGCCGTGGGAGAGGTGCACCATGCTGAAGGTGTCTTCCACGGTCACGCCCTGCGGCCCCTCGGCCTGCAGGTCGATCTCGGTGCGGCCCAGGCACGGCAGGATCAACGCATCGCCCCCGGTCACCAGGTGCGAGCGGTTGAGCTTGGTGGAGATCTGCACGGTCAGCGCGCACTTGCGCAGCGCTTCATGGGTGCGCGGGGTGTCCGGCGTGGCCTGGGCGAAATTGCCGCCCAGGCCGATGAACACCTTGGCGCGCCCGGCTTCCATGGCCTGGATCGCCATTACCGCGTTGTGCCCATGCTCGCGCGGCACCTTGAACTGGAAACGTCGTTCGATCGCCTCGAGCAACGGCGCCTTGGGTTTCTCATCGATGCCCATGGTCCGGTCGCCCTGCACGTTGCTGTGCCCGCGCACCGGTGACAGGCCCGCGCCGGGCTTGCCGACGTTGCCGCGCAGCAATTGCAGGTTGACGATCTCCTGCACCGTCGGCACCGAGTGGCGGTGCTGGGTGATGCCCATGGCCCAGCACATGATCACGCGCTCGGCCTTGCGGTACATGCGCGCGGCCAGCTCGATCTCGGCCAGGGTCAGGCCCGACTGCTCGACGATGTGTTCCCAGGCGGTGGCGTCCAGCACCGCCAGGTAGTCGTCGACGCCGCTGGTGTGGGCGGCGATGAAGGCATGGTCGAACACGGCGGGCTCGCCCTTGGCCTGGGCCTCGCGTTCCCATTGCAGGAGGAACTTGGCCATGCCGCGCAGGGCCGCCATGTCACCCCCCAGGGCCGGGCGGAAGTACGCGGTGGTGGTCGGCTCAGAGCCATTGCTGAGCATCTCGAACGGGTGCTGCGGGTGCTGGAAGCGCTCCAGGCCGCGCTCCTTGAGCGGGTTGAAGCACACCACCTGGGCCCCGCGCTTGACCGCCTCGCGCAGCGGTTCGAGCATGCGCGGGTGGTTGGTGCCGGGGTTCTGGCCAATGACGAAGATCGCATCGGCCAGCTCCAGGTCATGGAACACCACGGTGCCCTTGCCCACCCCGAGGCTCTCGGCCATGCCCACGCCACTGGCCTCGTGGCACATGTTCGAGCAGTCGGGGAAGTTGTTGGTGCCGTAGGCGCGCACGAACAGTTGGTAGAGGAACGCCGCCTCGTTGCTGGCCCGGCCGGAGGTGTAGAACTCGGCCTGGTCGGGAGACTCCAGCGCGTTGAGGTGCCGCGCGATAAGGGCGAAGGCCTCGTCCCAGGAGGTTTCGACGTAGTGGTCGGTGGCGGCGTCGTAGCGCATCGGGTGGGTCAGGCGGCCCTGGTATTCAAGCCAGTAGTCGGTCTGCGCGGCCAGGGCGCTGACGCTGTACTGGGCGAAGAACGCCGGGCCCACCGAACGGCCGGTGGCTTCCCAGTTGACCGCCTTGGCACCGTTCTCGCAGAACTTGACCCTGTCGTTTTCCGGCGACTCGCCCCAGGCGCAGCCGGGGCAGTCGAAACCACCGTTCTGGTTGGTCTTGAGCATGGCCCGCAGGTTCTTGAAGGCGTTTTCACTGCCCAGCCAGCTCTTGGTCACGCTCTTGAGCGCGCCCCAGCCGGCGGCGGGGCCTTTGTAGTCCCTGATGTGTGGGTCCTGGCTCATGCGCTTGGTCCTCGCGAGGCATCGAAAAGTCGCCGGCTCGGTGAGGCCGGCTTTTTTCCAGCCTAAGAAGCGCGGCGCGCGGGCGTCCAATCGAAAGATGTGAAAGCCTGATAAGCGCGGTCGATGACGCGGTATCCATCCCCTGTAGGAACGGGCTTGTCCCGCGCCTACAGGGGCGTGACGGTGGGACGCGGAGGCGTGATAGAGCAGACCTATCACGCAGTCGGGCAAAGCAATTTGACGCCCGTGCGCGCAGGTTATAGCGTGAACCTTATCCCTTCCCCCACCCTTCCGAGCGCGAACGTGGAACACAGCACCCAGGCCCTGATCGACGGTTTCAACCGAAGAATCGACTACCTGCGGATGTCGGTCACCGACCGCTGCGACTTCCGTTGCGTCTACTGCATGGCCGAAGACATGCAGTTCCTGCCGCGCCAGCAGATCCTCAGCCTCGAAGAGCTGTACCAGGTCGCCGAACGCTTCGTCGCCCTCGGCACCCGCAAGATCCGCCTGACCGGTGGCGAGCCGCTGGTGCGCCAGGGCATCGTCGAGCTGTGCACGCGCATCGCCGCCCTGCCCGGCCTGCGCGAACTGTGCCTGACCAGCAACGGCTCGCAGCTCGGGCGCCTGGCCCAGCCGCTGTTCGACGCCGGCGTGACCCGCCTGAACATCAGCCTCGACAGCCTCGACCCGGCGCGCTTCAAGGCCCTGACCCGCACCGGCGACCTCGCCCAGGTGATCGCCGGTATCGACGCCGCGCGCCGCGCCGGGTTCCAGCGCACCAAGCTCAACTGCGTGGTGCTCAAGGGCCGCAACGACGACGAATTGGTCGACCTGGTGCGCTTCGCCATCGACCGCGAGCTGGACATCTCCTTCATCGAGGAGATGCCCCTGGGCGTGATCAGCGAGCACGAGCGCGGCGAGTCCTTCTACTCCAGCGACGACGTGCGCCAACGCCTGGCCGAGCACTTCACCCTGGTCGAGTCCGCCGAATCGTCCCAGGGTCCGGCGCGCTACTGGCGCCTGGCCGAGGCGGCGCGCACCCGGGTCGGCTTCATCTCGCCACACAGCCACAATTTCTGCGCCACCTGCAACCGCGTGCGCCTGACCGTCGAAGGCCGCCTGCTGCTGTGCCTGGGCAACGAGCACTCGATGGACCTCAAGCAGGTGCTGCGCGCCCACCCCGGCGACAGCGCACGCCTGGAGCAGGCCATCCGTGACGCCATGCACCTGAAGCCCTACCGCCACCACTTCGAGGTCGGCGGCGAGGTGCAGATCCTGCGCTTCATGAACATGACCGGCGGCTGACCGCCTCTGGACCTCCATGATCGTCCACTCCCGCCCCGACCTGCTGCGCGTGCTGTTCACCCTCAAGGGTTCGATCGTCAAGCGCATCGCCCTGCGCTGCCTGATGGTCACCCTGCTGGCCGCCTTGATCGTGCTGGTCGAGCGGCACTACCCGGCGCTGTTCTACCCGGTCAGCGCCACGCCCTTCACCTTGCTGGGCCTATCGCTGTCGATCTTCATGAGCTTTCGCAACAACGCCTGCTATGACCGTTGGTGGGAGGGGCGCAAGGCGTGGGGCAAACTGATCATCGAGACCCGCGCGTTCATCCGCGAAAGCGCGGTGATCGCCGACCCGGCCCTGCGCGCCGAGCTGCTGCGCGGGCTGTGCGGTTTCGCCCACGCGCTGAACGCGCGCCTGCGCAACGAAGACGAGCTCAAGGCGGCGCGGCCATGGCTGAACGAAGCCCAGGCCATCGCCCCGCACAACCTGTGCGACGGCATCCTGCGCGAGGTCGGCGGGCACTGTTCGCGCTTGGCCGAGCGCCAGCAGATCAGCGAGTTCCGCTACACCCTGCTGGAGCAGCGGCTGCTGGGGCTGTCGGAGGTGCAGGCGACTTGCGAGCGGATCAAGGGCACGCCGCTGCCCTTCCCCTACACCCTGCTGCTGCACCGCACCATCTACATCTTCTGCCTGCTGCTGCCGTTCGCCCTCGCCGAACCGCTGGGTTGGCTGGCACCGCTGTTCACCACCCTGGTCAGCTACACCTTCTTCGGCCTGGACGCGATCGGCAATGAACTGGAAGACCCGTTCGGTCGTGACGAGAACGATCTACCGACCGATGCCCTGGTGCGCACCGTCGAGCGTGACGTGCTGGGGGCGCTGGGGCACGCGCCGCTGCCGCCGGTGCTGATGCCGGTGGAGCATGTGTTGAGCTGATACCTCGCGAGAGGGCCGGTACAGACGATAGAACCCGTCGATGAGCCAGTACGCCATATCGATTGGACGCCTCCAGCCCATGGCTCTAGCGTGATCGCCAAACCACCCAGGAGAGCCCCTCGTGAGCGTCAAACCCGACGCGGTCTTCGTACCGCTGAACATCGCCGTGCTGACGGTCAGCGACACCCGCACCTTCGACACCGACACCTCCGGCGAACTGCTGGCCACCCGCGCCCTGGGCGTCGGCCATCGCCTGGTCGCGCGGGTGCTGCTCAAGGACGACCTGTACAAGATCCGCGCCCAGGTCGCCACCTGGATCGCCGACGAGCAGGTACAAGTGGTGCTGATCACCGGCGGCACGGGCTTCACCGGCCGCGACAGTACCCCCGAGGCGGTCACCTGCCTGCTGGACAAGCAGGTCGACGGTTTCGGCGAACTGTTCCGCGCCCTGTCGATCCTCGACGTCGGTACCTCGACGCTGCAAAGCCGGGCCCTGGCCGGTCTGGCCAATGGCACGCTGGTGTGCTGCGTGCCAGGTTCGACCGGCGCCTGCCGCACAGCGTGGGAAGGGATTCTGGTGGAGCAGTTGGATGCCCGGCACCGGCCGTGCAATTTCGTGCCGCACCTGAAGGCGGTCGGGTTGTGCGATAGCCGGGGGTGAATGGGGTCGGGAAATGGGCTGGGTGAGCCGGCCTTATCGCGGGGGCCTTCCCGCCACCAATTAATGATGGCCTGCCCCCCAACTCTTGGTTAAGGTCGTCACACCCCCAACCCCAGGCCGCCCCATGGACATCAAGCAGCTCAAGTTCCTCCTCGCCCTCGACCAGACCCGCCACTTCGGCCAGGCCGCCGCGCTGTGCCACATCACCCAGCCGACGCTGTCGATGCGCCTGCGCAACCTGGAGGACGAACTGGACCTGGTGCTGGTCAAGCGCGGCCAGCGCTTCGAAGGCTTCACCGAAGCCGGCGAGCGCATCCTGGCCTGGGCCCGCACCCTGCTCGCCGCCCACGACGGCCTGCAGGCCGAGGCCGCCAGTTGCCGCGGCCAGGTGGTCGGCAGCCTGCGCCTGGGCACCGTGCCGCTGGCCAGCTTCAACCCCATGCAACTGCTGCTGCCGCTGCGCGAGAAGTACCCCGAGCTGCACTTCCAGCTCTCGTCGCTGAGTTCCGAGCAGGTCATCGACGGCCTGAGCCGCAACCAGCTGGACCTGGGCATCTGCTACCTCGACCAGGTCAACGCCAGCTTCTTCGAAGTGATCGAACTGGGCACCACCACCATGGGCCTGCTGCACGACACCCGGCACTTCAGCTTCGACGCCACGCCGCTGCGCTGGGAAGACCTCGGCAACCTGCCCCTGGGCCTGCTGAGCAAAGGCATGCACTACCGCCAGTCGCTGGACCTGAGCTTTCGCAGCCGAGGCCTGGAGCCCCAGGCAGTGCTGGAGAGCGACTCGACCTTCCAGCTGATTCAGGCGATCAGCGCCGGCGTGTGCTGCGCGGTGATGCCGCTGGACTGCGGGCTGGAGGAGCTGAGCGAGCACCTGCGCATCATCCCGGTGGCCGAGGCCAGCATCCACAGCCCGGTCGGCCTGCTGCTGCGCCGCAGCGAACCCCGCTCGGCGATTGCCGAGCAGTGCTTCGCCGAGGCCAGGGCGTTGTTCAGCGTGCCTTGAGGAAGTCCAGCATCACCTTGTTGAACACTTCAGGCTTCTGCAGGAAGGCGAAGTGGCTGGTGCCTTCGATGAATTGCAGCTTGGCGCCGGGGATGCTCTTGGCGATGTAGCGGGTGTGCTCGGGCTTGATCGCCTCGTCGTGGTCGCCGTCGACGATCAGGGTCGGGGCATGGATGGTCGCCAACTGCGCCGGGGTCCAGTTCGGCTGCTGCTGGTACATCTGCGCCAGGGCGGTATTGAGCTTGTCGAAGCCATCCGGGGTCGGCGACAGCTGCTTGTATTCGTCGGCGGCGCGGCTGACGAAGGCACCGAAGGCCGGCTTCTTGTCGGCGTCGGGGAAGGCGCCGGTCGGGTCGGTGTTGGCGCCGAAGGCGATGATCCGGCCAACCTTGTCGGGGTAGCGCATGGCCAGGTCCAGGGCGGTGATGCCACCGTCGCTCCAGCCGACCACGTCGGCTTTCTTCAGGCCCAGCTGCTTCATCAGCCCGACCACGTCGTCGGCCATGGCGTCGTAGCTCAGCGGCAGGCCGTTGGCGTTGCTGCGGCCGTGACCGCGGGTGTCGACCGAGATGACCTGGTAGTGGGCCGAGAGCACCTTGGCCTGGCCGGCCAGGTAGTCGGCGTTGGCCGGGCCGCCGTGCAGCAGGAACACCGGGGCGCCCTTGCCTTCGATGTGGTAGGCCAGTTGCACACCGTTGACCTCGACGGTCTTGAACGGGCCCTCGAGTTTCGGGGTGGGCGGCAGGACCTCCCAGGGTTGGGCGGCCTGGGCGGTGGCGCTGAGGGCGGCGAGGCCGAGGGTGCCGAGCAGGAAGGTGCAACGGGCCATGGTGCGAAGGTGCGGCATGTTTACGACTCCGGGTTGTTGGGGGTTCTGGTCGTAAACGCGCGGGCAGGGCGTTTATTCCACACCCGGTGGGAATTTGCTGTTTTGCCCCGCGAGAGGGCCGGCAAAACCAAGCTCACCCCTCCAGCGCCCCCACCAGAAAATCCACCACCTGCTGCTGCACCCGGGTCAGCAGCTTGCTCGACGCCAACAGCGCCAGCTCGGTGCTCGGCGGTCGGCTGAACGGCCCTTGCCCGGTGACGATGCGCTGCCCCGGCAGCACCGCGCTGGCCGGCAGCAGGCTCACCCCCAACCCTGCCGACACCGCCGCCTGGATGCTCGCCAGGCTCTGCGAGGCGAAGGCGATGCGCCAAGGCCGCCCGGCCGCCTCCAGGCAACGCACGGCACGCTCGCGGTACAGGCAACCCTGGTGGTAGACGATCAACGGCAAGGGGCCGTGGGCCAGGTCCACCTCGGCGCCGCAGACCCACTCCAGGCGCTCGTCCCAACGGGCGATGGCCGCCTCGCCGGTGGCATTGCGCTTGACCAGCGCCAGGTCCAGCTCCTTGCGCTCGAGCATGCTGTGCATCTGCACGCTCAGGCCGTTACAGGTATCCAGGCGGATGTCCGGCAGCCGCTCACGCGCCGCCACCAGCAACGCCACCAGGCGCTCGGTGGGGAAATCCTCGGGCATCCCCAGGCTCACCACACCGCTGACATCACGCGCAGTCATCATGTAGCGCGCCTCGTTGGCCAGGCCGATCAGGCGCCGGGCGTAGCCGAGCAAGCGCTCGCCGTCCTCGGTCAGTTGGATGCTGCGCGAGGCGCGGTGGCGCACCAGCAGCGGGCGCGCGGCCTGTTCCTCGAGCTTGCGGATCTGCTGGCTGACGGTGGACTGGGTGCGATTGACCTGCTCGCCGGCACGGGTGAAACCACCGGCGTCGACCACCGAGACGAAGGTTTGCAACAGTTCGAGGTCGAACATCATTAATGCCTTTAATGAATTTATTTTCGAGAATAATCGAATTTATAAATCCATGGCAGCACCGCATGATGAATGGGCACTTCAATCGACAAAGGCCACCATCATGCCCCTCGAATTCTTCAGCAAGCCCAAGTGGCTCACCTTCGACTGCTACGGCACCCTGATCCAGTGGGACGAGGGCCTGCTCGACTCCATCGTGCGGCTGCTCGAACGCAAGGGCCTGGGCCAGCTCGACCCGGACCGCTTCATCGCCGTCTACGACCATTACGAACACGAACTGGAACAGGGCCGCCCGCACCGCAGCTTCCGCGAGGTGTCCAGCCTGTCGCTGCGCTATGCCCTGGAGGAATTCGGCGTGGGCTACGACGAGGCCGACGGTGAGGCGTTCGCCGACCGCATCTCGCGCATGCCGCCGTTCCCCGAGGTGGTGCAAACGCTGGCCTGGCTCAAGCGCCAGGGCTTCAAGCTGTGCATCGTGTCCAATACCGACGATGCGATCATCGCCGGCAACGTGGCGCAGCTTGGCGGGCATATCGACCGCGTGGTGACCGCCCAGCAGGCGGGGGCCTACAAGCCGGACCACCAGCTGTTCAACCATGCCCATGAGCAGCTTGGGGTGAACCGGGGCGAGGTGCTGCACATCTGCGCCAGCCCGCACCTGGACCTGGTGGTGGCGCGTGACCTGGGCTTCCATTGCATCTGGATCGACCGCGGCACCAAACGTCAGCCGCTGGCCGACTACGTGCCGGATGGGGTGTTGCCGAGGTTGGATGGGTTGGTGCCGCTGTTCACCGAGTTGGGCTGGGCAAGCGAGTAATCGCGCAACGACCCTACCTTGTAGAGCGGGCTTGCCCCGCTCTACAAGGACGGTGGCGTACCCTCAATAGCGAATCATCACCGACTTCAGCTCGGTGTAATCCTCGATGAACGCACTGCCGAACTCACGCCCCACCCCCGACGCCTTGCTCCCGCCGAACGGCACCGCCGGGTCGAGGAAGGTGTGCATGTTCACCCATACCGTCCCCGCCTCGATCCGCGGGATCAGCCGCAGGGCCTTGGACAGGTCGTTGGTCCACAGGCTCGCGGTCAGGCCATACGGTGAGTCGTTCATCAGCTCGACCAGTTGCTCCTCGTCATCGAACGGCAGGATGCAAACGATCGGCCCGAAGGTCTCCTCGTGCAGCAGCGGGTCGTCCGCGCCCGTTGCCAGCACCACGGTCGGCTCGACGAAGTACCCCGGTCGCTCCAGCACCTTGGCCCCGCACACCACCTGGTCGGCGGCCCGCGCCCGCGCGAAGAACCCGGCGATCTTGTTCAGGTGCGCCTGGTTGGCCAGCGGCCCGAACTGCGCCTCGGGGTCCAGCGCCGAGCCGATCTTCAACTGCCCCAACGCCGCCGCCAGCTTGCTGGTGAACTCATCGACCTTGCTGCGGTGCACGTACAACCGCTCGGGCGACGCGCACACCTGCCCCTGGTGCACGTAGGCGGTCTGCAGGATGCCCGCCACGGCGCCATCGACATCGACATCGGCCAACAGCGCCGCCGGGTTCTTGCCACCCAGCTCCAGCGTGGCGCGGGTCAGGTTGGCGGCCATGGCCGCCTTGCCCACGGCGATGCCGGTGGGCACCGAGCCGGTGAACGCCACCTTGGCCACCCGCGGGTGGGCGATCAGCGCCTGCCCCACCTGGCCCGCGCCGTTGACCACGTTGAACGCCCCCGCCGGCACCCCCGCCTGCACCGCCAGCTCCGCCACCCGCAGCAGCGTCAGCGGGGTGAACTCGCTGGGCTTGATGACCACGGTGCAGCCGGTGACCAGCGCCGAGGCGATTTTCCAGATGCCGATCATCACCGAGAAATTCCACGGCACAATGCCCGCCACCACGCCCACCGGCTCGCGCAGGGTGAAGGCGGTGTAGCGCTCGCCGCCGAACGACGGCAGCGACGGGGTCATGGTCTGCCCCGTGATCTTGGTCGCCCAGCCGGCGAAGTAGCGCAGGAACACCACGCTCTGGGCGATCTCCAGGCCGCGGGAAAGGTTGATCGACTTGCCCGAGCACAGGGTCTCGAGCTGCGCCAACTCCTCGGCGTTGGCCTCGATCAGGTCCGCCAGTCGGTTGAGCACCACACCTTTCTCATAGGGCGAGACACTCGCCCAGGCGCCCTTGAAGGCGCGCGCGGCGCTGTCCACCGCGCGCTGCACATCGGCCTCGCTGGCATCGCGCACGCGGCTGATCACCTGCCCGCTGGACGGGTCGTGGATATCGAGGGTGGCCGTGGCCTCGCCCGCCTGGTACTGGCCCTCGATGAAATGCCCGTGGGTCTTGCCGAGAAACTCGACCACGGCCGGTAGCAGCTGGATATCGCTCATCGGATCACTCCTGGTGTGTTCGCCGGCATCTTCAGAGGCCTGCGAAGCCCGCGCCAGCCCCGGCTAGCGTTTTGTCAGGGAGCCAAAAGAGAATGTCACGCACGGCAAATCGTTGCGCCGCCCCAGGCGGCACACTGCGAACATTGCCGAACCCCCTATAAGAAAAACGGAGACAGCCAATGCGTCGCGTAGACAGGCTTTGCATCTCGACGGCTCTGGCGCTGGCCATGAGCGCGGCGACGAACGCAGTGTGGGCGGACCTGCCGGCCGAGGAGATCGGCCAGGAGGTCCTGCCTTTCCCGCCCGACCCTCACCGGGTCTACATCCTCGATGTGGACTTCAAGAACCCCATCGCCGGCAAGGTGCTGGTGGTCGACCCCAAGACCAAGCGCATGCTCGGCATGACCACCAACGCGTTCGTCGCGCCCACCGCCCTGAGCCCGGACAACAAGGCCTTGTACTCGGCCAACCTGTTCTACTCGCGCGGCACCTACGGCGAGCGCACCGATGTGCTGGTGGCCTGGGACACCCAGACCCTGCGCCCGAACTGGGAAGTGGTGCTGCCGGCCAAGCGCGCCTCGACCCTCACCGAGAAGTACGCCCTGGGCGTGAGCAGCGACAACAAGCTGGTGTACATCTTCAACCTCACCCCTTCCACCTCGGTCACCGTGGTCGACACCCAGACCAAGGCGGTGGCCAGTGAAATCGCCATCAGCGGGTGCGTGCTCAACTACCCGGCAGGCAAACGCAGCTTCGCCTCGCTGTGCGGCGACGGTCAGTTGCAGGTGGTGACCCTCGACGACCAGGGCAAGGAAGTCGGCCGCACCCAGACGCCGTTCTTCGACCCCAACAAGGTCAAGCTCAACGAACGCGCGATCGCCAACGGCGACACCTACTACTTCACCACCACCACCGGCGAGGTCTACCCGGTGCGCTTCGCCGACGGCAAGGCCGAGCCGCTGCCGACCTGGTCGCTGGTCACCGAGCAGGAGCGCAAGCAGGGCTGGGCGCCGGGAGGCTGGCAGGTGCTGGCCGTGGCGCCGGGGCTCAACCGCCTGTACGCGCTGATGCACGAGCAGCACACCGACGGCAAGTGGGAAGACCCCAGCACCACCATCTGGGCCTTCGACCTGAAGACCGGCAAGAAGGTCGCCACGCTCGAATCGCCAAAACCGGTGTGGAGCCTGCAGGCCAGCCACGACAAGGCGCCGATCCTCAGCGCCACCGACCTCGAAGGTGGCGTGCAGTTCTTCGACCTGACCACCCACAAGCACACCGGCGCCATCGACCAGATCGCCGCCACCCCGGTGCTGACCTTCAACCCCTGGTAAGTGGAGGCCGACCATGCTCGACCCTGTACTGATAAGCGCCAGCAGCACGGCGCTGGCGGTGCTGCTGGCCTCGGCGGCCAGCCACAAGCTGCGCGCCCCGCGCCTGTTCAGCCACACCGTGCGCCGCTACGAAGTGCTGCCCCAGGCCCTGGCCCTGCCGGCGACCCTGGGCCTGGCGGCGCTGGAACTGGCCCTGGCCCTAGGCCTGCTGCTGCCGGCCTCGCGTAGCCTCGCCGCCCTCGGCGCGGTGCTGCTGATGGCGTTGTACGCCGCGGCCATCGGCCTGAACCTCTGGCGCGGCCGCCGCGACATCGACTGCGGCTGCTCCGGCCCCGGCGCCAGCCAGCCGCTGCGCCCGGTGCTGCTGCTGCGCAACCTGGCCTTCGCCGTGCTGGCCCTGGTCGCCGCGCTGCCCAGCAGCCCGCGCGCCCTTGGTGCCGCCGACCTGCTGCTGATCGTCGCGGCCACAGCCGTGGCGCTGTTGATCCACGTGGCGGTGGATGGCCTGCTGGCCAACCAGCCACGCCTCGCCAAATTGACTGGAAGATAACCATGGAACTGCTCATCGCTTCGAACGTACTGCTGTGGCTGCTGCTGATCGGCCTGGCCTTCACCGTCATGGCGCTGGTGCGCCAGATCGGCGTACTGCACGGGCGCATCGCCCCGGCCGGCGCACTGATGGTCGACAAGGGCATCGCGGTCAACGACCCAGCCCCGCAGGTCACCGCCGCCGACCGTCATGGCCGCCCGGTGAACATTGGCTACCAGGGCGAGCGCGCCCAGTTGCTGTTCTTCCTCGCCCCCGGCTGCCCGGTGTGCAAGTCGCTGCTGCCGGCGGTGCGCTCGATCGCCCGTGACAACCAGGGCGCGCTCGACGTGGTCTACGTCAGCGACGGCGACCTGGCCGAGCAACAGGCGCTGATCGAAGCCAACGACCTGCACAAGGCCACCTACGTGGTCGGCCCGGAAATCGGCATGACCTACCAGATCGGCAAGCTGCCCTACGCCGTGCTGATCGACAAGGCCGGGGTGCTGCGCGCCAAGGGCCTGGTCAACTCCCGCGAGCACCTCGACAGCCTGTTCGAGACCCAGCACCTGGGCAGCGCCAGCCTGCAGCAGTACCTGCACGGCGACGGCCAGCACGCCCATCACCACCACGCACCGCACTGATCGCCGGAGCCCGAACATGAAGTTTCTCGACAAGCTCTTCGAACGCTCCACCCGCCATGTCGCCGACACCACCTCGCGGCGCAAGCTCCTGGCGCGCCTGGGCTCGCTGATGGTGGCCGGCGCCGCGCTGCCGGTGCTGCTGCCGATCGACCGCACCGCCAAGGCCCTGGCCGCCGAACAACCGAAGATGGGCGACCCGGGCGACCCGACCAGCTGCGACTACTGGCGCAACTGCTCGATCGACGGGTTCCTGTGCTCGTGCTGCGGCGGCTCGATCACCTCGTGTCCACCCGGCACCGACGTGTCGCTGGTGACCTGGATCGGCACTTGCCGCAACCCGGCGGATGGCAAGAACTACATCATTTCCTACAACGACTGCTGCGGTAAGCACGCCTGCGGCCAGTGTGCCTGCTCGCGCAACGACGACGAGCAGCCGCTGTACCGGCCGTTCAACAACAACGACATCAACTGGTGCCTGGGCGCGGAGTCGAAGATCTACAACTGCACCGTCACCATCATCCGCGGCGTGGCGGTGTAGCCGTGGCCTGGCGCAGCGGTTGGTTGGCGCTGGCGTGCCTGGTCTGCCTGGCGGCATACCCGCCCGTGCACGCCCGCACCCTGCCCAACCCCAACCAGCGCCCGGCCCCGGGCAACGAAGTGCCGCCCCCGCCGATCGCCGCGGCAGGCTATTCAACACCGGTGAACTACCAGTTGCAGTGCGCCGGCTGCCACCTCGATCACGGCCAAGGCTCGGCGGCCAACGACACCCCGCGCATGGCCGGTTTCGTCGGCAACTTCCTCAAGGTGCCGGGGGGGCGTGAGTTCCTGGTGCGGGTGCCGGGTATTTCGCAGTCGGCGTTGAGCGACGGGCAGATCGCCGATCTGCTCAACTGGCTGCTGGCGCCAGGGGGCATGGCGGGGGCGAGCACCCCGGCGCGCTGGGCGCCCTATACCCGCGAGGAGGTGGCGCGCGTGCGTGGGCAGAGCATGCTCAACCTGCCGGATGTGCGGGCGGGGTTGATTGGCGAAATGAAAGCGCAAGGGATTGCCATCGAGGATGGCATGACGCGGTAACCGGGCGGCTTGGCTGCCCCATGGATTGCAAGGCCATTGCCGCATGCTTGTCATGCGGCTTTTTTTTGCCTGGGGGTTTTGGGCTGGGTTTGCCCCGCGATAGGGCCGGCACAACCACAACACTGTTTCGCAAACACGCACCAAACACGAAAACGCTACCTTTCGGAGCATTTTTCAGAAAGAAAACCCTATTCAAAAAACACGAAATGCGGCCATAACTTAAATTTTTATCTATATATTTCAGTTATTTGATACAAATCCGAGATACAAACCCTCAAGACCAGGCGCGCATTTTGCTTGAAATTTCAAGTGAATATGGGTGCATATCGCACCCCTCCCAAGAATCGCCCAAGCGATCGTGTTCCCGTCTTCCCGTGCGAGGCCTCCATGAACAGCGCAACCCGCGTCGCCGACGACCAGTTCCAGGTCTGGATGCACCAGGTCAACGAGGCCTGCGGCCACTTCAGCGGCCGCAGGCTCGACCCCCGCTTCGCCGGCCAGCTGGACAAGCGCCAGACCGGCGGCATCTCCTTGAGCATCGTGCAGATGAGCCAGGTCAACCTGTTCCGCAACCGCAAGGAAATCCAGGCGGGGGATGCCGACAACTACTACGCCGTGCTGCAACTGTCGGGCACTTCGCGCATCGAGCACCAGGACGCGCGCCTCGAACTGCAACCCGGCGACCTCACCCTGATCGACGCCTGCCGCCCGCTGGACATGCACTTCCACGGGCAGTCGCGGCAACTGTCGATGATCCTCCCGCGCCAACTGGTCGACAGTGGCACCCGTGGCATCGCCGTGGAATGCGCCCAGCGCATCTGCGCGCAATCGCCGCTGGCGCAGTTGGCCGGGCGGATGATGCTCGATGCCAGCCAGATGCCCGAGCTGGCCCAGCACGAAGGCCAGGCGGTGCTCGATGCGCTGGTCAGCCTGCTGCGCCCGGCCATCGCCCGCGAACGCCTGCCCGGCAGCCACGAACGCCTGTTGCGCAAGGCCCTGGCGCTGATCGACCAACACATCGCGCACGAGCACCTGACCCCAGACTTCATCGCCCGCGAAGTGGGCATCTCGATGCGCAGCCTGTACCGCATCTTCGCCAAGCGCGACCTGGTGATCGCCCAGTACATCCGTAACCGGCGCCTGGACTTCTGCGCCGAAAGCCTGCGCAACCCGGCCATGGACCTGAAAGTGTCGTCGCTGGGGTATTCCTGGGGCTTTTCCGATTCGAGCTACTTCAGCACCGCGTTCAAGGGGCGCTTCGGCATGACGCCGGGCGAATACCGCAAACACCACGTGGCCTGACAAGCCCAGCAAAAACGCTGGCAGGCAGAACAAAACGCCGGGGCGGACGCGGCGGCACAATCGCAGGCCTGAACAATAACAAACGCCAGCCGTCGCGCTGGTCGTGCCTTGATCGGGAACCCTGAACGATGTCCACCGTAGTCCGTAGCCTCCCCTTCGTGTTGGCCGCCCTGGCCCTGTCTTCCCCCCTCTCGGCGCTGGCCGCCGAATGCCCGGCGCCGCAACGCCAGCAAGGCGAGCAGGTGTTCGCCCGGGATTGCGCGGCGTGCCATTCGGCGCAGGCCAGCGGGCCGGCGTTGATGGGGCCGAACCTGCACGGCGTGATCGGCCGCGTGCCGGGGAGCGTGGCAGGGGCCAATTATTCCCAGGCAATGAAGGCCCAGCAGGCGGCGTGGACGGCGCAGACCGTCGAGGCGTTCATCGAGCACCCGCAGGTGGCGGTGCCGGGGACCTACATGCCCTATGCCGGGATGCCGAATGCGCAGGAGCGCCAGGCGGTGAGCTGCTTCCTGGCCGGGGGGTGATGCCGCCTGTTCGGGCCTCATCGCGATCCGACTTGCCCCGCGATGAGGCCCGAACAGACACCGCCCCCCTCCTGGCACACCGAAAAAACGTTCTGGCAACCAGCACAAAAGCCCCGCGCAAGGCTTGCTGCATGATCGGGTCGATGCCCTCGAGGTGTCTGCCACGCCAACAACAATGGATGCCAAACCATGCGCAAGCTCCCCCACCTCACCCTTGCCGCGCTACTCGCCGCGGCGTCGGCCCATAGCGCCGCTTATCAGCTCTACAGCGATGACCAGCGCCACCTGGACGCCAACCTCGAAGCCGTGTTCGGCCTGTTCCACAGCCGCGAGCGCTACGCCATGGCCCACGACACCGCCGGCTCGTCGTCCTGGCGCGAGGGCTACGTGAAATACGGCCTGAGCGCCAGCCAGCGCCTGGGCGGCGCAGGCGAGCTGTCCGGCGCCTTCGCCCTGCTCAGCTCCGGCACCTGGGGCGACGGCGATGCCGCCGGTTTCAGCGATGGCTCCGAACGCACCACCAAGATCGAGGACGCCTACCTGGGCTGGAAATCCGCCAACCTGTTCCCGGCCCTGGGCGAGGACGGCATCGAGGCCTCCTTCGGCAAGCAGATGGTCACCGTCGGCGATGGCTTCCTGATTCAGGGCGACTCGCTGAACATGGGCCGGGGCCTGGCCGACGGCGAGTTCAACCGGGGCGGCGGCTACTACCTGGCCGCGCGCAAGAGCTTCGACCGCACCGCGATCCTGCGCCTGGGCGGCAAGCAGGGCTGGCGTGGCGACCTGATGTGGCTGGAGTCGGACAACCGCGCCCAGGCCCGCACCCACCTGCAGGTGGCCACCCTGGAACACGTCGCCGACGCCGGCACCGTGGGCCTGACCTACATCAAGACCGACGACGTCGACGAGGCCTACGCCTCGCCACAGCAGCTCGAACGCGAAGGCATGAAGACCTACAGCCTGCGCGCCCAGGGCAACGCCGGGGTCGAGAACCTGTTCCTCTCCGGCGAGTTCGCCCGCCAGGACAAGCCCGACGCGGCCACCGAGAACGCCTGGTACCTGGAGGCCGGCTGGACCTTCGCCGACCTGCCCTGGCAGCCGAACCTCAGCTACCGCTTCAGCCGCTTCTCGGAAAACTACGACCCGCTGTTCTACGGCCAGAGCCGCGGCATCGGCACCTGGTTCCAGGGCGAGGTGGCGGGCAACTATGCCGGGCCGTTCAACAGCAATACCCGGGTGAACAAGGTGGGGCTGACGGTGACGCCGCTGGAGAACCTGACACTGGGCGCGCAGTGGTTCGACTTCCACACCCTGGACCGTGACCGGGGCAATGCCGATGGACAGGAACTGAACCTGTATGCGGAATGGGCGGTGAGCGAGCACCTGGTGGTGGTGCCGTTGGTGGGGTTGTACAAACCGGAGCGCAGCGCCGAGGAAGGTGGGTTCCAGCTGGGCAACGACCGCAGCAACCTCTACAGCCAGTTGCTGTTCATCACCACCTTCTGAAGCGGGGCACATCCCCTAGGGCGGGCTTGCCCCGCTCAGGGGATGTACTGGTTTCAGCGGCCGGGCACCGGCAGCGCCGCGTCGCTGTTCCAGCCGCTCACCGGCCGGCTGAACAGGTTCTCGGTGGTGAAGTGCGCCATGCGCCACTGCCCCTCCTCCAACGCGAACGCCACCCGCAACTGCGCCGCGTTCAAGTGCGAGGCGCCGCTGGCGAAGGTGCTGGTCTGCAGCATCACCCACTGCCCCTGCCCCCGCTCGCCGTCCACCTCGATCACTTCACTGGTGAGGAAATGCACGTTCAGCGCGAAGTGCGCCGGCGGCTTCATGTAGGTGGCGAACATCTCGCGGATCGCCGCGCGCCCCCGGTAGCCGCCGAAGCTGTTGGCGTACTTGGCGCCCTTGCCCTCCCACACCGCCTCGCGGGTGAACAACCCGGCCAGCTCGTCGAGCGGGGTGTCGGCATCGAGCCGGTCGCACAGGGCCATGTAGCGGTTGATGCACACGCGAATCGCCTGCTGGTTCTCGAAGGCCTGCACGCGCGTGCGCAGTTCGGCGAGCTCGCTCATGCGCCACCTCGCTGCACGTTCAGCAGCAGGCGCTCGGCGATGGCCAGCAGCTTTTCGTCCGCGCCTTTGGCGCCAACCAGTTGCAGGCCCACCGGCAGGCCGGCCTCACTGCCCAGGGGGATGCTCAGCGCCGGGTGCCCGGAGAGGTTGAACGGGCGCACCAGCGAGGTCATGCCCAGCACCGCGCGGGTGTCGGCGGCGTCTTCCAGGCGCAGTGGGAAGTCGGGCATGGTCGGCAGCGCCAGCACGTCGAAGGTCGCCAGGGCCTGGTCGACTTCAGCGGTGAAGCGCTCGCGCACCGCTTCGGCCTCGGCCAGGGCGGCGTCGGTGGTCTGCCCGGCAGCGGCGAGGCGCCCGGCGATGTCGGCGCCGACCTTGCCGGTCGCCAACAGGTGGCCACAGGCGGCGTGGGTCTCGCGGTTGATCACCACCATGCCGGCCTCGTAGGCCGCGCCGAAGTGCTGCAGCTCGACATTGCCCAACGGCAGGCCACTGGCCGCCAGGGTGGCGTGCACGACCTTGTGGATCGCCGCCTCGGCGGTCACCCGCAACACGCCGATGCGGGCACTGCCCGGCACCTGCGCGGCAACGAAGCTCGGGTCGATCATACCCATGGCGCGCACCAGCATCGGCAGGCTGGCGGCGAACGGGCCGACGCAGTCGAGGCTGGTGCGGGCCGGCATCACCCCGGCGCGGCTGACCCGGCCAAAGGTCGGCTTGAGGCCGAACACGCCGCAGCAACAGGCAGGCACACGCACCGAGCCGCCGGTGTCGGTGCCCAGGGTGAAATCGGCCAGGCCCGCGGCCACCGCCGCGGCCGAGCCGCTGGACGAGCCACCAGGAATGCGTCCAGGGTAGCGCGGGTTGGGCGCGGTGCCGGTGTAGCGGTTGATGCCGGTGGTGCCGAAGGCCAGCTCGTGCAGGCTGACCTTGCCGGTCAGGCGCGCGCCGGCCTTGAGCAGCAGGCGCACCACCTCGGCGTGCTGGTTGGCCAGCGGCGCGTCTTCCAGCGCCTGGCTGGAGGCGCGGGTGGCGCTGCCGGCGACGTCGATGGTGTCCTTGACCATGACCCGTGGGCCAGTGCCGCCCAGGTCGAGGGTTTCAACGATGATGGTCATGCCAGGTCTGCTCCCTTAGGATGCGACGCCGTCCACGGCGTCGTTGGTAAGTTGATACATCAACTGAATATTCCCGTAATATGTCGGGCTTCGGCGGGGTACTCATCGCCTGTAGCAGCGGGCTGGCCCCGCGATGAAACCACCACCGCATCCCGACGAACTCCAACCCTGTCAGTGAATCGATGAGTCAACCGAAGAAGAAAAGCCACAGTCATCACGACCCCGCCAGCGACGATTTCCGCAAGGAGGACTTTCCCTTCTACTGGCTGGCCCGTGTGCACGGACGCTACACCCAGAACATGGAACGGCTGCTGAAGAAGGTCGACCTCGACGTGCCGCGCTGGCGGGTGCTGTGGATCCTCAACGAGAACGGCGAGTCGAGCATTTCGGAAATCTCCACTCACGCCATCGCCAAGCTCTCCACCATCACCAAGATCGTCTACCGCATGAAGGAAGACGGCCTGGTCGAGACCGCCACCAGTGCCGAGGACGGCCGGGTGACCCAGGTGCGCATCACCGAGGAAGGGCTGCACACCATCGAACGCATGCAGGACGTCACCCGCGAACTGTTCCAGCGTAGCTTCAAAGGGCTGACCGAGGCGCAGGTGCAGCGGCTGAACCGCATGCTCGAAGTGGTGTTCCACAACCTCGAGAGTTTCTGAGCCGCCTGGGCCGTTGTGCGGCCCGATCGCGGGGCAAGCCCGCGCCCACAGGTGCACAGCCATCCGCAAGGGCAGCGCTGTCACTATGGGAACGGGCTCGCCCCGCGATTGGGGCGCACAGCGCCCCCGCTCAACACGCCTTCGACGCCTCGCTCACCCGGTGATACGCCCGGTTGAAATACACCAGCCCATCGTCCGCGCCACCCTGGCGAATCCCCTGCACCTCACAGTAGAAGATGCTGTGCGAACCCACCTCGTGCACTTGGGCGATCCGGCAGTCGAAGTTCACCAGCGCCTCCTGCATCACCGGCGCGCCGCTTTCCAGCACGCTCCAGTGGGTGGTGGCGAAGCGCTCTTCCATGCTCATCGTCTTGTTGGCGAACGCCCCCGACAGCGCCTGGTGCGTGCCCGCCAGCACGTTCACGCACAACGCACCGTTGGCCTTGAACTGCGCATTGGAATGCGAGGCGCGGTTCATGCACACCAGCAGGGTGGGCGGCGAGTCGGTCACGCTGCACACCGCCGAGGCGGTGAAACCGAAGCGGCCGGCAGGGCCATCGGTGGTGATCACCGAAACGGCGCCGCCGAGCATGGCCATTGCGTTGCGAAAACTGCTTATGTCGACCATGGTCGCTCTCCTCAGATGTCCAGCACGAGTTTCTTGGAACGGGCCCGCGAGCAGCACACCAGGATCTGGTCGTTGGCGGCCTTCTCTTCGTCGGTCAGGTACACGTCACGGTGGTCCGGCTCGCCTTCGAGCACCTCGCACAGGCAGGTGCCGCACACCCCCTGCTCGCAGGAGATGTCGATCTTGATGCCGACCTGCGCCAGGGCCTCCAGGATGGTCTGGCCCTCGGCGACCTGCACGGTCTTGTTGCTGCGTGCGGCGACCACTTCGAAGCTGTCGCCCGAGGCGTCCACCTCGACCTGGAAGTACTCCTTGTGGATGTGGTCTTCGGCATAGCCTTGGCCACGCGCGCCGGCGATCACCCAATCCATGAAGCCCGACGGGCCGCAGGTGTACATATGGGTGCCCGCGTCAGCCTCACCGAGCACGGCGGCGAGGTCCAGGCGCTGGGCCGGGTCTTCGTCGTCGAAGTGGGTGCGCACCTTGTCGGCGAAGGGCGCATCGCCCAGCTCCTTGAGGAACGCGCTGCGGCTGCGCGAGCGGCCGCAGTAGTGCAGTTCGAACTCGGCGCCGCGCTGGTGCAGGGCGTGGGCCATGGCGATCATCGGGGTGATGCCGATGCCGCCGCCCAGCAGGATCGAACGGCGTGCCGAAGGCTCCAGTGGGAACAGGTTGCGCGGCGCGCTGATCTGCACCTCGCGGCCTTCCAGCAGGGTCTCGTGCACGCCGACCGAGCCGCCGCGCGAGGCCGGGTCCTTGAGCACGCCCAGGCGGTACACCCGGGCGTCGGCGGGGTCGCTGCACAGCGAGTACTGGCGCACCAGCCCCGGGGCGATGTGGATGTCCACGTGCGCGCCGGCCTCGAAGCCAGGCAGCGCCGCGCCATCGGTGCGCGCCAGGTCCAGCACGACCACACCGTCGCCCTGCAACTCGCGCTTGCGCACCACTACGTTCAACAATTGTTCATTCATGGCCGGTGTCCCGTGGTTCGCCAATGGAGGTTCAACGCATGAACAGCCCGCCGTTCACGTCCCAGGTCGCCCCGGTGGTGAAGTAGGCTTCGGGCCGCGCCAGTTGCACGATCAAGTCGCCGAGGAAATCCGCATCCCCCAGGCGCTGTACCGGAATGTTCGCCAGCAGCCCCGGCAGGCGCTCGGCCGGCACGGCGGCATGCACCGCCGGCGAGTCGATCGGCCCAGGGGCGATGGCGTTGACGGTGACGCCGCGGCTGGCGAATTCCTTGGCGAAGATCTTGGTCAGGGTGACGATGGCGCCCTTGCTCGCGGCATAGTGCGCACCGGTGGCGGTGCCGCCGTTCTGCCCGGCCAGCGAGGCCAGGTTGATGATCCGTCCGTAGCCGGCCTCGGCCAGGTAGGCGCCGAGCACCTGGCAGCCGAGGAACACGCTGCGCAGGTTCAGGCCGACCACCGCGTCGAACTCCTCGGGGCTGATCTGCATCAGCGGCGTGGTCTTGGTGACGGCGGCATTGTTGACCACCACGTGCAGCGCGCCGAAGTGCGCCAGCACCTGGGCCAGGGCCTGCTCGAAGTCGGCCTTGCTGCCAACGTCGAGCCTGACCGCCAGCACCCGCCCGCCCTGCCCTTGCAACTGCTCGGCACAGGCCTGGGCCTGGGCCAGGTCGCGGTCCGAGACCACCACGTCGAAGCCGGCGGCCAGCAGGCGCGCGCAGAAGCGCTGCCCCAACCCTTGGCCGGCGCCAGTGACCAGTGCAACCTGGTTCATCAGGGCTTGGTTCATCGCGGCGCCCTCAGAGGATGTAGCCGATACCGGCGAGGGTATCGTCGCTGTTGATCAGGCTGATCAGCTTGCGCTGGATCTTGAAGCCGCCGTCATCGCGCAGCAGCGTGTAGGTCAGGTCGGCGCTGTAGTGCTTGAGGCTTTCCTTGCGGAACTCGCGCAGGTTCTGCGCGCAGCGCACGGTGACGGTGCCGCCGTCGTCGGCCAGCACGCGAATCCGCGAAATCGTGCGCACGGTGCGCGGCTGCGGGCTGGTGGAGATCGACTCGCCGCCGATCAGCCGCTGCACGCGCAACTGGCGCATGTGGTGGTCGTCGTAGGCGTAGTTCAGGGTGTTCTCGTAGTCGGTGGCCTTGGGGTCGATAGGGATGATGTAGGTGCCCTTCTCGCTCCACAGGTTCAGCCAGGCGTCGAACTCGCCGTGGTCGAGCATGTCGCCCTCCTGCCAGATGAAGGCGGTGACTTCTTGCAGCAATTGCAGGTTCATGAGGGTTCTCCAGGGCTCAGGCCGACATCATCTTTTTCCACTGCTGGTACGCCGCGCGCATGCCGGTTTCGGCACTCACGTCGGAGACCAGCCCGTCCGCGCTCGGCTGCTCGCCGGGCAGGCCGCGGTTGAGCATGATCCACAGCTCCTCGCCGGCCTTGGCGCCCTTCTGCACGCGCTCCCAGGCTTCGGAGTCGTCCGGCGTGCCGAAGCCCATCGGGCCTTGGAAGTGCTCGTGCAGGCGCAGGCGGTAGCGGTTGGCCACGGCCGGGCCGCCGTCCATGGTGATCACCGCGTGGTGGATCTCGGTCTCGTTCACCGAGATCGGTTGCAGCACGCGGAAGAACGCCATCGAGCAGGCGACATTGGGGAACAGGTTGAGGTTGAAGCCCGAGCCGCCGACCGCCCGCACGATGCGCCGCACCTGCTGCTCGTCGATGCCTTCGTCGCGCAGTTCGGCGGCCAGGCCCTCGAAGCGCTCGGGGATGGGTTTGTCCAGGTCGGCTTCCAGGTCCACCAGCTCGGGGATCATCACCATCACGCTGTGGCCGTTGCCCAGGTCCTCGACGTAGCCGGGGCCCTTGACGAAGTCGAACAGCTCCAGGGTCTGCTCGTCCACCGACGACAGGAACGACTTGTGCACCAGCGGGAAGTGGTAGGCGTCGGTGGTGTTCTCCAGCTGGATCTTCCAGTTGCCGGGGAAGCGGAAGCGGTGCTCGCCGGGCACTTTCACGCCGTAGCCGGCGCCTTGCTTCATGAACAGGTCGATCCACTTCTTGGCCGCGCCGAGGAAGTCTTCCAGCGGCTCGATGTCGTCCTTGAAGGTGGCGAAGATCATCCCGGCGTAGCTTTCCACGCGCAGGCTGACCAGCGGCAGCTCGGACTTGTCCAGGCAGTCGCCGTAGCTCTCCGGGTGCGGAATGCCACGCAGCGAGCCGTCCAGGGCGTAGCCCCAGCCGTGGTACGGGCAGACGAAGCTGTTGGTCTTGCCCTTCTTGTGCTCGCACACCGTGGCGCCACGGTGGCGGCAGCGGTTGAGCAGCACGTGCACGTCCTTCTTGCGGTCGCGCACCACGATCACCGGCTGCTTGCCGATGTAGGTGGTCTTGTAGCTGCCCGACTCGGGGATCTCGCTCTCGTGGGCGACCCAGATCCAGGTGCTGTGGAAGATCTTCTCCAGCTCGGCGTCGAACAGCGCCGGGTCGGTGTACAGGGAGGTGTGGACGCGGTCGGTTTGCACCAGGTCGGCGGGGTCGACCGCCAGGTTGACGGCGGGAATCAGGTTGCTCACGGAAGGCTCCTTGCCAGCGTCAGGGCTGGCAGTGCTGTTGTTCTGTGGGAGGGTTCAGCTGCGCTGGATGATCAGTTCGCGGCCGACCCGCGCCTCGACCTTGGCGTAGCGCCAGAGCTTGTACGGGCCCTCGCCCACCGCGGTGGTGCGGAACAGGTTGCAGGCGGCGTGCACGGTCTCGATGTCGGGCACGTCGGCCAGCAGGTAGGTGGTCCAGGGGAAACCGTCGGAGGGGCCGACCATGCTCTGGTCGTCATCCATGTTGCCCAGCACGCGCACACCCGCCAGGTCGTGGATGCCGTTCCACATCGCGCTGAAAGCGGCCCATACCTGCAGTTGCTCTTCGCGCGGGGCGTCGAAGAAGTTCTGGTTGATGCCCATGCAGAACAGCACGCGCAAGGTTTTCTTATCGCTCATGAGAAAGGTCCCGAAAGTTACAGGTAGCCCGGCAGGGGCTGTTTGCCGAAGAACATCGCCCCGGCGTTCTGGTAGGTGACGTCACCCATGAAGGCGTGCTGGGTGACCACCTGGGCGTCGTTGACGCAACGCGCCAGGGGGCTGTCGTTGTAGATGCCGGTCATGCCCGAGAGCATCTGCGCCGAACGCGCCACCTCGGCGGCGACGCGCGCGGCGTGGGTCGAGGACAGGCGCAGCAGGTTGGTGGCTTCGACCGGCACCGGGTCGCCGGCCAGCACATGGCCCCAGGCACGCTCGATCGACTCGTAGAAGAACGCCCGCGCCGCCCGCAGCGCCGCCTCGGACTTGGCCACGTCGACCTGGGCCAGCGGCCGGTCGGCCAGGGCCGGGGCGCCGGTCACCGAGATACGCCCGCTGGCCATGCCCGACAGCTCGTCCAGCGCCGCGCGCGCCACCCCCAGGCCGACCACCGAGAGCACCTGGGTGGCGAACGACAGCGACGGGTAGCGGAAGAACGGCTCGTCGAGGTTGGGCTGGCCGCCGCGGATGAAGGTCCACTCCTCGCCGACCACCACATCCTCGACCACCAGGTCGTGGCTGCCGGTGCCGAGCAGGCCGACGGTGTCCCAGGTTTCCTCTATGCGTGCGCGCTCGCGGGGGATCACCGCCAGGCGCGGCAGGTCGAGCTTGTCGCCGTTGCGCGGGGCGATGCCGACGCCGACGATGTCAGCGCCCATCGAGCCGCTGGAGTACTTCCAACGGCCATTGATGCGAAAGCCGCCGGGCACCACTTCGGCCGGCTGCGGCGGGAAGATGCCACCGGCGAACACGGTGTCGGGGTTGTTGCGGTACAGCTGGGTGATGGTGTCCAGCGGCAGGGCCGCCAGGTACACCGGGCTCATGCCGAAACTCGCCACCCAGCCGGCGGAGCCGTCGGCATGGGAGATGCGCTCGACCATTTCGCAGAACTCGGCGGGCGAGCATTCCAAGCCGCCGAAGCGCTTGGGTACCAGCGCACGGTAGACACCGTGGGCCTTGAAGGCGTCGATCACGTCACGGGAGATATGGCGCTGGCGATCGAACTCACCCAGGCGGGCCCGATCACGAATTCCATCAAGCAGGGCCTCGAAGGCTGGGCCGGAGGCAAGCGCGCACGCGGGGGCGGCGCTCAGGCGAAGCGAGTCCATGGAGTTTCTCCGTCTACGGGTACGGGTTGGCACAGGGTGGCAGGGGTGAACGACGTCACCGGGAAGCGGTGGCACAGTGGCGCGCCTGGGGTTAGGCAGGCGCCGGCCACTCGCGCTGGGAGCGGGATAGACGGCATGGCATTGACCTTTGTTGTTGTGTTGCCGATGGGGGAAATTTGGGATTATTTACGTGAATTGTCAATTAATTTTTCACGCGAAAAATCCACAAAAAATCGACATGCCAAGGTCATTTTTATTGGTAGTAATCTGTTATTTAAGGAGTTTTTTTGATTTTTTAGGCGTGGGAATTTTTTCTGTTTTTCCAGAAAAAATTTTGGAATGGTAGAAAAATCACGCATCGTCGGTGGGATTGATGCCCCGCGTCAGGGCCGGCAGGCACGCCACGCAGGCAATTTCCCCCACAGGCGCCCTCGCTGCGCGCGAGGACTGCGAGGTATTTTGTGGGAGCGGGCTTGCCCCGCGATGGCCCCCACCCCGCTACGCACAAACGAAAAAACCCAGGCCACCCCCGCACGGGATGACCCAGGCAAAAACCACTTTATGCGTGTTCGCTAAGCCGATCAGGCGTCCTGCAAGGCACGCGGACGCTGGCTGCGATCCTCGGCACCCGGTGCCTTGGCCGCCTGCAGCTGGAAGTCGAACGTCAGCTCGGCGAACGCCTCGCCCTGCACGCCACGCGCCTGCACCGCCGCCGCATCGCTGACGAAACGCACATCACCCACCAAGCCATCGCGGGTGGCATAGGCGAAGTCGTCCCACAGGTATTTGTCGCCCGACAGGTTGATCTGCGTGGTCAGGTGCCGGTACCCCGGCGCCGAGATGAAGAAGTGGATGTGCGCCGGGCGCTGGCCATGGCGGCCCAGCAGGTTCAGCGCTTCCTGGGTGGTGCCGGTGGGCGGGCAACCGTAGCCGCTCGGCACGATGCTGCGGGCACGGTAGCGGCCCTCGGCGTCGGTGATGATACGGCGGCGCAGGTTGTAGTCCGACTGGGTGGTGTCGAAGTACGAATAGGTGCCGTTGGTGTTGGCGTGCCACAGGTCGACCGTGGCGCCGGCCAGCGGCTTGCCGTCGGTGTCGAACACCTGGCCATCGAGGAACATCACCGTGCCCGGGTCGGTGCCATCGTCCATCCGCGCTTCGCCTTCGGACAGCGGCGCGCCAGCCACGTACAGCGGGCCTTCGATGGTGCGCGGGGTGCCGCCAGTGAGGCCGGCCTGCTCGTCGCGGGCGTCCTGCAGCAGGTCAAGGAAGTGCTCGATGCCCAGGCCCGCCACCAGCAACCCGGCCTCCTGGTTCGAGCCCATGCGGTTGAGGTAGTCCACCGCCTTCCAGAATTCGTCGTCGGTGATCTCGAGGTCTTCGATCAAGCGCGCGGCATCGTTGAGAATGCGCAGCACGATCTGCTTGAACCTCGGGCTGCCCTGGTCGTTGCCGACCCCGGCCACTTCCTTGAAGAAGGCTTGTACATCGGCAGTCTGGGAAATCTTCACGGTCATTTCGCTTACCTCGAATTGTTCTTGTCAGGTACTCATCGTTACACAGTGCAGCTCAACGGTCGTCGTCGCGGATCGACGAAGGGTGGCGGCACAGCCCGTCGATCTCAATCTCCATGTACGGGAACAACGGCAGCTGCATCAGGGTATCGTGCAGCGCCTCGACGCTAGGCAGGTCGAACACGCTGTAGTTGGCATAGTGCCCGGCGATGCGCCACAGGTGGCGCCAGCTGCCTTCGCGTTGCAGGCGCTGGGCCAGTTCCTTCTCGTCGGCCTTCAGTTGCGCGGCCTTGGCCGGGTCCATGTCGACCGGCAATTTCACGGTCATCTTCACGTGGAACAGCATGGTGGCTCTCCTTGAGTGGCAGTCGGTTCAGCGGCGGGCGAAGCGCGCCAGGCGGGTTTCGTCCAGCTCCAGGCCCAGGCCCGGGGTGCGCGGCACGTGCAGTTGGAAATCGCGGTACTGCGGCGGCTGGCTGACGATCTCCTCGGTCAGCAGCAGCGGGCCGAACAGCTCGGTGCCCCAGGTCAGCTGGCGCAGGGTGACGAAGGCATGGGCCGAAGCCAGGGTGCCGATGGCACCTTCGAGCATGGTCCCGCCGTACAGGGCGATGCCAGCGGCCTCGGCGATCTGCGCGGTGCGCAGCACGGCGCGGGGGCCGCCGTTCTTGGCGATTTTCAGGGCGAAGATGCTGGCGGCACCGTCGGCGGCCAGGCTGAAGGCGTCCTCGACGCTCTCGATCGACTCGTCGGCCATGATCGGCGCCGGGCTGCGCTGGTTCAAGCGCACTTGGCCGCCACGGTTGATGCGCGAGATCGGCTGCTCGATCAGGTCGATGCCGTTGTCGCCCAGCACCTGGCAAGCGCGGATCGCCTGGGACTCGTCCCAGTACTGGTTGACGTCGACCCGCACGCTGGCGCGTTCGCCCAGCTCACGCTTGATCGCCACCACGTGCTTGAGGTCTTGCTCCAGCGGGTTGGCGCCGATCTTCAGCTTGAACAGGCGGTGGCGGCGGATCTCCAGCATGTGCTCGGCTTCGGCGATGTCGCGGGCGGTGTCGCCGCTGGCCAGGGTCCAGGCCACTTCCAGGCTGTCGCGCACGCGCCCGCCGAGCAGCTCGCTCACCGGCAGGCCCAGGCGCTTGCCCTGGGCGTCGAGCAGCGCGCTTTCGATGCCCGACTTGGCGAAGGTGTTGCCCTTGGCGATCTTGTCCAACTTGAGCATGGCCGCGTTGATGTTGTCGGCCGGCAGGCCGATCAGCGCCGGCGCCAGGTGCGCGTCGATGTTGGCCTTGATGCCTTCGGGGCTTTCATAGCCGTAGGCCAGGCCACCGATGGTGGTGGCCTCGCCGATACCCTCGACGCCGTCGCTGCAACGCAGGCGCAGAATCACCAGCGTCTGCTGCTGCATGGTGTGCATCGCCAGCTTGTGCGGGCGGATGGTCGGCAGGTCGACGATAAACGTCTCCAGGCGCTCGATCAGGGCATTGCTCATCGGTCGGTACATCCCGTGGGTTCACTTATGCAACCAAGGATTGCGCGATCGCCGTCGGCCGGTCCAATATCAAATGAATCTCCCACCATACCCTGGAGGTCTGATGGAACTCCGTCACCTGCGCTACTTCAAGGTGCTCGCCGAAACCTTGAATTTCACCCGCGCCGCCGAGCTGCTGCACATGGCCCAACCGCCGTTGAGCCGGCAGATCAGCCAGCTGGAAGACCAGCTCGGCACCCTGCTGGTGCTGCGCGAACGCCCGTTGCGCCTGACCGAGGCCGGGCGCTTCTTCTACGAGCAGACCTGTACCGTATTGCGCCAGTTGGAGCAGATCAGCGACAACACCCGGCGCATCGGCCAGGGCCAGCGCCAGTGGCTGGGTATCGGCTTCGCCCCGTCGACCCTTTATGGCGTGCTGCCTGCGTTGATTCGCGAGCTGCGCCGCGACGCCGAGCTGCAACTGGGGCTGAACGAGATGACCACGGTGCAGCAGGTCGAGGCGCTCAAGAGCGGGCGTATCGACATCGCCTTCGGGCGCATCCGCATCGAGGATGCGGCCATCGTCCAACAGGTGCTGTACGAAGACCCACTGGTGGCCGTGCTGCCCGCAGGCCACCCGCTGGCCGGCACGGCACTGGCCCTGGAACAACTGGCCGACGAGCCGTTCGTGCTGTACCCCGCCAACCCACGCCCAAGCTATGCCGACCATATCCTCGCGCTGTTCGCCCACCATGGCCTGAGCGTGCGCGTCAGCCAGTGGACCAACGAACTGCAGACCGCGCTGGGCCTGGTCGCCGCCGGCCTGGGCGTGACCCTGGCGCCGGCCTCGGTGCAGCAGCAGCATCGCCCGGACATCGCCTACGCGGACGTGCGCGACCCCGGCGCGGTCAGCCCGATCATCCTCAGCCGCCGCCTGGGCGACCTGAGCCCGAGGGTGCAACGCTGCCTGGGGTTGATCGAAACGCTCAGCGCGTGCGTGCCAGGCACTCGGCCAGCCACTGGGTGAACACCCGCACCCGCGCCGACAGCTGGCGACTCTGCGGGTACACCACCGACACCGGCATTGCCGGCGGCGGCGTGTGCTGCAATACCGCACGCAAGCGCCCACTGGCCAGTTCTTCGGCGATGCGGTAGCGCGGCACCTGCACCAGCCCCAGCCCTGACAGCGCGGCGCCGGTGTAGAGGTCGGCGCCGGTCACCGAGACCTTGGCCTGCAACTGGCGTTCGACCACCTCGCGGCCCACCTGGAAGTCCAGGCCCAGGGCACGACCGGTGGCGCTGGACATATAGGCCACGGCGAAGTGCCGGTCGAGGTCGTCGAGGCTGGCAGGGGTCCCGTACTGCGCGAGGTAGGCGGGGCTGGCCACGGTCACCTGCTCGAGGCTGGCGATCTGTCGGGCGATCAGCGACGAGTCCTGCAGGGCGCCGGCGCGCAGCACGCAGTCCACGCCCTCGCGGACCAGGTCGACGAGGCGGTCGTCCTCGCCGATGTGCAGGGTGATGTCCGGGTAGCGGGCCAGGAACTCGCCCAGCGCCGGGACCACGAAATAGCGCGCCAGGGTGCCTTGCAGGTTGACCCGCAGCAGGCCCTTGGGCGGCGCGTTGCGAAAGGCGCTTTCGGTTTCCTCGAGGTCGCTGAGCAGGCGCACGCAGCGCTGGTAGTAGGCCTCGCCGTCGTGGGTCGGGCGTACGTGACGGGTAGTGCGCTCGAGCAGGCGCACGCCCAGGCGCTGCTCCAGGCGCTTGATCAGGTTGGTGACCGTGGCGCGGGGGATCTGCAGGTCCTCCGCGGCCTGGGAGAAGCTACGGCGGTCGGCGATGCGCACGAACACCTGCATTTCCTGGAAGCGATCCATGGGGTTTCCTATGTGAAGGGGGCTGCGGAGCGGCAACTATTAACGCAAATGAAACATTGATTGCAATTTACCCCTAATTATCTCAACCAACGAACAGTACACACTCCTTCCACCACCCCTCACCCGAAGGAGCCCACCATGACCACTCCCGTAGCCTTGATCACCGGCGCCTCACGCGGCATCGGCGCCGCCATCGCCCGCCGCCTCTCCCGCGACGGCTTCGCCGTGGCCATCAACTACGCCAACAACCATACCGAAGCCGAGGCGCTGGTCGCCGAGCTGACCCAGGCCGGTGGCAAGGCCATCGCGCTCAAGGCCGACGTCGCCAGCGCCGGCCAGGTGCAAACCCTGTTCACCACCGTCGAACGGCAACTGGGCCGCATCGATGTGCTGGTCAACAACGCCGGCATGCTCAAGGCCACCCCACTGGCCCAGACCAGCGACGAGCTCTACGCACAGAACTTCGCCATCAATACCCAGGGCGTATTCAACACCCTGCGCGCCGCCGCCACCGCGCTGAACGACGGCGGGCGGATCATCAACCTGTCGAGCACCACCCTGGCCCTGAACCTCCCCGGCTACGCCATCTACAACGGCACCAAGGCGGCGGTGGAAGCCTTCACCCGGGTGTTCGCCAAGGAGCTGCGCGGCCGGCGCATCACCGTCAACGCCGTGGCCCCCGGCCCGGTGGCCACCGAGCTGTTCCTCAACGGCAAGACCGAGGAGCAGGTGCAGGCCTTCGCCAAGATGCCGCCCCTGGAGCGCCTCGGCCAGCCAGACGACATCGCCGGTGTGGTGGCCTTCCTCGCCGGCCCCGACAGCGGCTGGGTCAACGGCCAGGTGCTGCGCGCCAACGGCGGCGTGGCTTGATAGAGGAGTTGCCAAGATGAGCCATTCATCCGCCTCGCCCCGCGCCTACCTCGCCATCACCCTGGTGGCCGCCGTCACCGCCGCGCTGGCCTCGGCCAGCGCCCTGGCCCTGGGCGTGCCAGTGTGGGCCATGTTCATCGGCTGGATCGCCTTCTTCAGCCGTGGCCTGACCACCCGTTCGACCCTGGAGAACCTTGGCTGCGTGTGGCTGGGCCTGACCCTTGGCGCAGTGGCCGCCAGTGTCATCGGCCTGCTCGCCCCGACCCTCGGGCCACTGTTGGCGGTGCCGCTGGTGGTGTTCACGGTCGCGGTGCTGGTGGTGGGCCTGCGCGGCCTGCCGGTGCTGAACAACCTGCTGGGCTACTTCCTCGGCCTGGTGGCGTGGTTCGCCGCACACCTGGAGCCCTCGCTGGAAAGCCTCGCCCACCTGGCCGGCGCCGGCACCCTCGGCTCGGCCGCCGGCTGGGTCTCGCACCACGTGCCCAAGCGTTTCCTCACGGCCTGAAGCCCAGGCCCGCAGCGCGGGCCTGCCCTTCCCTGAGCTGATCGGAGAGTATCGTCATGCCTGATGTCATCCTCATCACCGGTGCGTCTTCGGGCTTCGGCCTGATGACCGCCAAGGCCCTGGCCCAAGCCGGCCACTGCGTCTATGCCTCGATGCGCGACACCACTGGGCGCAACGCCGCCCGGGTCGAGGAAGTGGCCCACTGGGCCCGGGAACACGGCGCCGACCTGCGCACCGTCGAGCTGGACGTGCAGTCGCAGCCTTCCAACGACGCCGCCCTCGGCCAGGTGCTGGCCGAGGCCGGGCGCCTGGACGTGCTGGTGCACAACGCCGGACACATGGTGTTCGGCCCCACCGAGGCGTTCACCCCGGAGCAACTGATGCAGCAGTACGACGTCAACGTGCTCGGCACCCAGCGGGTCAACCGCGCCGCGCTGCCGCACCTGCGCCAGCAGGGCAAGGGTTTGCTGGTGTGGGTGGGCTCGTCGTCGACCCGTGGCGGTACTCCGCCGTTCCTGGCGCCGTACTTCGCAGCCAAGGCGGCGATGGATGCGCTGGCGGTGTCGTATTCCACCGAGCTGTCGCGCTGGGGCATCGAGACCACGATCATGGTGCCGGGGGCCTTTACCCAAGGGACCAACCACTTCGCCCATGCCGGCGCGCCAGCAGATAGCGAAGTGGCCGCGGCGTACCTGAACGGGCCTTATGCCGGGGTCGCCGAACAGGCGCTCCAGGGCCTGGCGCAGCTGGAGCCGGCCGATGCCGACCCGGCGCAGGTCGCACGGGAGATCGTGCGCGTGGTGGGGCTGCCCCATGGCCAGCGGCCGTTCCGGGTGCACGTGGACCCGTCACAGGATGGCGCCGAGGTGGTCAATGCGGTGGCTGACCGCATGCGCCGGGAGATCTACCGGGCGATGCAACTGGCCGACCTGTTGTCGCCACGGTGACGGCGCGTAGCGGCCTTATCGCGGGCTTGCCCCGCGATAAGGGCCAGTCGGTGCCCCTGGCGGATTACCGCCACCCCACCCACACCACTAACATCCGCAAACAATCGAGCAATTACTCCAATAACCGCTTTCACCCAACAATCACGGGCACATGAACTTCCGCCGATAAAAATCGGGCGAAGAACATACGCTTCCAAGTTGTTGTTTTCTGCTACAGCCACTCACTTCTGAGATCCCTGTCACAAACCCCGCAATGGCGGTTTGTCGCCACGAAATAAACCCTCTCGCGCAGTATCTAACAGCACTCACCGGCCCCCCGAGACCCGGCAACGGCGAAATACCGCCAGGCCGCCAGACGTGCATTAGACCATGACCCTGCAAGCCACGAACGCCGCCCCCCCGCAGCCTCCCCCAAGGCCACTCTGGCAACACTTGGACAGCCACCACCGCGTTACGCATTCGGCTTTCCGAACACCCCCACCCGCGCGCAGTCGGAAACCCGAACAAAACATCCCTGAAGTTATATCGTCATCAACTTCCTCGAAAGTTCTACACCGCCCATTTCCTAGATGAAGTTATATCCATGGCACGATACTTGCCCGCGCTTTTGCCCCACCCGCCTCGACCGGACACTTATTGTGCACAACATGAATATGTGATGACGGCGGGCATGGCATATAGCTATCCATTATCGAGAGACCGCGAAACCAAGACAGAAACTATTACTCCGGATAATGCCGTTTTTCTGTACATGTGAACCATAAAAAGGCGAGCCCCCTGATCGCCAATAACTAACTAATTCATAAAGGTTTAATCATGCGCCTCAACAGAACCCAGCCCGGAAAGATAGTCACCCTGGATGCCCTGGACACGCCTGACCCGGAAAACGCCCTCTGCTTCGGCCCCTTCGTGCTCTACCCCCAGCAGCAACTGCTGTTCAAGCATGGCGAGCCGGTGCACCTGGGCAGCCGCGCCCTGCAACTGCTGGTGACCCTGGCCAGCCGCAGCGGCGAGTTGCTGGAAAAGAACGAACTGCTGGCGCTGGTGTGGCCCAAGGTCGTCGTTGAGGAGTGCAACCTGCGCGCGCAGATGACCACCCTGCGCCGGGTGCTGGGCGATGAGGGCGACTTCACCCACATCGTCACCGTGCCCGGTCGCGGCTACCGCTTCGTCGCCCCCGTGAGCGTGCGCGAAGCCAGCGTGCAAGCCATCGCCCCTGCCAAGGTCGAGACCTGCCTGCCCTGCCCGGCCACCAGCGTCCTCGGCCGCGAGCAGGCCTTGCGAACCCTGGCCGAGGAGCTGCGCGAACGCCGCCTGGTGACCCTCACCGGCAGCCCTGGCATCGGCAAGACCAGCCTGGCGCTGGCCCTGGCCAATACCCTGGCCACGCACTTCCCCCAGGGCCGCACCTTCGTCGACCTCGGTAGCGACAGCGCCCCGGTGGCCCAACAGGTCGCCACGGCCCTGGGCCTGGCGCCGGGCAACGATGCCCTGCCCACGCTGGCCGAAGCCCTGGGCAATGCCCCGCACCTGTTGATGCTCGACAACTGCTGCCACGCCCTGGAAGACACCGCCCGCGTCGTCGAGGCCCTGCTGCGCCAGGCACCGGGTTGCCACGTGCTGGTCACCAGCCGCGAACCGCTGCACGCCGAAGGCGAATTCATCCGCGCCGTGGCGCCCTTGCCGGTCGGCGCAAACGATCACCTGCTGAGTGCGACCGACGCCCAGGCCAGCCCCGCCGTGCAACTGCTGGTGCAACGCGCCGCCATGCTGGACAGCGACTTCACCTTCAGCGACGCCGACGTGCCAGCCGCCGTGGCCATCTGTCGCAAGCTCGACGGCAACCCGCTGGCCATCGAGATCGCCGCCTGCCACGTGCGCGCCTTCGGCCTGGCCTACCTGGTGGAGCTGCTCGACGGCGGCTTCCGTCTGCAGATGACTGGCCGACGCACTGCCCAACCCCGTCACCGCACCCTGGACGCCGCACTGGACGTCAGCCACGCCCTGCTCTGCGCCAAGGAACAGACCATGCTGCGCCAGCTGTCGATCTTCAGCGGCGCCTTCACCCTGGCCGCGGCCAAGGCCGTGGTCGACGTGTGCCCCGGCCAGTACCAGGACTCCGCCTGGCTGCTGGAAAGCCTGCTCGACAAATCGCTGCTGGAGGCCAGCACCGGCGCGCAGGTCAAGCGCTACCGCTTGCCGCATACCGTGCGCCTGTACGCCGCGCACAAGCTCGACCAGCACCAGGAAACCCGCGCCACCGCCCAGCGCCACGCTGCCTACACGCTGAGCGAGCAGCACCGCGCCACGCAAGACCTCGAACGCATGGGCACCGACGCCTGGCTGGCCCTCCACGGCCCGGCCATCGACTGCGTGCGCAGCGCCTTGAGCTGGTGCTTCGGTGACCAGGGCGACCCGACCCTCGGCGTCGACCTGGTGCTGGCCAGCGTACCGTTGTGGCTGCGCCTGTCGCTGATCGACGAATGCCACCGCTGGGTCGACAGCGGCCTGCACTTCGCCGCCGTCAGCACCCGCCAGCGCATGCTGCTGAACACCATCGCGGCCAGCGTCATGGCCCTGACCCACGGCGCCGGGCCAGCCATCCGCCAGGCCTGGCAGCAGGTCATCGACGACGCCCAGGCGCTCGGCGACAGCGAACACGAACTGCGCGGCCTGTGGGGCCTGTGGCACGACCACTGCTGCTGCAACCAGCACCCCCAGGCGCTGGCGCTGGCCGACCGCTACGTGCACCTCAGCGAACGCACCAACCGCCTCGAACGGCGCCTGCTGGGCCGGCGCATGCGCGCCACGCCGCTGTTCCACATGGCCAAGCTGGAAGGCGCGCGCCAGGCCATCAGCGAAGCCCTGAGCTTCCCGCTGATGCCGCCGGCCCACGTGATCGACAGCCACTTCGACCAAGGCATCGCCGCCCGTTCGCTGAAGGCGCAGATCCAGCTACTGCAAGGCCAGGTCGGCCAGGCGCTGCTCACCCTCGAAGCCAACGTCGACGCCGCCATGGCCCTGCACCACCCGGCCAGCCTGTGGTACAGCCTGAGCCTGAGCGCCATCCCGATCACCCTGCTGGTCGGCCATGAAAAGCGCAGCCGCGAATTCCTCACCCGCCTCAAAGACAGCCTCGGCGAGCAGGACCTGCCGGTATGGCGCCTGTTCGTGCGCTGCTTCGAGCACATTCTGCTGATTCGCCAAGGCGCCGCCGCGGAAGGCGTGCGCGGCCTTGGCGAGGCCCTCGACCAGTTGCACGCCATCGGCGACAGCCCGCTGTACAGCCTGGTGCGCAGCGAATACGCGCAGGGCCTGGCCATGCTGGGCCTGGATCAACTGGCAGTGGAGATCATCGAGCAGACCCTGGCCATCACCGAGGCCCGCGAAGAACACTGGTTCCGCCCCGAGTTGCTGCGCATCAAGGCCCAGTTGCTGATTCGCCCCGACAAGCCCGCGCAACGCGACCAGGCCATGGCCCTGCTCAACCTGGCGATGAACGAGGCCAATGCCCAGGGCGCGCGGTTCTGGGCCGGGCGCATCGCCGCCAACCTTTCGCAACTGGCCAACGAGCCCGTGCCAGAGCTGCTCAAGCGCAGCAGCCAACCCTGGGACCAGCGCCGCCAGGAACGGCTGATCAACAACACACAAGCTTCACACACGTGAAACCTTGTTGAAACTTGCCAAGGTTTCGCGGTTCACCGGGTAAGGTCGCCTACGATCGAGGTTCCATGAACCTCGATAGCGGCCGCGCAGCGTGCCTGTCGGGCGACGCGGCCTGCCGCGCCGTCGGTCTGCGTCTTGCCGCCGTCCCCCAACACGGACCGTGCGATGATCACCCCACCCGAAGCGAAACCTGCCCCCAGTGGCAAATCGGACACCCCCGCCAGCGGCTTCTTCGAGAAAGTGCTGAACCAGGCCCGCCTGGCGGCAGGCGTCCCACAACCGGCGGACGGCGAAAAGACGCTCAAGCCCAAGGTGCTGGCCAGCACCCACGCCGCGCCCAAGGCCGATACGCAAAAACCCGCTGACGCCGACAGCTACAAGGACATCACCGAGCTGCCCGAGAAGCTCGACATCGACACCCTCAAGGTGGTGGCCAAGGACAGCGAAGCCGGAGTGATCTACTTCGAGCACGCCGGCAACAAGTACCAGATCAGCGAAAAGGCCGCCCAAGACGCCCAACCCGGCTTCGAAACGTTCGAGAACCTGCGCTTCGGCCACGCCGTGCCAACCCGCGACCCCGTTGGCCCGGACCACGGCACGCAGCTCTACAACCTGCTCGACAGCCTCGCCGAAACCCAGGGCACCCCCGCCTACGACGTGATCAAGGACAGCCTGGCCAACCCCGACCAGGAACTGCTGCGCAAGGACGACGGGCAGTTCCTGCTGGAGAACATCGACAAGGTCGAACAGCCCGCCGACGGCGTGCTCAAGGTCACGCTCACCAGCGGCAAGGAAGTGATCATCGCCAAGGGCATCACCCCCGAGGCGTTCGAGGCCTACAGAGGCGCCGGCAAGACCAAGGAGGCCCTCGCCGACGGCAAGGCCCAGGGCTACGAACAGGTCACCGGCCTGCCCGGCGGGCTGGACGTCGACAAGCTCAAGGTGGTGTCCGAAGACAAGGACACCGGGGTGATCCTCTTCGAGCACGACGGCCACAAGTACATGATCAGCCGCGACGACGCCGCCGCCCACGACCGTGGCTACGACGCGCTCGACAGCGTGCCCTCCGCCGCCGCCAACCAGCCTGCTCCGGAGAACCGCGGCAGCCAGCTGTACAGCTTCTTGCACGCCTTGGACAGCACCCAGGGCACCCCCGCCTTCGACTACATCAAGAACGCCCACAAGCTGCCCGACCAGCACCTGCAAAGCCGCACCGAAGGCACCCTGGGCATGGGCGACATCAGCAAGATCGACAGCCCCACCGACGGCATCGTGGTGGTCACCCAGAACGACGGCAAGCTCGTGGTGGTGTCCAAGGACATCGCCCCCGAGGCCTTCCTCGAATACACCGCCAAGGGCCAGACCCTCGCCGGCATCGAGAAGGCCAAGGCCGACGGCTACAGCAAGGCCGGCCCCGACGACTACCTGCCGTCCACCGAGGACATCATGAGCGTCGGCGGCGTCGGCGATTATGGCCCCGGCCTGATCGCCTTCACCCAGCGCAAGCCCGGTGGCGAGGAACAGAAGATCATCGTCTCGCAGTTCGACAACCCGCAGATGTTCGACCAGATCTCCTCCTACCGCACCACCATCGCCGAGCAGATCACCGACGTCGACAAGCTGCGCGCCGACCACGGCCTGCCGCCGCTCAAGGAGGTGACGGTGGACGAACTGCCGACCACCGAGAAGGACGAGAACGGCCAGCCCCTGTCGGTGCGCGACCTGGCGGTGAGAGACCTGGTCGACGAGTACCGTGCCGGCATCAAGGACGGCAGCATCGCCAAGGACGACCCCCGCGCCAAGTTCGTCCGCGCGCTGGAAGCCAAGAGCATGTCCGAGCACGGCATGCAGATCATCCCCGAGCATGGCTTCGGCAACCACGGCAGCGCCACCGACCCGGTCACCGTCACCTCGCGCGATGTGCGCGACGAGATCTTCGACGTCAAGAACATCGACGCGCAGATCGGCGAACTGCTCGGCAACGAAACCATCGTCAACGACCTCAAGGCCAAGCACGACGGCGCCCTGGCCAAGGTCGAGGGTGGCTCGGCGAAGGTCGACGAAACCCGCCAGAAACTGCTCGACAGCACCTCCTCCGATGCCTTCGTCAAGTACATCAACGACCTCCAGGCCAGCGGCCAGACGGAGCTGGCCACCCGCGAAATCCAGAGCGCCTACGCCAGCCTGGCCGACATCGACCCGGCCAAGGCCGACGAGTTCCTGCAGAACCTGCAGATCGACGGCTACACCATGGAGGTGGACAAGCTCATCGCCGACCCCAGCAAGATCTCCGACGACAACACCGCCCTGGCCACCACCGACCAGGCGCTGCTGATTCTCCAGGCGCTCAAGGCCAGCGGGGACGGTATCCCGCGGCGCTCGCTGGCGACCTACGAGAAGTTCGTGGAGATGCTGGTCAAAGACAAGGACGCCGCCACCGACTTCGGCAAGGTGATGGCGTCGCTGGGCGACGCCTGGCAGAAGAACGGCACCATCACCCTCGATGACATCAACAAAGCCCTCAGCACCGAGCTGATGCCGCACCTGAGCGCCGAAAACCGTGGCCTCTTCACCAGGGCGGTGGCCTTCCTCAGCGACAACGGCGTGCTCGGTTCGATGGGCGGCGCGATCTCCCTGGGCCGGGCGATCTACCAGCTGGTCGGCAAGGGCGGCAGCCTCGCCGACACCCCACGCGAACGGGTAGGCATCGCCAACGACTTCATCGGTTTCCTCAGCACCGGCTCGCACTTCGCCACCCTCGGCACCAAGGTCTTCGACAAAGCGTTCGGCACCAATGCCTACAAGCTGATGGGCCTGGACCGCTCGGTGCCGTTGATCTGGAGCAAGCCTGCCACCGCGCCGGACAGCGTGCCACGCTCACTGCAGGACGTGCATAACCAGTACTACAACATCATCGACGACGCCATGGCCGACGGTAAGGACGTGAGCAAGGCGCTCAACGGCCAGCCATTCGACGAGGCCTCGATGACCAAGCTGCACGAAGGTATCGAGAGCGGGATCGATAAGCGTGGCGGAGTGATGGGGGCCGGCAAGGTGGCGCGTTTCGCCGGTAGCGCGATCAAGGTGATTGGCGCCGGCGCGGATGTGGTGGGTGGGGTGATCAGCGTGGTCACCGGTGGCCTGACCATTCGTGATGGTGTGCGCGAGAAAGACCCGATCAAGATCGCCTCCGGTTCGCTGTCGGTGGCGGGCGGTGTGAGCAGCCTGGTGGGGGCCGCCGGTAGCGTGGCCGGGGTGTTGGGCACAACCGGGCGACTGGTGCCATTGCTCGGGCCGGTTGGCTTCCTGTTCTCCGGGGTGTTCTCGATCGTGGGTGCGATCCTGGGGGATATCAAGTCGGCCAAGCTGCACAAGATCTCGTTGCAGAACTGGGACCAGATCCAGGACTTCAAGCAGGATGGCTTGCTCAAGCCCAAGGGCGATGAGGCGTATGTGTGGTTGCAGACGTACTTGTCGGACTGGGGGCAGCGCGATGCGCCGGGGGATCGGAGCATCTTCGATTTCCGCAAGGAAGAGTGGGATGCGCGGTCGAGCATTCGAAGCGATAACCGCAAGGATCACCCGGACTACGTGGGTGATGGGAACAATCGGCGGTCGGAGGACTACAAGTATTCGCTGAAGCCGTCGGAGTGGGTCGATGACAGCGGGAATATCGTCTGGATGGTCGGGGATGGCTATGGGGGGGCTTACAAGCCGGTGGAGAACAGCTGAGCACGGTCTCCAGAGGCCCGCGATGACCTCCCCGTCATTAGGATGATGCGCTGACTGATCCAGCGCCATCGCGGGTGTAGAACCGGAGCGAGCCCGCTCCCACAGGTAACACGCCGCATTCGAAAACGACGCTGTACCTGTTGGAACGGGCTTGCCTCGCGATGAGGCCATCGACGATAGCCAGGCAACCGCCTAGAAGCTGTACTTCACATTGAACATCACGTTACGCGGCGCGCCCCAGTAGACCGTGCCGTAGTTGCCGATACCACTGTAGTAGTGCTTGTCGAACAGGTTGTTGACGTTGACCGTCGCCTTCAACTGGCGAGTGAAATCATACCCGCCGACCAGCCCCACCAGCAGGTAGGACTTCTGCTCGAACTTGGCCGACGGGTCGTCGACCGGGTACCAGTCCTCGTCGCTTGGCCTGAAGAAGGTCGAACTCTGCCAGTAGGCATTGCCGCCCACGGTGAACTTGTGCCAATCGCCCGGCAAGCGGTAGTTGGTCGCCAGCTTGAGCAGGTGCTGCGGCTGGTTGGTCGCCACCCGCCGGCCGTCCGCATTGTGCGACTCGGCGAAGGTGTAGCCCGCCATCACTTGCAGGTCTTTCATCAGTTCGCCGTTCACTTCCAGCTCGACGCCACGGGTGGTGACGCCCTGCTCCGCTCGATAGGCGCTGCCACCACTCGGCGTGGCACCACCGGTGAGCACGGCGAAGTTGTCCTGCTTGAGCTCGAACAGCGCCAGGCTGGCATTCAGCCGGTTGTCGAAGTAGGCGCCCTTGATGCCGACCTCATAGCTTTCGCCAGTCAGCGGGTCGACGGGCTTGCCGTCCGGGCCGAGGTTGTAGGCCTGCGGTTTGAAAATATCGGTGTAGCTGGCATAGACCGTGTGGTAGGCGTCCAGGTCGTAGGTGACGCCGGCATAAGGCACGATTTCGCTGGAGTTGGTGGCGCTCGCCGGCAGGCGCCGACCAATGGCGTTGATCGTATCGATGCCCCATTTGTAGTCGACGACCCGTGCCCCCAGGATCACCGCCAGCGCGTCCGTCGGCTTGAGGATGGTGGCCGCGAAGCCAACCTTCTGCCGGGCTTCGATATCGAAGGTCGACCACCATTCGAAATCCCTCGGGGTATCGCCGTAACCGTCCCACTGGAACACATCGTCGATCACCCCATTGGTGATGCCGTCGTCACGCTTGGAGGTGGATTCGGTGTGGGCGATGCTGTAGCCGAACACCGCCTCGTGCGTGCGCCCCCCCAGCGAGAATGGGCCGCGGGCATACAGGTCCAGGCCCTTTTCCTTGCTGGTGGTGTTGAACTTGCTCGCGGTGCCGAGGGTGTTCACGTCACCGCTGTCGGGGTCGATGTTGCCACCGATGAAACCATGGGAAATGCTGCCGTCGGCCTGTATGGCCTCGCTGCTGATCCCCGAGATCAGCTCGCGCGAGCGATAGTCTCGGCTGCTGACGACGCCCTTGATCAACCACTCGTTGTCGAAGCTGTGCGCCAGCTCCACGAAGGCCCGCTGGGTTTCCTGGTTGCGCCAGGTCCAACGGTCGGCGGCGTTGCTGTGACGGTCGAACCTGACCGTGCGGCCATCGAGGAAGAACGCAGGCAAGGCACCGGTGGTGCTGCCGTTGTCATAGTTTTTCTGCACGTCGTAGCCGACCGTGAACAGGGTGCTTTCGCTCAGGTCGGCTTCCAGCACCCCGTAGAAGGTGTTCTGTTCGCCGGTCAGGTAATCGACATAACTGTGCTGGGACTGGGTGCCCGCGACCATGCGGCCACGGAGGCTGCCGCTGTCGGTCAAGGGGCCGCCGAGGTCGACGTCGGCCTGGTATTTGTCCCAGGAGCCTGCGCCCGCACCGATATGGCCTTGCAGCTCGCCGGTCGGGCGCTTGCGCACCAGGTTGATGACCCCCGAGGGGTTACCGGCGCCGTTGACCAGGCCGGTCGCGCCCTTGAGCACCTCGACACGGTCGTAGATCAGGCTGTTGCCGATGCTGTAGTTGTCGCGCAACGAGCCACCGTCTGAAGACAGGCTGGGGACGCCATCGAACTGGTAGTTTTCCAGCTTGAAGCCGCGCGAATAAAAGGTGAAGGCCTCGGAGCTTTCCTGGTTGACCGTGATGCCGGGCGTTTGCTTGAGGACATCGGAAACGCTTTGCAGGTTCTGGTCGTCCATCTGCTGGCGGGTCACCACGCTGACCGACTGCGGAGTTTTGCGCAGGCTCAGGTCCAGACGCGTGGCGGCGGCCGTTGCGCCGGTGGTGTAGGCGCCGCTGCCCTCGGTGGTCAGGCCCAGGCTTTCACCCGTGATGCGGGTGGCCCCCAGTTGCAGCGCCGAACCCGCCTCGGCCTGGGTCGCCAGCACCCAGTCGTTCCCCACCCGCACGGCCTGCAGCCCGCTGCCGGCCAGCAGTTGGGCAAACCCCTGTTCGAGGCTGAAGCGGCCTCGCAGCCCCCCGCTTTGCCGGCCCTGGGTCAGCGCCGCGTCGAACGACAGCAGCACCCCGGACTCGCGGGCGAAGCGATTCAGGGTGGTGACCAATGGCCCTGGGGCGATGTCGTAGACGCGGCTGGCCTGCTCGGCCTGGGCTTGGGCGTGCGCCGACCACAGCGGGGCCAGTAGCCCGGCATGCAGCACGATCGCGCCGCCAAGCAGCAGGCGCGTGAGGTGTTTGCGGCGTGGGAATGGGCAGATCGTCGTTCTAGGCATGACAGCTCCTTCAAATGCCTGTTTGGGCGGTTTGCAGGAGAGCTCGAACGAGCACGGCCAATCCGACAATGCAAATGCGAATTTTTTCACCTACCCCTATTACGTGGCGGCAGTGAACCTGACCCACAAGCGTGTGAACCTGTGGACCTTGAGCTGTAGCGCCTCGGCGATCGCCACCAGGGCGCGGTCGGTGTCGTCCAAGGGGAACACCCCCGCCAGGCGCAGCCCGGCCACTTCGTCGCTGCAGCTCAGCACGCCGGGACGGTAGCGCTGCAATTCCACCAGGGCGCGGCGCAGCGGCCAGCCGTCGAGCACCAGGCGCCCTTCGCGCCACGCCGTGCGGGCCAGGTCGTCCGGGCGTGGCGCGGCCAGCGGGCCATTGTCGAAGGCCAGGGCCATGCCGGCGTCGACCCGCACCTCACGCTCGCTGGCAGCGTTGCGCACCGCGACGGCGTGCTCTATGACTGTCAGCTCGGTGCGCTCGTCCAGCAGCCGCACCGTGAAATGAGTCCCCAAGGCACGCATGTCGCCATGCACCGTGCGCACCCGAAGCGGGCGTGGGTCGGGGGCGGTGTGAACGGCGATTTCGCCTTCGACCAGCACGATCAGGCGCTGCGCCGCGCTGTAGCGGATATCCACGGCGGAGGCCGTATTGAGCGTCAGGCGCGTGCCGTCATCCAGTTGCAGGCTGCGGCGTTCGCCCTTCGCGGTGCGCGCATCGGCGAGCCAGCGCGGCGAGTCGTGGTAGCCCGTCCAGGCCACCCCCGCTACCCCCAGGCCGAGCACCAGGCCCTTGAGCACCGTGCGCCGCCCCGGCCCGAGCTGCCCGGCAGCGAGGGTATGCCGGGCCAGCGGGCCGGGTACGCCGGCAAGGCCGGCCTGCAACTGCTCCAGGCGCGCCCAGGCCCAGCCGTGCAGGGGGGATTGTTCGAGCCAGGCTTGCCACTGCAAGCGCTGCTGCGCGCAGTCGGGCGCCGCGTGCAAGCGCGCATGCCATTGCGCCGCCTCACGCAGGGCCTGGCGTTGCTCGGAGGGGTTCATAGTTGCGCATCGAACGCGAACAACAGGCAACGCTCGGTCGCCTTGGCCATGTACTTGGTCACGGAACTGACCGACACACCGAGGCGCTGCGCGACCTCTGGGTAAGTCAGACCATCGAGTTGCACGTACAGGAAGGTGTCGCGCACCTTCTGGCCCAGCCCGTCGAGCATGGTGTTCAGTTGCATCAAGGTTTCCAGCATCAGCAGGCGTTGCTCGGGGGAGCACTCCTCGAGCAACGGCTGGCTGGCCAGGAACTCCAGGTACGCCTGCTCCAGGTTGCGCCGGCGCAGTTGGTCGATCATCACCCGCCGGGCCACCGTGGCCAGGAAGCTGCGTGGCTCCGCCAAGGGCTGGCGCAGCGCGCTGCTGAGCAGGCGCAGGAAAGTATCCTGGGTGATATCGGCCGCTCGGTCCGCATCACCCAGGCGCCTGCGCACCCAGCCTTGCAGCCATTGGCTGTGGTCACGATACAGGGCGTGCATGTCGTCATGGGGGGAGGACGCGGGCGGCTGAGGGTAGGACACCTGGATCTTCCTGATGATGAGGTGCGGATAAGAATTGATCGCAATTATAGGGAGATGGAGGCGGTTTGCAATGCAGTAGAAGGGAGGCAGGCAACGTGATGAACTTCACGGGCGTTGCCGGTGATCGCGGGGTGAGCCCGCGTCTACAGAATCCTGCCAAAACGACCGGGGATTACTGTACTGTTCGCGCCGACTGGACCTTTGCAGCACATCGCCATGACCCCGTCCACTGGAAGCGAAAGCATGAACCGCCGCAAGAAAATCAACCAACTGTTGAAAGCCCACGCCAAAAAGGCAAGCGCCAAGCTGGCGCCTAAAAACAAGCCCAAGTACATCTGCAAGGCGGAGCGCTTGAAACTGGCTGAGCAGGCCAGCGTGGATGAAACCCTGCCTCTGGTGAACTGATCGCGCCACGCGTTGCTTTGGCACAGAAAGAAGGAGCTTTTGATGCAACGGGTCATGATCGTCGGGCAACCTGGGTCAGGGAAAAGTACCCTGGCTCGCCAGTTGGGCGAGCGTACAGGCCTACCGGTCGTCCACATCGACACCATTCATTGGCAGCCTGGGTGGGTAGAGCGTAGCCGGGACGAAAAAACGCGTCTTTGCCACGAAGTCGAAGCGCGTGAGCAGTGGATATTCGAAGGTGGCCACTCGACCACATGGGACAACCGCATCGCCCGGGCAGACCTATTGATATGGATCGATCGCTCGTCAATGCTTCGGTTCTGGCGCGTGCTGTGCAGAACGCTGACCCAGCGAGGCCGTACCCGTCCTGACCTTCCAGAGCACTGTCCAGAGCTGATTGGCAACCTTCCCGAGTTTTTCAGCTTCATGTGGAAGACCCGAACATCGGCACGCGACAAGCTGGAGCAGCTCTTGGCGACAGCACCGCCGACATGCCGCGTCGTTCGCCTGCGCTCCAACCGGGAGAGCGAGCTTTTTCTCGCGTCCGTTCAGGTCGATAGCGCAAGCGCGCCGATCAATGAGAGCCACTGACGCGAAGGAAGCGGGAGAGCAAGTCCTCACGCTTGTTGGTTTCTCAGCGTACGTTAGCCCTATACAAGAAAGGCCGCGCAACCTGCCCTCGCACATCGCGATACGTTTATCTATTCAAGGAAGATAACCACGATGAAAACCGCTTTCGCCGCGCTCGTTCTGCTCTGCCTGAGTGCCAGCGCACTGGCCGACGACCACCCTATCGGCTTCCAGTCCGCCACCCTGCCCGACCCGCATAATGACCGCGCCCTGGAGATGGTCGTCTGGTACCCCAGCGCCACCCGCGCGGCCCCACAATTGATTGCCGACTCCGTGGTGTTCGTAGGTGCATCTGCGGTTCGTGACACACCACCAGCAGCAGGCGAACACCCCTTGGTCGTGCTGTCCCACGGTTTCGGTGGCAACTGGGGCAACCAGGCTTGGCTTGCCAGCGCGCTGGCGCACAAGGGTTACATCGTGGCGGCCGTCAATCATCCTGGCAGCACCAGCCGTGACCGCAGCCCACACGCCGCAGCGCAGTTGTGGCAACGGCCGGTCGACCTGAGCCGGGCCATCGAAGCGGTCACCCTGCAACCGGAGAAATTCGGCCAGGTCGCGCCACGCCGAATTGCCGTGGTGGGCCACTCACTCGGCGGCTGGACCGCCATGGAGCTCGCCGGTGCGCGGTTCGACCCAGACCGCTTCGCCCGTGACTGCAAAGCCCACCCGCAGTTGTCCAGTTGCAGCGTCTACCAGCGGATGAACCCCGCCAATACCTCAGGGCTGGCCGCCGACCTGCGTGATAAGCGGGTAACCGCGGTGGTCACCCTGGACCTGGGGCTGTCGCGCGGGCTGACGGATGAAAGCCTTGCGGCGCTGCCGGTGCCCGCGTTGGTGATCGCCGCCGGGGTGCCGTCACAGGAACTGCCCGCTCGGTTGGAGTCCGCCAACCTGGCCGAACGCCTGCCGAAAGCGTCCAGCCGCTACGTCGAAATCAGTGACGCCAGCCATTTCAGCTTCATGGCGGTGTGCAAACCGGGTGCGGTGGCGGTGCTTGAAGAGGCCGTGCCAGGTGACGGCATCATCTGCGGGGATGGTGACGGCGGCCGTTCGCGGGAATTGATTCAACAGCAGGTGGCGACATTGATTGCAGGTTTTTTGGCGCAGGTGTCGGGTGAGGGTTGAACCCACTGATAGACAACGCGGTGCATGGCACGGGCGTTGCCCGTGATCGCGGGGCAAGCCCGCTCCCACAGGTGTAACGCCGTTTTCATGAATAGCGGTGCGCCTGTAGCGGCCAGCAATTGATCCACCCCCTACAACCCATCTCCAAGTCGATCCCCAGCATTTAATTTCAGACACGTCTGACATACAAAAACACGAACACCCTATATAGCTGCGAGCTTCGCTTACAGAGAGCTCACACCATGTCCTATCATGGCTACATATCGATAACGGGTGCTCGCCAAGGGCTGATATCAGCCGGCTGCTCCACGGAAGAGTCCATGGGCAATCGCTGTCAGAGCGACCACCTGGATGAAATCATGGTACTAGCCTTCAGCCACAACCTCTCCAATCCTGGCAATACCCAACGAATAACACATCGCCCGATACTGATTACCAAGCATATCGACAAGGCCACGCCACTTCTGGCAGCAGCCCTTAATTCCCGCGAACTGCTCAAGTGTGAAATAAACTTCTATCGCATCAACCGTACTGGAAGGCATGAGCGGTATTTCAGCATGCGCCTTGCAGGGGGACTGATCGTCGATCAGAGGTTGGAAATGCCTCACTCCATCTACATGAACGGACAAGATGCTCAGGAATACCTGGCTATCCGCTACAGCGATATCGATTGGCACCATCACATCTCCGGTACAAGTGGCTACGCCTCGTGGGGGGATTATGAATAGCTCGAACAAACTCCACTCCCCCAGCAACGCGGACTTCTGGGAAGTCAGTCATGCTGCGGCGGAGCTTACGCACTATGCATGTGAAATCGGCGCACGCTACGTGGATGATGATGTACTGCGCATGCAGTTCACACAGGAAGTGGCGTATGTAGGCAAAACGATCGTGGATGAGGTTCAACATGGCGCTAAAACACCTGCCGAGGGCATGGCAGCCATTCAGGCTGAGCGTATTGCTCTGGGGCAACAGGTTATTGAGTACCTTCGTCTCATTGCCGGATTTACCTCGGGCGCCCTTCAGGTCGGCACAGGGGTTGCAGTTTGTCAAATGACTGCGGGTGTTGCCTGTGGCTTAGCAGGGCTACCTATGATGTTGCATGGTCTGAATAACATGTACGAGAACGGTCGAAATATCGCCCTCGGCCGCAATGACAGCACCGGTCCTGTTCGAGAGGGATATCAACAGTTGTCGGCATTCGCGGGTGGCACACACGCTCAAGGAAACGTGGCCTATGGTGTTGGTGACCTGGGTCTTTCTATTTATGGACTGTTTCGTCTGGTGCTCAAGCCTGGGGCGTGGCGTCTATTCAGGTACCTAGAAGCGGATAAGGTTCGCGCTCATAAGGTAATGGGTACGGGTCCCTTGGTGTTCGAGATAGGCATCGACATGATGACAGGGGAGCAAGTCTACGTAGAGCTAAACAAGTGACCTATTTCCTTTTCCTTCTAGGTGTGACCACCTCGGTCTCACTCGCCTATTTTCTTCGAACCAAGCTATCGGGAGAGCGGTTCTCCTTCCTGGGATTTTCAGGAGCCCTCGCCTACAACGTGTTCTTCCTGACCTACTACTTGCGGTATGCAGAAACTGAGCACCTGCTATTTTTCGGCCATTACCCAAGCCTTCTCTACGACCACACCTCGGTCATCTGGATATGCATCGCCGCGATGTTGTTGCACTGCTATGCGATGCCTGTGCAATGGCGGCCTCGCAAGTGGTTCAACGGCAAAAAATAACAGGCGCACCACGGTATTCATGGACGGCGCGGTACCTGTAGGAACGGGCTTGTCCCGCCATGAGGCCCTCAATAACAACCTCATGCCTCAGAGAATGGGCTGGCAGGTAGGGCCCTATCGCGGGGCAAGCCCACACACAGGTTCACCGCTGTTCTCATGGACAGTGGGGTACCTGTGCCCCGCGATGACGCCAATGCACATATCAATGCCAGACGCTCTATCGAGCACCTTTCATCGATCACATCGATGATTACTATCGAACGGCCCGCCTATTTGCCTAGCAAACCCGCCCCCTATAATCGCCCCCAATCCCCCGCTCTCCCCGCCTGCCCGCAGGCGACCTCCCTCTATGGAACCCAGCATGCCAAGCATCGACCAGGCCCCCAGCGGCCTCCCTGAACATAGCCAGCAAAGCGTCAAGCAGCAGTGGCTGGCGATTCTCTCGGTCGCGGTGGGCGCCTTCGCCCTGGTGACCAGCGAATTCCTCCCGGTCGGCGTCCTCAACGATGTCGCCAGCGACCTGGGCATCAGCGCCGGGCAGGCCGGCCTGATGGTCACCCTGCCCGGCATCATGGCCGCGCTCGCGGCGCCGTTGCTGTCGGTGGGCATCGGCGCGATGGACCGCCGCTACCTGTTGATCGGCCTGACGCTGATCATGATCATCGCCAACTCGATGGTGGCCTACGCCAGCGACTTTAACGTGCTGCTGGTCGGCCGCGTGCTGCTGGGCATCAGCATCGGTGGCTTCTGGGCAACGGCGATTGCCTTGAGCGGGCGCCTGGCGCCCAAGGGGGTGGGCGTCGCGCAGGCCACGTCGATCATCATGGTCGGGGTGACGCTGGCCACCGTGCTCGGGGTGCCCGTGGGCACGTGGCTGAGTGGCCTGATGGGCTGGCGCATGACCTTCCTGGTCACCGCGCTGGTGGGCGTGCCGGTGCTGCTGGCGCAGGTGTTCCTGCTGCCGCGGCTGAACCCGGACAAGGCCATTCGCGTCAGTGACCTGCCAGCGTTGTTCATCAACCCGCAAGCGCGGGTGGGGCTGATCGCGGTGCTGCTGATCGGGCTGGCGCACTTTGCCGCGTACACCTACGTGGCGCCGTTCTTCAAACAAAGCGCCGGGTTCGATGGGCCGACCATTGGCTCGCTGTTGCTGCTCTATGGTTCGGCCGGGGTGGTGGGCAATATCTTTGCCGGGTTCGCGGCCAACCGCAGCGTGCGCTACACGCTGTTGCTGGTGGCGCTGTTGATCGGTGTCAGCACGGCCCTGTTCCCGTACTTCGCCACCAGCCTGGTCGGCGCGGCGATGCTGATCGCGCTGTGGGGCTTCGCTTTCGGCGCGTTCCCGGCGTGCGCCAGTGTGTGGATGTTCGTGGTGGCGCCCAAGGATGTCGAGCGCGGCATGCCGCTGTTCGTGGCGATGTTCCAGGTGATCATCGCGTTGGGTTCGTTCTTTGGCGGGCGCATCGTCGACCAGTTGGGCAGCTCGGTGCTGTTGAGCCTGGCCACGGCGCTGGTGGGCTGCGGGTTCGCCACGGTGCTGGTGCTGGGGCGTAGCGTGAGCAATCGGTTGGTGGCGCAGCCGGGCTGACCTTCGGCGGTACATGGTACGGGCGTTGCCCGTGGTCCCGGGGCGCCCGCTCCTACAAGTGCACCACCGCTATCATGGACGGCTGTGCACTTGTGGAGCGGGGTTGTCACGCGATGAGGCCAACGCAGGCCTACAGCTCAAATCAACCGCGCCGCCACCAACAGGTCCGCCACCGCCTGGAACGTGCTGTCCGGCACCGGGTCCCCCGCCACCGTGCGCCGCGCCAGCTCCTGCGCCAGCCGCCCATCCATCGCATGGGCGATCCCCAACCCCGCCGCCTCGGCCAGCATCCGCGCGCTCTCCTCCGGCTCGGCCCGGCACACCACCACCGGCACCGGGGTCTCGCCGCGCACATAGCGCAACCCCACCACCCAGCCACCGGCCACGCCCACCACCAACGACGCCCGCCCCAGCCCCAGCTTGGTCGCCATGGCCTGCATCTCCTGGCGCTGGCGGCGCAGTTCGCCCTTGATCAACGGGTCGCCGTCGACATCCTTGCGCTCGCGCTTCTGCTCGCTGCGGGTCATGCGCATGTCGCGCCCGAACAGCCAGCGCTGCATCATCACGTCCGCCGCACCCAGCAGCAGGAACGCCGCCAGCACGGTGAACACCAAGGGCTTGAGCACCAGGAAGAAGGTCGCCTGCAAACACTCCGGCCCGCACCGCGACGACTCCATCAGCGCCTGCAACGCATGCCGCCCCACCACGTAGAACGCCAGCCCCAGCAGGTGCACCTTGACCAGCCCCTTGATGAACTCGACCACGTTGCGTAAGGCGAAGATGCGCTTGAACCCCTCGGCCGGGTTGATGCGTTTGAAGTCGGGCTTGAGCGGCTCGACCGAGAACACCACGCCGCGCATGGTCACCAGGTTGGTCAGGATCACCACCACCACGGTCACCGCCATCACCGGCACGGTGATGCTGATCAACAGTTGCTCGGCAGTGTCCAGCACCCGTGGCCAGACGCTGGCGAAGGGCTCGACGTAGATCTGTGCGACCAGGTCGACCAGTGCGCTGACCTGGGCCTTGGCGCGCGGCGCCATGATCGAGATGCACAAGGTGCAGAACAGGATGACCATGCCCGAGACCAGGTCCTGGCTCTTGGCGACCTGGCCCTTCTTGCGCGCGTCCTTGAGCTTCTTGTCCGTGGCCGGCTGGGATTTCTCTTCGCTGGTGTCAGCCATCGCCGGCGTCCACCAGGTTCTTCAGCACCTCCACCGTGCCACGGAACTCGGCCAGCTGGTCGAGCATCACCGGGATGAGGAAGCCGATGTACACCACCATGAGAAGGGCGAAGAACAGGTTCTTCACCGGCAGCGACAGGTCGAAGATGTGCAGGCTCGGCGCCATGCGCGAGAGGTAGGCGAGCATCAGGTCGGTGACCAGCAGGGCGATGATCAGCGGCGCGACCATCAGCACGCCGATGCGCATCACCTGGTCGAGAATCGCCAGCACCGCCGGCAGCGCGGAGCTGGCGAACAGCGGCGTGAAGTCGCTCACCGGCCACAGCTGGTAGCTGTGCAGGTAGCCGTCGACCATCAGGATGAAGCCGCCCGACATGAAGTACAGCGCGATCAGCATCACCGTGAGCAAGGTCGACATCACCCCCGACTCGCCTGACGACAGCGGGTCCACCAATTGCGCCATGGTCGAGCCGCGCTGCAGGTCGATCAGCTCGCCGGCCACCTCGGCGGCCCAGAACGGGATGCCGAACAGCAGCCCCACCACCAGCCCCACCAGGAACTCCTTGATCAGCAGCCCCAGCAGCCAGAAGCCGCCATGCTCGGGCAGGCTGGTGAAGGCCGAGAACACCGGCACGAACATCGGCACCGAGATCGCCACCGCCGCGCAGCTGCGGATCATGCCGGTCAGGCCCAGGCGGTTGAACGCCGGGGTGATCACCACCACGCCCATGGCCCGGGCGCTGGCCAGGGCCGCCGAGCCGATGGTCGGGTAGGCGACTTCGAGGAACTGGTTGACCAGCGCGGCGTCCATGGGCCCTCAGCGCGTCCACAAGGCGAAGTTGTCGAGCACCTGGTTGCCCAGGCCGACCACCTGCCCGGCCAGCAACGGCCCGACGAAGACGATCAGCAGCAGCACCGCCACCAGCTTGACCACCTGCGGCAGGGTCTGGTCCTGGATCTGCGTCAGCGCCTGCAACAGGCCCACGCTCAGGCCGACGATGATCGCCACGCCCAGCGCCGGCGCCGACAGCAGCAGCACGGTCATCAGCGCCTGTTTCATCAGTGAAAGGAAAACGTCCTGCCCCATGGTTCAGCTCCCGTAGCTCAGAATCAGCCCGTGCATCAAGCGCGACCAGCCGCTCAACGACACGAACAGGAACAGCTTCAGCGGTATCGAGATCAACGTCGGCGACACCATCGACATGCCCATGGCCATCAACACGTTGGACACCAGCAGGTCGACCACCAGGAACGGGATGTACAGCAGAAAGCCGATCTCGAACGCGCGGGTCAGCTCGGAGCTGACGAACGCCGGAATCAGCACCACCAGGTCGTCGTCGCGCAGGTCGGCGCGCGCCTCCGGCGACCAGACGTTCTCGGTGGCCTGCACGAAGAAGCCGCGCTCGCTCTCGTTGGCGAAGCGCGACAAGTGCGCCTGCAACGGCGGTCGCAAGGCCTGGCCGAGTTCCTTGACCTGCTCGGCGTTCTCCATCTGCAAGCCATGGCTCTGGGCCGCGCGGTACATGTCGCCGATCAATGGCGTGGTGACGTATACCGAGAGGATCAGCGCGATGCCGTACAGCACCAGGTTCGGCGGCGTCTGCTGGACGCCCAGGGCGTTGCGGATCAGGAACAGCACCACGGAAATCTTCAGGAAACCGGTCAGGGTCACCACCGCCAGCGGAATCAGGCCGATGGAGGCGACGACCAGAATGATCTCGATCAGGTTGGGCTGGTAACCGCTCATGACACGGCGAAGCTCAGCAGGCGCACGCCCAGGCCGTCGCCGATCTTCACCAACTGGCCCTGGCCGACACGTCGGCCATTGATCACCAGGTCGACGCCCTCGTGCAGGCGCGGCGCCAGCTCCAGCACGCTGCCGGGGCCGAGTTCGCGCAACTGGGCGAGGCTCAGCTCGACGCTGCCGACCTGGCAGGTGAGTTTCAATTGCAGCTCATCGAGGCTGCTGTCCAGCGGGCTGTCGCCGGCTTCGCTCATGGTGGCTTCCTTCAAGGTCTTGGGGTGTTCAAGCAGGTGCAGGCGATGGCCTTCGCGCTGCGCCCTGAGCAACAGTTGCCGGCCCAGGCGCAGGCACACCTGGGTGTCGGGCCAGGGGTCGAGCATCACCACGTCGCCCGGCAGCAGGCTGCGCAGCTCTGCCAGGGTCAGCCAGGCCTCGCCGCCGTCGGCGTGCAGCGACAGCGGCAAGGCGCCGAGGTCGTGGGGGGCGGGAACGGTGTGCTGATCGAGGGCGTCGAGCAGCACCGACCAACCAACGGCATCGCTGTCCAGGCGCACTGCCAGCGCGGAGCCGCCCACGGTCAGGGTGAGGTCCAGGTGCAGCGGCGCCAGGACGGCGGCGGGCGTGCTGTCGAGCACCTGCAGCGGCAGCGCCAGCAAACGCTCCAGCGGCTCGATCAGCGGCAGCAGGGCCTGCTCCAGCAGCAGCGCGCTGGCCAGGCCCGGCAGGTTCAGGCTGGCGGGCAGGCCGAGCCGTTCGATGGCCTGGGCCGGCACGCTCAGGCGCACGGGGGCGCCGTCCAGCGCCAGCCACCAGTGCTGGCGCCCTTCCCCGCCCTCGCCCGCGCGCCAGTCGAGGTGCAGCGGCTGCCCGTCGAACTGGCCCTGCCACGCTTGGCGCGGGCGATGCAGGCGCTGCTGCCAGGGCAGCCAGCGGGGGTCGTGCCGCTCCAGCGCCTGGGCGAAGGCCAGGGCCTCGGTCGGCACGCTCAAGGGGCGATGTCCGACAGCGGCGCGAACAGGTCGTCGGCCTCTTCGCGCAACTCGCCTGCGCGGCGCTCGCCCTGGGCATGGCGCTGCACCATGGCGTCCCAGGCATCGGCCTGGCGCTGGCGGGCGGCGTGGGCCACGCGCAGGGTCTCGCGCGACGCTTCCTGCTCGGCGTGCCGCTGGTGGGCGTCATCCAGGCTGCCGAGCAGCGACTGCTGGTCGTCCTCCAGCTCGGCCAGGCGCAACTCGACCGCCAGCCAGGCCTTCACCGACAGCCCCTCGCTGAAGCGGCCATAGAGTTTCTCGGCTTCACGCGCCGAGGCCTCGCGGTGCTGGCGCAGGCGCTCGCGGGCGTCGTCGAGCGCGGCGTGGCTTTCACGGCAGCGCTGGCGCTGCGCCGCCAGTTGGCTGGAGGCGCGTTGTTCGCGCAGTTCGCGCAGGGCTTGCAGGTTCTTCAGGTCGTGGACGTTCATCGGTTTTCCTCGTTCATGCCAACACCTTGCGCATGTGCTCCAGGGTCTGCCGGGCGCCGCTCGGTTCGTCGGCGGCCTGGCGCAGGAAGTTTTCGATGGCCGCGTGGCGGGCGATCGCCTCGTCGGCCAGAGGGTCGCTGCCGGCGGCGTATTCACCGATGCGGATCAGCATTTCGATGTCGTTGCGCCGCGCCATCAGCTCGCGCATGCGCATGGCCAGGCGCCGTTGCTCGGTGCCGGCCACTTGCTCCATCAGGCGGCTGCGGCTGCGCAGCACATCGATGGCGGGGAAGTGGTTGCGCTGGGCCAGGTCGGCGCTGAGCACCACGTGGCCGTCGAGGATCGAGCGCGCCTCCTCGGCCACCGGGTCGGTGGCGGCGTCGCCTTCGGTCAGCACCGTGTACAACGCGGTGATACTGCCGCGCGCGGCGGGGCCGGCGCGCTCCAGCAAGCGCGGCAGGGCGGAGAAGAACGACGGCGGGTAGCCGCGCCGGGTCGGTGGCTCGCCCACGGCCAGGCCGATCTCGCGCTGGGCGCGGGCGAAGCGGGTCAGGCTGTCCATCAGCAGCAGCACGTTGCGGCCCTGGTCGCGGTGGTACTCGGCCAGCACGGTGGCCACGTAGGCCGCCCGCGCCCGCTCGGCGGCGGGCCGGTCGGAGGTCGCCACCACCGCCACGGTGCGCGCGCGGGCCCGGGCGTCGAGCTGCACGTCGAGCAATTCGCGCACCTCGCGGCCACGCTCGCCGATCAGGCCGATCACCACCACGTCGGCATCGGTGTTGCGCACCATGCTCGCCAGCAGCGACGACTTGCCCACGCCCGGCTCGCCGAACAGGCCCATGCGCTGGCCACGGCCCAGGGTCAGCAGGCCGTCGATGGCGCGCACGCCGACCGCCAGCGGCTGCTCGATCACCTGGCGGGCGAACGGCTCGGGCGGCTCGGCCTGCAAGGGGTAGCGGGTCAGCGGGCCGGTGGGGGGTTGGCGGTCGCCGTCGAGGTAGTCGCCCATGGGGCTGATCACCCGACCCAGTTGCGCGTCGCCGACGCTCACGCCCATGGCCTCGCCAGTGGCGGTGATCTCGGTGCGGGTCGACAGCCCTTCCAGCGAGCCGATGGGCGAAAGGATCGCCTCGTCGCCGTCGAAGCCGATCACCTCCGCCGCCAGCGCGCGGCCGCTGGAGGGGTCGTGCAGGCGGCACAGTTCGCCGATGCGCACCCCGGCGACACTGGCGCGCAGCAGCACGCCACGAATGCTGCGGATGGTGCCTTTCATCGGCCGTGGGCGGGCCTCGCCCAGGCGCGCCTGCAAGCGCGGCAGCAGCTGTTCGAGGCTCACGGCGCCACCTCGGCGAACGGCAGCAGGCTGCGGCGCAAGGCTTGCAACTGCGCCTCCAGGCCCAGCTCTACCGAGCCGACCGGGCTGCCCAGGCGCGCCTGGCCGGGGTGCAACTGGTCGTCGGACTCCACGGTAACGCTCGCCAGGGCCTCGGGCGCCTCGCGCAGGTGGCGGCGCACCGCTTCGACCTCGGCGCGCGGCACGTACAGGGTCAGGGCCTGGTCCTGGCGGAAGGCGAGCAGCGCCTTGCGCGCACTGAGGATCACCCGCTCGGCGTCGCCGAGGCTCTCCAGCACTTCGCGGGCGATGCCCAGGGCGAGATCGGCCAAGGCGCTTTCCAGGCCGGCCAGGTAGGCGTCGACCTGGGCGCTGGTTTCCGCCAGCAGCGCGCTCATGGCCTCGGCCCCCTTCGCCCGGCCTTGCTCGAAGCCCTCGGCGCGGGCCTGGTCCAGCCACTGGGCGCTGTCGTCGCGCACACGCTCGGCCTCGTCGCGGGCGGCTTGCAGGTAGGCGTGGCCGTCGGTCCACAGTTGCGCCTCGGCGGCGCGCAGGATGCGCGCGGCCGGGCGGCTTGGCAGTTGGCTCATGGGGTCACCTCTTCGAGCGGCTTGGCCAACAGGCCGGCGACCCGGCGCACCAGGCCGGGGTCGAGGGTCGCCGAGAACGGCTCGACCGGCGGCAACGGCAGGCGCAAGCGCAGCCAGTCGCGCAGGGCATCGGGTTGCGCTTGCAGCCAGGCGTGCACGCTGCGCGCGCCGTCGGCGTCGATGGCGGTCAGCAGGTCGTCGGGCTGGCGCAGCAGGTCCATGGCGCCGCTCCATTGCCGGTGCGCCAGGGCCAGGTTGAACACCTCGTGGCCCAGCGCCTGGCGCAGGCGCTCGACCGCCTCGCGGCGGATCTCCCGGCCCAGCGCGGCGCCATGCCAGATGGCCCCGCACAGGCGCGGCAGGCGGGCGAAGGCGTCGGGGGCCAGCAGCAGCACGGGCAGGTCTGCCGTGGCGGGCGCAGGCACCTGCGCCAACGGTTGCAACTGCTGCTCGCGCATCAGCAAGGCCAGCAGCCGGGCCTGGAAGCGCGGCGCCGTGGCCAGTGCCTGGATGCGTGCCGGCAGCACATCGTCGGCGAAGCAGGTGCGCAGGTGGCGAGGGTCGATGAAGGCCAGCGGCTGGGCCAGCAGCGCCTGCCAATGCTCCAGGCTCATGAGGCCTCCGGTAGGCGGTACAGGGCCCGGGCGCGGCGCTGGCTCCACTGCTGCCAGCCGAGCACCCCGGCCAGGGCCAAGGCCAGCAACAGCCCGCCGCCGACCAACAGGCGCGCGCGGGTCAGGTCTTCCTCCACCAGCCACACGCCCATGAAGCGGGTCAGCCGGGGTTGGTTGTCAGCGTCGCGCGGCGCGCTGGCGGCCTTGATCGCAGTCACCGAGACACCGTCGTAGCCCAGCCCGGAAATACCGTTGGCCACCAGGGTCTTGATCTGCGGGATCAGCGGGTTGATGTCGGTGTTGGCGTCGTAGCGCACCAGCACCGAGGCCGACGACGGCGAGATCACGCGCTTGAGCAGGTCGTTGTCCGGCAGCACCACGTGCACCCGCGCCGAGACGATGCCGTCGATTTGCGAGACGCTGTGCGACAGCTCCTCGCTCAGCGCATAGACCATCTGCGCGCGCTCCTGCACCGGCGACGACACCAGGCCGTTGCTCTTGAACACCTCGCCCAGGTTGGAGAACGACTGCCCCGGCAGGCCAGCTTCGTCGAGCCGGGCCATGGCCTCGGCGAACCGCCGCTCGTCGACCACGATCTTCAACTGGCCGTTGTCCTGCACCTTGCGTGAAGCGGGGATGCCCTCGCGCAGCAAGACCGCGAGCATGGCGTTGGCCTGGCGCTCGCTGAGGTTGCTGTACAGGTCCATGTCGCAGGCCTGCAGCAGGCAGGCCATGGCGATGACGATCAACAGGCGCACGGTACGGCGGGCCATGGCTTCATTGTCCTTTGAGCAGGGTGTTGGCGGAGCCGGAAACCTGGGTCGCGCCACGCACCACCATCTGGGTTTCGATGGAGTAGTCGAACATCCGCCCCAGGGACTGGACGATCTGGTCCACCTGGGGGTCGCCGACCTTGCGCGCGCCCTCGCCGCTCACCGTGGCGAACGAAGTCGGCGGGTTGGCCGCCAGCGGCGGTTGCACGCCCGCGCGGGTGAGCGATTCGGCGCGCTCGGCGAAGGAGCGCGAGCGGTCGATGAAACCGTCCAGGCGCTGCATCAGGCTCTCGCCGATCTGGTGGGGGCTGGCGCCTTCGGGCATGCCCTTGGCGTTGCCGGCCATGTGTTCGAAGAGGTTCTGGGAGGCCATCGGCCCCCCCTGCCCTCCTGCGGGCGGCAGCGCCGCCGAGCTCGCAAGGCTGACGGTCATGGCCGTTACTCTTCGTCGTCTTCCGAGGACATGGCCTCGTTCAGGATCTCCTGCACCTTGGGCATGATGATGAACTGCCCGCCGACGGTGACCGCGTTGTTGGCCAGGGCGGTGGTGAGGTCCTCGTCGCTGAGTTCGTCCTGCGACTTGTCCAGGGCGGCTTGGAACTTGGCTTCGGCGCTGGGTGGGGTGGCGCCGGCGGTGTCGATGGGGGTAACGGCCATGGTGGCTCTCCTTGGGGTGGGTTTTCAGTGGTCGCTGACGCTGGCGCCGCGGAACACGCGGATGCCCCGGGCCTGGGCCACGGGTGCGGGAGCGCGTGCTTGTTCGGCGGCAGGCTGCGGCTGGGCGTCGAGGTGCTGCTGGATCATGCTCAGGTAGGCCGGCGGGCCGGAGACGTACAGCTCGTCGCCACCGGCGCCCTGGCGCAGCGACAGTTGCGGGCCCTTCACGTCCAGCTCGGCGAGGTATTCGTGCAGCGCTTGCGGGTCCAGGCCCGGGCGGCGGTGGATCAAGCGCGTGGCGACTTCGTCGTCGGTGTTGATGTAGAGGATGTTGCCGTCGAAGTACCAGCCCAGGCCGTTGCTGGCGCACAGGCGGGTGATGAAGTCGCCGGCAGTGTCGCTGCGCAACGGGCTGCGGGCCTTGCCACGCACTTTCTCGGACAGCACCACGATCAGCCCGAGGTTGTGGCCGAACTCGCTGAAGGCGCCACGCAGGTCCTGGTCGACCAGGGCGTAGGCGTAGGGCTCGGCGAACCAGTCCGGGCCGTCCAGCGGCACCTCGGCGTGGGCCGGCAGGCACAGGCTGGCGGCCAGCAGCGTGGCCAGCGCCAGGCGCCGGCTCACAGCTGTGAAATCGTATGAAGGGCGGTCGCCTTTGTCGGCCAAGTCGCTAGAATGGGCGTCCCGTCGCCCGGCCGAGTCCTGCCCATGCCGAACCGTTTGCCGTCCACCCTGCTGTTGCTCGCCAGCGCCCTGCTGGCCGCCTGTTCCAGCCAACCGCCCGCCACCGACGCAGGCTACGAGCGCCTGATGCACCTGGCGGGCGACCTGCAAAAACGTGGCGACAACGCCTCGGCCGCCGCGCTCTACGAGAACGCCGCGCAGCAGCCGGGCAGCCACCCCGAAGCTTGGCTCAAGCTGGGCGAAACGGCCCTTGCCGGGGGCGATGCGCGCGCTGCCGAACGCGCCTACCAGCAAGCGCTGCAGGCCCGGCCGAACGATGCCGACGCGCTGCTCGGCCTGGGCAGCGCGCAGTTGCGCCTGGGCAAGCTGGAGCGCGCCGTCACGGCGTTGACCCAGGCCGCCGAGCGCGGCGACCAACCGGCCGCCTGGAACCGCCTGGGCGTGGCGCAGATCCTGCGCGGCCAGGCCTCGGCGGCCCAGGCGGCGTTCGCCAAGAGCCTGGCCCTGGCCCCGGACGACCTCGACAGCCGCTGCAACCTGGCCCTGGCCTACGCCCTCGATGGCCAGGCGCAACGCGCCCTGGACAGCCTGCGCCCGGTCGGCCAGTCGCCCCGCGCCCTGCCCCGCCACCAACGCAACATGCTGCTGGTGACCGTGCTGGCCGGCCACGAGCAGGACGTTTCCGGCCTGGCCCTGGACGACCTTTCGGCGGACGAGCGCCAGGCCCTGCTGGCCGAGGCGCGGCGCATCAAGGCGCTCCCCGACGCGCAGGCCCAGGCCCGCGCCCTCGGTTTGGTGGACGGGCGCTAGCGGCTTCATTGGCGCTCCTGGCGGTCGACCCGCGCCTGTTGTTCGTCCTGGCGACGGCGCAGCTCGGCGCGGTCGTAGCCCTCGATGTACACCTGCGCGGCGCGGCCCACGGGGGCGGCCATGGTCGCGCCGGTCACCCGGCCCTGGGCCAGGTCGGCGGGTTGCTCGACCATGCGCATCAGGGTCAGGTTGTTGGCGCAGCCAGGGGGCAGCAGCGGGACGAAGTCTTCGCCCAGGTCGAACTGATCCTTGGCGGCGGGCTTGAGGCATTCGACCGGCAGCAGCACGCCGCTCTGCGCCTGGCGCTGGAAGTCGCCGGAATAGGACACGGGCTCAAGGTGGGTCTGGCAGCCGCTGAGCAGGGCCAGCAGGACGGCGATGCACGGCCAAGGCTGCAACAGGGTTCGATTCAAGGTTTGCATGCCCACCCCACTCAATTCACGTAGAAGCCGAACTTGCCGCCGCTGCGCGGCCCCGCCGACGCCGTGGTGGCGCCTGGCAAGGCATCCAGCGGCGTGGCCAGGTCGCGCTGGCGCACCGGCTGCACCAGGTACGGGGTGATCAGGATCACCAGTTCGGTTTCGTTGCGTTGGAAGCGCTTGGAGCGGAACAGGTTGCCGAGGATCGGCATGTCCCCCAGCATCGGCACCTTCTCCACGTCCTGGCTGCTCTCACGCTGGAACAACCCGGCGATAGCGAAGGTCTGCCCGCTGCCCACCTCCACCCGCGTGTCGGCGCGCCGCACACGGAACGACGGCACCCGGTAGCCGCCCACGTCGGTGGTTTCCGAGCCCACCAGGCTGCTGACTTCCGGGCGCACCTGCAGGGCGATGCGCCCGTTCGGCAGCAGGGTCGGGCTGAACAGCAGCGACACGCCGAACGGCTTGTACTCGATGCCCACCAAATCGCGGTTGACCGGCACCGGCACGGCCACCTCGCCACCCGCGAGGAAGCTGGCGGTCTGCCCGGTCATGGCGGTGATGTTGGGTTCGGCGAGAATCTCCAGGATGCCGTTGCTCTGCAGCGCTTCGAGCATGGCGTCGATGTTCACGTTGCCGGAGCTGAGCCCCGCGCTGATCACGTTGGACGCGCCGCTGGCGGCGTCGGCGGCGAGCCGGCCACCGGTGAGCAAGCCGAACGAGAAGGTGCCGTTGTTGAACAGCGCGTTCCAGCTCACCCCGTAGCGCAACAGCTCCGAGCGCGAGACCTCGGCGAAGCGCACGCGGATGTTGACCTGCGCCGAGCCTGGGTAGGTCGCGCCGTTGAGCGCCGGCACCTGGCCCTGGTTGTCGAGCAGGGCATTGAGGTCGGCGGCCTGGGCCACATCCTGCACCGCGCCCTTGGCCACCAGTTGGTTGCCCACCGCGCTGACCTGCACGCTGCTGTTCGGGTGCAGGTCCTGCAAGGGGCGGCTGACCGCCTGGGTGCTGCTGTTGACCGACAGGCTGAGGCTGGCCAGTTGCTTGCCGGCGTCGTCCAGAGCGATCAGGCTGGTCTGCCCCGGCGCCTTGCCGAACACGTAGATCACCCCGGCGGACACCACCTGCAAGTCGGCGACGCCAGGCTCGGCCACCAGCACCGAGGCCACCGGCGCCTGGAAGTGCAGGATGCGCCCCTCGCCCGCGGCCAGGTCCAGGGTGCCACGGCTGCCCACCGCCAGCTCCTGGGCGACGCTCAGCAGCGACCAGGCCAGCCCCAGCAGGCCCAGGCAGAAATGCACGGCAATACGCGAAGAACGGTTCATGAAGCACTCGCCATGGTGGTGACCGAAGCGCCGCTGGCGCTGCGCCGTTGAGGGGTGTCGCCGGGCTCCAGGGTGCCGACGGCCTGCAGGTTGTACTCACCGGCCAGCTCGCGGAACGACAGCACCGGCAATTCGAAGTCGCCGCGCAGCACCAGGCGGCGCAGGTGCCTGCGCAGTTCCGGGTGCACCAGCAGCACCGTGCGGCGGTCGTCGGGCAAGCGCTCGCAGACCTCGCGCAGTTGCGCCAGCAAGGCGCGGTTGGCCGCCTCGGGAATCGCCTCGCGGCTGCCATCCTGGCGACGCAGGCCGCCGCGCAGTTGCTGCTCCAGCGTCGGGGCCAGCACCAGGGCGCTGATCACCCGGTTGCGGTCGGCGTGCTGGTGACTGATCTGCCGGGCCAGGGCTGCGCGCAGGTGTTCGGCCAGGTGCAGGGCGTCGGCGTCGCGCCCGCCCCAGTCGACCATGGCCTCGAGCAGCGCGCGCTGGTTGCGGATCGACACGCCCTCGCCCACCAGTTGGCGCAGGGCCTCGGCCATGCGTTGCAGCGGCAGGTTGCGCAGCACTTCCTTGATCAGTTCGCCGTAGCTGGCCTCGATGCCTTCGAGCAGGGCACGGGTTTCCTGGATGCCGAGGAAGTCCGCGGCGTAGCGGCGCAGGGTGCGTTCCAGGGTGGCGCGCAGCACCTCCTCGGGCAGCAGGAAGCCCACGCCGGCCTGCTCCAGACGTGCCTGGTGCGACCGCGCGATCCACTGCCCGCCGCGGGCGGAGAGCGGCGATTCGGCGTCGATCAGCGGAATGTCCAGCAGCTCGGCGTTGACCGGGTCGTCGCGCAGCAGCAGGCAATCGGCGGGCAGTTCGCCCTCGCTGACCGGCACGCCTTCGAGTTCGATGACGAAGCGCTGGGCGGCCTGTTTCGGGTCGACGTGAATCGCCGCCAGCGGCACCTCGATGCCCAGCTCGCCGCGCAGTTCGTGGCACAGCGCCTCGAAGCGCTGGCGCAGCGGCTGCTCGGGCGCGCTGGCGGCAAGGCCGGGGCCGATCACCAGCAGCAGGCGGCAATCCAGCGGCTTGGACGTTGGCGCGGCGGGTTCGAGCGGGGCCGCTTCGGCGGCCTCGACGGGCAGCTCGTCCACCGCCACCACATTCGCCGCACGCGTCTCGCGGCGCTTGAGCAGGAAGGCCGAGCCGCCCAGCAGCGCGGCCAGGGCGATGAACACCAGCGCCGGGAAGCCCGGCAGCAGGCTCACGCCCAGCAGGATCAACGCCGTCAATGCCAGGGCGCGGTGACTGGCGCCGAGCTGGCGGATGATCTCGCTGCCCAGGTCGCCGCTGGCGCCATCGCTGTTCACCCGGGTGACCACCGTACCGGCCGCCACCGAGATCAGCAGCGCGGGAATCTGCGCGATCAGGCCGTCACCCACGGTGAGCAGGGAGTAGGTGTGCACCGCCGTGCCGAACGGCATGTCGCGCTCGACCATGCCGATCAGCATGCCGCCGAGCAAGTTCACCGCGAGGATCACCAGGCCGGCGATAGCGTCGCCCTTGACGAACTTCATCGCCCCGTCCATGGCGCCGAACATCTGGCTCTCGCGCTCCAACCGCGAGCGGCGGCGGCGCGCCTCGGCCTGGTCGATGTCACCGTTGCGCAGGTCGTTGTCGATGCTCATCTGCTTGCCAGGCATGGCGTCGAGGGTGAAGCGCGCGGCCACCTCGGCGACACGCTCGGCGCCTTTGGTGATGACCACGAACTGCGCCACGGTGATGATCAGGAACACCACCAGGCCGACCACCACCTGCCCGGCGATGACGAAGTCGCCGAACGCCTTGACGATGTGCCCGGCGTCGCCGTTGAGCAAGATCAGGCGCGTGGTGGTGATCGACAGCGACAGGCGGAACAGCGTGCTCAGCAGGATCAGCGGCGGCAGCGCCGAGAACTCCACCGAGTGGGCGATATAGAAAGCGACGATCAGCACCAGCAGGCTCAGGGCGATGTTCAGGCCGATCAGCGTGTCGACCAGGTAGGTCGGCAGCGGGATGATCATCATGGCGATGGCCATCAGCATGAACGACACGATGATCACGTCGGTGCGCTGGGAGGCGGCCTGGGCCAGGCCGTTCAGGCGTGCGAGCGGGCTCATGGGGTTGCCCTCCGGGCGGCCAGGTAGCGTTTGAAGCACTGCCGCGCTTCGTCCTTGCGCGCCCCGCGCCACAGGGCGTGGCTGCGCAGCAGCAACAGGCCGGGCGATTCGCCTTCCAGGGCGATCACCCGGTCCAGGGCATTGAGCGCCCGCGCGGCATCGCCGCTGTCGGTGAAGGCCATGGCCAGGTGGCGCAGCAGCGCGCCGTCGCTGGGCGCCATGTGCGCGGCGATCAGCAGCATCACCAGCGCGCGCTGGGGCTGGCCGCTGCGCCGGTAGAGGTCGCCCAGGCCCTTGAGCAGGTCGATGCCATCCTGGCGTGGGCTGCTCATGGCTCGTGCACCTCGGCGCGTTGCTGCTCCAGCGACTGGCGCAGGTGCACTTCTTCGCGCAGCAGGTCTTCGGCCAGCAGGCGGATTTCTGGTTCCGCGTCGAGCATCGGCAGGACCTCGTCGAGCAGGTAGTGCAGGATGTCCAGCGCACGGGTGCCGCTGAACAGTTCGGGGTTGAGCGCTTCGCTGGCGCAGGCCTGTTCCAGCTCGCTGCGCAGCGAGCGCCGGCTGGCCACCTCGCGCTTGCCCAGCAGCGCATCGAATCGCGCGTTGGGGCGTGCCTGCAGCGGGCGCACGGCCTCGACGGCGGGGGTTTTCTCGGAGGGGGTCGGCAGCAACGGCCGCGGGTCGATCCTCATAGCGTGAGGGTGAAGCGTTCGTCACCCCGCGCCAGCACCACCTGCTCGCTGTCGATGCGCTCCAGCACCCAGCCATCGGCCACGGCCGCGCCGGGGTACAGGCGCTTGCCGCCGTCGCCGATCACGTAGGGGTTGTCGCCGAACCACACGGCCTGGAAGTGCACGCGCGGCTTGGCCGTTTCGGCCTGGGCACTGACCGTGCTGCGCAGCAGCACCTGCTGGCCGAAGCGTTGGTCGAAGGCCTGGCGCAAGGCCACCCAACGGGCGTTCTGCGCCTGTTCATGGCGGCCTTCGGCGAGCAACTGGCCGTCCACCTCGGTGAGCGTGACGCCCTTGAAGCCGGCGGCGAGCAGTTGTTGCTCCAGCCACTGCCGGGCCTGGGCGATCGGTGCCGGCCGCGGTGTGCTGGGCGCAGTCGCGGCGGCCACGGCCTGGGGCTTGGCCGGCTCGGCGCGGAAGGCGAAGGCCATGGCGCAGATGCCCATCAGCCCCAGCGCCAGCAGCAGGCGCGGCTTGGCCAGCCAACGGGGCAATACAGGGGTTGGCGCGCGGACCGGGGCGTCCAGGTCGATGCTCAGGCGCGCCTCGCCGAGTTGAATACGCAGGGGCAGCTGGCCACGGTAGCCACTGCCGGCCGGGACGAGAACAGCTCGGCCCTGGCGGTCTTCGACCCGCACCTCGCCGCCCAGGGCTTCGACGGCAAGCTTGCCATCGGCCAGGCGCAACACCAGGTGCCGGGGCGCGATGCCCGGGTCGTTGAGAATGAAGTCGGCATCGAGTGCGCTGCCGAGGGTGTACCGGGTGGCGTCCAGACGAATACGCCCGCCCTGATGCAGGCCGTGGGTGACGCAAAGCACGGGCGCAGCCGGGGTGGCGCGGTCGGTCACGGAGGTCAGGGATGTGAGCGCGGTCATGGGCGATTACCACCGTGAAGCCCACCGACGGTGAAGCGTCAGCGGCCTTGGCTGGGAATTCTTCGGGGTAATGGATATGCGGGCGGCGCCGGCACCGCCCGCATGGCAACGTCAGTTCTGCGGACGTTGTTTGGTGGCGTCGAGCTCGGCCTTCTTGGCGGTGGTCAGCTCGGTGATCTTGGCCGATTTCTCAATGGCCATGTTGAAGGTGGCTTCCATCTTGGCGATGGCTGCATCGGCGCCGCCACCGGCGCTTGCTGGAGGAACGTTGCTCATCGTGAATCTCCTTCTGGGGGTGGGATGTTCATGGGCCGCGGCGCGGCCAACGGAAGTTCTGTGCGTCAGGGCGGTCAGCTCTCTGGCACGGGATCCATGTTAGGCAGGGGGCGCCGGCCACTGCTGTGAAACCTTGTGAAAGGTCATGAAGGTCGGCGAATGGGTGGGGGTCAGCGGGTGTGAAACGGTGAAAGCGTTGACGAATGGCCAGGGGTTTGTGGTGGGTTTGCCCCGCGATAGGGCCGGCAGCAACAACAAAGCTCTCCTGCCCGACCCCAGGCTCAGATCGTTTTGGCCGGCAGGGCCCGCGGCTCGAACAGACACGCCGGCACGCCCTTCGACCTACGCAGGCTGGCATCCACCAACAGTGGCAACGGGTGCTGGCGCTGGTAGCGCAATTCTTCGGCGAAACGCTGCGCATCGACCGCGCCCCCCTCCGGGAAGAACCAGCGGATGCGCGCCGTGTAATAGGCCGCCAGCTCACGCATGGCGCCATAGATCCAGGGTGAGGAATCGAGGGTCACAGTCGCGGTGTTGTACTGCGGGTAGTGGGGGCATCCATCACTGGCCGTACCGCCACGCTTGCCAAAGTTCTTGCCGATGAAACCAAACACCTCGCACGGCGCCGCCGCCGCCCCGCGCCACAGCGGGCTGCCGTCATGCAGGCTGTTGGGTGTGGTGCACGCCGCACGCACGGCGTCCAGGCAATCCTCAGCATCTCTACTGCCAGCGCACGCCTGGCCAATGGCACGCACATGCTCGCGCATCGAGGGCATGCCCAGCGACGGCTTGATGACGAACACCCGCGCACTGTAGGGGCCGTCCCGGCGGTTTTCCGGCAGCCGCTCGCACCCCTGCCCGGCCAACGCCTGCGGCACGATGCAGCCGACCAACACGGGGTGCTCCCAGGCATGGATGTCATAGCCGGTGGCCTCGAGCTTGACCACCCGGCACTGCGTTTCCAGGCTGCTCAGGCCCGGCAACAGCAAGCTCAGGCCCTGCCCCTCCAGGCCCTCCTTGAGTCGACAGATATCGGCCATCCACCCTGCGCGGTCCATGGAATGGTCGGAGATGATCAGGGTCGACACACGCCGGCGCACCAGCGCATAGGCCCCGAGGTTTTCCGACATGCCGCCATCGGACAGGTGCAGGTAGGTCGAGTGGCTGGCATCGGCCAGTCGGTCGGCATGGTAGAGCGGGAACGGCAGCAGGTGATGCAGGTAGAACAGCGTGTCGCTGGTGTAGCGCGGGTTGCGCACCGACAACCCCCAATCCTGTGCCGCCAGTTTCAGCAAGGCATTGCCGAGATTGCGCCACGGCGGCTCGGCCTTGACCTTCTGCTGCGAGTCGAGGAACGCCGCGGAGGCCGCCACGGCCCTGGCCGGGGTGACCCCGTCGAGCTGGCCGGTCCGGTAGCCATATAGCCCAGACCCATACTGGTAAGCCCCCATCTCGAAAGCCGACAGCGCAAAGTCCATCTGCCCGTGCCGGTCGAGCACGCTGCGGTCCTCCCCCGCCGTGGCATTGATGATCCACAGTGGCGCGCCCTTGACCTCGTAGGCGCGGCGCAACTGGGCGAAACTCAAGCTCAGTGCGCGGCGGGTGTCACCTTGCAGGCGCACGCTGTTGCCGAACAGCGTGGTGATACAGGCATCGGGCTGCAGCTCGCAGTCGGGCGCGCTGGCCCCGTAGGTGCGCTCAATGCCCTTGGCGTAGGCGTGCTGCGTGCTCGACAGGTTGATGTTCCAGTCGAACGCCAGGTTGGCCACGCTGTTGAGCACGATCGAGCCGAGCATCAGCGGGATCATCTCTACGGTTTCATTGATGAAGCGCAGGTCATCCTCGGTGGTGTTGTAGTCGAAGGCATGGGCGCCGAACAGATTGCGGCCGGTGCTGAAGATGTCCTGGTAGCCGCGCAGGTAGTTCTGCGCACGGTAGGGGTCCTTGCCCAGTTCGGGGCGGTTCAGGGCGGCCAGGGCGCGGTCGATGTTCATCTGGTCGTGCTGGCGTTGCCCGGCGTCCTTGTAGGTCTTGTCCGCTGAGATCATCAGCAGGTTGGTGTTGTTCGGCTGTGGGCACGGCGGCGGGTAGCCAAGCGCCCAGTGCTCCTCGGACGGGCCATTGACGCCCTGGTAGCGCGAGGGCAGGCAATCGAGGAACATCGATTTGCGAAAGGCCTCGCGGGTGGGCACGTCCTGCTCGAAGGCCGGGTCGTCGAGCACCAGCCGGGCGTAGTACCAATAGGCGGCGTAGCTGCCGCCGGACACCGAGGAAATGACTTGCACGTGCGCCATCTGCCCGGACGCCACCAAACCCTTGAGCACGCCGAGCGAGAACCCTGCGGCCTTGGTGCCACCCCCGGCCAGGGCCACGCCCAGCGTGGGCATCGAGGGCGCGCCGGGGCGGCGTTCGTTGGCGAAGCGCTGGTCGAGGCCATGGGCGCTGAGGTCCATCCGCGGCGTGACGGGCGGGGCGACGCAGGCACTGGCGAGCAGAAAGGTGATGACCAGGGACAGCCGGGCGAGGGAGAGCGGGCAGGCAGGCATGGGCACCTCATCCTTGAAGCGATGATGGCATTTTGCTCAGCGTAGCTGCTGCTCGAGGAGCGTGGTGGCCTCATCGCGGGGCAAGCCCAGGCCTACTCCACTACCTGCCCTTTCAAATGCCCCAACTTCCCACACTGCTCACTGACCAAACGGCTGATGATCTGGATCGCCTGATGGATACCCGCCGTGTTGCGAAAACTCAGGTGCGGGTTGTGCTCACACTCCAGGATTTCATCATGCTGAACCAACGCCTCCCCAAGCAGTTCAAGGGTCCAGGCGTAGTTCTGAATCGAGGACAAGCGTTCCTGGTCAGTCATGGGACACCTGCCTGAACCTGGAGGATGGATGAGGGACCGCCAGTGGGCGGCGAGCGGATGCGGGGATCAAGATCAGCATGCATAAGGCTCCAAGTTTGGGTTGGAGCTACCACGATCCTTCCTACGGGATTGGGTGGCAGCCGTGTGTGGGGTAGGAATACCGGGAAACTTGGAAACCCGGCCAGGCCAAGGCCTGCCCACACACAGCCGCCATGACACGGCGGGCACAAAAAAGCGCCTGCTGTGGTGAGGGGCGCCTGGTGCTTGCGCCAAGTTTACCAACGGGTTCCTACGCCCGGTCGCGGAATTTGCCGCGACTGAGGGAATTTATTCCGGCATGCAGGCTGTCGCAAGCTGCGAAATGGAAGGGAAAATCGCTGTTTCGTGTAGGAGTTTTCGTTGTAAGTTGGCTTTTCTGATATGCCCCGCGAGAGGGCCAGCCCTGCTCTCGCAGTGTCAGGCCACATTGAAGTCCAGCGCGTAGTGGCCCGGCTTGTCCTGTATCCCCCGGTAGCACACCAGGCCACTGATCTCCCAGGTCAGTGCCGCACTCGCCGGCGCCCCCAACAGTAGCTTGCACATACGCCCCTCGGTCGTTTCCAGGACGATGAACAGGTGCAACGCAATCTCAAGCCGTCCTCTCCCCCTGCGCCTGTCTACCCCTGCGCCTGAAGGAACAACGAAAACAACTCCGACTGCGACTTGATCCCCAGCTTGCTGTACATGTGCTTGCGGTGCACCTTCACCGTCTCCGCCGAAATCGCCAGCTTGCGGGCGATTTCCTTGCTCGAGCAGCCGCTGAGCATCAACCGCCCCACCTCCAGCTCGCGCGCGGTCAGCGGCGTTTCCAGGGCCTCGACGGTTTCCTCCAGGCGGCTCTGCCAGCGCGGCGCCGGCGGCGTGGCCTGCTCCAGCAGCTCGCGCTCGAAGGCCATGCGCTGGCGCATCAGCCCCGCCACCCAGGGGCGCAGCAGGTCCAGCAGGGTGACCTGCTCGGGGCTGAAGCGGCCCTTGCTGCCCAGCGACAGGCACAAGGTGCGCTCGGCGTCGAGCTGCACGTTGAACTGCACTTCATCGGCGACCACGTTGAGGCGGAAGTAACGCTGGTAGTAATCGGTCTGCTCGAAGCATTCCGGGGCCACGTCGGCCAGCTGGAACAGGCCGCTGCCAGGGGCCTCGCGGCTGGCGATGTAGAACGGGTCGAGCAGGTACAGGCCCTTGAGGTAGTCCTGGAACAGCGGGTCGGGGCCGCCGTCCTCGGCAGGACATTCGGCGAACACCTGCGGCCGGCCATTGCTGAAGAGCAGCGCCACCCAGCTGTCGAACGGCACATACTGCTTGAGCAGGCGCACCTGGGCGAGCCAGAAGCCGGGCTGGTCCAAGGTTTCGATCAGTTGCCCGACCGCGCGGTGCCAGGCCAGGTCCTGGAGCGTAAGGTTCATGCCTCTACCCCTGTTGGGTTAACACATGGGCGTAATTACCCCGGCACGGTGGCCAACTGCATACTCGGCGCATTCTGACCGGTTTTGGCCGGGCGGTCATTTTTCCGGGTGGGGCGCCCTTGACGTGGGGGCCTTGCCAACGCCATCGCGGGGCGAGCCCGCTCCGACAGGGAGCGCGGCGGGCTGGGATGGGTTTATCAGAGGAGCTGCAATGAAGGTCGAACTCGTGCAACTGGCCGGTCGTGATGGCGACACCGCCTACAACCTGGGCCGCACCCTGGCGGCAATCCACGCCTGCCCCCGCGGTACGGACCTGGTGGTGTTTCCCGAGACCCAACTGATGGGGTTCCCCACCGAGGCCAATATCGCCCAGCTCGCCGAACCGCTCGATGGCCCCAGCGTGCGCGCCGTGCAGGAAGCCGCCAAGGCCCGCGACGTGGGCGTGGTGGTCGGGTTGGCCGAGGCGGGCGAAGACGGCCGGTTCTACAACACCACCGTGCTGATCACGGCGGACGGCATTGCGCTCCAGTACCGCAAGACCCACCTGTGGGCCTCCGACCGCGGCATCTTCACCCCCGGCGACCGCTACGCCACCACGCTGTTCAAGGGCGTGCGCGTGGGCCTTTTGATCTGCTTCGACATCGAGTTCCCGGAAAGCGCCCGCGCCCTGGGGCAGTTGGGCGTTGAGCTGCTGCTGGTGACCAACGGCAACATGGACCCCTACGGCCCCACCCACCGCACCGCGATCAGCGCGCGGGCCATGGAGAACCAGGCCTTCGCGGTGATGGTCAACCGCGTCGGCGAGGGTGATGGCGGGCTGGTGTTCGCTGGCGGCAGCGCGGTGGTCGACCCGTTTGGCCAGGTGCTGTGCGAGGCCGGGCGCGAGGCGTGTCGGGTCGGCCTGGCGCTGGACCTGGGGCAATTGGAGGCGGCGCGGCGTGACTACAGCTACCTGGCCGAGCGGCGTTTCGTGCTACCGGGCGAGGTGCGCGAGCGGGCCGATGGCCTGCGTGAACTGGTGATCGGGGACTGATCGCGGGCGGGGCCGCACAGCGGCCCCGGCAACCCACCCTGACAACGATCCGCGGCCGGCCAGGGACGCCGCCTTTGCGTCGATTTCGACTCTGCATAACAAACACAAATTGGAGTACGCAGTAATGGCTCGACTCACGCGAACCCTTTCGCTCGGTTCGGTGGTGCTGTTCGGCATCGCCTACATGACCCCGATCATCGTCCTCGGCACCTTCGGCATCCTCGCCGACACCACCGGCGGCGTGGTGCCCTCGGCCTACCTCGCCGCGTCCGTCGCCATGCTGTTCACCGCCCTGAGCTACGGGCGCATGGCCGCGGCCTTCCCAGTCGCGGGCTCGGCCTACACCTACGTGCGCAAATCCATCAGCCCGAAACTGGGCTTCCTCGCCGGCTGGGCAGTGCTGCTCGACTACCTGTTCCTGCCCATGGCCATCTGGCTGATCGGCGCCGCCTACCTGCACTCGGCCTTCCCCGCCGTGCCACAGGCGCTGTGGGTGCTGGCGTTCATCGGCGTCACCACGGCGATCAACGTGGTCGGCCTGCGCCTGGCGAAGAACATCAACGGCGCGCTGATGCTGGTGCAGTTCCTGGTGCTGGCGGCCTTCGTCGCGCTGGCGGTGCACTATGTGCTGGGCGATGCGAGCACACCGCTGTGGTCGCTGGCGCCATTCTTCAAGGAAGGCGTGCAGTTGCCGCTGATCATGAGCGGCGCGGCGATCGCCTGCTATTCGTTCCTGGGCTTCGATGCGGTGAGCACCCTCACCGAGGAAACCCACGAGCCGCGCAAGAACATCCCCCGGGCGATATTGCTGATCACCCTGATCGGCGGCTTCATCTTCATCGCCGCCAGCTACTTCGTGCAGCTGGCGCACCCTTCCACCACCTTCGACAACGCCGACTCGGCGGCCTACGAGATCGCCCGCAACATCGGCGGCGACCTGTTCGTCAGTTGCTTCCTGATCGGCCTGATCGTCGGCCAGTTCACCTCGGGCCTGTCCGCCCAGGCCAGCGCCTCGCGCCTGCTGTTCGCCATGGGCCGCGACGGCGTGCTGCCCACGTCGTTCTTCGGCCGCTTGAGCGAGCGCTTCGGCACCCCGGTGGGCAGCATCGTGCTGTGCGGCGTGGTGGCGCTGCTGGCGTTGCGCATGGACGTGACCACCTCGACCTCGTTCATCAACTTCGGCGCGTTCCTGGCGTTCAGCCTGGTGAACCTGTCGGTGATCTTCCACTACTGGATCGCCCGAGGTGAGCGTGGGCTGCGTGGGGCGGTGCTGTTCGTGCTGTTCCCGTTGATCGGCCTGGCGGCGGACCTGTGGTTGATGGCCAGCCTCGATCACCTGGCGATCTACCTGGGGCTGGCGTGGCTGGCGGCGGGGGTGGTGTACCTGACGGTGCTGACCGGCGGGTTCCGCCGGCAGCCGCCGGAGATGCATTTCGAAGAGGCGTGAGGTTGGCGGTGGGTTTGCCGGCTCGCGATGAGGCCGGTGCGGCTCACCGCACTGTGGGCTGGCGCACCACCGTTCGGGCGCTCTGCCGGCCGATCACGAACACCAGGAAACACCCGATGACGGTGAGCAGGCACAGCGGCGTCAGCGCCACCGGGAAGCTGCCGGTGGTTTCCTTGAGGTAGCCGATCAGGAAGCTCATCACGCCGGTCCCCAGGTGCCCCAGGGTGTTGATCGCGGCGATGCCCGCCGCCAGCACCGGTGCCGACAGCGACTCGGAGGTCAGCGACCAGAACGGCCCCTTGACCGCGTAGTTGCCCATCAACGCGAAGGTCAGCAGGATCAGCGTCAGCACCAGCGACCCGGTGAGCAGGGTCGCGGCGATGCTCACCGCCACCAGCGCCAGGGGGATGGCGGTGTTCCACAGGCGCTCGGCGCTCTTGTCGGTGCGAATGCCCCACACGATCATGAACGCCGCGGCCACGCCGAACGGGATCATGTTCAACAGGCCGGCCTCGGTGGTGCTCATGTCGAACGACTTGAGGATCTGCGGCATCCACAGCGAGAGGGTGTTGCTGGTGGCCGAGCTGCCGGTGTAGATCATCGCCAGGATCCACACATGGCGGTTGGTCAGGGCGGCGAGGATCTTGCTCCTCCCCTGCCCGTCATCGGCAGGCGCCGCGCGCAGCTTTTCCTCGTGCTCGGCGGCCAGGCACGCCTGCAGCCACTGGCGCTCTTCGGGGCGCAGCCACTTCGCTTCGTTCGGCGTGCTCGGCAGCATGAACCAGGCCAGCACGCCCAGCGCAACTGCCGGCAACGCTTCGAGCATCAGCAGCCATTGCCAGCCCTTGAAGCCCCAGGTGCCGTCCAGTTTCATCAGCATGGCCGACAGCGGCGAGCCGAAGAAGCTCGACAGCGGGATCGCCACCATGAAGATCGCCACCAGGCGCGCGAGATAGGCTTTGGGCACCCACTGGGTGAGGTAGAGGATCACGCCGGGGAAGAACCCGGCCTCGGCGGCCCCCAGCAGGAAACGCGACACCGAGAACGACACAGGCCCCACGGCGAACGCCGAGAGGAAACCGACGATGCCCCAGGAAATCATGATGCGGGCGATCCAGCGGCGCGCGCCGAAACGTTCCATGGCGACGTTGCTGGGCATTTCGAACAGCACGTAGGCCACGAAGAACAGGCTGGTGCCGAAGCCGAACAGGGTGGACGTGAGGCCGATGTCGCTGCTCATGGTCAAGGCGGCGAAGCCGATGTTGACCCGATCGACATAGGCGATGAAGTAACACAGGACGAGGAAGGGGACGATCCGCCATCCAATCTTGCGTAAGGTGCTGCGTTCAACCGCACTCAGGGCAGTTTCCTGGGACATGGCCAGCCTCTGTTTTCATTGTTCTTGGAATCGCTGCGCAGCGAGGCGCACTCGGCCACATCCTGAAACACATTTCTTTCGACAGCCTTTCAGCGGGTTGCCTTTCATCTTCGCGGTGGTGGGTTTCATGAAAGTGGGCCGGCAAATCCAGCCACCCACACGCAAAAAAGCCCGCGAGGAGCAGCGGGCATAATGCGCGATGAACGGTGAAAACCGGCTGTCAACGCAGCGGCGAGAAACGGGCGGGCAAATACAACGTGGAATGCATCTCACGCAACAGCGGCGCAGAGTTCTCGGGCGGCCAAACCCCGTCCGCCACCGCTCGGGTACGTACCTCCAAACGCTGCTCCTGGCTGGCGTAGGGCCAGATATGCAGGTAGCGCGGGGTTCGCCCATCGGTCGCGTAGAACGCCGCGTACACCGCCGAATAACCTTCCGCGGTGCGAGGCCCGATCGCCTTCCTCCACCCCTCCATGCACGGCACCACGCCCGAAGGCACCAGGTGGTACTCGCGCAGTTCGTAGAACGGCCCGTGGTTGCCAGGCGCCAGGGGCTCGAGGAACGGGAACAGGCTGTAGTTGGCCACCTGCATGTCCAGCAAGTACTGCTCGATGCCAAAGGCATCGTGCGTGGTCAGAAAACGCTCGCGCTCAGCCTGCCGTGCGGCTTCGTCGACAAACCCGCGCAGCACGGCGACCTGGTTGAGCGGGCCGATCTCCGAAGCCCAGCACCCCATCAAGGTACAACCTGGCGCCGCCTGCGCCAGCGTGTGTTGCAGGCACTCCAGCGCCAACGCCGGGGTGCGCACGCGCAAGGTGAAAGTGATCAGTTCGTAGAGTCGCATTGGGGCCTCGTCGGCAGTGCACCTGCGGGCCGGCACCCAGGCCGGCCCGGCGGGTGCCTCAGAACTTGAAGGTGTAGGTGGTGATCAAGCGGTTCTCCTGGTAATCCGCCCCCGACGCACTGCCATTGCCGTAACGCGTCTTCACGTCGATGTTGCGCCACTCCAGCCCCAGCCCCTTGAGCGGCCCGCTCTGGATCACGTAGCTGAGGAAGAAGTTGCGCTCGCTCTCGACGTTCTGGTCCAGCGCGTTGCTGCCCCGGTCGATGCCAGTGCCGCGCATGTAGCGGGTCATCAACTTCAGCCCCGGCACGCCGTAGGGCGCGAAGTCCAGGTCGTAGCGCAACTGCCAGGAACTCTCGTTGGGCTTGACGAAGGCGACGGTCGACCAGTTCACCAGGTACGGTTGCGGCGCATAGCCGTTGAGGGTCGGGAAGGCCGACTCGCCGAGCATGCGCTGGTAGCCGACGCCGATGGCATGGGCGCCCTTGCGCAGGGTGGTCATCACGCCGTAGGAACGGTTGTCGATGTCGCCGTACAGCGCCTTGCCGTCTGCGCGGTGGTCGAAGTAGCGCAGGTCGGTCTTGAGCCCGAAGCCGCCGCCCAGGTCGGCGTTGTAGGTGCCGCCCAGGTATTGCTGCTGGTAGATGTCTTCGAGCTGGCCATAGAAGTACGAGGCCGTCAGCGCCGGCGTGAAGGCGTAGGTGGCGCCGCCGAAGTTCAGGCCATCGCTGCGGCGCTGGATGTCCGGGCCGTTGAACAGGTACAGCTTCTCGCGGTTGGACGACTCGCGGCTGCTGATCTCGTCGAAGCGCCCGGCGGTGAGGGTCAGCTTGTCGATCTCGCGCGACTCCAGCAGGAAGCCATGATAGGTGGTGATCAACTGGCGCGAGTCGTCGTAGAACGCCACCGGCAGCATCGGCCGATGCTCGCCGACCTTCAACTCGGTCTTGGAGTAGCGCATCTTCGCGGTGAGGGCGGCGCGGCCGTAGTCGCGCACCTGCTCACCCTTGCTGTCGTCGTACGGAATGATGGTGTCCGGGCCGCGACCGCCGCCGCCGTCGAGGCGGTAGGCATATTGCGCCGAGACGTCCAGGCCGAATTGCAGCGGCCCTTCGGTGTAGCCGGAGATGGCGCGAAAATCGAACCCCTGGGTCCAACTGCCGATGCGCGACTTGGGCGCGTCGTGTTGCTTGAAATCACGGTCGATGTAGAAGTTGCGCAACCCCAGGCTGACCTGGCGGTCGTTGATGAAATCCGCGTGGGCGAAATTCGGCGCGAACAACCCCATCAGGCCTGCGGCGGCAACACCGCCGACCAGCCCGTTCTTCTTCTGGAACATGGACTTGATCCTTTCTTACATGCGCACGCAAGGCGCATTGAGTGGGAGCAGATTAATGACGAAGCGCGTGTTGGCAGTTAATCCGCAGTGTTGTTTTTATAACCACTGACTGCAAAAAGGTCGTAGGCAAGGCCATTGCCTGAACAGCAGGAACACCCCTTCTTATTGTTATGGGTAAAACCCCGGGCGCGGCCTGTGAGCACAGTGCCACTCCGCGTTGCGAAGAATCGGAATAATTACGTGAAAAGTCAATTGAATTATCACAGGAAAAAGTGTGTAAATTCGGTGCACTTTTTGAGGGATACGCCACATAAACGTGCAGATTGGTAACAGCCTGGAAAAATCGACCTGCGATATGAAAATCATTTAAATCTTTTAAAATCAGTACTTTATTTATAAAAAACGACAGAAGTCATTCTTTCCAGGACAAATTCACGGCACCGATCACCCACGCGAACTGACCGATTATCGAACAGATAAAACGTCATCACACGAAAAAATATTCAGCCTAAAAAATAAAATTTACAGGCAAAAAAAGATTAGTTTTTCACCCTAAAAAAACCACCTCGCCGATGGCCTGCGAACCGCCTGCAACGCTGCCTTGCTCGCCTTTTCAGCCCCCTGAGAAATGATGGCGAAATGCACCTTCAGGCCACCCCCGGGCCCACCCGTGCGCGCCCTTGCGAAGGCCCTGCCACGGGGTCGCGCAGCCCTCCTGCGGATTTTTCTGGCACGGGAGGTGCAATCAAACCCTCCAGCCAGGCGGTAGACCCGCCGGCAGCGCCCCCAAAGCGCAAGAACAACAAGAAGGCAGCACGCCCACGTCGCCCACCGCGTCGACGTCCCCTGTGGACCACTGCCTCTCACCAGCCTTGCAACCGGAGTACGTCATGCACTTCAAGAAAGCCGTGTCCACCCTGCTCCTGAGCGCCGCCTGCATTGCCCATGCGCAGGCGGACGTGAAAATCGGCGTCATCACCTCCTCCACCGGCCCCATCGCCCTGGTCGGGCTCCCACAGAAGAACTCCGTACCCTTGCTGCCGACCCAGGCGGGCGATCAGCAGGTGAAGTACATCGCCCTGGATGACGGCAGCGACCCCACCGCCACCGTCAAGGCCCTGAAGAAGCTGATCAGCGAAGAGAACGTCGACGCGATCATCGGCCCCAGCGGCTCGCCCAACGCCATGGGCGTGATCCAGTTCGCCGCCGAGGCTGGCGTGCCACTGCTGGCACCGGTGGGCACCGCCGCCGTGGTGCTGCCGATGAACGAGCAGAAGAAATGGGTGTTCAAGACCACCCAGAACGACGACCTGATCGCCAAGGCCCTGGTCGAGGACATGACCCGCCGTGGCGTGAAGACCCTCGGCCTGATCGGCACCGCCGACCCCTACGGCGAGAACTGGTCGAAGGTGATGGGCGCCCTGGCCACCGAGCACGGCATCAAGCTGGTGGCCAGCGAACGCTTCCAGCGCCAGGACACCTCGGTCACCGGGCAGAGCCTGAAGCTGCTGGCCGCACGCCCCGACGCCGTGCTGGTGGCGGCCCCCGGCAGCGCCGCGGTGCTGCCGCAAACCACGCTGTACGACCAGGGCTACCGTGGCCAGATGTACCAGACCCACGGCGCCGCGCTGCCGGACTTCCTCAAGCTCGGCGGCAAGAAGGTCGAAGGCACCATCCTCGCCGCCAGCCTGATGCTGGTGCTCGACGAGATGCCCGACAGCCACCCGTCCAAGGCCATCGCGCGTGACTACGTGGCCGCCTACGAGAAACTCAACGGCAGCAAGCCGGCCACCTTCGGCGCCAACACCTACGACGCCGGCCTGCTGCTGCAGAAGGCCATTCCGCTGGCCGCCGGCAAGGCCCAGCCAGGCACCGCCGAGTTCCGCGCGGCGCTGCGCGACGCGCTGGAGGCCAGCCATGAAGTGCCGGCGACCCAGGGCGTGTACAACATGACCCCGGCCGACCACAGCGGCTTCGACGAGCGTGGCCGCGAGCTGATCCAGGTGAAGAACGGCAACTGGACCCTGCTCGGCAGCAACTGATCGCCCGCGCAGGCCGCCCCGCCGTCGCCGGCGTCGGGCGCCCCTGCGCGCTTCCCACGGCACGTGCAATAAGAGTGTTTCACTATGAATTCCCAGATAGCCCTGCTGCTCGGCCAGGATGGCATCACCAACGGCGCCATCTACGCGCTGCTGGCCCTGTCGATCCTGCTGGTCTTCACCGTCACGCGCATCCTGCTGATTCCCCAGGGCGAATTCGTCACCTATGGCGCACTGACCATGGCCGCGCTGCAAGCCGGCCAGCCCACTGCGCTGGTGTGGTTGTTGCTGGCACTGACCCTGGCCGACTGCGCCCTGGACCTGTTCGACGCGGCGCGCGCCCAGCGCGCCTGGCGCTTCCCCAGGCGCGTCGCGGTCAAGCTCGGTTACGCCCTGGGCTTGCTGGCACTGCTGCGCAGCCTGCCGCTGGCCGAACTGCCGATGGCCGTGCAGGCCCTGCTGACCCTGGCGCTGGTGGTGCCCCTGGGCCCGCTGCTCTACCGCCTGGTGTTCCAGCCACTGGCCTCGGCCAGCTCGCTGGTGCTGCTGATCGTGTCGATCGCCGTGCACGTGGCCATGGTCGGCATCGCCCTGCTGCTGTTCGGCCCGGAAGGCGCGCGCACCGCGCCGTTCTCCGACGGCGGGCTGAGCGTGGGCCCGGTGACCTTCAACAGCCAGACCCTGTGGGTGATCGCCGTGTCCCTGGCGCTGATCATCAGCCTGTTCCTGTTCTTCGAGCGCAGCCTGTACGGCAAGGCCCTGCGCGCCACGGCGGTGAACCGCCTGGGCGCGCGCTTGATGGGCATCTCGCCGAACCTGGCCGGCAAGGCCACCTTCACCCTGGCGACCTTCATCGGGGCGTTGTCGGGGATTCTCATCGCGCCGATCACCACCCTGTACTTCGACTCAGGGTTCGTCATCAGCCTCAAGGGCTTCGTCGGCGCCATCATCGGCGGCCTGGTGAGCTACCCGGCGGCGGCCCTGGGCGCCCTGGGCGTGGGCCTGATCGAGGCGTTCTCGATGTTCTGGGCCAGCACCTACAAGGAGATCATCGTCTTCACCCTGATCATCCCGTTCCTGCTCTGGCGCTCCCTTACCAGCCGTCACGTGGAGGACGATGAATGAAACCGCGCTACCTGATCCTCGCCCTGGTCGCCGTGCTGGCCGTGGCGCCGGCGCTGCTGCCGCCGTACTACGTGACCCTGCTCAACTACATCGGCCTGTACACCCTGGTGGTGCTGGGCCTGGTGCTGCTCACCGGGGTCGGCGGCATGACCAGCTTCGGCCAGGCGGCCTTCGTCGGCCTGGGCGCCTACACCAGCGCCTACCTCACCACCGTGCAGGACCTGCCCACCTGGCTGGCCTGGACCAGCGCCTCGCCCTGGCTGACCCTGCTGGTGGGCCTGGCCCTGACCGCCGCCGTGGCGCTGATCCTCGGTGCCCTGACCCTCAAGCTCTCGGGCCACTACCTGCCGCTGGGCACCATCGCCTGGGGCCTGTCGCTGTACTACCTGTTCGGCACCCTGGAATCGCTGGGTGGCCACACCGGGGTCAGCGGCCTGCCGAGCATTTCGCTGCTGGGCTGGACGCTCGACAAGGGCGAGAAGATCTACTACCTGATCTGGGCCATCCTGCTGTGCGCCATGCTCATCACCCAGAACCTCCTGGACTCGCGTGAGGGCCGCGCCATCCGCGCACTCAAGGGCGGCCAACTGATGGCCGAGTCGATGGGCGTGAACACCTTCCGCGCGAAGATGGTGATTTTCCTCATCGCCGCGCTGTTCGCCGCACTGTCCGGCTGGTTGTACGCCCACACCCAACGCTTCGTGAACCCCACCCCGTTCGGCCTGCACATGGGCATCGACTACCTGTTCATGGCGCTGATCGGCGGCGTGGCCAGCGTCTGGGGCGCGCTGCTCGGCGCTGGCGTGCTGACCCTGCTCAAGCAGTGGCTGCAAGACCTGCTGCCGCAGCTGCTGGGCAGCACCGGCAACTACGAGGTGATCGTCTTCGGCATCGCCATCGTGCTGCTGATGCAACGCGCCCCGGCCGGCCTGTGGCCGCTGCTGCTGCGCCTGCTGCCCAGCGCCTGGAAACCGGCCAAGGCCGCGCGCGCCCTGGAAGACGCCACCGCGCTGCCGACCCGCGAAGCACCGGCGCCCGGCGAGGTGCTGCTCGAAGCGCGCCACGTCACCCGTCGCTTCGGCGGCTTGGTGGCCAACAACGACATGAGCCTGGACGTGCGCAGCGGCGAGATCCTCGCCTTGATCGGCCCCAACGGCGCCGGCAAGAGCACCCTGTTCAACCAGCTCTCGGGGGTCGACACGCCAACTTCGGGCGACGTGCTGTTCCGCGGCCAGCGCATCAACGGCATCCCCTCGCGCCGCGTGGCGCGCATGGGCATGAGCCGCACCTTCCAGCACGTCAAGCTGCTCCCGCAGATGAGCGTGCTGGAGAACGTCGCCCTCGGCGCCCACCTGCGTGGCAGCAAGGGCGTGCTGGCCGCGGCCCTGCGCCTGGACCGTGGCGAAGAAGCGCGCTTGCTGGCCGAAGCCCGGCGCCAGTTGGAGCGCGTCGGCCTGGGCGACTACCTGCACGTGGAGGCCGGCAGCCTGGCCCTGGGGCAGCAGCGCATCCTGGAGATCGCCCGCGCCTTGTGCGCCAACCCCTGCCTGCTGCTGCTCGACGAGCCGGCCGCTGGCCTGCGCCACAAGGAGAAGGAGGCCCTCGGCCTGCTGCTCAGCCGCCTGCGCAGCGAAGGCATGGCGATCCTGCTGGTGGAGCACGACATGGACTTCGTCATGGGCCTGGTCGATCGGGTAGTGGTGATGGAATTCGGCCAATGCATCGCCTTCGGCCTGCCGGCCGACGTGCAGCGCGACCCTGCGGTGCTGGAAGCCTATCTCGGAGGTGCGGAGTGATGAACATGCCAGTACAAGAACCCCTGCGCCCGGACAATCGGGTGAGCAACCCAGTGCTGGAAGTCAGCGACCTGAGCGTCGCCTACGGCAAGGTCGAGGCGCTGTCCAATGCCAGCCTGCGCGTGGGCCAGGGGCAGATCGTCACGGTGATCGGCCCCAACGGCGCCGGCAAGACCACCCTGCTGAGCGCGATCATGGGCGTGCTCGGCTCGCGCGGCCAGGTGGCCTTCGACGGCAGCCTGGAAGCGGTGCCCGAGGTCGAGGTGATGGTCGCCCGCGGCCTGGGCCTGGTGCCGGAAAAACGTGAGCTGTTCAGCAGCATGAGCGTGGCCGACAACCTGTTGCTGGGCGCCTTCCAGCGCCACCGCAGCGGCCTGCGCGACCATGCCCAGACGCTCGACGAGGTGTACACGCTGTTCCCGCGCCTCAAGGAACGCCGCGACCAACTGGCCGCCACCCTGTCCGGCGGCGAGCGGCAGATGCTCGCCGTGGGCCGGGCGCTGATGGCCAAGCCCAAGCTGCTGATGCTCGACGAGCCGAGCCTGGGCCTGGCGCCACTGATCACCCGCGAGATTTTCCGCATCATCACCACCTTGCGCCAGCAGGGGGTGTCGATCTTGCTGGTGGAGCAGAACGCCCGCGCCGCGCTGCGCGTGGCCGACTACGCCTACGTGCTGGAGACCGGGCAGATCGCCATGCAGGGCCCGGCCGCGCAACTGGCCGACGACCCCCGGGTGATCGAGTCGTACCTGGGCCTGGCCAGCAAGCATCAGGAAATGCTCGCCACTTGAACCCGAGGCGCCCGCCCGGCGGGCGCCCTTCCGCCTCAAGGAACCCTGCCATGCCCGATTCACCCACCCCGCGCGTCTGCATCGCAGGCGCCGGCGCCATCGGCTGCACGCTCGCCGCGCGCCTGGCTGCCAGCGGCCAGCCGGTCAGCCTGCTGGCCCGTGGCGCCACCCTCGCCGCCCTGCGCAGCCACGGCGTGCGCCTGACCGACCTGGACGGCGAACACCATGTGCCGGTAGCCGCCAGCGACGACTGCCAGGCCATCGGCGAACAGGACGTGCTGTTCATCTGCACCAAGGCCCCGGCCCTGGCCGGCCTGCTGCCCACCCTCACGCCACTGATCGGCCCCGACACCGTGGTGGTGCCGGTGGTCAACGGTGTGCCCTGGTGGTACTTCCACGGTGTCGAGGGGCGCTTCGCCGGCCGCCGTGTCGAAGCCGTCGACCCACAGGGCGTGCTCAGCGCCAGCCTCGATGTGCGCCACGTGCTCGGCTGCGTGGTGTTCATCACCGCGCAGAACGACGCCCCCGGCGTGGTGCGCTCGAACAACCCGCACCTGATGATTCTCGGCGAACCCAACGGCCAGCTGAGCGAACGCCTGGAGCGGGTGCGCGCGCTGATCGCCCGCGCCGGCATCGAGGCGCGCGCCACCGAGCGCATCCGCGACCCGCTGTGGACCAAGATCATCGCCAACCTCACCTCCAACCCGTTGTCGGTCATCACCGGCGCCACGCTGGAGGAGTTGTACGCCCAGCCCGGGCTCAGTGCCGTGGTGCGCAAGGTGCTCGACGAAACCTTGCTGACCGCCGCCGCCTACAGCGCGCGCATCGACTTCGACCCGCAGACCTTCATGGAGCTGGGTGCCGGCATGGGTGCGGTGCGCACCTCGATGCTGCAAGACCATGAGCAAGGTCGCCCGCTGGAACTGGCAGCCATCGGCGATGCGGTGATCGAACTGGCCGGACACCATGGCCTGCCCATGCCCACCACCCGCGACATCCTCAACCTGGCGCGCTTTCGCGGCGCCCGTTCCGCCCACTGACTAGGAGCCCCCGATGACTGCCCCGCACGCCTTGCACAAACCCGCCCATTGCAGCGACGAAGAGTGGGCCCTGCGCGTCAAGCTCGCGCACTGCTACCACCTGGTCGACTACTTCGGCTGGACCGAAACCATCTTCAACCACATCTCCGCGCGCCTGCCGGGGCCTGCGCACCACTACCTGGTCAACCCCTTCGGCCTGAACTACGTGGAGGTGACGCCGGCCAACCTGCTCAAGGTCGACCTGCACGGCACCAAGCTCGAAGCCTCGCCCTACGACGGCAACCCCGCCGGCTTCGCCCTGCACAGCGCCGTGCACGGCGCGCGCGACGACCTGCACTGCGTGATCCACACCCACACCACGCCGATTTCCGCCGTGGTGCAGAAAAAGCGCGGTTTCACCCATGACGACTTCTATGGCGCACAGCTGTTCGGCCGGGTCGGCTACCACACCTTCGAGGGCATCACCCTGTTCGACGAAGAGAAAGCCCGGATGATCCAGAGCCTGGGCGACAAGCACGTGCTGGTGCTGCGCAACCACGGCGTGGCGGTGGGCGAAAGCAGCATCGAGAAGGCCTTCTTCCTGCTCTGGACCGTGCAGCGCGCCGCCGAGAACCAGTGCGCCGCCGGCGCCCTGGGGGGCGAGGACAACCCGCTGCAGGATGGCATCGCCGCCAAGTGCGCCGACCTCACCGCGATGCTGATCCGCGAGAGCGGTTTCGCCACCAAGTTCTTCGATGCCATGGTGCGCAAGATGCGCGCCGAGCGGGTCATGGCCTGGTAACCGGGCAAGGAGTCGTCACATGCAAGCCCCCCTTGCGCTGTTCCAGGAGCCGGCCATTTCCCGGCTCGACCCCCAAGGCGTGCTGCTCAGTTGCAATGCCGCCTACCTGCACATGAGCGGCTATGCCGAGCACGAACTGGTCGGCAAGCCGCATGGGCTGATCAACGACCCGGGCATGCCGCCGAAGGTGCTGGCCAGCATGTGGCAGGCGCTGCACGCTGGCGTGCCATGGACCGCGCCCATGGTCGGCCGGCACAAGCAAGGCGGGCGTTACTGGTGCCACTTGTACGTGGTGCCGCTGTTCGACGATGGCAAGCTGGCAGCGCTGGGCACGGTCTACCAGCCGCTGGAAGCCGTGCAGGTGCGCGAGGCCGAAGCCTTGTACGAGCGCCTGGCACAGGGCCGCGCGCCTTGGACGCCCGGGCAACGCCTGGGCACCTTGTTGGCCGGGCACGGCCTGCAACTGGCGCTAGGCCTTGGCGCGCTGGCCGCCACCGCGCTGGCGGCCGTCCCCGCTGCCGTGGGCCTTGGGCTTTCAGGGGCGCTGCTGCTGGCCGGCCTGCAACCGCACTGGCGCCAGCGCCAGGTGGCCCGCGCCCTGCTCGCCCGCTACCCGCAGGCCTACGCCGACCCGCTGCTGGCGCCGCTGCATGGCACGCACGCCGACGCCACGGCGCTGCTGGCGATGGCCCTGAGCAGCCAGCGCGCGCGCATGAGCACGGTGATGTCGCGCATCTGCATCAACAGCCAGGTGCTGCGCCAGCAGGCGCAGACCTCCGCCGACGTGGTCGAGTTCTCCGCCGGGCAACTGGACCACCAGGTGCGCGAGACCGAACAGACCGCCGCGGCGATCCAGCAGATGAGCGCGACCATCCAGGCGCTTTCGCGCAACCTGCAAGACACCGCCCAGGCCGCGCAAAACGCCGACCAGCTGGCCCGCGACGGCGAGAGCCTGTCGGACGACAGCCAGCGCTCGACCCAATCGATGCGCGCCTCGGTGGAGCAGATCGGCCAGGCGGTGGGCGAGCTGGCCGAGGCCATCGCCTCGATCGGCAGCATCACCGAGGTGATCCAGGGCATCGCCGAACAGACCAACCTGCTGGCCTTGAACGCGGCGATCGAGGCGGCGCGCGCGGGGGATTCGGGGCGAGGTTTCGCGGTGGTCGCCGACGAAGTGCGCGGGCTGGCCTCGCGCACCCGTGAGTCGACCGAGCAGATCCAACGTTCCATCGAGCGCCTGCGCAGCGACAGCGGCAGCGCCCTGGCCACCGCCCGCCAGGGCGAGCAGGCGGCGCTGCGCGCCAGCACCGACGTGCAGCAGACCCGCCAGGCGCTGACGCGCATCTGCGCGGAGGTGGCGCAGATCAGCGGCATGAGCCTGCAGATGGCCGCGGCCATCGAGCAGCAGGGGCAAGTGGCCGAGCAGATCAACCAGCAGATCGCCGAGATCGCGGGGGCCACCGAACGCACCAGCCAGCAGGCCGGGCGCAGCCGCGAGGTGAGCCAGGCACTGCATCAGCTGGCGGAGTCGCAGTTGGGGTTGGCGCAGCGGTTTCTGCAAGGCTGATGGATCGGTGTGGGCCCTATCGCGGGGCAAGCCCGCTCGCACATCTATGGTCCTCCCGGGGCTCCCCCAGTGAAAGCCTAAGCTTTCACTGGGGGAGCCCCGGGAGGACCATTTCATTAGATACCCCGCACTTCCTGGGGTCAGCGGTGAACCTGTGGGAGCAATAGGACCGACACTGCCCCCCATCACCTCATCGCCTGCACCTGGCTCTGCCGCCCTCCCGGCAACAGGAACAACACCAACGCCGCCCCCGTCGCCAACGCCAACACCCCCGCCAACGACACGCTCGCCGCATACGGCAACCCCAACGCCAGCGCCGAGGCCCCCGCCGCCATCGCCATCTGCAGGAAGCCGATCAACGCCGACGCCAGCCCCGCCCTGTTGGCGAACGGCTGCAACGCCGCCGCCGTGCCCACCGGGTTGGCCAGCCCCATGCCGAACAGGAACACCGTCATCGCCAGGGAGAACGTCAGCAGCGTCAGGCTGCCCGCCCAGGCCATCAGCAACCCCGAACCCGCCAGCGCCAGCCCCGCCCCCGCGCGCATCACCCGCTGCACGCCAAACCGGTGCACCAGGCGCGGCGACAGCAGGCCGGCGGCGAACACCACCAGCACGGTCAGGGCGAAGAACACCCCCAACTGCACCGCCGACAGCCCCAACTGCCCCATCAGCAACCCCGGCGCGCTGGCAAAGAACGCATACAGCGCGCCGATCACCAGGCTCACCGCCAACGCCGGGCGGCTGAAACGCCAGTCGCCCAGCAGCTCGGCATAGCCCCGGGCGATCATGCCTGGCGAACTCGGGGCGCGCAGCGCCAGCGGCAGGGTCTCGCCGACCCGCGAGACGTACATGAAGCCCACCACCAGGCTCAGCACGCCGACGAACACGAACGCCGCGCGCCAGCCGAACGCGGTGTCCAGCAAGCCGCCGATCAGCGGTGAGAAGCCTGGGGCCGAGGACATGATCACCATGGTGAAGGCCAGCACCCGGGTCAGCGCCTCGCCCTCGAACAGGTCGCGGGCAATCGCCCGCGCCAGCACCGACACCGCGCACACGCCCAGGGCCTGGACCACACGCCCGGCGACCAGCAGCGCCAGGGAGTCGGCCAGGCCGCAGATCGCGCTGCCGGCGACAAACACCGCCAGGCCCGCCAGCACCACCGGCCGGCGCCCGAGGCGGTCGGACAGCGGCCCGACCAGCAACTGGCCGAGGGCGAAGGTGATGAAGAAGCTGCTCAGGGTCAGCCCCAGACCGTGCGGGCTGGCGTGCAGGGCCTGGGCGATGGCCGGGAACGACGGCAGCATGATATTGGTCGACAACGCGCCCAGCGCCGCCAGGCCGCCGAGCAAGAACAACAGCCCGGCGCTGATGCGCCGCTGGCCTTGCAGGGTATCGACCTGGGTCATTGCGCCGCTCCGCTGATGGCTTGCCGCGCGGCCTGGCGCAGGTCCCGGGCGAGTGCGCAGTCGTCCACCGCACGCGAGAGCACCAGCGCCCCCACCAGGGTGGCGAGCGTGGCCATGGCTTTTTCACGGTCGCCGCCGAGCAGGTCGAGAAAGGTCTCGACGCCCTGGGTGAACTGCGCGCGCACCTCGGGCCCCTGCCGCGCCGCGTCGGGGCCAAGGGCGGCCAGTACACAGCCTTTGGCGCTGCTGTGCTGGTGGCCGTCGGACAGGTAGAAACGCGCCAGTGCCGCCAGCGGGCCGTCGGGGGCGCTGGCAAGGGTGGCGCGCCAGTCGCTGGCGTTCATCTGAAGGCCACGCTCGCAGGCCTGGCCCATCAGGTCGTCCTTGGACTGGAAATGGCCGTAGAAACCACCGCGGGTGAGGCCGGCGGCCTGCATCAGGTCGTTGATGCCGATGCCGTTGAAACCCTTTTCACGGAACAGATGGCTGGCCGTATCGAGGATGCGCTCGCGGTTCTGGGCGTTTTGTTCTCTGCTGACCTTCATGGGGGCGTTCCCTGGGGGTGGCGATTAATCATGATAGTCGACATTTATAGTAATCATGTCAATTGTCATGATTAAGACCGAGGTGCGCCCATCGCGAGGCAAGCCCGCTCCTACCCCCGCGATAGGGCCGCAGGCGCTTCTACAAAACCTGCGCCCACAAAAAAACCACGAGACCGCCGAAACGGACCTCGTGGTTTTCGTCAGCCTGAACCTGAGCCTTACAGCGCCAGGTCGTTGGCCGCCTTGCCTTCGACCGGCGCGGTGGACCCCACGCCCGTAGTGGTGCCGGCGCTCTGGTCGATCACCGGCGGCTTCTCCAGCTGCAGCACTTCGGCGGTGTAGTTCCACTCTTTCTGCACCGCGGCAGCCGAATCGTTCAGCTTGGTGCCATAGCTCGGCACGATCTCGCGGATCTTGGCCTGCCACTCAGGGGTGGCGACCTTGTCCTTGAACACGGTCTCGAGCACGGTCAGCATGATCGGCGCAGCGGTCGAGGCGCCTGGCGAGGCGCCCAGCAGGCCGGCGATGGTGCGGTCTTTCGACGCGACGATCTCGGTGCCCAGCTTCAGCACGCCGCCCTTGGCTTCGTCCTTCTTGATGATCTGCACGCGCTGACCGGCCTGCCACAGGCGCCAGTCTTCCTTCTTGGCGTTCGGGAAGTAGGTGCGCAGGGCTTCGAAGCGGTCGTCATCCGACAGCATCAGCTGGCCGGCGAGGTACTCCACCAGCGGGTACTCGTCGATACCGACCTTGGTCATCGGCCACACGTTGTGCACGGTGGTGCTGCTCAGCAGGTCGAGGTACGAGCCGTTCTTCAGGAACTTCGGCGAGAAGGTGGCGAAGGGGCCGAACAGGATCACGCGCTTGCCGTCCAGCACGCGGGTGTCCAGGTGCGGCACCGACATGGGTGGCGCGCCCGTGGAGGCGATGCCGTAGGCCTTGGCCATGTGCTGCATGGCAACGGTTGGGTTCTCGGTCACCAGGAACGAGCCACCCACCGGGAAGCCGCCGTATTCCTTGGCTTCCGGGATGCCCGACTTCTGCAGCAGCTTCAGCGCGCCGCCGCCGGCACCGATGAACAGGAACTTGGCGTCGGTAGCGGTCTTGGTGCCGTCCTTCAGGTTCTTGTACTCGACGTGCCAGGAGCCGTCTTCGTTGCGGCTGATGTCCTGCACTTCGCTGGACAGCTTCAGCTTGAAGTTGTCGCGGGTCTGCAGGTGGCCGACGAACTGGCGGGTGATCTCGCCGAAGTTGACGTCGGTGCCGATCGGCGTCCAGGTCACGGCCAGCTTCTGGTTCGGGTCACGCCCTTCCATCATCAGCGGGACCCACTTGGCGATCTGCGCGTGGTCTTCGGAGAACTGCATCGGGCGGAACAGCGGGCTTGCCTGCAGCGCTTCGTAGCGCTTCTTCAGGAAGGCGATGTTGTCGTCGCCCCAGACGAAGCTCATGTGCGGGGTGGTGTTGATGAACGAGTGCGGGTTCTTCAGCACGCCCTGACGGACCTGCCACGACCAGAACTGGCGCGACACCTGGAAGGCTTCGTTGATCTCGACAGCCTTGGCGATGTTGACCTTGCCGTCCTTGTCCATCGGGGTGTAGTTCAGCTCGGCCAGGGCGGAGTGGCCGGTGCCGGCGTTGTTCCAACCGTTGGAGCTTTCCTCGGCGACGCCATCCAGGCGCTCGACCATTTCCATCGACCAGCTCGGCTCCAGTTCGCTGAGCCATACGCCCAGGGTCGAACTCATGATGCCGCCGCCAATCAGGAGCACATCGACTTTCTTGGCCTCGTCGGCGTGCGCTTGCATGAAGCTCGCCGCGACAGCCAGACCCAGCAAGGTCTTGCCAGCTTTCTTGAACATTGATCACTTCCAGTCAGTGAGAACGGAGGATGGGCCTGTGGCTGGCCCAGGTGTTTCTGTTCTTCAGCGCAGGCTTTTTGTGATCATTGTTCGGCAGCCAGAGAACCCTTGTGCGAGACAGCCTTTCGTCTGATTGACGGAGTCGGCTGAAACGGTTGCGGATTGTAACCGAAACGCCAGCACAAACAAATTGGCGGGCGGGGCGTCAACGTGGCGGGTTGTCTCATGGGCAGGGCCTTGTACTGGCGATGCCAGCCCTATCGCGGGGCAAGTCGCCAGCGTGCAACTACAGGTCGCCAGGGTGCGCTATTTCGTCGCAGACTCTCCGTACCTTGGCAAACAGCCACCGCCGCGCGCGGGGCCATGACACCACAACAACGATAAACAGTGCCGCAAAGGCCTTTAGGGGAGAAGTCATGAAGCGTTCGATCACAGCGGCCGCCTGCGCCGCGTTGCTCACCCTCACCACCCACACCTGGGCCGCGGAACCTGCGGCGTGCCAGAACGTGCGCATGGGCTCGGTGAACTGGACCGACGTGGTGGCCAGCAGCGCCGTCGCCGAGGCCCTGTTGGGCAGCCTGGGCTACAACGTCAAGCAGACCAGCGCCTCGCAGCAGATCATCCTCGGCGGCATGGCCGAGAAGCGCCTGGACGTGTTCCTCGGCTACTGGCAGCCGACCATGCGCCCGGTGGCCCAACCGTTCCTGGACAAACAACAGATCGAGGTCATCACCCCCGCCACCCTGAGCGATGCGCAGTCGACCTACGCAGTGCCGGCCTATGCCTATGACGCAGGCCTGAAAACCTTCGCCGACATCGCCAAGTTCCGCGACAAGCTGGGCAACAAGATCTACCTGATCGAGCCGGGCAGCGGCATGAACCGTATCACCGCGCAGATGATCGCCGACGATAAGTTCGGCCTGAAGGGCTTCAAGGGCGTGGAGTCCAGCGAAGCAGGCATGCTCGCGGCGGTCAAGCGCGAGGTCGATAAGAAGCAGTGGGTGGTGTTCGCCGGCTGGAAGCCGCATCCGATGAACCTGCAGATCGACATGAAATACCTCTCCGGCAGCGACGATGCCTTCGGCCCCGACGAAGGCTCGGCGACCGTCTCGATCATGACCGCCGCCGGTTACCAGCAGCAGTGCGGCAACGTCGCCAAGCTGTTGCACAACCTGCGCTTCACCAGCGAGGGCGTGAGCGAGGTGATGGAGCCCATCCTCGCCCGCACCCCGCCGATCGACGCCGCCCGCGCCTGGCTCAAGGCCCACCCGGAGCAGGTCAGCGCCTGGCTGGTCGGGGTGACCACCTTCGAGGGCAAGCCGGCCGACGCCTCCCTGGTCGCCAGCCAGTAAGCCACCCTGGGAACGGATGCCGCCATGACCCACTACCCGCTGTCCGCCGGCATGGCGGCCTTCGTCGAACGCACCTGCACCTTCGCCAGTGCCGACCCGGACCTGGCCGCGCAACGCACCGCTTATACGCGCATGGCCACGGCCTTCACCCCGCCGCCGCCAGCGGGCCTGCGAGTGCGCGACCTGCTGCTGCCGGGGCTGGCCCCGCTGCGCCTGTTCCACCCCGCGCACCCAGCCCCTGCCAGCGGCTGGCCAGCGGTGCTGTTCCTGCATGGCGGTGGCTGGATGCTGGGCGGGCTCGACTCGCATGCGTTCTTCTGCGCGGAGCTGGCCGCGCGCTTGGGGTTGCTAGTGGTGGCGGTGGACTACCGGCTGGCGCCGGAACACCCCTTCCCCGCCGCCCTGGACGACAGCCTGGCGGCCTGGCGCGCGCTGCGTGACGGCGTGCTGGGCGAGCCCATCGACCGTGCCCGGCTGGCGGTGGTCGGCGACAGCGCCGGCGGCAACCTGGCCGCCGCGTTGTGCCTGGCGCTGCGTGAAGCGGGTGAGGCGCAGCCCTGCACGCAGGCCCTGATCTACCCCGCGCTGGGCAATGACGACAGCCCCTCGCGCGTCGCCTGCGCGGATGCGCCGCTGCTGTCCAGCGACGACGTCCAGGCGTGCCTGGATGCCTACCTCCCCCTCCCCCATCAGCGCCAGCAGCCGCTGGCCCTGCCGCTGTGCGCCGAGCATTTCTCGGAGCTGGCGCCAGCGTTCATTGGCGTGGCCGAGTTCGACCCGTTGCGCGATGACGGCCTGCGTTATGCCCGGCGGCTCGGCGTGGCGGACGTGCCGGTGGAGTACTTCGCCGGGCCCGGGCTGGTGCATGGGTGCCTGCGGGCCAGGGAGCTGCCCGAGGTCGACCGTTTGTACGAAGCGCTGTTCGAATCCCTGCACCGCCACCTGGCGTGATTGGCCCCTTGAGCGGGCTTGCCCCGCGATTGCGGTCTATCAGGCACACAACGGCCGGCACGGACGACGCTATCGCGGGGCAAGCCCGCTTCTACAAAGGGCGGGCATGTCGTTTTTGAGATTCACTGAAAAAGCCTGGAATAAAACCTCCGCGGCACCCGTTGTCCTTTTCGAAAGCGCCAATCGACGCTTGCAACCGCCAGCCCCCACATCTCCATCAACGAATGCCATGCGCACGCGGCGTAGGGCTGTGGGCAAGAACAATCTCGAAAACGACACCTTCGGAGCATTTCCATGTTCAATCGCTTCCTCGCCGTCACCACCCTCTCGCTGCTCGGCGCGATGACCGCCCAGGCCGCCGAGCCCTCTGGCACCTACGACTGGACCGGTTTCTACGGCGGCGTCAACGCCGGCTACGGTTTCGGCGGCGACCACGACGTGCGCACCAAGGGCCAGGCCGCCCCGAACATCGCCAACATCGCCGGCGGCGCCCGCCCTGGCTCGGTCGACCTGGACCGCAACGGCTTCGTCGGTGGCGTGCAGTTGGGCTACAACTACCAGTTCGACCAGTGGGTGGTCGGTGTGGAAACCGACATTTCCGCCACCGACCTGAGCGACTCGCGCAACATCGGCACCCGCGCCCTGAACACCGGCGCTGCGCTGAACAACAAGTTCAAGTCCAGCATCAACTACCTCGGCACCCTGCGTGGCCGCGTGGGCTATGCGTTCAACCGCACACTGGTGTACGGCACCGCCGGCCTGGCCTACGGCAAGACCGAGCAAAGCGTGGAAATGTTCGGGGCCACCGGCAATACCCAGTTCGCTGGCGACCAGTCGCGCTTCCGTCTGGGCTACACCGTGGGCGCGGGAGTCGAGCAGTCAGTGACCGACGACCTGAGCTTCAAGGTCGAGTACCTGTACTACGACCTGGGCACCGACAAGTTGGACGTGGCGGTGATCCCAGGCAGTGGCGGTGCGGGGACCGGGTATGACTCGAAGTTCAAGAACGATGGGCAGTTGCTGCGGGTGGGGTTGAACTGGAAATTCTGACGGCCCGTGCGTGGCAGCCTCGGGCATGGATGACGATGGCTTGCCATCACAGCAGTGCTGGCCCTGTCGTGGGGCCAGCACTTACACGCTCTGCGGGAGGAGGAGAACACCGCATCGTGGTCAAGAAATCGCTCATTGCCGGCTGCTGGGCGACGTGTTCGAAACGTCCGAAAGGCATCGGGGCAGCACCATGACGCAAGATCAGGTGTTGCACTTAGCTTTGGCGGCTGCCGGGCGTAAAGTGATGTATCACCTCAACCTCTGAATCGAGGTTGATTTCTGGATAGTGCTCACGCATTCCCTCCAACAATACAGGGTCGGGCCACTCTCCTGTTCTGTTGAGATAACGTGCAACGGAACGAAGCGGCATCGTTTCTACTTGAGTGACCCACACGACCAGCGTGTCGCAGCTATTCTCCGAATTCACATACAGCATCGGGCCGGGAACCACGTTGCGTTCACGCCAACGAATCGTATGTTGTTTTCTTCCTGAGCGTACTTCAGGAAGCAAGCGCGGAACAATTTCAAGGCTCTGCAAAAGTGCTCTCCTGCCGGTTTCATGTTGGAAAACCTACCATCATCGTAAGCACTCCATGAAGCCCACATGCAAAGCGCTCAGTTGATCGCAGATGCTGCGCTGCTGATTTCTTTTCTCGGCCCGCCGAGCACGATGCGCCCCGACGCCAACGTCGAAAAGCGTAACTGCCCAACCCGTCGACGTTCGAAAATCCGTCGACGGCTTGGCCGCCCGGGTCGAACGGAGTACCAAGGGATAGAGTTCAAGACGCAATAGGCAGCCTACAGAGGGCTGGACGGCGGCGGCTTTGTCATAAACGCTGCGCTCAAAACACAAAACCCCTGACTTCTTCTCAGAAATCAGGGGTTTCGTGCTTCATATGAATGGCGGAGAGATAGGGATTTGAACCCTAGGTACTGTTGCCAGTACAACGGATTTCGAATCCGTCCCGTTCGACCACTCCGGCATCTCTCCAGTGGCGCGCATCATACCAGCGATTTCTTGAAACGCAAACCCTTATTTTCAAAAAATTCGCGTGGTATCAGGCGCTTGCGTGAACGCGCCGCTTACAGCGGCACGCCCAGGCGCTTGGCGACTTCTTCGTAGGCTTCGATCACGTCGCCCAGGCCCTGGCGGAAGCGGTCCTTGTCCATCTTCTTGCGGGTTTCCTTGTCCCACAGGCGGCAGCCATCGGGGCTGAACTCGTCGCCCAGGACGATCTGGCCGTGGAACACGCCGAATTCCAGCTTGAAGTCGACCAGCAGCAGGCCGGCGTCGTCGAACAGCTGGGTCAGCACTTCGTTGACCTTCAGCGACAGCTTCTTCATCTCGGCCAGTTGCTCGGCGGTGCCCCAGCCGAAGGCGACGACGTGGGATTCGTTGATGAAGGGGTCGCCCTTCTCGTCGTTCTTCAGGAACAGCTCGAAGGTCGACGGCGACAGCTGGATGCCTTCCTCGACGCCCAGACGCTTGACCAGGCTGCCGGCGGCGTAGTTACGCACCACGCACTCGACCGGGATCATGTCGAGCTTCTTGACCAGGCATTCGTTGTCGCCCAGCAGTGTGTCGAACTGGGTCGGGATACCGGCCGCTTCGAGTTTTTGCATGATGAAAGCGTTGAACTTGTTGTTCACCATGCCCTTGCGGTCGAGCTGCTCGATGCGCTTGCCGTCGAACGCCGAGGTGTCGTTACGGAACAGCAGGATCAAGCGGTCGGCGTCGTCGGTCTTGTAAACCGATTTGGCCTTGCCGCGGTAGAGTTCTTCGCGTTTTTCCATGATGGGCTCCGCTTGCTTGAGTGGTGTGGGCTAGGCGATTTCGCGCCAGTCGAGCCCGTGTTCCTGATTCGCCACCTGGAGCCAGTCCGGGTCGCACCCCAAGGTGTCGACGAAGCACTGACGGGCCAGTTGTGGCAGGTTGTTCTTGCTGCTGAGGTGAGCCAGCACCAGGTGTTGCAGGTGCTGCCAGCCCAGCTCGGCCACCAGGCTGGCGGCCTGGTGGTTGTTCAAATGCCCTTGGTTGCCGCCGACCCGCTGCTTGAGGAAGTACGGGTAGTGCCCGCGCGCCAGCAGGTCACGGCAATGGTTGGCCTCGATCAGTAGCGCATCCAGGCCCTGGTAGCGCGCCAGCAGGCGTGCGTCGAACGAGCCCAGGTCGGTGAGCATGCCGAAACGCCGGCGCCCGTCGCTGAACACGTACTGCAAGGGCTCCAGCGCGTCGTGCTCGACCCGCGCGGCGCTGACTTGCAGGCTGCCGATGCTCAAGGTGTCGCCACAACCGAGAAAACCGGCCACCTCCACCGGCTTGCGCATGCCGCGCAAGGTGCCCTGGCTGAGGTAGACCGGTACATTGTAGCGCCGCGCCAGCAACCCGACGCCATGCACATGGTCGGCATGTTCGTGGGTCACCAGCACCGCGTTCAGTTGCGTGGGCGATACCCCGAGCAGCGCCAGGCGCCGCTCGGTCTCGCGCAGGGAAAAACCGCAGTCGACCAGGACACAGGTGTCATCACTGGCGATCAGCGTGCCGTTTCCCTGGCTGCCGCTTCCGAGTACCGCGAAGCGCACTTAGCCCAGACGGTCCTGGATGGCGCTCAGCACGCGGCGGGCCACATCGGCCGGGGCCACGGTGTTGATGTTCTTCTCCACGGTGACCTGGACGTTCTCGCCCACCTTGCTCAGGCGTACCTGGTAACGCTCGGCACGCGCTTCACGCTCTTCCTTGGTCGGCTCGCTGCCGAACAGGCGGCTGAAGAAGCCCGGCTCTTTTTTGTCCTCGGGTTTCTCGGACAGGTTGATGTAGTACAGGCCCAGGCTGCGGTTGATGTCCTCAACCCGCCACTCGCCCTGCTCCAGGGCGCGGCCCACGCTGGACCAGGCGCGGTCCAGGTCGGCGCCCAGGTACAGCACCGGGTTGCCGCTACCGTCCTCGCTCAGGCTGACCTGGCTCGGCGCGTCGAAGTCGCGCGCGGCCAGCAGCGAGACCGAACCGCCCTTCTCGGCGCTGCGGTTCATGCTGGCCAGCAGCTCGTCGACCAGCAGCGCGTCGGTGCCGGTGTTGCTGGAGGTGGACGGGAAATCAGGCTCGGCGCTGCTGCCGGCCGGGCGCTCGACGCTGACCACGTACACTTCGGAAGTGTTGCGCTGCACGCCGGGCTCCATGCGCACACGCACCCGCACTTCACTGTTGGGGCTCGAGGCGGTGCTCGCCAGGCGCTGGCCGAGCGAGGCGGAGAGCTCGTCGAAACGCTGCCAGGTGGTGTTGAACTCACCGGTCTGCGGGCGTTCTTCAGCAATGCGGAAACCGTTGTCCTCGAAGTACTGGCGGGCCACCGGCCAGACTTCCGCCGGCGAGCGCTGGGCCAGCACCCAGCGGCTGCTGCCGCTGCGCTGCAAGGTGAAGTTGCTGACGTCGGCACTGGCCGACAGCGGCAGCGGGCGCGGCACCTCGAACTCGCCGGTGGCGTGGTCGTCGGCGACGTTACGCGGGATCGGCAGCAGCGGGTCCATGCGCTTGACGTTGGTGGCGCCCGGCGGCAGCTGCATGGCCGCCGTCGGTTGGGCCTGCAGGTAATCGCTGCCGCGGTCGCGGAAATAACCCTCTTCGCCCCACAGCCAGCCGCAACCGCTGGTGCTGGAAATGATCAGGGCAAGGGCGGAAAGACCAGCCAGTCGCTTCATGCGGTGTACTTCCTCGATTAAACCAGTACGCCGGACTGGCGCAAGGCAGTACGGACTTTTTCGTGACAACCTTCGCTCAGCCAGGTCAGCGGCAGGCGAATACCCTTGTGCATCAGGCCCATTTCCACCAGCGCCCATTTCACCGGGATCGGGTTGGCTTCGCAGAACAGGTCTTTGTGCAGCGGCATGAGTTTTTCGTGGATCGCGCGGGCCTTCTCGGCATTGCCCTCAAGGGCGGCCTCGCACAGATCGGCCATTTCGCGCGGGGCGACGTTGGCGGTGACGGAGATGTTGCCCTTGCCGCCCAGCAGGATCAGCTCGACAGCGGTCGGATCATCGCCGGACATGACGATGAAGTCCTCGCTCACGCCGTCGATGATCGCCTTGGCGCGGGCCAGGTCGCCGGTGGCTTCCTTGATGCCGATGATGTTCGGCACGGTGGACAGGCGGATCACGGTCTCGGCCTGCATGTCGCAGGAGGTGCGGCCGGGCACGTTGTAGAGGATCTGCGGGATGTCGACGGCTTCGGCGATGTGCTTGAAGTGCTGGTACAGGCCTTCCTGGGTCGGCTTGTTGTAGTACGGCACCACCAGCAGGCAGGCGTCGGCACCGGCGCTCTTGGCGTTCTGGGTCAGGTGCACGGCTTCGGCGGTGGAGTTGGCGCCGGTGCCGGCGATGACCGGGATGCGGCCAGCGACGCGCTTGACCACGCGCTCGATGACCTGGATGTGTTCTTCGACGGTCAGTGTGGCGGATTCACCGGTGGTGCCGACAGCAACGATCGCGTGGGTGCCCTTTTCCAGGTGGAAGTCTACAAGTTTATCGAGGCTGTCCCAGTCCAGACGCCCTTGTGCATCCATGGGTGTGACCAATGCCACCATACTGCCCGCGATCATGTAACTGCTCCTGCCGGAAAAAGAGAGCGGTAATGGTACTGGCGCCTTCGGCCTTGCACAAGCGAAGCTGGCGGGCGGAGCATTCCCCTCGGCGCCGCTTTTCGCTACCCTTGATCCTTTGATCGGCGCAACGCGGCCCGCCGGGCCGTCGACAGTGTTGCACGCCCGTGCCCATGGCCCCTGCAGGCCCTGGTGCCGCGCAGGCTCGACCCGTCCCGCGCCGACCGCTCATCGCTTTAGGAATGCTGCATGTCCACCGCCACCGTCCGCGAACAGTTCCTCGTCATCAGCGCCCTGGGGCCCAACCCCATGGAGCTTGCCAACGTATTAAGCCGCGCCGCCTTCGACAACCGCTGCGCGGTGGTCACCTCGCGCCTGTCCCGCCACGGCGAGACCAGCGCACTGGTGCTGCAGGTCGGCGGCAGCTGGGATGCCCTGGCCCGTCTCGAAGCCACCCTGCCGGGCCTGGGCAAGAAACACGGCCTGACCCTGGACGTGGTGCGCAGCGCCGACCAGGAAGTGCGCCCGCAGGCCCTGCCCTACGTGGCCTACGTCAGCGCCGCCTACCGCCCGGACATCATCAACGAGCTGTGCCAGTTCTTCCTCGACCACCGCGTCGAGCTGGAGAGCATGACCTGCGACACCTACCTGGCGCCGCAGACCGGCAGCAGCATGCTCAACGCCCAGTTCACCGTGATCCTGCCGGCCGGCACCCAGATCAGCTGGCTGCGCGACCAGTTCCTGGACTTCGCCGATGCCCTGAACCTGGATGCGCTGATCGAACCGTGGCGCCCACAGAACCCCGTGTAAGGAAACCCTCATGGCCGTAGCACTCGACCAACCCGTCGCCGATTTCCAGGCCCAGGCCACCAGCGGCCAGGCGGTCAGCCTCGCCGACCTGAAGGGGCAGCAGGTGGTGCTGTACTTCTACCCCAAGGACAGCACCCCGGGCTGCACCACCGAAGGCCAGGGCTTCCGCGACCAGCACGCGGCGTTCCAGGCGGCCAACACCGTGGTGTTCGGCGTGTCGCGCGATGGCCTCAAGTCGCACGAGAACTTCAAGGCCAAGCAGGGCTTCACCTTCGAGCTGATCAGCGACAAGGACGAGGCCCTGTGCCAGCTGTTCGACGTGATCAAGCTGAAGAAGCTGTATGGCAAGGAATACCTGGGCGTGGACCGCAGCACCTTCCTGATCGACAAGGACGGTGTGCTGCGCCAGGAATGGCGTGGGGTGAAGGTGCCAGGGCACGTGGATGCGGTGCTGGCGGCGGCACAGGCGCTGAATAAAGGTTGAGAACGAAGGGGCCGCTGCGCGCGGCCCATCGCCCCTAGAGCATCGGCGCCACGCTCGGCTCCTGCCGCGGCCAGGCATCCAAAACCGCCTTGAACAGCGTCGCCAGCGGAATGGCGAAGAAGATCCCCCAGAACCCCCACAGCCCGCCAAACAGCAACACCGCGCAGATGATCGCCACCGGATGCAGACTCACTGCCTCGGAGAACAGCAGCGGCACCAGCACGTTGCCATCCAGCGCCTGAATGATCGCGTACACCGCCATCAGGTAGATGAACTGATCGCCCCAGCCCCACTGGAACAGCGCGATCAGCGTCACCGGCACCGTCACCACCACCGCCCCGACGTAGGGCACCACCACCGACAGCCCCACCAGCAGCGCCAGCAAGGCCGCGTAGTTCAGCCCCAGGGTGATGAAGGCGATGTAGGTGGCGATGCCGCAGATCAGGATCTCGATGCCCTTGCCGCGGATGTAATTGGCGATCTGCCGGTTCATCTCGTCGCCCACCCGCGTCAGCAGGGTGCGCTCACGCGGCAGATAGCCGCTGACCCAGCGGCCGATCAGCTCGCGGTCCTTGAGGAAGAAGAACACCAGGATCGGCACCAGCACCAGGTAGATCATCGCCCCCACCAGCAGCGGCAGGCTCGACAGCGAGAAAGTCAGCGCCCATTGGCCGAACTTGCCTATTTCCCCACGCACCGACTCGATGGCACGCAGCACCTGCTCGTCCGACACCAGGTGGGGGTAGCGCTCCGGCAACAGCAGCAACAGCGACTGCCACTTGCCAAGCATGCCCGGCAGCTCGTTGAACAGGGTGATCAGCTGGTGCCAGAGCAGCGGCACCAGCACCAGCAGGAACACCGCCAGCGCGCCCATGAACAGGGTGAACACCAGCCACACGGCCACCCGCGTCGGCACCTTGAAGCGCTCCAGGGCGTTGACCAGCCCCTGCATCAGGAAGGCCAGGACCATGCCCGCCAGCACCGGCGCGAGCATGCCGCCGAGCGTCAGCACCACAGTGAAGGCCAGGAACAGCAAGACCGCGAGCACCACCGCCTCTTCGTCGGAGAAGTAGCGCTGCATCCAGTCGCGAAGCACTTTGAACATTGAAGATCCTTGGAAAAAGACTCAGGCCTTGCGCAGCCAGTAGGTGTACACCCCGGCATCGGCCGTTTCACGCAGCAGCGTATGACCGGCGAGCTGGGCAAAGGTGCGGAAGTCGCGCTGGGAACCGGCGTCGGTGGCGATCACCTTGAGCACCGCGCCACTGGCCAGCCGGTTGAGCTCCATTTTCGCCTTGAGCAGCGGCAAGGGGCAGTTCAGCCCGCTGGCGTCGAGTTCGGCGTCGCAGGTCGGGGTGTCAATCATCCGGAAGTCTCCTGGCGGGGCAACAGTGCATTGCAGACAAGTCTCGTAGGATACCGCCACTGGTCGCCCACGTGTGAGCGGGCTACAGTAAGCCTCTTTGATCGACGCGAGCTTCATGCATGAATCTACTGCGCCCCACCCTGCTGGCGCTGGCCTGCCTGATGGCCCTCCCCGGCCACGCCGACGACTTGCCGTCGTTGGGCGACGCCAGCTCCGCGATCGTTTCCCCGCAGCAGGAGCACCAGCTCGGTCGCGCCTGGCTGAGCCTGCTGCGCGGCCAGGTCAACCAGCTCAACGACCCACAGCTCAAGGATTACGTCGAGACCAGCGTGTACAAGCTGGCCGAAACCAGCCAGCTGCAGGACCGGCGTCTGGAGTTCATCCTGATCGACAGCCGCGAGCTCAACGCCTTCGCCGCGCCAGGTGGCATCGTCGGGGTCAACGGCGGCTTGTTCCTCAATGCCCAGACCGAAGGCGAGTACGCCTCGGTGCTGGCCCACGAACTCGCGCACCTTTCCCAACGCCACTTCGCCCGCGGCGTCGAGGCCCAGCAACGCATGCAGTTGCCGATGATGGCAGCGCTGCTGGCCGGTATCGTGCTGGCCGCCGGCGGTGGCGGTGACGCCGGCATCGGCGTGATCGCCGGCACCCAGGCCGCGGCCATCCAGGAGCAGCGGCGCTTTTCCCGGCAGAACGAACAGGAGGCCGACCGCATCGGCATCCAGAACCTGGAAAAGGCCGGCTACGACCCGCGCAACATGCCGTCGATGTTCGAACGCCTGGCCCGCCAGTACCGCTATGACGCCAAGCCGCCGGAATTCCTGCTGACCCACCCGGTCACCGAATCGCGTATCGCCGACACCCGCAACCGCGCCGAGCAGGCGCCCAAGGGCGGCGTCGAGGACAGCCAGCGCTACCAACTGATCCGCGCCCGCGTGGCACTCACCTACGAAGGCACGCCAGGGCTGGCGGCCAAGCGTTTCCGCGCCCAGCTCGACGAGAACCCCAACCTCGATGCCGCGCGCTATGGCCTGGCCCTGGCGCAGATCAAGGGCGGCCAACTCAACGAAGCGCGCGAGAACCTGAAGCCGCTGCTGGCCAAGGCGCCCAACGACATCACCTACAACCTGGCGCAGATCGACCTGGATATCACCAACAACCGCCTGGCCGACGCCCAGCAACGGGTCGCCCGCCTGCAGGGGCTGTACCCGGGCAACTATCCACTGAAACAGGTGCGCGCCGACTTGCTGGTCAAGCAAGGCAAGCCGGCTGAAGCGGAGAAGGTATTGGATGACCTGGTGAAGAACCGCCCAGACGACCCGGACGTGTGGTACGACGTGGCCGAGGTGCGCGGGCTGTCGGGCAATACCATCGGCTTGCACCGCGCGCGCGCGGAATATTTCACCCTGGTGGGGGATTTCGACCAGGCGGTGCAACAGTTGGATTTCGCCAAGCGCCGGGCGGGGAGCAATTTCCCGTTGGCTGCGCAGATCGACCAGCGTCAGCGGGAGATTCTGGAACAGCAGCGCATGGTCAAGGACATGATGCGTTGATATGAACAGGGGCTGCTGTGCAGCCCCTTTCACATTCCGCTCAGGCGTTGCCCGACAACTTCAAGCGCGCCGCCTGGGTGAAATCCAGCATGCGGTTCAGCGGCTTGATCGCCCGCGGAATCAATGCCGGCTCCACGAAAATCTCGTTGCTGCCCTTGCGCAGGCAGTCCAGCGTGCGCTCAAGGGTATTCATGGCCATCCACGGGCAGTGCGCGCAACTGCGGCAGGCCGCGCCGTTGCCGGCGGTCGGCGCCTCGACGAATGCCTTGTCCGGGCACAGCTGCTGCATCTTGTAGAAGATGCCGCGGTCGGTGGCGACGATGAAGGTCTTGTTCGGCAGGGTCTGCGCGGCCTTGATCAACTGGCTGGTGGAACCCACCGCGTCGGCCAGCTCGATCACCGCCTCGGGCGACTCCGGGTGCACCAGGATCGCCGCCTCCGGGTACAGCGCCTTCATGTCGGCCAGTTGCCGCGACTTGAACTCCTCGTGGACGATGCAGGCGCCGTCCCACAGCAGCATGTCGGCACCGGTCTGCTTCTGGATGTAGCGGCCCAGGTGCTGGTCCGGGCCCCAGATGATGGTCTCGCCGTTGTCCATCAGGCTTTCGACGATCTCCAGGGCGCAGCTGGAGGTCACCACCCAGTCGGCACGCGCCTTCACCGCCGCGGACGTGTTGGCGTAGACCACCACCGTGCGCTCCGGGTGCTGGTCGCAGAACGCCGAGAACTCCTCCACCGGGCAGCCCAGGTCGAGCGAGCAGGTCGCCTCCAGGGTGGGCATCAGCACGCGCTTTTCAGGCGTGAGGATCTTCGCCGTCTCGCCCATGAAACGCACGCCGGCGACCACCACGGTGCTGGCTGGGTGGTTTTTGCCGAAGCGGGCCATTTCCAGGGAGTCGGAGACGCAACCGCCGGTCTCCTCGGCCAGCGCCTGGATGATCGGGTCGCAGTAGTAGTGGGCGACCAGAACGGCGTTCTGGGCCTTGAGCTCGGCAGCGATGGCTGCACGGTATTCAGCCTCCTGCGCGGGCGTCAGGGTGATGGGCTGCTTGGCGTCAAGGTGGGCTTGAACCAGGAGGCGTTCGGAAATCTGGGTCATGATCGCTGGGCCTGCATGCGCGTCAGTCGAGTGTATCACCCGGCCCTGGCAGATCGGCTAATGGTGCCGGACGGCCGGCGTGGCGGGCCATCACGGCCCTCTGCGGGCGCGGATTATTATCGGACGGCGAAGGCTACAGACAATCGGGGGAATGCAAAAGGGGTTTTTGCGGGAGGGCTGGACAGGGTTGCCTGTGCCAGCCCCATCGCGGAGCAAGCCCCCCCACAGGTACCTGTGGAAGCGGGCTTGCCCCGCGATGGGGCCGACGCGCTACGTCAGCCCTGCGGCGACAGCGCCGCCAGGCGCATGCTCAGGAGCACGGCGAACTCCTCGACAGTCAGCTTCTTGCCATTGAAATCGACCATGCCATCGGCGTAATGCAGGCTCGACACCACGTCATTGCCCTGCACCGTGGCCATGCCGCTTTGCAGCGCCATCATGCCGAGCATCTCACCCGCCTGGCCGGACTGCATCGCGATCGCCTGGGCATCGGTCTGGCCATCGAGCAGCGCCTGCAGGGTCGCCAGGTCACCGACCATCGCCTTGGACACCGACAGCTTGCCTTGCAGCTTGCTCACCAGTTGCTTGCCCAGCTGGTCCGGTGGCAGGTCGAAGGACGCCGGGTTGGCCAGGTCGACCGCCAGGGTGAAGCGGCTCTCGCCGTTAGCGGTCTTGAACGACAGGTCTTCGACAGCCAGTTGCGGCTTGTCGGCCAGCAACTGCTGCAGGTCGGCCTGGACCTTCGCCTGCTCCTGCGGGGTCATGTCCAGGGCCGGCACTTCCTGACCCTCGGCGGCAGCGGCTTGCAGTTGCGGCAGCTTGGTCTGGTACCACTCGATCAGCGACTGCATGGCCGGAATGTTCAGCGACTTCATGGTCAGCACCATCTGCCCGCTGCCCACGGCACGGCCAGCGTAGGTGATGTCCGAGACCTTGTAGGCCAGGCGACCGCCCAGCTTGTTTTCGCCTTCGGCGCTGTACAGGCTGTTCTGCTCCAGCCCCTTGAGCACCAGCACTTCCTGCTTCGGCCCGAGGGTGACCTGGGTTTCGCCCAGGTAGAGGTCGAGGTGGCCGACGTAGACCATGTCATGGCCGGTGCTGGCCAGCTCGCCGCCCATCTTGAAGCCGCCCAGGTCGAGCTTCACCGGTGGCTGGTCGTCGCTGACCAGGTTCATCACCAGCTTGTCGGCGGTCGCGTGGATCTTCACCGCCTTGCCTTCGCGGTCGCCGCTGAGCAGCAACTGCATGCCGGTGAAGTCCAGGGTATTGCCGTTGTCTTCCTTGAGGGTGACCGGCGCCAGGCGGATATCGCTGTCGACACTGCCGTCGTAGCCGAGGCTGACCTGACCGGTGACCGGCGCCTTGTCGCCGGCGGCGGCGAACCAGGGCGCGGTGAAGTCATCCTTCTGCAAGGCGCTGTTGCTGGTGGCCAGCACCGGCATCAGCTTGCCCGCCTTGACCCGCGACCAGGGGAACGGGCCATGTTCGATGTCGTCGAGCACGCCCACTTCGAAGTTCAGCGACTCGCTTTCGCCCACCTGGATGTCCTTGGCCTTCAGGCGGTATTGCGCGGTGCTGGTGAAGAGGCGCTGGTCGAGCGAAACCAGCTCGATGGTCATGCTGCCGCCGGTGCCGACCAGGGCCTTCTTGAGTTCCTCGTTACCGCGCGCGACAGAGCGCTCCAGTTCACCAGGCAGCTGCTTGCCGGTGTACCAGGCGCCAGCGGTGGTTGCGACGGCGATGGCGATGGCCAGGCCGGAAAGGATGCCTACTGATTTCTTCATGAATAGAACCGATTGCTGTCCGTAGTGATGGGCCGCAGCCATCGCCGCGCCCAGGGCCGGCAAGGGTAGCACTGTTGCTTGCCGTGTGGCGTCGCCACAGGCCGACGAGGTCTTGGGCAATCGCGTCACCCGTTAATTTTTTAAAACACGAAAATCGATAAACGGTGCAACTCTGCGCAAAAAAAAGCCAAAAAAGGCAATAGTTATCGATAAAAATTACGAATCAGTAACATCTTGTCATGTTTAACTTGACACACATCAGGGCATCGTTTTTTATTTTCATCACCCACCCCGCTCCAACAATAAAAGGTGAACAACATGGAGCCCGCCCGCTCGCCCATGCCGTCCGCGCAATACCCTTCGCCCGCCGTTTCCGCCCAGCAGGAGCCTTGCCAGCATGCAGCCTGACCACAGCGCCCCTGGCACCGGCCAACTGCAGAAAACCCTGCGCCTGTGGCACGTGATCATCATCGGCCTGGCCTATCTCACGCCGATGACCGTGTTCGACACCTTCGGCATCGTTTCCGGCATCACCGCCGGGCACGTGCCCAGCGCCTACATCCTGGCGCTGGCTGGCATCCTGTTCACCGCACTGAGCTACGGCATCCTGGTCCGCCGCTTCCCGCAGTCCGGCTCGGCGTACACCTACACCCAGCGCGCCATCAACCCGCACGTGGGCTTCCTGGTCGGCTGGTCGTCGCTGCTGGACTACCTGCTGCTGCCGATGGTCAATGCCCTGCTCGCCAAGCTCTACCTCTCGGCGATGTTCCCCGAGGTGCCGGAGTGGGCCTGGGTGGTCGGCTTCGTCACGCTGGTCAGCCTGATCAACGTGCGCAGCGTGAAGCTGGTGGCGCACTTCAACCTGCTGTTCGTCGGCGTGCAGGTGGCGATCATCGCGGTGTTCATCTACCTGTGCATACGCGGCCTGAACCAGGGCGAAGGGCTGGGCACCGCCTGGAGCCTGGCGCCGTTCGCCGACGAGCATACCCAGCTCAACGCCCTGGCCGCCGGTGCGACCATCCTGTGCTTCTCGTTCCTGGGCTTCGATGCGGTGACCTGCTTGTCGGAGGAGACCCGCAACCCAGCCCGCACCATCCCGCTGGCGATCTTCCTGACCGCGCTGATCGGCGGCCTGATCTTCATCACCGTGTCCTACTTCATCCAGGCCTATTTCCCAACCATGGCGCGCTTCCACGACCAGGAGGCGGCCCTGCCGGAAATCGCCTTGTACGTTGGCGGCAAGCTGTTCCAGTCGATCTTCATCGCCTGCACGGTGATCAACACCATCGCCTCGGGCCTGGCCTCGCAAACCAGCGTATCGCGCCTGTTGTACGTGATGGGCCGGGACAACGTGATCCCGGCGCGGGTGTTCGCCCGCCTGCACCCGCGCTACAAGACCCCCGTGGTGAACATCCTGGTGGTCGGGTTGATTTCGCTGTCGGCGATCTTCTTCGACCTGGTCACCGCCACCTCGATCATCAACTTCGGCGCACTGGTGGCCTTTAGCTTCGTCAACCTGTCGGTGATCAACCACTGCTACCTGCGCGAAGGCAATCGCCAAGGGCTGGCCAACCACCTGAAGTACCTGGTGCTGCCGACCATCGGCCTGTGCATCATCGTCTCGCTGTGGCTCGACCTGAACGGCCACTCGCTGCTGTTCGGGGGTGTCTGGGCAGCGCTAGGCGCGCTCTACCTGGCCTGGATGACCAAGGCCTTCCGCGTGGCCCCGCCCAGCTACGCCGCCGAATGAACCACCCTGCCGACAACGCCCGCGCCTGAACGCGGGCGTTGTCCATGATCGAGAAGGAAAGCCCCATGTCGCTGCGCCGCCTCTCCATCCAGTGGAAGATCACCCTGCTCGCCGGCCTGTGCCTGCTGGCGATCGTCGCCGTGCTGGTGGTTACCTCGCTGACCCAGTCGCGGCGCAGCGCCGAGCAGGTGTTCAAGGCCAACACCGAGTTGCTCGACCACAGCGCGCGCCTGCGTTTGCAGGCCCACGCCGAGACCCAGGCGCTGCGCATCCAGCGCTACTTCATGGACGCCTACCAGTACGGCAACGGCTTCGCCCGCCTGGTGCAGGTGCTCAAGGCGCGCGGCGGCGACGACCTGCGCGCGGCGCTGAACACCCAGGCCGAAGCCGCCCTGGCCGGCAACCCCGACCTGATCGGCCTGTACCTGGTGTTCCAGCCCGACGCCCTCGACCAGCAGGACGCCCGCTTCGCCGGCAATACCGAGTTGGGCAGCAACGAGAGCGGACGCTTCTCGCTGTACTGGTCGCAGCCCAGCGTCGGCCAGCTGGAGCACGAGGCCATGCCCGAGTCGATGCTCGCCGACACCCGCCTCGGCGCCAACGGCTCGCCCTATAACCGCTGGCTGACCTGCCCGCAGGAAACCGCCAAGGCCTGCGTGCTCGACCCGTACTTCGACGAGGTCAACGGCCAGCAGGTACTGATGACCAGCATCGCCCTGCCGTTGCTGGAAAACGGCAAGGTGGTCGGCGTGGTCGGCCTGGACATCGGCCTGGACAACCTCCAGCAACTGAGCCTGGACGGGCGCAAGGAGCTGTTCGACGGCCAGGGCCAGGTCAGCATCGTCAGCCCCGTCGGCCTGCTGGCCGGGCACAGCCAGGATGCCAGCCAGCTGAGCAAGCCCTTGGAACAGGCCCTCGGCCCCCGGGCCCAGGCGCTGCTGGCGCCGATGCGCGCCGGGCAGCCGATCGAACGCCAGGAAAGCGGCCTGATGCGCGTTTCACGCCCGTTCGCGCCAATCCCTGGCGCGGCGCCCTGGCAAGTCCTGCTGGAGCTGCCGGAAGCGGTGCTGCGCGCCCCGGCGATGACCCTCAACCAGCGCCTGGCCAGCGACAACCAGCAGGCCAACGTCCACAGCCTGTCGATTGGCCTGGGCGCCGCGGTGCTCGGCTTGCTGCTGGTGTGGCTGATGGCCCGTGGCGTGACCCGGCCGATCCTGGCGGTGGCCGCGCGCCTGCAAGACATCGCCAGCGGCGAAGGCGACCTGACCCGGCGCCTGGATCACACCCGCGAGGATGAACTGGGCCTGCTCAGCGGCTGGTTCAATCGCTTCCTCGACAAACTCCAGCCGGTGATCGCCCAGGTCAAGGGCTCGCTGCACGAGGCCCGTGGCACCGCCGACCAGTCCGCCGCCATCGCCAGCCAGACCAGCGCCGGCATGCAGCAGCAACACCGCGAGATCGAGCAAGTCGCCACCGCCGCCAACGAGATGAGCGCCACCGCCCAGGACGTGGCGCACAACGCCGCGCAGGCCGCCGAAGCCGCGCGTGGGGCCGACCTGGCCAGCGAAGAGGGCCTGCAACTGGTGGCCTCGACCCGCGAGGCCATCGACCGCCTGGCCGCCGGCATGGATGCGGCGATGGACGAGGCGCGCTCGCTGGCCGGGCGCAGCGAGCAGATCGGTTCGGTGCTGGAGGTCATCCGCGCGATCGCCGAGCAGACCAACCTGCTGGCGCTCAACGCCGCCATCGAAGCGGCCCGGGCCGGCGAGGCCGGGCGCGGCTTCGCCGTGGTCGCCGACGAGGTGCGCAACCTGGCCCAGCGCACGCAGGTGTCGGTGGAGGAGATTCGCCAGGTGATCGAGGGCTTGCAGCAAGGCACCCGCGACGTGGTCGGCGCCATGCACGAGGGCCAGCGCCAGGCCAAGGACAGCGCCACGCGCATGGAGCAGGCGCTGCCGGCATTGCAGCGCATTGGCGAGGCGGTGGCGGTGATCAGCGACATGAACCTGCAGATCGCCTCGGCGGCCGAAGAGCAGAGCGCGGTGGCCGAGGAGGTGAACCGCAACGTGGCGGGGATTCGTGACGTGACCGAGTCGTTGTCGGGGCAGGCCGAGGAATCGGCGCGGATCAGCCAGGCGTTGAACCGGCTGGCCAACCAGCAACAGGCGTTGATGGAGCAGTTCCGTACCTGACACCGCGCCCCGCGATAGGGCCCGCCCGAACACCGCACCTCTACTCGCCGAACACCCGCGTCGGATGCCGTAGCGTCGGGTCGAACGGGTTGATCTTCGGCCCGATCGCCGCCGTCTCGCGCTTGAGCAATTCCACCACCATCGGCAACCGCTCCGGCCCCAGCCGGTCGCTGATGGTCGCCACGCTCAACGCCGCCACCGCATGCCCGTTGCCATCCAGAATCGGCACCGCCAAGCCGGCCATCCCCGGCAACACCCCGGTATTGCGCGCGGCATAACCCAGGCGCCGCACGTTATCCACCTCGGCGCGCAGGAACACTTCGTCGTACAGGTGGAAATCCCGCAGCCGCGGCAGGTTGTGGCGGATCACCGTCTCGCGCTCCTCCTCCGGCAGGAACGCCAGGATCGCCAGACTCCCCTGCCCCACGCCCAAGGCCACGCGCCCACCGATGTCGCCGGTGAAGGTGCGGATCGGGTACGGCCCCTCGCTGCGGTCCAGGCACACCGCGTCGAACCCCGTGCGCGCCAGCAGGAACAGCGAATCACCCAGCGACGCCGACAAGCGCAACAGGCTCGGCCGCACCAGGTCGCGCAGGTTGCCGCTGTTGCCGGCCCGCGCCGCCAAGGCGAAGAACGCCAGGCTCAAGCGGTAGCGCTTGCTGCGCGCGTCCTGCTCGACCATGCCCTCCTCCACCAGGCTGCGCACCAGGCGGTGGGTGGTCGGCTGCGACAGGCCCACCTGCTCGGCCAGCTCGCTCACCCGCATGCCATCGGCCGGCGCCTCGCCCAACACCCGCAACACGGCGAACAGGCGCGACACCACACTGACCCCAGGCTCCTCGAAATTTCGTTTATCGGAATTCAATTTGCGGCATTCCTGACTTTAATTTCATTCAACGAATAAAACTGAAAATAGTACTCAACCCAGTGAAATTCTCCATTGAGGCCATCCTAGTCTTGGGCCTACTCTGCGTCCACCGGGATAAATCGAACAACACGCCGGTGGCCTTGCCCGGCAAGGCCCGCAGCCGATTTCCCGCTTCGCCTCTGCCCCAACAACAAGCGCGCAAGCACGCGCCATAAAGACAGGTGGAACGCAGCCATGGCCTTTCTGCACCTCGAAAACCTCTCCAAACGCTATGGCGCCATCGACGCCGTGGCCGCCACCAACCTTGCCATCGAAAAAGGCGAGTTCGTCTCACTGCTCGGCCCCTCCGGCTGCGGCAAGACCACGACCCTGCAAATGATCGCCGGCTTCGTCGAGGTCAGCGCCGGGCGCATTCTCCTCGATGGCCGCGACATCACCCATGCCAAGCCCAGCAGCCGTGGCCTGGGCGTGGTGTTCCAGAGCTACGCGCTGTTCCCGCACATGACCGTGGCCGACAACGTCGCCTTCGGCCTGCGCATGCGCAAGCAGCCGCAAGCCGAGATCCAACGCAAGGTCACCGAAGTGTTGGCCCTGGTGCGCCTGGACCAGCACGCCGAGCGCTACCCTCGCGAGCTTTCCGGTGGCCAGCGCCAGCGCGTGGCCCTGGCCCGGGCGCTGGTGATCGAGCCGCCGGTGCTGCTGCTCGACGAGCCGCTGTCGAACCTCGACGCCAACCTGCGCGAGGAGATGCAGTTCGAGATCCGCCGCATCCAGAGCGCGGTCGGCATCACCACGCTGATGGTCACCCACGACCAGGCCGAGGCGCTGTCGATCAGCGACCGCGTGGTGGTGATGCAGGCCGGGCGCGTCACCCAGGTCGACGAGCCGTACCGCCTCTACGAACACCCGCGCACGCGTTTCATCTCCGACTTCGTCGGCAAGGCCAACCTGTTGCCCGGCAGCCTCGACGGCGATGGCCGCCCACAGGTGCACGGCGCCCGCGAGGCCAGCCTGACTCTGAGCCTGCGCCCGGAGAAGATCGACTTGCTCGGCGCCGGCCACGGCCGCCTGCAAGGGCGCATCCTGACCCGCTACTTCCTCGGCAGCCAGTGGCTGTACCGCATCGGCACCTCGCTGGGCGAAGTCACCGTGGTGCGCCGCAACGACGGCAGCGCGCCGCTGGGCGAAGGCCTGGACGTGGGCCTGGACTGGCAACCGGAACTGCTGCGCGTGCTGGCCAGCGACGAGGTGGGCGCATGAACGCCATCGCCGCCCCCACTGCGCGGCGCGCCAAGCCGCGCCGCGACCTGCGTGGCTACCTGCTGTCGGCCCCGGCACTGGCGCTGTTCGCCGCCCTGCTGGTGCTGCCGCTGCTGCTGACCCTGGTGCTGTCGTTCAACGTGTTCGACTACGAGGTGGGCATCCGCGGCGATGCCTGGACCCTGGAGCACTACATCGCCCTGCTGGGCGACAGCTACTTCCTCGAGATCTTCTGGCGCACCTTCTGGATCAGCGCCCTGGTGACCCTGCTGTGCGTGGTGATCGGCGTGCCCGAGGCGTACATCCTCAGCCGCATGGGCACGCCCTGGCGCTCGATGTTCCTGGTGGTGATCCTCACCCCGCTGCTGATCTCGGTGGTGGTGCGGGCCTTTGGCTGGAGCCTGCTGCTGGGCGCCGACGGGCTGGTCAACCATGCCATCGCGGCCTTGGGCGGCACGCCGGTGAAGCTGCTGTACACGCCGTTCGCGGTGATCGTCGCGCTGGTCCACGTGATGTTGCCGTTCATGATCATCCCGGTGTGGACCTCGCTGCAGAAGCTCGACCCAGCCGCCGAGCAGGCCGCGCTGTCGCTGGGCGCCAGCCAGGCCCAGGTGATGCGCCTGGTGGTGCTGCCGCAGGTCATGCCCGGGGTGCTGTCGGGCACGCTGATCGTCTTCGGCCTGGCCGCCAGCTCCTTCGCCATCCCCGGCCTGCTCGGCGGGCGGCGGCTGAAGATGGTCGCCACGCTGGTGTACGACCAGTACCTGGCCGAGCTGAACTGGCCCATGGGCGCAACCATCGCCATCGCGCTGCTGCTGGTCAACCTGCTGATCATGCTGTCGTGGAACCGCATGATCGAACGCCGCTACAAGAAATCCCTGGGGTGAATCATGTCCAAGAACGGTCCTCTGGCCTTGACCTTCCACGCGCTGGTGGTGGTCTTCATGCTCGCGCCGCTGGTGGTGGTGTGCCTGGTGGCATTCACCCCTGAGAACACCCTGAGCCTGCCCAGCGCCGGGTTCTCCCTGCGCTGGTTCGCGGCGGTGTTCGAGCGCGCGGATTTCCTCGAAGCGTTCAACAACAGCCTGCGCCTGGCGTTTCTCGCCGCCACCCTGGCGACGCTGATCGCGGTGCCGGCGGGGCTGGCGATCACGCGCTATCAGTTCCCGGGGCGGGACTTTCTCAACGTGCTGTTCCTCTCGCCGATCATCATCCCGCACCTGGTGCTGGGGGTCGCGCTGCTGCGCCTGTTCGCCCTGCTGGGGGTCAGCGGCAGCTTCACCTGGCTGGTGCTGGCGCACACGGTGGTGATCACCCCGTACGTGCTGCGCCTGGTGATCGCCGCAGCCATCGGCATCGACCGCAGCGCCGAGCAGGCCGCCGAGTCGCTGGGGGCGAGCCGGCTGACGCTGTTCCGCCAGATCACCCTGCCGATGATCCTGCCCGGCATCGCCGGCGGCTGGCTGCTGGCGTTCATCAACAGCTTCGACGAAGTGACCCTGTCGGTCTTCGTCACCTCGCCGGCGACCCAGACCCTGCCGGTGCGCATGTACGTCTACGCCACCGAATCCATCGACCCGATGATGGCCGCGGTATCCGCCCTGGTGATCGCCCTGACCGCGGTGACCATGATTCTGCTCGACCGGGTCTATGGCCTGGATCGGGTCCTGGTAGGGAAACACTGACATGGCCCTGTTCAAACGCCTGGCCGAGCGGCAACGCCCGGTGCTGGACTTCACCCTCGACGGCGAGCCGGCCAGCGGCCTGCTCGGCGACACCTTGCTGACGGCCGTTCTGACCTGCGGCCAGCACCTGCGCGGCAGCGATTTCGGTGCCGAGCCGCGCGCCGGCTTCTGCCTGATGGGTGCCTGCCAGGACTGCTGGGTGCGCCTGGGCGACGGGCGCCGCGTGCGCGCCTGCGCCACGCCCCTGGAAGCCGGCCAGCAAGTGCTGCGCGAACCGGGGCGGCGGCCATGAGCCCGGTGGTCATCGTCGGGGCCGGCCCCGCAGGCATCCGCGCCGCCCAGACCCTCGCCGCCCATGGCCTGCGCCCGCTGTTGCTCGACGAAGCCAGCCAGGGCGGCGGGCAGATCTACCGCCGCCAGCCGAGCAACTTCAGCCGCCCGCCGCGCCAGCTTTATGGCTTCGAGGCCAATAAGGCGAACGCCGTGCACAAGGCCCTGGACGCGCTCGCCGGGCACATCGACTACCGCCCCGGCACCCTGGTGTGGAACGCCGAACACGGCTGCCTCGACACCCTCGCCGAGGGGCGCATCGAGCACCTGCCTTACGAACGGCTGATCGTCGCCACCGGTGCCACCGACCGGGTATTGCCGGTGCCCGGTTGGACCTTGCCCGGGGTCTATACCCTGGGCGCAGCGCAGATCGCCCTCAAGCACCAGGGCTGCGCGATCGGCCAGCGCGTGCTGTTTTGCGGCAGCGGCCCGCTGCTGTACCTGGTCGCCTACCAGTACGCCAAGGCCGGCGCCACGGTGCTCGGCGTGCTCGACAGCGCGCCGTTCAGCGCCCAGGCCCGTGCCCTGCCCGACCTGCTGGAGCAACCCGTCACACTGGCCAAGGGCGTCTATTACCGCGCTTGGCTGCTGGCCCACGGCATCCCCGTGCACCAACACGCGACCCTGGAACGCATCGACGGCGAGCGACAGGTGCAACGCGCCGTGTGGCGCCAGGGCGAGCAGCGCCACGAAAGCGAATGCGATGCGCTGGCCTTCGCCCACGCCCTGCGCAGCGAAACCCAGCTGGCCGACCTGCTCGGCTGCGAATTCGCCTGGAACCCGCTCAACCGCGCCTGGTTGCCGCGCCGCGACGAGGCCGGGCGCAGCAGCGTCGCCAATGTGTACCTCGCTGGCGACGGCGCCGGGATCATGGGCGCCGACGCTGCCGAGATGGCCGGCGAACGCGCGGCCCTGGCGCTGCTGCAGGACATCGGCCAGCCGGTCGACAGCCAACGCTGCCGCGCCCTGGAAAAGCGCCTGACGCGCATCGAACGTTTCCGCGAAGGCCTGGAAAGCGCGTTCCCCTTTCCCGAAGGCTGGGCCGAACAGGCGCCGGACGACCTGCTGGTGTGCCGCTGCGAGGAAGTGCGCGCCGGCGAGCTACGGGCCGTGGTGCGCGAAGGCCACTGGGAGCTGAACCGGGTCAAGGCCCATTGCCGGGTCGGCATGGGCCGTTGCCAGGGGCGCATGTGCGGTGCGGCGGCGGCGGAGCTGGTCGCCCAGTGCAGCGGTCGAGCGCTGCCGGAGGTCGGCCGCCTGCGCGCCCAGGCGCCGATCAAACCCTTGCCGTTCGGTGTGGAGCCTGCGCCATGAACCTGTGGATCGAATCCGAAGTCATCGTCATGGGCGGCGGCATCGTCGGCGCCTCGGCGGCCCTCGCCCTGGCCCGTCGCGGGCGCTCGGTGACGCTGCTCGAACGCGGCTTCTGCGGCGCCCAGTCCAGTGGCGTCAACTATGGCGGCGTGCGCCGCCAGGGCCGCAGCCTGCCGCAACTGCCACTGTCGCAGCGGGCCCATGAAATCTGGGGCAACCTCAGCGCGCTGATCGGCATCGACGGCGAATACGTGCGCTCGGGGCACCTGAAGCTGGCCCGCAGCGCCGCCGACTTCGAAGCCCTGCAACGCTACGAGGCCGCCAGCCGCGACCACGGCCTGGACCTGCAACTGCTCGACCGCGCCAGCCTGCGCGCGCGCCACCCCTGGGTCGGCGAAGTGGCCGTGGGCGCCTCGTACTGCGCCGACGATGGCCACGCCAACCCGCGCCTGGTGTCGCCGGCCTTCGCCCGCGCCGCCCGCCAGCAGGGCGCGCGGGTGATCGAACAAGCGGGCGACAGCCGCGTCGAGCACGATGGCCAGCGCTTCGTCCTGCACACCGACAGCGGCCTGCGCCTGCGCGCGCCATGGCTGTTCAACTGCGCCGGGGCCTGGGCGGCGGATCTTGCCGCGCAGTTCGGCGAAGCGGTGCCGATGGAATCGGGCCACCCAGCGATGCTGGTCACCGAGCCGCTGCCCTGGGTGATGGACGCCAGCACCGGGGTCGAGGGCGGCGGCATCTACGCGCGCCAGGTGGCCCGTGGCAACTGCGTGCTCGGCGGCGGTCGCGGCTTTGCCCTCGACGACCGCCACGCGCGCCCCGGACAGGCGGCGGTGCTGGCGATCCTGCGCAACGCCGTGGCGCTCTACCCGTTTCTCGCCGGCGCCCAGGCCATTCGTACCTGGAGCGGCACCGAGGGCTACCTGCCCGACCACGAACCGGTGATCGGCCCCAGCAGCACGCAGCCAGGGCTGGTGCACGGCTTCGGCTTTGCCGGTGCCGGTTTCCAGATCGGCCCGGCGGTCGGCGAGGCGCTGGCCGAGCTGGTCTGCGACGGCGCCAGCCGCCAGCCGATCGAGGCTTTTTCCATCCGTCGTTTCCAGATTGCCCGTGATCGGGCATGCAACCCGTAGAGGAAGGTCGCTTTCATGAAGAACGTCAAACGTATCGTCTGCACCGGCTTGTCCTGCCTGTCGCTGGCCGTGCTGCTCGGCAGCCCGGCAGCACGCGCCGCCACCCCGACCCTGTACCTGGGCATGAACGGCGGCACCATGGAACGCACCTACGCCGACAAGGTGCTGCCAGCCTTCGAGCAGGCCAACAACGTCAAGGTGGTGATCGTCCCCGGCACCTCGGCGGACAACCTGGCCAAGGTCCAGGCCAACAAGGACAAGCCACAGATGCACGTGGTGCTGCTCGACGACGGCATCATGTACCGGGCCATCTCCATGGGCCTGTGCGCCAAGCTGCAACCGAGCGAGGCGCTGTCGCAGATCCCGGAAAAGGCGCGCATCAAGGAGGAAGGCGTGGCGGTGAGCCTGGGCGTCACGGGGCTGGCCTACAACGCGCGGTTGTTCAAGGAAAAGGGTTGGGCGCCACCGACCTCGTGGGCCGACCTGAGCGATGCGCGCTTCAAGGACAAGCTGGTGTTCCAGTCGCTGGCCTCCTCGACCTTCGGCCTGCATGGCTTCTTGATGTTCAACCGCTTGCAGGGCGGTGACGAAGGCAACGTCGAGCCGGGCTTCAAGGCCTGGCCGAAGACGGTCGGGCCCAACGTGCTGGAGTACATCGCCAGCTCCGCGAAGATCTCCGAGATGGTGCAAACCGACGAAGCGGCGCTGTTCCCGCTGACCCCGACCCAAGTCACCGCGCTCAAGGCCCGGGGCATTCCGGTGGAGTACGCGCAACCCAAGGAAGGCGCGGTGGTGCTGAACTTCGCCGAGTGCGTGGTGGCCAACAACGACCAGCCGGAGCTCGCGCAGAAACTCGCCGCCTACCTGCTGACCCCGCAGGCCCAGGCGCCAGCGCTGGAGGAAGGTGACCAGATCCCGTCCAACCCCAACACCCCGACCACCGAACGTACCCGTGGCCAGGTGGTGGCGATGGAGCAGTACCAGCAGACGGCGATCGCCGTGGACTGGGACCAGGTGAACCTGCAACGCCCGGCGTGGAACGCGCGCTGGAGCCGCTCGATCGAGCGCTGATCAACACCCGCGCAATCGCGGGGCAAGCCCGCAGCCAAAGGGGTAGCGTCGCACGCTAGGCGCCAGCCAGTGTCGCCAGGTAGCTGCCCTGAGGCGCGCGCTGGCGGAAGTGGCTGGCGAGGCCGGCGAAGATGGCATCGGCCACTTTGCGCTGGTGACGCGGATCCTGCAGTCGCTGGCAGTCGCGCGCATTGGACATGAAGCCGGTCTCCACCAGGATCGACGGCACCGTGGGCGACTTGAGCACGGCAAAACCTGCCTGCTCGACCCGGGCCTGGTGCAGCCCGGCCACGCCCTCCAGTTGCCCGAGCACCGCGTGCCCGAGGTCGAGGCTGGTGGACAGCGTGGCGTTCATCGACATGTCCAGCAGCACCCCGGCCACCACTGGGTCCTTGGGCGCTTGCTTGACCACGGCCGACACCCCGACGAAGTCCGCGGCGTTCTCGCGCTGCGCCATCCAGCGTGCCACGGTCGAGGTGGCGCCATGTTCGGACAAGGCGAACACCGACGCGCCAGAGGCGGTTCGACGGGGTGCGGCGTCGGCGTGCACCGAGATGAACAGGTCGGCGTTCAGCCGTTGGGCCATCTCGGCGCGCTTGCGCAGCGGGATGAACACGTCCTGGTTGCGTACCAAGCGGGCCTTGAACCCCTTTTGCGCATCGATGCGCCGGGCCAGGGCGCGAGCGATGGCCAGGGCCACGAGCTTTTCCTGTTCGCCCGCGCTGCCCACCGCCCCTGGGTCCTTCCCGCCATGACCGGCATCGATCACGATCAGCAAGTCGCGCCCCTGCGGCGCGCGGGGCGTGCCAACGGCCTTGGCGAGCGGAGGGTTGCCCAGGCGGATGGCCAGTTGCCGGTTCTTGAGGGTGGTCTTGAAATCGCTGGCGAGTGCCGGTTCCGACAGGTCGAGGACGATGCGCAAATCGCCGTTGGCCGTTGCCGCGCTACGGATGGCCCGCACTGGCGAGCCTTGCAGGGCCAGGTGCTCGAAGCGGGTCGCAAGGCCAGTGCCCGGCAGGTCGATGACCAGCCGTGGCGGTGCTTCCAAGGTGAAGGTGCGGGCCGCGACCGGGCCGCTCAGGTCCAGCAACAAGGTGCTGCCGTCGGCCCCCCGCTGCAGGCTGGCCGCGCGCACCCATTGCCCGGTGCGGGCCTGCGCGAGGCTGCCGAGCGGCAAGGCACAGCCTGCGAACAGCAAGTGGAGGAAGCGGCGTCTGTCCATCACGGTAGGCACTCACGTCAGCGGAACACGAGAAATGTTAGTGTTATAACATAGCATTTTAAAGTGCCATGCAAGCTTTCCTTGCCGCCAATCACCTGCTCTAGCGCGGGCGCGCTAGAGCAGGTCGGGAAAACATGGCGATGAAAGTACCTATCGGCCAGGTGGGTTCAGTCAACTTAGCTTCGCGCCAGGGGCGCTTTGAGTTGGCAGCTGCGCAGCAAAACGCAGACAAGACCATCAGGCGCGCCTTGCCATGAAGCCTTTCATGAACCCCTTACCTGCCGGCCGCGTGCTAACGACTGGCGTGCCAGTTTCAAGACACCACAAGCGCATCCGGTGACATGACATCGCATCCGACTTCGCCCTCGAATGTCACTTCGCGACGCAGGTAAAGCCGTTCGGCAGGGATGCCCTGGCTTTCGCAATGCTCGATGAACTTGTCGGCTTCGGTCAGCTGTGTGCTGTCCGGCGTGTACTGCAGACCCATGATGCATTTCATCCACGGCTCCTGGCCCATCGCGTAGACGAACACGCGCGACGCGACGAGCTCCGCGAGAATGTTCGAGGCACGCTCGCTGTCGGCGCCCGACAGACGTCGGGATTCGTTGTTGCGTCGGTTCACCGGCTTGGCGAGCAAGGGCTCGTAGAGCCAGTTGAGCGGTGCGCCGACGCACTCCATTCCGATGAACAAGGCGTCGATCGCGCCGACCTTGGCAGCCATTCGGCGATACATCACGGCATCGCGGCCATCGGAATCCACCAGGAACACGAATTTTCGGCCCAACAGGTTCATCAGCACGCTCTGCTTGCCATAGATGGGCAAATCCGCATGCTCGCCGGTGAACGGCAGGCTCGTGATGGTGCCGCCCGGCACCTCCACCTCGTCGTAGCAATCCACGACGATGACATTGTGAATGCCCAAGGCCTTCAAGGTCAGCTTCAGCGAAGGATCGGCGATGTTCCCGCTGTTGGTCGCAGGGACGATGAAACACTTGGCTCGATGCCGAAGCTGAATCAGCATCTCCGGGTTGAAATGATCCTGGTGCCCATGCGAGATGACCACGTAGTCGATCGAATCGGGCAGGTCATTGAACGTGAGCCGCTGCCCGTCACCCTCCTCGATGCTGACGAAGGGATCGAACAGAATCGATACATCGCGAGTCTGGAACAGCACGCAGGCGTGTCCGAAGAAGCGCATCCGGACGCCATCGCCGTCGTACTGCTGTCCTGTCCGCTCGCGCGGCGCCTCAGCGGTAAAGAACTGGCGGAAATCGGCCATGCGCTGCTCTTCCACCTCGAACTGGCGCGCGACTTCCGCCAGCGAGGCGGGATGGCTGCGCATCCGCGCCAGCATGTCGAGCCGCGCGTCCGAAAACTTCATTCGGAAGAACTGACTCGCGGGCGTCTCGATACGCGGCGTGCTCATGAAGAAATGCCGGTCGCCCTCGGCAGCCTGTTGCAGCATCACTTCCTGCGTATGGTCGGCAATACCGGATTCGTAGAGCATCGGCTCGAAGAATCGGAAGCTCGGGCGATGATGGACGTCGTACATGAACTCGACCACGCCTTGCAGCGATTCAGGCAATCGATCGTAGAACTCGTGCAGCGAATAACCCTGGGCGGCCTTTTGCAAATCGGTGTCCAGCGCGCGCACGTCCTCGGCGAGCTGAATCAGGTGCGCGCATCCGGCCTTGGTGTCGGCGATCAACCGGGCGACGCCCTCGATATCGGCCTCGTCGAGACTGACGAACGGCCCGCCGTACATGCTGGGATCGCGATTGGCCGAGATATGCACCATCGGATTGTCGACGAAGTTCTGCATCAGCGGCAGGATCCGATAATGGAGATGCAGCGCCAGCTGCACGGGTGAAATCAGATGCGACCAGGCATACCAGCGGCACACCAGCGGCTCCATCTTTACTTCGGGCTTCAAATAAACCAAATCTGACATGATCGTGTCCTGTGTGGTGATGTCGACGATCCGGCCGGCCGCGCGCTCCACATCGCGCGCTCGGGAGCGCGCGTTTGGGCGCCTGGACCGGATAGGATCGACGTGACGGGTGAATCATTACGTTGCATCGGACGGCATGCCCGTCCGTCAGTTTTCGTGGTCGTGCAATGCGTGCCATGCCGGCGGCGCTCCCGCCGCGGCGACGGCCACCGGATGCACCTCGGTGCAGCGCCCCTCCTCAAAATGCAGCCATCGGTCGGCGCACGCGAAGTACTGTTCGTCATGCGTCACCGCGATGACGGTTTTCCCCATCGCCTTCAGGCGCGGCAGCTCGGTCCGATAGAACCAGCGGCGGAACGTCGGGTCCTGGTCCGCGGCCCACTCGTCGAAGACATAGATCTGCCGGTCCTCCAGCAAGGCCACCAGATGGGCGAGCCGTTTGCGCTGCCCGGTGGACAGGTCGGTGGTCGAGAACGAGCGGCCGTCGAAATGCGTCTTGCCGTCGAGCGACAATCGTGCAAGGTGCGCCTCCACGACGCCCGCGCCTGGCGACGCCAGGCCGTACAGCGTGGGAAACAGGTAGAAATCCCAGAACACCGCGCTGAACAGGTTGCGATAGGCCGCCACATGCTCAGGCTCGATCACCGCGCCGTTCAAGCGCAGCGTGCCCTGATCGGCCAATTGCAGGCCGGTCAGCAGCTTCAGGAACGTGGACTTGCCGGAACCGTTACCGCCCGTCACGAACACGATCTCGCCTTGCCGCAGCGTCAGGTTCAGCGGCCCCACGCCAAAACCGCCGCCATCGGCGACACCGTAGGAAAACCTGACATCGTCGAGCTCGATCACTGACATCACGTCCGGTTCGGCGGTGTGCGCGACCCGCTCCGGCACCGTCGCCTCGTCCAGTTCCCGCTCCAGGCACTCGACCTGCGCCACCGCGGCATCGGCCATCGCGTAGAGCGGCAGGATGCTGACGAAATGATTGAGCGCGCCGGACAGGAAGAGGATCACCGCAACGATCTTCACCAGCAGCACGGGATCGACGGCAGCCAGGGCCGGCATGCCGAAGACGACGACGCCGATGAACGCATAGAGGATCAGCTGGATTACCACCAGATGGTCGCTCGCCATCACGTACGCAACGCGGTTGAGCCGCATGCTGTTGCTGGAGGCGTCATCGAGCTCGTCGAAGAAATCACGCTGCCGCTGCCGGTTCAGCTTCAGCTCCTTGAAGCCGCCGAGCAGATGCGCCGCCAGCCCCGTCAGCACGCTCTCGGCCGCCAGTGCCTGCCCCGCGCTGCGGGTGATCGGCCGCATCCGCGCGAAATGCAGCAGCAGGCTCAGCCCCATCACGACCATGCACAGCACCAGGGCCGTCGGCGACAGATAGGCGAGATAGACCATCGTGCAGATCAGGACGATCGCCGATTGTCCTGCCGCGATGATCGCCACCGTCGCCCCCGAAATCGTCTTCAGCAGTTTCTCCAGCGTGGCGAACGAACCGCCCTGCCTAACACGCTCGAACGAGCGCAGGCTGGCGGATCCAGACTTGTTCATCAAGCGCATGCGGATGACGTGAACCGACCGCTCGACCCGGTCGATGGTCAAGCGGGACGTGGTGCACTGGGCCACCACCAGCAGTGCGAGGCCGGCAAGCACCCAGGCCAGGGATCGCCAATGCGGCACGTCCGCAGCCTCGCCGGCCACCCGCGTGAGGATCATCAGCACCCCCGCGCTGGCCAGCCCGGCGACCGCCTGCGCAAGCAGCAGGACCAATACACCCGACAGGCCGGACTGCTCCAGCAGCAGCCTGATCATGCGCATGGCTGCCTCCCGGCGTGGCGGCCGATCACAGCCCGCCTCGCAATCGGTCGGCTTGCCGCCAGGTGGCCACGGCGCGGGAAGAACCCGGCTTGCGCATGCTGATTTTCACTGTAGCGATTCATTGAATTGACTCCGCATCGAGATTAATTTCCAAAGCCTAGGCATCACGTCGACGACGGCTCGAAGCGCGCGGACGATTCCATCCACGCGGCAGCGATCCGCTCCACATGCGGCGACTTGAGCAGGCTGAAGTGATCGGCATCCACCACGCTGACGGTCAGGTTCGGCACCCTGAGCCGCCAGGCGGCGGCGGTCCGTTGGTGATCCCGCTCGTTGTCGGCCCGCGACAGCCGCGGATCGAAGGCGAGCACCAGGCAGGCAGGACCATCGAAGCGATGAACCGGTCGGTACCTGGTGCGCAGCGCGGCCGCGAAGGTGCGGACCGGGCCACTGAGCGCGTCGACCGTGGTGCGAGCCGGCAACAGCTTGGCGCGCACCATGGCCGCCTGCAGTGCCTCCAGGGCCTGGACACCGTCCATCCGGGCCAGCATGCCGGCGTCGAGACCGAGGGACTGGCCCGACGCAATCTCCATCGCATCGACGAACTGCAGCAACGCCTCGTCGGCCGTATAGCCAGCCCCGAGAATGCCGGCATCGGCGATACCCGGCCCCTGGCTGTCGAGCAGCATCAGCGACTCGACGGGCCGGCCCGCCGCTTGGAGACGGGCCGCCATCTCGAAGGCGATCCAACCGCCAAACGAATGACCGACCAGATGGAGGGGGCCGCCGGCCGAATCGCGCGCCAGCGCGCTGAGATGGCTTGCCGCCGCTGCCTCGACACACATATGCGGCGTGAGCTTGCCGTCGACACCGCGCGGCTGGAGCCCCTGCACCAGGCATTCGCCATCCAGCGCCCTGGCAAACGGCAGGAAGCGGACCACGCTGTCGCCGGCCCCGGGAACGCACACCACACGCTCACCCTCCTCTGTCGCCGCGCCGATCGTCAGCAGCAGCGTGGGTTCCCGCTCGGCAAGTCGCCGCGGTGGCTGCTCCGACACGACCCGCAGCGCATCACTCAAGGCCTGGCCGAGTTGGGCCGGATGAGCCAATACCATCGAACGATGATCGCCGGGCAGCACAACCCGGGTCAGTTGCGACTCGGGCAGCACGCTGTCCCAGCCAAGCCAGGCGCGCTCCTGCTGCGTCTCGCCGGCCCGCCACTCGTCCCCCGCCACGAACAGGTGCAACGGCACCGGTAAGGGCGCGACCGCGTAGTGGGCCTGCGCATAGCCATGCGCCACGATGCGGTCGATGAACTCACGGATCTCGTCGTCACGGGCTTCGAGCATCTCCTGCGGCAGCAGGCCCTGACGGCGGCAAGCCTGGAGCACCGCATCAAAATCCATATCCTCGGCGAGCCAGGCCGGGTCCGCCGTCTGCGCGCACCATTCCAGCAACTGCGCACGCTGCGGCTGCGCGCTCGCTTCCCATGCCTGCTTGCCCGCGCTGACGAGCCGCGGGTGCCGGCTGTCCAGCAGGCCGACGAATTCGACCGGCTGGTCCTCGCCCACCAGTTGCAGGGCGATCTCGTAAGCGAGCACGCCACCGAACGACCAGCCGGCGATTCGATACGGGCCCTCGGCCTGCACCGTGCGCATCGCATCCTTCAGGCGCGCGGCCATCTCCTCGATGGTCCGCAGTTGCGCCATGCCCACCGGCACGGCGGCCAGCGCATAGACGGGCACCGTCTCGTCGATATGCGCCGCCAGTGACGCGGCATAGGCGTCGAGCCCGGCGAGTTCGTGCACGAGGAACAGCGGGCGCGCGGAGCCGCCGGTGCGCACTGAGACCAACGCCTCGTGCGCGGGCGGCCGAGCGATCGCCTGAGCCATCTCGGCAACCGTGGTGTGCTGAAACACGTCCGCCAGGGTCAGGCCGAAGCCGGCCTTGCCCAGCCGTGCCGTCAAATGAACCGCCTGCAATGAATGGCCGCCCAGCAGGAAGAAATCGTCATGCCGACCCACCCGCTCGACGCCGAGCACCTCGCCCCAGATCCCCGCCAGTTGCGTCTCGGTCTCGCCCTGTGGCGCGTGGTAGGCCGTGCGCACCTGCGCATCGACCGTCGGCTCGGGCAGCGCACGCCGGTCCAGCTTGCCGTTGGACGTCAGCGGCAGCGCCGCGAGATGAACAAACGCCGAGGGCAGCATGTAGGCCTGCAACCTCGCATGCAGCCGCTCCCGCAAGACGCCGGGGGCTACTGCCGTGCCGGTATACCATGCGATCAGGCGCGGTTCTCCGGTCGCGTCGGGGCGCGCCATCACGATCGCCTCTCGCACGCCCTCGCATGCGCTCAGGCTGGCCTCGATTTCGCCTGGTTCGACGCGGAAGCCGCGCAGCTTGATCTGGTTGTCATTGCGCCCGAGGTAGGCGAGATTCCCGTTGGCGAGCCAGCAGCCGATGTCGCCGGTGCGATACATACGTTGCCGGGCATCGCGGTGGAACGGATCGACGGTGAAGCTGCTGGCGCTCAGTTCGGTGAGGTTCAGATAACCCCGCGCGACGCTGGCACCGGCAACGTGGATCTCTCCCGGCGTACCGGTCGGCACCGGCTCGCCGTGCGCGTCCAGCACATACACCCGCATGTTCGCGATGGGCCGGCCGATGATCGAGTGCGCGCAGACCGGCGTCGCGTCGCGATAGTCGAAGAAGCTGGCTTCCCCGTTCACTTCGGACGACCCATAGAAATTGAGCAGGCGCGTACGCGGGTATCGCGCGGCGAACCGCTCGGCAAGTTCCGGCGCGAGCCGTTCGCCGCTGCACACCAGCGTCGCGAGCGCCTCGAGCCCATGCATGTCGCTCGCCACCAGGTGCTTGAGCAGCGAGGGCACGACCACCAGATGGTCGACGCCGCTGGCCGCCACCTGCCGGCCGAACCGCGCCACGTCTCTGACGGTTGCGTCGTCGAACGTGACCAGGCGACCGCCCGCCAGCAGCGCGCCGAGCGTCTCGGTCACCGAGTCGACAAAGCCGATACTGGTCTTGAGCGCGGTCACCGGCGCGGCGTCCAGCACGTCGCGGATAAACCACTGCAGGCGGTTGCCGAGCCCACCGATGGTCGCTTCCACGCCCTTCGGCCGACCGGTCGAACCCGAGGTATAGATCACATAGGCGAGGTGGTCCGGGCCGAGGCCTGGCACCTGCGGCGCATCGTCCGCGTACGCGGTCCATTCCTGCTGATCCAGGTCGATGACGACGTGGCCCGCCGCGATCAAATCGCGCGTAGCCGCCTCCACCAGCACGACCTTGGGCTCGCTATCCGCGAGGATGTAGGCCATCCGCTCGGGCGGATGGGCTGCATCGATCGGCACATAGGCAGCGCCGGCCTTGAGAATGCCCAGCAGGCCCGTCACCATCGACAGACCGCGCCCGGCGCACAGGGCCACGCGGTCTTCGATACCCACCCCGAGCGCCTGCAGGTGGCGAGCGAGCCGGTTGGCGCGCCGGTCGAGTTCGCGATAGGTCCAGCTGCCATCGCCGTGCACCAGGGCAACCGCATCCGGCGACTTCGCCGCCTGAGCCTCGAACAGCGCCGCGATCGTCTCACCGCGGTAGTGTGTCGAACCGGTCGCATTCCAGTTGTACAGCAGCTGCTGACGCTCCCTCTCGTCGAGCAGTGCGATACGCGCGACTTCGATGCCGTCGTCCTGGACCATGGCGCGCAGCATGCGCTCGAGGTAGCCGAGGTGGCGTTGCATCGTAGAAGGGTCGAACAAGGCCGTGGCATAGTCGAAGCTCCCGACAATGCGCCCGTCCATCTCGGCCAGCTCCAGCGCGACATCGAACTTGGCGATATCGCGGGGCGCGGCGATGCCCTCGAGCTGCGCGTCACCGAGCGACAGCGCCAGCGGATCGGTGTTCTGCCAGGTCAGCGAGGCCTGGAACAGCGGACTATGGGCCAGGCTGCGAACCGGATTGACACGCTCGACAACCTGCTCGAACGGCAGGTCCTGATGCATCTGCGCCGCCAGGCTGGCGTGCCTGACCCGCCCCAGTAGCTCGGCGACCGACGGGGCGCCCGACAGGTCCACGCGCAAGGCCAGCGTGTTCACGAAGAAGCCGATCAGGCCTTCCGTCTCGCTGCGTGTGCGATTCGCCACCGGCACGCCGACCACCACGTCATCCTGCCCCGCGAGCCTGCCGAGCACGGCAGCCCATCCCGCCTGCACGACCATGAACAGCGTCGCGCCGTGGCGCCTGGCCAGGTCTTTCAGTCCGGCGGTCAAGGCCTCGTCGAAGCACACCTCGAGCGAAGCGCCGCGATAGTCCTGGCGCGCTGGACGCGGTCGGTCGGTGGGCAGGCTCAGCAAGCCGGGAGCGCCGGCCAGAGTGGATTCCCACCATGCACCTTGTTGCTGCATCACCTGCGCGTCGAGCCAGCGGCGCTGCCAGAGCGCGTAGTCGGCGTACTGGATCGGCAGAGGCGGCAGCGAGTCCGGCTCGCTGCGGCGGCAAGCGGCGTAGAACGCGGCCAGTTCGCGCGTCAGGATGCCAAGCGACCAACCGTCCGAAATGATGTGATGCATCGTGACGAGCAACACGTGATCCTGGCCGGACAGGCGAATCAGCCGGCCGCGGATCAGCGGCCCGTGCGTCAGGTCAAAGGCGGCGCTCGCTTCCTCGCCGGCCATCCCGGCAATACGCGATTCGCGATCGGGGTCGTCGCTCAGATCCTGATGCGCGAGGGAGAAGCCCGCATCCGACGGCGCGATGCACTGCCACGCTTCGCCGTCATGCATGACGAAGCGGGTGCGCAATGCCTCGTGACGCGCCACGATCCGGTCCAGCGCTTCGTGCAACGCGACGACGTCGAGTTCCCCACGCAAGCGCAAGCCTGCGCAGATGTGGTACGCGGCGGAACCGCCTTCCATCTGCGCGAGGAACCACAGGCGCTGCTGCGCGAACGACAAGGGCGCCAGGTCGTCGCGACTGACCGCCGCAATCGCAGGCAACTGGCTGCTCGCGGCCTCCGAGACGGTTTGCGCCATCGCCGCGAGGCGCGGACGAGCAAACAGCTTGCCAAGTTCGACCTCGACGCCAAGCTGGCGACGTACCTGGGAGATCAACTGCACCACCTTCAGCGACTGGCCGCCCAGATGGAAGAAGTCGTCGTCGCGACCGACGCGTTCAACACCCAGTAGCTGCGACCAGATGCCCGCCAGCGTCGTTTCGAGCGGCCCCACCGGGGCCTCATACGCGTGCGCGTCGAATGCATCGGCGCCGGGCGCCGGCAACGCGCCGCGGTCGAGCTTGCCGTTCGGCGTCAGCGGCAGCGCATCCAGCCGAACATAGGCCACTGGCAGCATGTATTCCGGCAAATTGGCCTGCAGGATGTCGCGCAACGCGCCGGTCTCGGGAATTGACTCGCCCGTGAGATAAGCCACCAGACGCGGCTCGCCCGGTGTATCCATACGCGCCAGCACCACTGCCTCCCGAACACCCTCCACCTGCGCCAACCGCGCCTCGATCTCGCCAAGCTCGATGCGGAAACCACGCACCTTCACCTGGTGATCGTTACGGCCCAGGTATTCGATCTCCCCTCCCGGCAGCCAACGCCCCAGGTCCCCCGTGCGGTACATCCGTCCGCCCGCGCGGAACGGATCCGTCAGGAAACGCTCCGCCGTCAGGTCTTCACGGTTCAGGTAGCCACGCGCTACCCCAGCGCCGCCGATGTAGATCTCACCTGCCACGCCCATTGGAACGGGCTCGCCATGCGCATCCAGCAGGTAGAACTGCGTGTTGTCGATCGGACGACCGATATGCGGCAGGAACCCGCTCTCGCGGTCCATCGATACCCAGCTCGAATACGTCGTGGTTTCGGAGGGGCCATACAGGTTGTTGATGCGCCGGATCGGGGTCTGTGCGAACACCTGTTCGACCAGTTCGCGCCTGAGCGCCTCGCCGGCGACATTGACCGTGCCGACCTCGTCCAGCGCACGGCCCTCGTCGAGCAGCGCTTTGAGTGCCGACGGCACGGTGTTGACCAGGCTCACGCCGAGACTACCGGCACGCAGGTCGAGGACGTTGTTGACGACCACGACGCTGCCACCCGACGTCAGCGGCGCGAAGCATTCGTAGACCGCCAGGTCGAAGCTCAGCGAGGTCGAGAACAGGGTTCGTGCCAGCGTCGCCTTGTCGAAGGAGCGATGTGCCCAGTTCAGGAAATTCACGGTCTGTCGGTGCTCGATCATCACGCCCTTGGGGCGGCCGGTCGAGCCCGAGGTGTAGATCACGTAGGCCAGGTGATGCGGCTGTACAGTCACACGCGGATCATGCACCGGCTGCGAACGCCATGCCGCATCGTCCAGGTCGACGACCTGTACTCCCGCATCCTCGACCACGCCACGCGTGGCCTCGCTCACCACCAGCGCCGACGGCGTGCTGTCCTCCAGCATCCACGCCAGTCGCTCCGACGGATAGGCCGGGTCCAGTGGCACATACCCCGCGCCCGACTTCAGGATCCCGAGCAGGCCCACCACCATCCCCGCGCCACGCTCCACGCACAGCGCCACACGGTCATCCGCGCCGACGCCCAGCTCGATCAAGCGGTGCGCCAGTTGGTTGGCCTGTTCATTCAGCTCGCGATAGCTCAGCCGAACCTCGCCCGCCTCCACCGCCAGCGCATCCGGCGTGCGTGCCACCTGCGCTTCGAACATCGCGCTCACGCTCGATTCGCCCGTGTGCGCCACCTCCGTCGCGTTCCAGGCTTGCAGTACCTGCGCACGCTCCGCCTCATCCAACAACGCGACTCGGCCGACCTCTCGCTCGCCCTCGGCCGCCATCGCCTCCAGCATCCGCTCCAGGTAGCCCATGTGCCGCCGCATCGTGCTTTCGTCGAACAACGCCGTGGCGTACTCCAACACCCCGACGAGGCGTCCCTCGAGTTCCCCCAGCTCCAGCGTCAGGTCGAACTTCGCCGTGCGCAC
>NZ_JARGCS010000043.1 GCF_029193575.1 Pseudomonas entomophila | reverse complement strand
TGGGACAGCCCGCTGGGCCTTGCCGACCAATTGGTAGTGCGCGGCGGCCATGACGTGGTCAGCGACCACACCCAGGGCTCGAAGAACGGCGTGCTCTACTACAACCTGCCCTGGGGCTGGTGGAACTTCAGCTACAGCTACAGCGAAAGCGAGTACCGCGCCCAGGCCCAGGGCAACGGTTTCAGCTTCAAGCAAACCGGCGATAGCCAGAACCACCAACTGCGCGCCGAGCGCGTGGTGCACCGCGACGCCACCAGCAAGACCTCGCTCAACGCCGGCATCGCCCACCTGCGCACCAACAACTACATCGAGGACAGCCGCCTGGAGGCCAGCAGCAACCGCCTGAGCGAAGCGCAGTTCGGCTTCAACCACGGCCGTCGCCTGGGCAACGCCTTCGTCAACCTCGACCTGGGCATCCAGGAGGGCATCGGCGCCTTCGACGCTCAGGGCAACGGCCACCCGCGCCCCGGCGAGCCCGTTGCGCGTTACCGCAAGTACAGCGCCACGCTCAGCTACGTGCAGGGCTTCCAGGTGCTCGGCGAGAACCTGAGCTTTAGCAGCCTGGCCACCGGCCAGCGCAGCGAGGACGTGCTGTTCAGCCCGCAGCGCATCAGCTTGGGGGGCGAGGCCTCGGTGCGCGGTTTCAAGGACCAGTCGTTGTCGGGCGACAGTGGCGCGTACTGGCGTAACGACCTGCGCTGGACCCGCCCGGTCACCTGGGCCGCCCTGCGCCCAGCGGTGGCCGAGTATGGCGTGGGCCTGGGCTACGACCTGGGCGTGATCCGCAACGATCGCTACAACGGCGACCGCCATGGCCGTGCCAGCAGCCACGCCTTCGAGCTGTTCGCCCGCGGCCAGCACCTGGCCGCCAGCGTGACCTTCGCCCACAGCCTGGAGCGCCCAGAGGCGCTACCCGACAAGGAACGCCCGGTGTATTTCCGCCTGGACCTGTTCATCTGACCCACCGATTCAAGAGACAGCACATGGACGTTCGCCGCTTCGCCTTCCTTGCCCGCCAGCCATCCGCCCGCCTGCAGCCGCGCACGCAGTTCTGCGGCCTGCCCAAGCGCGGCCTGGCGTTCCTGCTGGCCAACGTCATGTTCTGGCAACCGCTGTGGGCCCAGGCCGCCGACGGCGTGGTGGTCAGCGCGCCGGGCACCAGCCTCGGCCAGGCGGGCAACGGCGTGCCGATCGTCAACATCGCCGCGCCCAACGGCAGTGGGCTTTCGCACAACCAGTTCAGCGACTACAACGTCGGCCAGCAGGGCCTGATCCTCAACAACGCCACTGACCGCACCCAGGCCACGCAACTGGGCGGGATCATCCTCGGCAACCCCAACCTGCAAGGGGCGGCCGCCAGCACCATCCTCAACGAAGTCAACGGCACCAACCCCAGCCAGTTGCGCGGCTACACCGAGGTGGCCGGGCAGGCGGCGCGGGTGATCGTCGCTAACCCGCACGGCATCACCTGCAACGGCTGCGGCTTCATCAATACGCCCCAGGTGACCCTGAGCACCGGCAAGCCGGTGATCGACAACGGCCAGTTGAGCCGCTTCCAGGTCGACCAAGGCAGCGTGGCCATCGAAGGCGCGGGGCTCAATGCCGGCAACGTCGACCGTTTCGAGATCATCACCCGCAGTGCCAAGGTCAACGCCGAGCTCCAGGCGCGCAATCTGACGATCATCGCCGGGCGCAACGATGTCGACGCCCAGACCCTGGCCGCCACAGCGCGCGCCGACGACGGCAGCGCCAAGCCGCAGCTGGCCATCGACTCCAGCGCCCTGGGAGGCATGTACGCCGGGGCGATCAAGTTGGTGGGCACTGAGGCGGGCGTCGGTGTGCGCCTGGATGGCCAACTCGCCGCCAGCAGCGGCGACCTGCAGCTCGACGCCAATGGTCAACTGCGCATCGGCCAGGCCAGCGCCGCCGGCGATGTGCGGGTCAAGGCCGTGGGCCTCGACGCCCAGGGCCCGCTGCACGCCGGGCGCGACCTGCAACTGAGCAGCACCGGTGAGCTGGTCAACCGCCAGAGCCTCAGCGCCGCGCGCCAGGTGCAGTTGTCCGCCAGTGGCCAGCTCAGCAACCAGGGCGTGATCCAGGCCGGGGTGCAGGCCGACGGCAGCCGCACCGCCGACGGCGACCTGCAGGTCAGCGCCGGCGCCCTCGACAACCAGGGCCACAGCCTGATCGCCAGCCGTGACGTGAACCTGGCCGTGAGCGGCACCCTGGCCAACCAGGGTGGCAACCTCAGCGCCGGGCGCGACCTGCGTTTGAGCGCCGGCACCCTGGACAATCGCCAGCAAGGCAAGGTGCTGGGCAATGGTCGGCTGAGCCTCGATGGCGGCCACTTGCGCAATGACGGAGGCCAGGTCACCGGCCAGGGCGCGCTGGATGCTCGTTGGGCGCGGTTGGACAACCAGGGCGGCGAGCTGTCGAGCCTGGACGTGGTGGCGATGAACCTCGGCGCCCTGGATAACCGTGACGGGCGCATCCTGGCCACCCGCGGCTTGTCGCTGAGCAGCGACGGCGACCTCGATAACCGGGGCGGCCGACTCGCCAGCCAGGCCACCCTCGACCTGCGCGCCCGCAGCCTCAACAACGGTCAGGGCGGGCAGGTCAGCGGCAACCAGGCGGTGACCGTCAACGTCGGTCGCCTCGACCAGCAGGGCGGGCGTCTGACCAGCGTCAGCGACCTGACCCTGGACCTCAACCAAGGCCAACTGGACAACCGTGACGGCCTGATCGCCGCGCGCCAACTGCACCTGCGCCAGCTCGCCGACGTCGACAACCGCGGCGGCGAGATCTCCAGCCAGCGCGCCTTCGCACTGGCCGCGCGCAACCTCGACAACAGCGCCGGCCAGTTGTACAGCGAGCAGGCCCTGGACGTGCGTCTGGACCAGCGGTTCAGCAACCTCGACGGCCTGGTGTCCGCCAACGGCCTGGACGTGCGCGCCCTGAGCCTGGACAACCAGCGCGGCGTGCTGACCAGCGACGCCGGCCTGCAGCTGACCCTCACCGGCGCCCTCGACAACCGCGAGGGCGAGCTCTCCAGCGCCGGCACCACCCAGGTGCGCGCGGCCAGGCTGGACAACCGCAAGGGGACGCTCACCGGCAGCGAGGCGCTGGAGGTGACCCTCACGCAAGGGCTGGACAACCAGCAAGGCGTATTGGCCAGCGGCAAGGCGCTGAACCTGCGTGCCGCCAGCGTCGACAACCGCGCGCAAGGCAAGCTGCTCAGCGATGGCACCTTGCAGGTGGCGGTCGATGACCTGCTCGACAACCAGGCACAGGGCCTGGTCAGCGCCAAGGGCGCGGCGACCGTCGAGGCGGGGCAACTGGACAACCGCGGCGGGCGTGTGACCGGCAAGGCCCTGCTGACCCTGCGCGGCAGCCAGTGGGACAACCGTGGCGGCAAGCTCGATGCGCTCGGCGACCTGCAACTGACGGTCGACACCCTCGACAACCGCGACCAGGGCCTGGTCAGCGGCCAGGCCGCGCTGGCCTACAGCGGCCGCCAACTGCTCAACCGCCTGGGCGTGTTTGGCGCGCTCGGCGATGTCAGCCTGCAAGCCGAGCACTTGGACAACGGCGGCGGGCGGCTGTCCACCGGTGGCGACCTGGACGCGCGCATCGAGCGTCTGGAGCAGCTCGGCGGCACGTTCATGGCCCAGGGCACGCTGACTCTGCGCGGCAGCCGCCTGGACAACCGCCAGGGCGGCGTGGTCGGCGCCGGCCAGGGCCTGCACCTGGTGGTCGACACGCTCGATAACCGCGGCGGCGAACTGTCCACCGCCCAGGGCCTGGTCGTCGAAGGCCAGCGACTGGACAACAGTGCCGGCAAAGTCCTCGCCGGCACGGACCTGGCCCTGACGGTCGCCCAGGTGCTCAACCAGGCCCAGGGCCTGCTGCGCGGCAAGGGCCGGCTGACCCTCGACGGTCAGGCCCTGGACAACCAGGGCGGGCGTCTGTCCGGCGAGCAGGGCACGCGCCTGCAACTCACCCAGGCCCTGGACAACCGTCAAGGCCTGATCACCAGCGAAGGCCACCTCGAGCTGGCCGCCGCGAGCGTCGACAACCGGGCCGGGCAACTGACCAGCGCCGGCGGGCTTACCCTGAGCAGTGCAGGCGAGCTGCTCAACCAGGGCGGCGCGCTGACCACCGACGGCGCGCTGACCTTGAACAGCGCCAGCCTGGACAATCGCGGCGGTGAGTTGGGTGCCCAAGGCGCGATCGACCTGACCACCGGCACCCTGGACAACCGCGACGGCGCGCGCCTGGTCGGTAACCAACGCCTGGGTATCAGCGCCGGCCAGGTGTACAACGGCGTCGGCAGCCGCATCGCCAGCGACGGTGCCTTGCACCTGCGGGCCAGCGGCCTCGACCAGCAGGGCGGGCAGCTGTTCAGCAAGACCGCGCTGACCCTCGACCTGGACGGTGGCGCCCTGGTCAACCACGGCCTGATCACCGCCCCCGTGCTGGTGCTGAACAACCTCGGCACGGTGGCCAACCAGCAAGGCGAGATCTCCAGCGCCCAAGCCTTCCGCCTGACCGCCGACAGCCTGGACAATACCCAGGGCAAGCTGATCAGCCAGCAAGCGTTGACCCTGCGCATCGCCCAGACCCTGACCACCCTCAAGGGCCTGGTCGCCGCCAATGGCCTGGACCTGTCCGCCGCGAACCTCGACAACCGCGAAGGCCTGCTCAGCAGCCGTGGCGAGCTGCTGCTGAACGTCAGCGGGCGCCTGGACAACCGCCAGGGCACCCTGGTCGGCGACGCGGCCAGCCAACTGAGCGCCGCAACGCTGGACAACACCCAGGGCACGTTGTCGAGCAAGGGCGACTTGCGCCTTCAGGTCGATGAAACGCTTAACAATGGCGGTTCGCTGATCGGCCTGGGGCAGGTGCGCCTGCAAGGCACGCACCTGGACAACCGCCAGCACGGCCTGCTCGGCGGCAACGGCGCGCTGACCCTGGCGGTGGAGCGCGTCGACAACCGCGGCGGCGAGATCACCGGCAAGGCCGCCGTGAGCCTGAGCAGCGAGCTCTTGGACAACAGCGACGCGGGCCTGCTGGTGGCCGGCACGGGCCTGACCCTTGCCGTGCAACAGGTGCTCAACCGCACCCAGGGCCGTGTCGAAGCGCAGACCGGCCTGACCCTCGATGGCCAGACCCTGGACAACGACGGCGGCCGCCTGACCAGCCAGCAGGGCCTGACCCTGACCCTGGCCGACCAGGTGCTCAACCGCCTCGGCCTGATCAGCAGTGAAGGCCAACTGGTCCTGAGCGCGCAAAGCTTGGACAACAGCACCGGCAGCCTGAGTAGCGCCGGGGCCTTGCGCGTGACCACCCGTGGCGCGCTGCTCAACCAAAGCGGCGAGCTGCTCACCGACGCCGACCTCAACCTCAGCAGTGCCAGCCTCGACAACCGCGACCGTGGCGTGCTCGCCAGCAAGGGCGCGCTGAACATCGTCACCGGTCAGTTCGACAACAGCCGCCAGGGCAGTGTCAGCAGCAACCGCACCCTGGACATCCGCGCCGGCCAGCTGACCAACCGCGACGGCGGCCGCCTGGGCAGCCATGAGGCACTGAGCGCCCAGCTCACCGGCCTCGACCAGCAGGGCGGCAAGCTGTTCAGCGACACCTCGGTGCGCCTGGACCTCAACCAGGGCCTGCTGGACAACCGCGGTGGCCTGATCAACGCCCCGCAACTGGTGCTCGACAACCTCAAGGCCGTCGACAACCGCAGCGGCGAGATTTCCAGCGCCCAGGCCTTCAGCGTGGCCGCAGAGCAACTGGACAACGGCAACGGCCGCCTGCTGAGCAACCAGGCCCTGGTGTTGCGCATCAGCCAGCGCCTGGACAACCTCAAGGGCCTGATCGCCGCGCGAGGTCTTGACGCCCGCGCCGCCCAGTTCGACAACAGTGGCGGCACACTGAGTAGTCTTGGCCGTCTGCAACTGGCCAGCAGCGGCCAACTGCTAAACCGCGACGGTGGTCTGATCGAAGCGCGCGAGGGCCTCAGCCTCGACAGCCAGGGCCTGGACAACCACGGCGGCAAACTGCTCGGCAGCAGCCTCAGCGCCGAGCTCAACGGCGCCGACCTGGACAACGGCGCTGGCCTGATCAGCAGCGCCGGCACGCTGACCCTGGGCAACCTGCGCAAGCTGGCCAATCAGGGTGGCGAGCTGTCCACGGCCCAAGCCCTGCAACTGACGGCCAGCGAGCTGGACAACCGCGGCGGCAAGCTGATCAGCGAGCGCACCCTCACGCTGAACACCGGCGCCCTCGACAACCGCGCCGGCCTGGTTTCCGGCTGGCAGGGCCTGAACGTCACCGCGCAAAGCCTGGACAACCGCCAGCAAGGCACGGTGTCCAGCCGCGCCGGCGCCTTGCAGGCCACGGTCAACGAGGCGCTGCGCAACAGCGACGGTGGCGCCCTGGTGGCCCAGCAACGCCTGGACGTCAGTGCCGCCAGCCTGGACAACAGCGCCAAGGGCGTGCTCTCCAGCGGCGCGGGCCAGCGGCTGCAAGTCGCCGGCCTGCTCGACAACCACGACGGCGGGCTGATCGACGCGGGCGACGGCCTGGAACTGAACGCGCACACACTGGACAACCGTAGCGCCAGCATCAGCGCCCGACAGGCGCTGGGCATCAACGGCACGCGGCTGGACAACCGCAGCGGCAGCCTGGCCAGCCAAGGCGCGTTGACCCTCGACCTGCTGGGCGAACTGCTCAATGGCCAGGGCAAGCTGGCCAGCGGCCAAGACCTGCTGGTGCAGCGTGCCGGGCGGGTCGACAACCAGGGCGGGCAACTGGCCAGCCAGGGCCAACTGACGCTGAACGCGGCCAGCCTGGACAACCGCAACAGCGGCACTGTGGCCGCCAACGGCCGCTTGCAGCTGACTGCCAATGGCGCCGTGTTCAACGGCGCTGACGGCCTGATCTACAGCAAGACCGCTGCCGTGCAGGTGCAAGCGGCGAGCCTGGCGAACGGGCAGGGCACCGTGCAGGCGCAGGGGGCGGTGGAGCTAGGTGTCGATGGCGAGCTGGAGAACGTCGGGGGCAAGGTCATCGCCCAGGAAGGCACGCTCAGCCTGAGCGCAGCGAACGTCGACAACCGTGGCGGCACCCTGGCCAGCCTCAAACAGGCCCTCACCGTCAGCACCACCGGCGTGCTGCGCAACGGCCTCGACGGCAATGGCCGCGGTGGCATCCTCCAGGCCCTGCACCTGGACCTGCAAAGTGCCAGCCTCGACAACCAGGGCGGGCGGATCGCCGCTTTGAACGGCGATGCCCTGTTGCGCACCGGTCAACTGGACAACCAGGCAGGCGGGGTGTCCGCCAGCGGCCTGCTCAAGGTCACCGGCAATCGCCTGCTCAACGGCGGCAGTGCACGCGGCGAGATGGTCGGGCAACGTATCGAACTGAGCCTGGCCGACGCTTTGGACAACCGCCAGGGCATCCTCGAAAGCGCCAGCACCCTCGACGTCAGCGCCACCCGCCTGGACAACCAGGGCGGCCAGTTGCGCGCCCTGGGCAGCAGCGGCAGGAGCCGCTTCGCCATCGGCGGCCTGTTCGACAACCGCGGCGGCGTGGTGGAGGCGGGCAACAGCGACCTGGCCCTCGGCGCCGGGCAGTTGCAGAACGTTGGCGGCAAGGTGCTGCACGCCGGCACCGGCACCTTCGACATCGACATGGCCAACCTCACCCGTGCCGGCGGCAGCCTGCTGACCCGAGGCGGCCTGACCCTGACCGCCGACAGCTGGACCAACGGCAGCGCGATCCAGGCCGGGCGCCTGACGCTGAATATCAACCACTTGACCCAGACCGCCGACGGCCAGTTGCTGGCCTTCGACAGCTTGGTGGGCAATGGCGTCAACTGGAGCAACGAGGGCGTCATCGCCAGCGATGGCAGCCTCAGCCTGAACCTGGGCGGCACCTACAGCGGCAACGGCCGGGTCAGCAGCCTGGGCAGCCTGAGGGTGAGCGCGGCGCAGATGAGCCTGGGTAGCAACGCCAGCGTGACGGGTGTGGGCAACAGCACCCTCAGTGTGGGCGGGCTGCTGACCAACCAGGGCCGGGTGAGCGCGGCGGGCGACCTGATCGTCAATGCCGGCAGCCTGAACAACCTGGGCACCCTGGGCGGTAACCAGGGGGTGCGGGTGAACAGCGCCAGCGTGCGCAACGACCATGGCCTGCTGTTCAGCGGCGGCGACATGCAGCTGTATACCGCCAGCCTGAGCAACTTCTACGGCGATGTGTACAGCCTCGGTGGGCTGACCGTGGCCGCGGACGCGGCGGGGAATTGGGCGAATGGCCTGGAGAACGTCTCCGGCAGCCTGGAGAGCGCGGGCGATATGCGCTTGAGTGCGCTGCGGATCGACAACAGGAAAGAGTTCATCAAGACGTCCCGGCAGTTGGTGTCCAGTGCCATCGGCCTGAGGACGATCAGCGGCAACACCGGCCATTTCGTCCTGCAGGAGTACTACCAGTCCATCCTGGAGCAGGACTCACCGGCTGGGGCCATTCGCGCGGGGCGGGACCTGGTCATGACGGGGGGCACGCTGGACAACACCAACGCCGTCATCACCGCGCAGCGCGACCTGTTCGCGAATTTCACCAACTTCAACAATACCGGGACCGCCTATGGCGCCGAAGAGGTGCTCAAGCCCTTCGAGATGTTCCGCCCCGACAAAGCCTTCTTCACCGAGATGTGGCGCTACAACGCTGCCAATGACCCAGGCTACACGATGTCTGAAGGCACTACGTTGTTGTCCCTTGGGTGGGTGGGCAATGTCCGCCTGTGGGATGCCGACTGGAACGAATCCATCGCGACGCCGCGTGTCACGCCGGTACCGAAACAGGACCCGTTCCTTCGGGTGGGCTGGTTCCTTGGCACGATGTGGATGGACGGCATCGACTTCGCCAGGGCGACGCCCGCCTATGACCAGGGCGTGCGGTTGCCGCTGCCGAGCCAGATGTCGCGGGCGACCTTCTTCGACCCGATTACCCTCGTTAAACCGGGCCAAGGTGGTGTCGTCAATGCCGTCGTCCAGGCGGGTGGTCGTGCGCAGATCAACGCCACCCAGAACCTGAGCAACAGCGTCATCCAGCAAAGCCAAGCCGTCACCGGCCCTAGCGCAAAGGCATTCGACCCAAGGCTGCCGACTGCCTCCAACAGCACGGTCATCACGCTCAACAGCCAGCTTCCCCCTGACTTGGCCCGCCAGCAGGTCAACCCCCTGGCGTTGGGCGGCTTCACCCTGCCGACCGGCCAGAATGGCCTGTTCCGCCTGAGCGGGCAGGGTGGCAGCGCTGGCGCTGGCAGTGCCCAGGACTGGAGCCTGGCCAACGCCAGCGTCGCCACCCAAGGCCGTCAAGCTGTCATGCCGGGTGCACAACCTGGCGCGTTGCAGGCAGTCGATGCCGCCAATGCAACCGTCGGCAGCCAGCAGGTCGACCGTATCGAGCACCAGGGTGGCCCGCTGACGGGCAACGCCAGCGCCATCGGTGTCTTCGCGCCGGGTGGCGCTGCGGTCGATGCCTTCATGCCCCAGCGCCACAGCGGTGCCGAGGGTCGCGAGCTGACCGCCGACGGCAACCTCGGCATCAGTGCCCGGCCCAACATCCCGGGCGTCACCCGCATTCCCGGCAACGCGTATGTCAGCAAACCGCACAAATACCTGATCGAAACCAACCCGGTGCTCACCGAACTCAAGCAGTTCATGGGCTCCGACTACCTGCTCGGCAACCTCGGCTACGACCCGGACCAGAGCTGGAAACGCCTGGGCGATGGCCTCTATGAGCAGCGCCTGATCCAACAGGCGGTGGTGGCCCGCACCGGGCAGCAGTTCATCGACGGCCAGACCTCCGGCGAGCAGTTGTTCAAGTACCTAATGGACAACGCCATCCGCAGCAAGGACGCGCTTGGTCTGAGCCTCGGCGTCGGCCTGAGCGCCGCCCAGGTGGCGGCGTTGACCCACGATATCGTGTGGATGGAAACCCATGTGGTCAACGGCGAGCAGGTGCTGGTACCGGTGCTGTACCTGGCCCAGGCCGACAACCGCCTGGCGCCCAATGGCGCATTGATCGCCGGTCAGGACGTCTCGCTGATCGCTGGTGAAAACCTGATCAACGCAGGCACCCTGAAAGCCAGCCAGAATCTCACCGCCACCGCGGGCACGGATCTGGTCAACAGTGGCCTGGTTCAGGCTGGCGGGCGTCTCGACCTGCTGGCCGGCAACAACCTGGTAAACAGCGCCGGGGGCCTTATCGCCGGGCGCGACGTCAGCCTCACGGCGGTCAATGGCGACATCATCAACCAGCGCGACCAGACCCGGCACGTCACGAGCTACGGTGGGGTAACCACCCAGCGTGACTACCTCGACAGCGCCGCACGCATCGAGGCGTCCAACAGTTTGGGCCTCAAGGCTGGCCAGGACGTCAAGAACATCGGCAGCGTGATCAGCAGCGCTGGCGACCTGTCGATCAGCGCCGGGCGCGATGTCAGTGTCCTGGCGGTCGAGCAGCGCGAGGGCTTCACCAGCGGTTCCGTGCGCAACAGCAGCGTGCAGCAGCATGGCGCCACGCTTGAGGCCGGGCGCGACCTGAGCGTCGCTGCGGGCCGTGACCTCTCTGCCGTGGCCAGCGGCATCGAGGCCGGCCGCGATATCGCCATGGCGGCCACTGGCGACCTGACCCTGACCTCCGCCGCTGATGAGGCCCACACCTACAGCCGCAGCAAGAAGGTCACCCAGTCCACCGACCAGATCACCCAGGTCTCGACCGTGGTCAAGGCCGGTGGCGACTTGTCCCTGGCCGCCGGGCAGGACATGGCGATCGTCGCCAGCCAAGTCAAGAGCGCGGGTGATATCGACCTCGATGCCAAGCGCGACCTGACCATCGCCTCCGACCAGGACGAAAGCGCTTCCTACTACCTGAAGAAGAGCAAGGGCTCGTTCGGCCGCAGCAGTTCGACGCAGAAGGAGAGCTACCACAGCACCAACGTCGCCTCGGTGATTGAGGCGGGCGGCGACCTCACCGTCAACGTCAGCAAGACCGACAAGGGCGGCATCGCCCTGGACGGCGGCCGCGACGTGACCGTGATTGGCAGCCAGCTCAAGGCCGGCGGCGACCTGATGCTTGGCGCCACCGGCGATGTGGCGGTGCTGTCGGGGGTCGAGGAGCACGGTGAGTACAGCAAGAAGACCAAGTCCGGCTTCCTCGGCCTTTCCAAGAGCGGCAAGAGCCAGCTGACCACCACCGCGACCCAGGTGGCCAGCGAACTGGAGGCGGGCAACGACCTGGTCATCGCCGCCGGCAGCGACCTGCGCCTGCGCGCCAGCGAGGCGAGCGCCGGCAAGGACGTCGAATTGCGCGCGGGGCTGGTCGACAAGGACGGGGACATCGACCTGGTGTCGGCCAATGACACGGCCTACAGCCATTCGGAGCGCTACAAGAAGAAGACCGGCCTGTCGGTGTCGGACGGCTTCGTTTCCGTGGCCACGGCAAAGCAGGCCGGGCAAGAGGCGCAGAGCAGCACCAGCGTGGGCAGCCAGGTGCAGGCGCAACAGGACGCCAGCTTGCGTGCCGAGCGCGACATCAATGTGATCGGCAGTGGCGTTTCGGCGGGGCGCAACGTCAGCCTCAACGCCGGGCGCGACGTCAACGTGGCTGCCGCGCAAAGCACCAGCAGCGAGCAGCAGTGGTCGAGCAGCAAGCGCACCGGCATTGGCGTGTCCGGCGATGACAATGGCGTGAGCGTGTTCCTGGGTGCCGAGCAGGTGAAGGCGCGTGACCGTCTCGAGCAGCAACTGGCAGCCGCCAGCCAGATCAAGGCCGGGCAGGACCTGAACGTCACCGCCAAGCGGGACATCAACCAGACCGGCTCCGACCTGCTGGCCAGTCACGACATCAACCTCAATGCAGGCCGCGACATCAATATCGACGCCGCCCGCGAGCAGCAGGTGATCGAGCACCAGCGTGAGATGGAGCGCCAGGGCCTGGGCGCGACGATCAACCACAACTTCGGTCGCACCAAGGACGCGGTCAACGGCGCTGGCAAGGGTGAGAACGGTGTCAGCCAGGTTTCCAGCAGCCTGCGTGCAATCGACTCGGTCAGCCAGTTCTTCGCCGGCCCCACCGGCGATGCGAAGCTGGGCACCAGCAAGCAAAGCAGCAGCGAGCTAGTGATTGAGCAGGGCAACCGCAGCTCGTCGCTGGTCGCGGGCAACGATCTCAACCTCAACGCGGGTAACGACGTCAACGTCAAGGGCGGCCAGTTGCAGGCCGGCCGCGACATCGCGATCAGTGGCCGCGACATCAACCTCGACGTCGCCAAAGGCAGCGTCAGCCAACAGAACCAGCAGAGCGAAGGCTGGAGCGGCATCCATGGCGGCACCAGCGGCGGCTTCAAGCTCGGTGCCGGCGGCAGCTATGGCGTGGCCGACCAGGACAGCACGCAGGGGACTTCGACGCCCAGCCAGCTCAGTGCCGGGCGCGACGTCAAGCTCGATGCCAAACGCGATGTGAATGTGGTCGGCAGCCACATCGATGCCGGGCGCGACATCGATATCGTCGCCGGCAACGATGTGAACATCCGCTCGGCACAGAACGCCAGCGACAGCCAGGACACCCGGCATAACGGCGGCGGGGAGGCGGGCCTGGCCTTCGGTGGCGGCAAGGTCGGCTTCTATGCCAGCGTCAACCTGGGCAAGGGGGACCTGGAACGTGAAGGCCAGCAGCAGCAACAGGCCTTCCTGTATGCCGGCGACCGGCTGAAGTTCACCAGCGGCAAGGACACCACCATCGCCGGTGCGCAACTGCGCGGCGATGAGGTGATCGGCCGTGTGGGCGGTGATCTGAAGGTGGCGTCGGTTACGGATACCGGCAAGGTCGAGGGCAAGGAGTTCGACCTGAGCGCCACGGTTTCCGTAGGGTTCGGGTTCAGTGCCAGTGGCTCGGTCGGCTATGGGCAGACCAACGGCAAGACCAACTGGGTGCAAGAGCAGACGCGCATCACCGCGCGCGACAAGGTCGATATCCGCACCGAGCACCACACCCAGCTCGACGGTGCGTTGATCGCCGCCGACAACGGCAACCTCAAGCTCGATACCGGCACGCTGGGCTACAGCGATATCGCCGGCAAGGACAAGGAGCACGGTTACTACCTGAATGCTGGCGGCAGTTGGGCGAGCGGCAGCACGGTGCAGCAGGACGCCAGCCAGGCCGACAAAGGCAAGAAGGACGAGAAGGGCTGGAGCGTCAGCGGTTGGGAGTATGAGAAAGACCGCGAGCAGATCGTGCGTGCCACGGTCGGCGCGGGCGAGATTGTCGTGCGTGGCGATGCGGGCACTGGCAAGGATTCGACCGCCGGGCTCAACCGTGACCTGGACAAGGCGTATGAGATCACCCGGGACGATGAGTCGCGCACGGACCTCTACCTCAGCGATTCCTCGATCCGCGATGCCTTGAAGCCGATACAGACGCTGCAGAAGTGGAGGGACGGGCTGCTCAACTACGGGACGACCGCGCAGAAGAACTTCGAGGCCGCGAGCATCGCGTTCAATGCCACGCTCAACTACCTCGACCAGGCGACGGGGCGCCAGTGGGGCCCCGACCTTCAGAAGATCACCAGCAGTGTGTTCGTCGACCAAACCGTGGAGCAGTTGGTCCTGGGGGGGATGAGCCTCTCGGACGCCAAGGCGATCATGGCGAGCGAGCAATTCCAGAACGACGTGCTGAAGGCGTTGAATGAATTCTGGAGCGTTCCGAAGGAGCTGGTAGCGGAGGCGAAGGGGGTCGTTGAGCAGGCGCAGCAACCGAGCCAGTCGGGACCAGTGGTGTTACCGGCGACGAACATCACCTCTGAACTAACCCTAATGCAGGAGTCGCTGCGCAGGTTCTCGACGATTCAAAAGTACATCGGCGACAACCCGGATAAAGCCAAGGCGGTGGCGGTGGTGCTGGCCTTGACGCAAGGTCCCAAGGGCGTGATACAGGCCGTGGCGATGAATGCCGCGGAGCAGACGCCACTGGGTCAGGAGTTGATGGCGCGCTTGCAGGGCGTGCAGGATTACCTGGCCAAGACGATTGCCGAGCACATGGAAGGCAGTGCGCTGCCGACGGATGACGCGTTTAGCCAATACCTGCTGGGCGGTGGTAACTTGATCGCCAGCATCGTCGGTGGTGGTATCTCGTCGATCAAGGCTGGGCGGGAGATTACGGTTGGTGGTGGGCACAAGGAGGGTCGAGAGGGCTCGGGGGCTGGAGGTGCAAAAGGAATTTCAATAACTATTGAACCAAAGATCGCCGATCAAATGGGCAAGCGGGGCTGGACGGAAAGCTCTATACAGTCTGTAATCGATAAACCAATCAAAACGGTTGTGACGAAAGATACCCGTTTTGATACTGTGTCAGGGAGTCGTCTTAATGATCCAGCTACTGGATATATTGCTAAGGACGGCTCATATGTGGTGAGGAATGATCGCACAGGGGCGATTGTCCAAGTCTCTAATAAAAATGATCCTAATTGGGTAGCGCCATGGGACTGATTGCAGAAGTATCCGTAGAGGATTTGCCTATTGCTCCTACATTAATATGGGGTGGCACTCCTTTATTTGATGCCGGTGATGGAATTAAGCTGGTCGACTACTGCAAGAATAATGGTATTGCAGTTCTTGGTATTGAGGGGTTTAAAATCAAGGGGGGTAAGAGAATTCCAGATATGAATTGTATTGTTGACTTTTCTGCGTCATTAAATGAAATGGATTTTGCTGTGAAGTCGGTGGGGATGAGCCGGCTAATTGTTGAAGGAATGAGCGGTAGTGGGGTTTTTATGGAGTTTGTGCTGGTTAGGGTTTAGTTGGTACAAAAGGCATTGATAAGCTATTTGAGGCTGGCCGAACACCCAAGGCTAGCGAATTGAAGCTGTATGCGGAAGGTCAGGGTTGGAAACCCTCTCAGTCCGCTGGCGGGCCTCTCAAGTACATTGATGAAACAGGCCCGAGTCGTGGCCGTGGTCGAAGAGAATTCGGCAGGTCAGGGCCAGCTTTTCCCGCACAGTCCACGTATTATCGGCGAGCGAGCCTTGCATCTGCGTCAGGGCCTTCTGGACCAGCTGGTCTTTGCTGACTGAACACGCCGTCCATCGCAGCGGCACTGAAGCTGGCCAAGGCGCTGAACGTCAACGTCGAGGAACTGTTCGCCGAAGACCAGGCCGGGCAGACGCGCTACAGCCTTGTGCGCCGTGGCGAGCGCCAGGCGCTGGTGGGCGATGGGGTAGGGCCGGGGTATGCGGTGCTGACCTCGCAGGTCGGCCAGCGCAGCCTGCTGCCGTTCATCATCCAGCCGCCCGGCGAGTTCAGCGACCCGACCTTCAAGGAACACCAGGGCGAGGAGTTCCTGTTCGTCCACGAGGGCCAGGTGGAGGTGGACTTCATGACCGAGCGGGTGCTGCTGGGGCAGGGCGACGCTCTGCATTTCAACGCCCAGACACCGCACCGCCTGCGTTCGGTGGGCGAGCGCCAGGCGCAGTTGCTGGTGGTGGTGCAGGGCGGGGACGAGTGAGGGCAGGGCGATGATCGAGGTATCGCGGTTCTGGCGTGACCCGGCATTGCCCTTCGTCGAGGCGCGCCGCGTGGGTGACGGCCGCGCGGTGTGCTACGGCGCCCATTCCCATGAGAGTTTCTCCATCGGCGTGGTCACCGGCGGGCGCAGCACCTACCTCACCGGCGGCCAGTGGCGCGAACTGGCCGCGGGGGCGACGGTGCTGATGAACCCGGGGGTGGTGCATGCCTGCAACCCCATCGATGGCGCCAGTTGGTCGTACCTGATGCTGTTCGTCGACATGCCGTGGTTACGCGGGCTGGGCTTTGCTTTGCCCGTGGCGACCTACAGCACCTCGCCTGCGCTGTATGGCCGCTTGTTGCAGGTGTTTGCCGGTTTGTTCCATGAACAAGGGGAAGGGCGTGAGGCGATGCTCGCGGCCTTCTTCGCCGACTTGCCGGGCTACCTCGATCTGGTGCCGGGGGCCGCGCAGGCTAGCCACCCGCGTCTGGAGATGGCGGCGGCGTTCATCCGCGCGCACCGGCTGGACCCGCTGAGCCTGGAAGACATCTGTGCGGCGGCGGGGTTGTCGCGAGCCTACCTGATTCGCGCCTTCCGCCAGCGTTTCGGCCTGACGCCACACGGTTACCTGGTCGATCAGCGAGTGCAGCATGCCCGCGCCCAGCTGCGCCAGGGGCGGGCGATTGCCGAGGTGGCGCTGGAGGCGGGGTTTGCCGACCAGGCGCATCTGCAGCGGGCGTTCAAGCAGCACCTGGCGGCGACGCCGGGGCATTACCGCAGTGGGTGAGGTGGCATAAGGGCCCTTATGCCTCACCCCACAACCAAATACACCGCACTGGCCACAAGCAGCACCGCCAACCCTCCGTTGAACAAGCGCATGTGCCTCGGGTTGCCCAAGTACTGGCTGATCACGCTGCCCGCCCAGGCCCAACTGGCCACCGAGACAAAGCAGATCGGCCCGTAGATCCAGGTGAACAGCCACAGCAGGTGCTGCTCGCCGCCGACATAAGCCCCGATACCCGCGATAGCCGCCAACCAAGCCTTGGGGTTGAGCCACTGCATCAACGCACCATGCCAGGCCGACGGCGCGCGCTGGTCGTGCGCATTGCCCAACCGCCCATCGGCGCTGGCCAGCTTCCAGGCCATGTACAGCAGGAACGCCACCCCACCCCAGTGCAACAATCGCCCCAGCAGCGGCCAGCGCAGCAGCAACTCGTGCAACCCCAGGCCCACCAGCACCAACAGCAGGCAGAAGCCCAGCGTTGCGCCGCCAGCATGCGCCAGGCTCGCACGCAGGCCATGTCGGGCGCCGCTGCCAAGGGCGACGATATTGACCGGGCCGGGGGAAATCGAGGCCGCCAGGGCAAAGGCGGCCATGGAAAGGGACAGGCTCATGGAGGGTTTCCTTAGGGTCGATGGATGCCGGTCATCCTGGCTGACCGGCCGACCTGGGTATTGAACGAAAGTGCTCAGGGGATCTGTTACAGCTTTTGTAATAGTTTCGCGCTGTGAGAAAAACCTGCTTCGATTGTAGGATCACCTTCCCATTTTGCTATCAAGGTCACCATGAGCACCTTCGCGGAGCCCCCCAGTCCCCGGCCGTCCCGGCCACGTTTCCCCCGTCCTCGTGACGCTTCCTTCGAGAGTACCCGCTAATGGAATGGCTAGCCGACCCCACGGCCTGGCTGGGCCTGCTGACGCTTATCGTCCTCGAGCTGGTACTAGGCATCGACAACCTGGTGTTCATCGCCATCCTGGCCGACAAGCTGCCACCGCACCAGCGCGACCGTGCGCGGGTGATCGGCCTGACGTTGGCGCTGCTGATGCGCCTGGGCCTGCTGGCCAGCATCTCGTGGATGGTGACGCTGACCGCGCCGTTGTTCGAGGTGTTTGGCAAGAGCTTCTCCGGCCGCGACTTGATCATGCTGTTCGGTGGTGTGTTCCTGTTGTTCAAGGCCACCATGGAGTTGCATGAACGCCTGGAAGGGCACGCGGCGCAGAGCAGCGGTGTGGTGCGCCATGCCGCGTTCTGGCCGATCGTCGCGCAGATCGTGGTGCTCGACGCGGTGTTCTCGCTGGATGCGGTGATCACCGCCGTGGGCATGGTCGAGCACCTGTCGGTGATGATGATCGCGGTGATCTTCTCCATCGGCATCATGATCGTCGCCAGCAAGCCGCTGACCCGCTTCGTCAATGCCCACCCGACGGTGATCATGCTGTGCCTGGGCTTCCTGATGATGATCGGCTTCAGCCTGACCGCCGAGGGCCTGGGCTTCCATATTCCGAAAGGCTACCTCTATGCGGCGATTGGTTTCTCGATCCTGATCGAGCTGTTCAACCAGTTGGCCCGTGCCCGTCGCAAGCGCAGCCTGCAACAGCACCGGCCGCTGCGTGAGCGCACAGCCCACGCGGTGCTGCGCCTGCTGGGCGGGCGTCGGGTGGAGGCGGATGAGCTGGGTGAGGAAATTGCCGACCTGGTCGAAGGCGGCGAGGAGCAGGTGCTGTTCGACCGCCGTGAGCGGGTGATGATCAGTGGTGTATTGAACCTTGCCGAACGACCGATCCGCACGGTCATGACGGTGCGTGCCCAGGTCGACGCCATCGACCTGAACCAGTCGCCCGAGGCGATTGCCCGGGCGCTGGCCAACTCGCCGTATTCGCGCCTGCCATTGATCCGCGATGGGCGCATCGAGGAACCGCTGGGCTTCGTGCACAAGAAGGAGTTGCTCAAGGAGTTGCTGTCCGGCAACGAGCCCGACCTGGAGCGCCTGGCGCGCACCCCGCTGAACCTGCTGGAGAGCTTCAGCATCCTCAACGCCTTGGAGCAGATGCGCGGCCAGTCGACCCATGTGGCCTTCGTGGTTAACGAGTTCGGTGACTTCACCGGTCTGCTGACCATGACCGACATCCTCGAATCGATCGCCGGCGAGTTGCCGGACGCCAGCGAAGTGGAGGGCCCGGGGATCGTCGAGGAGGCCGATGGTTTCGTTGTCAGTGGCGCCTTGAACCTGGGTCAGGTCAAGGCACGCACCGGCTTCAGTGCCCGCGCCACCGAGGACTACCAGACCCTGGCGGGCCTGGTGATGAGCCTGCTCGACCGTCTGCCGGTAGTCGGCGACCGTCTGGCGTGGAATGGCTGGACCATGACCGTGGTGGCGGTGGAGGAGCGCCGGGTGCGCCAGGTGCGCCTCACACCGGGCGCCGACGCTGGCGCAGCAGGTGCTTGATGCCTTCGAGCACCAGCACCATCACGGCGGCCCAGATCGGCAGGTAGGTCAGCCACTGGTCGGGGCCGATGGTTTCGCCCAGTAGCAGCGCCACGCCCACCAGCAGTACCGGCTCGACGTAGCTCAGCAGGCCGAACAAGCTGAACGCCAGCAGACGGCTGGCCAGCACGTAGGTGATCAGGGCGAAGGCGCTGATCACCCCGAGCAGCGGGATCAACCCGTACAAGCCCGGGTGCTCGGCCAGGTCCGCGGGTGACAGCGGGCCGTTGGTCACGAAGTACAAGGCCGCCGGCAACAGCAGGCTCATGTCGCACCAAAGGCCGCCCAGGTGCTCGGTGCGGCAGCGTTTGCGCAGTACGAAATAGATCGGGTAGCCGATCACCACCACCAGGGTTTCCCAGGCGAAGCTGCCATGCTGGTACAGCTCGTGGCCGACCCCCAGCGCGGCGCACGCCACCGCCACCTTCTGCAGGCGTGACAGGCGCTCGCCGTAGACCAGGCGCCCGGTCAACACCATCGCCAAGGGCAGCAGGAAGTAGCCCATCGAGACTTCAAGGCTGCGCCCATGCAGCGGCGCCCAGAGGAACAGCCACAACTGCACCCCCAGCAGCGACGAGGTGCCGAGCATGCCCAGCAGCAGAGTCGGTGTCTTGCGCACCCGCGCCAACAGTTCACCGACCCGTACCCAGTCCTTGCTGAGCAGCATGAACAAGGTCAGGCAGGGTAGGGTCAGCAAGGTTCGCCAGCCAAAGATCTCCTCGCCATTCAGCGGCTTGAGCAGGGAGGTGTAGAAATACATCACGGCGAACAATATGGACGCCATGACGGACGCGAAAATGCCTTTTGACACAAAAGCCTCGGTTAAAGGGGGGCGACGGAATCAGCCGGGCATGATCTCAGGGGGCGCGGCCTGCGGCAACCGCGTGCCGCCGGGGCGTGCGGCAAGGGCCTGGAGGAAGTCCTCCAGCGGCATTGGCCGCGCGTGCAGGTACCCTTGTTGGAAATCCACCTCATGCTGGGTCAGGTAGTCGCGCTGCACGTCGGTCTCCACGCCTTCGGCGACGATCCCCAGGCCCAGCTTGGCCGACAGCTCGATAATGGTGTCGAGGATGTGTTGCGACAGCGCATCGCCACCAATCATGGCGACGAAGCTCTGGTCGATCTTCAGGTAGTCGACCTTGAACTGGCGCAGGTAGTTGAGGCTCGATTGGCCGGTGCCGAAGTCGTCAAGGGCGATCATCACGCCCAACGCGTGCAGTTTTTCGAACAGTTCCAGGGTCACGGGCGTCGGTTCGATCAGCTTGCGCTCGGTGAGTTCGAGGGTCAGTACCACGCGCCCAGGCGGGAAGTGCTGCAGGAAGGTGCGGCAGTCGGCGAGCAGGCGCAGGTCGCGACAATGGTCGGCGGTGATGTTGATACCGATGTGAAAGCCGTCATCCAAAAGCGCCGCAAAGGGCGCCAGGCCTTGGGCGGTGCGCAGCATCAGGGCGCGGGTCATGGCGACGATTTGCCCGCTGTGTTCGGCGTAGGGGATGAACAGGTCCGGGCGCACCAGGCCTTCGCGCGGGTGTTGCCAGCGCATCAGCACTTCGGCTCCGGCCCAGTGGTAGTCGCCCTTGCGCACCACGGGTTGGAAGAAGGGGATGAACTCCTCGGCTTCCAGTGCCCGTTCCAGTTCGGCGCGGGGGGAAGAGGCTCGGCGCAATTGCCAGCGGCAGGCGGTTCCGGCGGCGATGCCCAGTACCAGGAGCAGGCTGAGCAGCGCCGGGTAATGGCTGCGCAACATCTCGTAAGCCTTGTCGGGGCCGTAGCCGCCGTGCACGCTGAAGGGGTAGCGTGTCGAGTGCTGCACCACGGCGGCGCTTACCGCTGTCGGCGGGATGCCGCGGTGGACCACGCCATCCTTGGCCATCCAACGGTCGCCGACCTGCAACTGCAAGGTTTCGTCCTGGCCGATCAGGCGCAGGGCGGTGAGCAGGTGGTCGCCATCGACGGTGCTGATGGCCGCGCTGCGACCGTTGCTGGCGCGAAGCACCAGCAGCGGGTGGCCAGGGGTGACGGAGTTGCCATTCATCAACCACAGTCGACCGTCGGTGTAGTCGCGTCCGTCCACCGGTTCGTCGTAGTCGCCGAACAACGAGCTGCAATAGAGGGTGTCGCGTTCGACCAGGTTGGTCGAACGCACGAAGGCGTTGCGCGTGACCTGTTCGCGCAGGGCCAGTTCGGCGTCCTTGCACGGGCGACCGGCCAGGGGCAGCAGGGTTTCGGCGGCGTTGGAGAGGCTGTCCAGGATGCGCTCGACATGGCTGACCACCTGCCGCGCGGTGTGCGCGCTACTGTCGCGCAGTTCGCGTTCGATCTGCCAGTGCATCACCACAAGACCGCACAGCAGCGGCAGTGCGCCGACACCCCAAGGAAGCAGGGTGCGCCAGCTCCAGCGGGCGGGACGTTTAACCGTTAGGGGCATGCTGGCCTAGACTTGTAGGAAGATAACCTGCACAGCATAGCCGTTTGTCGGTCGACCCGGAAAACTTAAGGGGGCGACAAAACAATTTACGCACTATAGAATCGCATTACGAATACAAGAATAAGGCTCTCCACTTTCTGGAGGGCCACTCCCGCCGAGAATGGGTCCATATGGCATTTCATGGGTTCAAGCTGCTCATTGGTGATTTCCTCTCCCGCAGTGTGAGGGGTATTCCCTGCTCGCCACCACGCCGGTTCGACATCCCAAGCACGTGACACGACACGCTTATTCTTGCTGCAGATGAGGACACGAACATGGCTGATATCTTCGACAACCCGATGGGCCTGATGGGCTTCGAGTTCATTGAATTCGCTTCGCCCACCCCAGGCGTGCTGGAACCGGTGTTCCAGGCGATGGGCTTCACCAAGGTGGCCACCCACCGCTCCAAGGATGTGCACCTGTACCGCCAGGGTGGCATCAACTTGATCCTCAATAACGAACCGAAGAGTATTGCCTCCTACTTCGCCGCCGAGCACGGGCCGTCGGTGTGTGGCATGGCGTTCCGCGTGCGTAACGCCCACGAAGCCTACGCCCGCGCCCTGGAGCTCGGCGCCCAGCCGGTGGAGATCGAGACCGGGCCGATGGAGCTGCGCCTGCCGGCGATCAAGGGCATTGGCGGCGCGCCGCTGTACCTGATCGACCGTTTCGAGGAAGGCAGCTCGATCTACGACATCGACTTCACCTTCATCGAAGGCGTCGACCGTAACCCGCCCGGCGCGGGCCTCAAGGTCATCGATCACCTGACCCACAACGTCTATCGCGGGCGCATGTCCTATTGGGCTGGGTTCTACGAGAAACTGTTCAATTTCCGCGAGATACGCTATTTCGACATCAAGGGTGAGTACACCGGCCTGACGTCGCGGGCGATGACCGCGCCTGACGGCATGATCCGCATCCCGCTGAACGAGGAGTCGTCCAAGGGGTCGGGGCAGATCGAGGAATTCCTGATGCAGTTCAACGGCGAGGGCATCCAGCACGTTGCCTTCCTTACCGATGACCTGCTCAAGACCTGGGACATGCTCAAGGGCTTGGGCACACGTTTCATGACCGCACCACCACAGACCTACTACGAGATGCTCGAGGAGCGCCTGCCCGGCCACGGTGAACCGGTGGACCAGTTGCAGGCCCGTGGCATCCTGCTAGACGGCGCTTCGGCTGCGGGCGACAAGCGCCTGCTGCTGCAGATCTTCTCCGAGACCCTGCTCGGCCCGGTGTTCTTCGAGTTCATCCAGCGCAAGGGGGATGATGGCTTCGGGGAGGGCAACTTCAAGGCGCTGTTCGAGTCCATTGAGCGTGACCAGGTGCGTCGTGGCGTGTTGAATGTCGAGTAAGTCATAAGGTGGCAATGTCGGCAGTCAACGGCCGTCGGCATTGCGCTTACCCTTGGAGCGGTTACGGAAGATGCCCCAGTAGACGATAACAGCGGTTACCAGTCCTACCAAGGCAAGCGAAGGGAGCACCTGCACCGCCGATTGGCGTAGCTCTTCTTTGCGAAAACCTTGCGGGTAGCCGCCTTGCACCGTGTAACCATATTTCTTCGAGACCGCACGATTGAAATGCTCCGATTGCGAAGGCGGTTGCGGGTCGCGACTGTCGCCCGCGCTCCAGATGTACTGCTCACCGAACTTCAATACCAGCACCAGCCCATCCTGAAAACCGCTCAGCTCATTGCGCAACACGGTCCCGTAGGCAGTGACGATGACCCCGGGGTTCGACTTTGTCAGTTGATACCTGACCAGCGCACTGTTCGGCATGCTGGGGGCGTTGAACAGCAACTTCACGGGCGAGGCCGTATCCACGAGGCGAGGGAGGTTGTCGCTGGTGCTGAGGGAACTGCAGAACTCCTGACCATCGCGTATCAGCATCATCGAGTGTAGGCGCTGGTCACGACTAACGTACCCGCTCAGTTTCTGGCGGACCGCATCACAATGCTCGCTTGCCAGGGGGAGCGCGCCGAGAGCCGCGGTGTGAATGCCATCCAGGCTGCGGTCGATGGCGAAGATGGCCTCGTTGAGGGAAACCCGGGAATTCTCCTCGAGCTTACGGTCCAGTTGATAACTCATCACCAACAGCCCCGACGCCACGGGCACCAGCCCAATCGCCAGGATGATCAGTAGGTCCAGCAGGCTGCGCCCCGCATGCACGAATTTCGACATCGCCTTTCCACCTCCTGGGTACACCGCGCACCCTTGCAGACATATGGCCGGAAAGGGTACAGCTGGGAGGAGGGACGGCATGTCGTCCATTGCGTATTCCTGTGAGTGAATACGGCGACTGACCATCAGTTTTTTTTCGACCTGCGAAGTTGCTCCAGCACTTTCTTGGCTAGCAAAGCGCTTGAGGCCGGATTTTGGCCAGTGATCAGGCGGTCATCGCATACCACGAAGGGCGCCCAGGGGTCATCATGCTTGCTGTATTTGCCACCACGGGCTACTAGCTCGTTTTCGGTGAGGTAGGGCACTACTTTGTCCAATTCGGCGAGTTTCTCTTCGGTATTGGAGAAACCCGTCACTTGGCGATCCCTGAGCAGCAGGCTGTTGTCGCTGAGCTTGATATTCAGCAAGCCTACGACTCCATGACAAACGGCAGCGATCACGCCTCCCGCCTCGTAGATGCGTCGGGCTAACGTTTGCAGCGCGGGGGCGTCGGGGAAGTCCCACAGCACGCCGTGCCCGCCGGCGTAGTAGATGACGCAGTAGTCGTCGGCGTGAACCTGGCCCGGCGCCAAGGTGGTACCCAGGCGGTTCATGAAGGCTTTGTCGGCGTACCACTGCCAGTCGAGTTCGGGCGCCATCTGCAGGCTATGGGGGTCGATTGGCACATAGCCGCCGGTGGGGCTGACATAGTCGACGGCGTACCCTGCCTGTTCGACCTGCGCAACGAAATGCACCGCTTCCCCCAGCCAAAGGCCCGTGGCGCGGTTGAGCGTTGGATACTTGGCCGTGTTGGTCAGCACCACCAGAATTTTCTTGCTCATTGCCACGCTCCCGTCGACTGGTAATGGCCCATTGGCTCCGGGGCCGGGGAAAACCTACTCAGCATAGTTGTCGATGGCCGGGATGCCATGCTGAACTGGCTGTGTGCTAGCCTGCTACTACGATGCATCCCTCTGAAGGAAAGGCTATGGAAAAGGATACCTTGGCCTCACGCATGCCCCCGCCGTCACGCACCACTCGGGTGATTCACCTCGCACCGACTTTGATGACCCATGATCGTATGGGCGAGCGGATCGCCCAGTTCGACTGGAGCCTTACAGCAATTGGGCCATTGCCCCAGTGGGCACCCTCCCTGCGCATTGCCGTCGACATGATGCTGTTGTCGCCTTTCCCCTGCGCGCTGGTGTGGGGGGGGGAGCTGACGGTGTTGCACAACGATGCTTATTTGGCGTTGCTACAGGCCCCCGCGAGCGGCCTGGGCAGCGGTTTCGACCAGCTCTGGCGCGATGAATGGGACAACATCGGTTCGTGGGTATTCCAGGCCCTGGAAGGGCAGGCCAGCTTTGTCGAAGACGCCCCACTGCAGATCGACCGCAATGACGGTACGGGTAGCGCGTGGTTTGCCTTCAGTTATTCACCCATTCGCAACGATGACGGTATCGTTGCGGGTTTCTTGCACACGGTCATCGAGTCTGGCGCCAGTGTCGAGCAGGTCCGTGAATGGCGCGAGCTGGGGCGCACCTTCGAAGCCCAACTCAGCCGCTACATGACTCAACGCGAGCACATCTGGCAACTGTCTCGCGACGCGATGGTGATGGTCAGCCACGACCTGTACCTGCTCGCCGCCAACCCCGCCTGGTACCGTATTCTGGGGTGGACCGAAGCCCAGGTGAAAGACCTTTCCATTCTCGAACTGGTCCACCCGGAGGACCATGCCGAGCTGCACCTGGCAGTCAACGAGTTGATGCTGAACAAGGTGGCTGCCCAGATCGAGACGCGCTTGCGCCATACGGATGGTTACTATCGCTGGTTCAACTGGAGTGCCTGTTGCGACGGGAGGGTAATAGCCGCGGTGGGCAGGGATGTCACGCAGGAACGCGAGGACGCCTTGCTCCAGGCTCAGAATCTGCTGCGTGGGAGTCAACGGATGGAAATCGTCGGTCAGTTGGCCGGCGGCATGGCTCATGAGATGAACAACCTGCTGTCGGGCGTCGGCGCTAGCTTGGAGTTGTTGCAACGCAGACTCGCCCAGGGGCGTCTGGAGCGTATCGAGGAATATATGCGCCTGGCACGGGACTCGGTGCAGCGTGCCATAGGCCTGACTCACCACTTGCTGGCGTTCTCCAGGAGCCAACCGCTGGCACCCAAGCCCTTGGATATCAACCGGAAGATGCTCGAGCTGCAGCCATTGATCCGCCAGGCCATCGGCCCCGATATCGACCTGCGCTGGCAACTGGACTTGGCGCCGTGGCCCGTGCAGGTCGACGTCGCCCAGCTGGAGAACGCGCTGCTGACGCTGTGCGCCAACGTCCGCGATGCATGTACCGACCGTGGCGTTTTGACCATCAGCAGCAACAACGAGCGCTTGACCACCACTACCCCGGAGGGAGGTGGCCTGCAACCCGGCGACTACGTGGTCGTTCAGGTGAAGGACGACGGCCACGGCATGCCTGCAGAGGCCGTTGCGCGAGCCTTCGAGCCGTTTTTCACCACCAAGCCGCTGGGCCGCGGCGCCGGCCTGGGCCTGGCAATGGTCTACGGCTTCGTGCGGCAGTCCGGCGGGCACGTTTGGATCGACTCGACGCCGAATCAGGGCACCCAGGTCAACTTGATGCTCCCGCGCTACCCTGGCGAGCTTGAAGTGGTGCCGCCCGTGCTGCCACTGCTGCTGCGCCGGGCCAAGGGGGAGCGGCTGCTGTTGGTTGACGACGAAGGCAATTTGCGAGCGTTGATGAAGGAGGCGCTGCTAGACCAGGGCTTCGAGGTCTGCGACGCGTGCGATGGCAACGATGCGCTGGGCCGCTATCGGCAAGGCCCAGCGTTCGACCTGGTGATCACCGACATCGGCTTGCCTGGGGGGTTCAGCGGTCGACAGGTGGCCAGGGCGATGCGTCAGTTGCGGCCAGAGCAGAAGATTCTGTTCATCACCGGCTACACCGAATACCCGGTGGAGGCGCAGTTGCTCGATCAGCCCGGCACAGCACTGATGCTAAAGCCGTTCTCCCTGGAAAAGCTGCTGGGGCAAGTGCAGCATATGCTGGAGTAGTGCGCCAGGTCAGCGTTCCCCCAGCATCTGGGCGACCCGTTCGCGCAGTTGCTGCAGTTCGAACGGCTTGCAGATCAGTTGCATGCCCGCGTCCAGGAAGTCATCCCGGGACATGGCGGTCTGCGCATACCCCGTGATGAACAGCACCGGCAGCCCAGGGCGCAGTTTGCGCGCGATTTCCGCCAACTGTCTTCCGTTCATCCCTGGCAGCCCGACATCGCTGACCAGCAAGGCCAGCGCATGTGGAGAGCGCAGCATCAGCAAGGCTTCATTGGCATTGCTGGCGCTGTGACAGGTGAACCCGTCATCGTGCAAGGCCTGGCACAGCAAGGTGCGTACATGCGGGTCGTCTTCGACCACCAATATCTCGCGACTGAGGCTGTGCGATGGTTCAGGCGGAACGGCCTGGGCCACTGGCGGGGTGCCGCGGAAGCGTGGCAGGTAGAGATCTACTCGAGTGCCCCGGCCGATTTGGCTATGCAGGGCTACATGGCCATGGGACTGCTTGCTGAAGCCGTACACCATCGACAGCCCCAGTCCGACGCCCTGACCGACCGGCTTGGTGCTGAAGAACGGCTCGAACGCATGATCCTGAATGCTTTCCGGCATGCCTTGACCGTTATCGATGACACTCAGGCACAGATAGTCGCCACCCGCCAACGCCCCCCCTGCGAAGTCGGTGTCTTCGATGTGCTGGTTGCAGGCGACGATGCTCAACAGCCCTCCACTGGGCATCGCTTCGCAGGCATTGGCCAGCAGGTTGTCGAGGGACTCTTTTAACTGCTGCTCGTCCACCGACAGTGGCCACAGGTCAGCGGGCAGTTGCACCCGCAGTTTCACCGTGTCGGTGAGCTTCTCGCGTAGGCGCGGGGGCTGCAGCAGAACGTGCAGGTTCACCGCCTGGCTGCTCAACGATTGTCGCGACGAGAACGCCAGCAGCCGGTGGGTTAGGCGGGCGGCCCGGGAAACCGCCTCCTGGCCCATCCGCAGCACGCTCTCAAGGTCTTGTGTACGGCCTTGCCGCAGGCGCTTGTCGATCAGCTCGAGGCTACCGCCGATGCTGGTGAGGAAGTTGTTGAAGTCATGGGCCACGCCGCCGGCCAACTGGCCGATGGCTTCCATCTTGCGGGTGCGGTACAGCGCCTGGTCGTCGGCGTGCTGCCGATGCTGGCATTGTTGCAGCTCGGCCAAGTGGTCGCGAGCCAGGTACTGGCGACGTCGCGCACGCAGGGCCTGGGCGGCGAGCATTAGAAGTTGGGCGTCCTCGAAGGGGCAGGCCAGCCGTGTCAGGTTGCCTAGTCGGTCCCACGCCGGGCGGTGGTCGGCCGTAGTGAGGGTAAGCAGCACCACGGGCAGGTCCGACCATACGGGTTGCAGGTCGATGAACTGCTGCAGCGGAGAGGGCGCGTCCTGCACCATGGCCTGTTCGGCAACGATCACCAAACCGACGCCTTCGTCCAGCCAGGGGCCGAGATCGACCACGTTGGCCGTGACTCGACAGCCGATACCGGCGCGGGTCAATAGCCTCGAGGTCGCTGTACCGAGCTTGTCGGGAGCCAGGATCAACGCACGCTCGTCGAGCGCCAACGCAGCAGCCAAGATGTCTCTCCTGTGATAATGCGCGACGGGGAATGCACGCGCGATCAGTGAACTTCTATCCACTGGACCACAGCAGTTCGATCAGGGTTCAACCGGCCTGTACAAAGGTTCTACAAGCCTTGCTGAAGTAGCGGATCATCGGGGTTCTGGCGCTCAAGTTCGGCTAGCAGCACCTGGACATTCTGCAACTGGCCGGTCTCTTTCCAGTACTGAATCAACAACACGCGCGCGCGTCGGTTTGCCGGTTGACGGCCGAGCAGCGTTTCCAGTTGCTTCTGTGCCGCTTCAACCTGTTCGAGGCCGTGCAGGGTGATGGCCAGGGTGTAGCGGTAATCGGCGTTGTCCGGCTCCAATTCGACCGCCCGAGAGAAGGCCAGCAGCGCGTATTCCTGCTGTTCATGGCGGGTCAGCCACAAACCCAGTTCGTGCTGCAGGAAGGCCGAGTCTGGCGTGAGGGCCAAGGCTTTGGCCAATACCTCCCGGGAGGCGTCGTGGTGGCCCTGGCGCTCCAGCAGGCGTACCTGGGTTGCCAGTGCATCTGGCCGTGCGGGTGCTACGGCCAGGCTACGTTTCAGCGCGGTCTCGGCCTGGGCGAAATCCGCCTCATGCAGGTAAAGGCGTGCCAGGTGCACCTGGGCTTCGGCGTCGTCGGGTTGCTGCTCCAGCACCTGCTGGTACTGCTCCAGGGCATCTTGTAGCGGTCGGAAGTACAGGCCAATGGCGTCGGGGGCGAGGCCGAGCAGGGCATCTACCGCAGCGAAGCGTACGCTCTGCTCGTCGTCCTCGAGCAGCGGGCCGAGTACCAGGCTGCGTTGCGCGGCGGGCAGCAGGCGGCGGATGCTGGTGATGGCCGCGCGGCGCACCAGGGGATCAGCGTGATCGAGGTCTTGGCGGGCCAGCTTCAGCGCCTGGGGCGAGGGGTAGTTGGGGAGTTCGGCGTACAACGCGGCGCGGCGTATCGGCGGCAGGTCGTCACGCTGCAGTTGTTGGTACAGGACGCGTGCAGCACCTGGCTGGCCGTCGTGGGCCTGGCGCAAGGCCTTGGCGTAGCTGTGCGGCGGCAGGTTTGCCGGCTGCGGTTGCGGGTCGCGCCACAGGTAGCCGATCACGCCTGGGACTGCGAGCACCAGCAGCAGGGCAATCAGATAACGGTAGCGTCTGGGCATCGGTGGGTCCGGGACGGCGGGAACGGTGAGCTTGGGGCAGGCAGTGGGGAAATGCAACCGAGCCCCGTGCCGCCCAGCGTCAGGGGCGGCACGGAGCGAAGCGTCGACTGGCGGGCGTCAGGCCACATCCACCAGCACGATCTCGCTGTCGTGCAGTGCCGTGACCTTCAATACCGCCTCCTGCTCGATGGCCACGCCATCGCGCGCCTTGGCCAGCAGCCCGTTTACCTCGATGTGGCCTTTGGCAGGCACCAGATAGCCGCGGCGCCCAGTGTCGAAGTGGTACTCGGCGCTTTCCCCTGCCCGCAGGGTGGCTGCCACCAAGCGGGCATCAGTGCGGATGCGCAAGCTGTCCTCGTCGCCGGCACGGCCGCTGGCCAGAGTCACGAAGCCCTCGCCGCGCTCACCTTTGGGGAACGGGCGCGTCCCCCAGGACGGTGCTTCGCCGACGCGCTCGGGGATGATCCAGATCTGGAAGATGCGTGTGTCGACCTTTTCCAGGTTGTACTCGCTGTGCACGATCCCGGTGCCGGCACTCATCACTTGCACATCGCCCGCCTCGGTGCGCCCCTTGTTGCCGAGGCTGTCCTGATGGCTGATGGCACCTTCACGGACATAGGTAATGATCTCCATGTCACGGTGCGGGTGGGGAGGGAAGCCACTGCCGGCGGCGATCAGATCGTCATTCCACACCCGTAGGTTGCCCCAGTGAGTGCGTGCCGGGTCATGGTATTCGGCGAAAGAGAAGTGGTGATGGGCATCCAGCCAGCCGTGGTTGGCGTGGCCAAGGCTTTCGAAGGGGCGCAGTTGCAGCATGATGGGGGCCTCGAGCAGTGGGAATAGCGCCATCATGCCTGGTTTTTTTATCGAAAATAATCGTAAATATCGGCTTAAAACAATCTGATCTATCGATATTGAGAGGCGAAGTACTTTATTCGTTTCATCGCCTAATTACCTGATCTACAAGCATTAGCTGGCACTTTTTTGCAGTTGGGGCGAACATGTCCGCTGTATTCGAATACTCACTGGAGTGACCGTGCCCAACGAGTTTCCCCCAGCCCCGCAACTGCTCGCGCCACCGGCTAAACTGCCCTGGCTGCGCCGACTGCTGGCCCGCCTGCTCGGTGCCGGTTTGACCCGTTTGCAAGCCCAGCATCGTGACTCCTGGCTACTCGGCCGTGCCAGCGCCTCGCATGAAGCCTACCAACGTGGCTTGGCAGAGGGCTACGAGGCTGGCCGCCAGGCGTTGCTGGCCGACGGCGACCAACCGCAGTTGGCAGAGGCGCCCGTCGTCGACGACAAACTGTTCGATGATTGGCGCTTGCCACTGACCGCTCAACTGAAAAAGCGCTTTAAAGCCGATGTGGCACAGCGCCTGCCCGCCGATGCGCAACCCAGCGCGGCGCAGTGGAAACTGATCTTCAGCGACACGCCGTCTACTTGCGTAGTCGCGGGTGCCGGAGCCGGCAAGTCGACCTCCCTGGTGCTACGCGTCCTCTTGTTACGCCACTACTTGGGGTTCGAGCTTGACGCCTTGACCGTGGTGACCTTCACCCGTGAGTCACGCAAGGATTTCATCCAACGCCTGATGCAGGTGTTCGCTCTCTGGCAGGTCGATCTGCCCGTGTCCCGTGCCCGCGATCTGGTGCGGACCTTCCATTCGCGCATCCTGCCTTTGGCCCGCAGCCTGCCGGGTTTGGCACAGGTGCGTGCGTTCGAGGCGCTGGGCAATGATGTGCCTGCGGGCGGCGAAACCGACGCCGATGGCAACCCCTTCGACCTGCGCTTGAACGAGGCCCAGCGCCAGCAGTTGAACCTGTGCTACCGCGACCTGCTACAGCACAATCCGCGCTTCGCCGACCTGGTTTGCACATTGCGTCGCGAGGCCCTGCAACTCAAACCCCTGGATCCGGACCACCCGGACGTGCAGAAGCGCGTGCAGGTGACCCAGTTGGCCGCCCAGCGCGACGAGGAGCTGTGTGACATTATCGAGGACCTGTGGTTCGCCGCTGGCGCCTGGCCGATCAAGGGCATTGAGCCGTGTCGCGAAACGGTTCACGTGCGCGGCAGTCGGTTCCACGTGCATGGCCGCCTGGAGAGCCTGGGCGCCTGGGTGGTGCTGGGGTTCGACCCCTCCGAGAGTGCCCATTACCAGCGCCCCGGCGCCAAACTGTCTGTACGTGCCGAGTGGGCGGTCAAGCGCACGCTGCTACAGGCGTTCTGCGACAAGCCCCTGATCTGGCTGGACAGCTACGCCAGCGCACAACGCCTGGCAGCCTCGTTGGCCGGCGACGCCGTGGCCGGGCCGGGCTTCGAGTACAAGGTCCAGGGTGAGCTGGCGGCGGCGCCGTTGCTCGATGCTTTCGTCGGTGCGGCGAGCTTCATCGAGAACTTGGGGTTGGAGGTGGACCATGCGGTGGCCGCCATGCAGTTCCCGCCCGGTGACAGCGATGGTCTGTTCTTCGAGGCCCTGGCGCTGTATTGGCCAGCCTTGGAGGCGCACTTGCAGGCGCAGTCGCCGCCAGTGATGTCCTACAACCGGATGTTCGCCCTGTTCGGCGAGCGTCATCCAGACAACCTGCGCCAGTTGTCGGACACGTTTCTACGCCCATTGGCGCACCTGATGATCGACGAGTTCCAGGATGTATCGCCGCAGATCGTCAGCTGGCTGCGCGCAACCCTGGCGGAGATTCGTCGACGTGGGCCGTCACTGCATGCCGGGCGCACAGCCACCCACAGCTCGCTGATGTGCGTGGGTGATGACTGGCAGTCGATCTATGGCTGGCGAGGCAGTTCGCCTAGCTATTTCATGGCGTTCACCGATACCTTCCCGTCACCGGCGCACACGCGAGTGATGCTGGTGGAAAACTACCGCAGCCAGCAGTACGTGATCGGTGCGGCCGAGCACTTGGTCAAGGGCGTAGCGGCGATCGCTGGCAAGAGGGCGCGGGCCAGTGGCCTGGCCGCGCAGTTGCCGTTGTCGCCGGTCAAGGTGTTGGCGCGTGACGAGGCGGCCCTGGGGCAGGCCGTGGCCGAACACTACCAACGCGGGGAAAGCGTGATGATACTGTTTCGAAAATCAGCTGATAAATTACTGATTTCAGACGTTATTTCTCGAATATTTAAAGTTGATTCTAGCTTGCCGTCGGCCCAGCGTCGGCTGCGTCAGTTGACCTATCACAGCGCCAAGGGCCTGCAAGCAGACGCCGTCTTCCTGCTTGGCGATTGTCAGTACCTGACCAGCTCACCTTACAAGAACCAGGCTTACCGCCTGGCAGGCCTGGGGCGCGCCGACGATGTCCAACCATTCGACACGGCACAGCAAGAGGAGGTGCAGCGCCTGGCCTATGTCGGTGTGACCCGAGCGATCAGGCACTGCTATTGGCATGTGGAGCCGGTCAGTGGCGAGGCGGCGAAGCTGCCGCGTGCGTCCAGCCGGGTGGATGGGCGCGAGGTCTTCTTCGAAGACCTGCGCGATCAGTGAGCCGGAGCGATCAGGAGGCCCTTGCTCCAATCGGGCAGGATGGGGCGGATCTGAACGTTGTGAAACGGCGCGTGAGTCATGTGAGTACTTCTGGCTTGATGAGTCGTTATCTATTGCTATCGCGCGGACAGGCCAGTAGTAGACAGCTCTAGCACCTGATGGCGGGTCGCTGTCGTGTATGCCGTTGTCGGTGAGGGATCAGCGGGGCGCCGATGCCTGGGCCATGGTGGACTGCCAGCCTGAATACGCCGCCAAGGAGAGTGCGCCATGCGTTCGCCGAACAGCCCCAAGGACCACCTGCTAGACCTCAATGGTGTCGAGATCGCCGTGCGCACCTGGGGGCCCGAAGACGGCATCCCAGTGCTGGCGATCCATGGTTGGTTGGACAATGCCGCTTCGTTCGAGCGCTTGGCGCCGTTGCTCGACGGCTGTTTCGTGGTGGCTCCGGATCTGGCGGGTCACGGTCGCTCCGACCACCGCCGCGACGACAGCGGTTACTACCTCTGGGAGCATGCCGAAGACCTGTTGGCTGTTACCGAAAGCTTGGGTATCACGCGTTTCCACGTCCTGGCTCACGGCATGGGTTCGGGCATTGCCTCGCTGGTCGCGGCATTCAGCAGCGCCACGGTGAGCATGATTTTCCTCGACGGCATGGGCGTACCCTTCACGGTCGCGCAAGGCGAGCGTCTTGAGCACCTGGCCCGTGCCTACCGGCTCAAACGCCTGGTGCAGCGCAGTCGTGTGCAGGGTTTTGCAGAACCGGACACCACCCGCTTCGCCGACCTTGAGGCCGCTGTGCAGCAGCGCCGGGACCGTCTTGGCGACACGTTGTCGGAGTCGGCCGTTCGCTTGCTGGCCCTGCGCGACCTGTTGCCGGTGGGTGACGGTTATCGCTGGCGACATGACCCACGGGTGGCCTTGCCCGAGCCCATGCCGTTGACTGAGCGCGAGGCCTGCGACCTGCTGCGCCAGATTCGTTGCCCGCTCTACCTGATGCTGGGCCGCCAGGGCGCCTTTGCCGGTGACGCGTTTGCCCGGCGCCAGGAGGCCTTGCCGACGCAGGTGCGCGTTTCGTGGCACCCCGGTGGCCATCACTTCCACCTCGACGCGCCAGACCGGGCGTTGGTGGATCAAGTGCTGCGCGTGCTGGCGAGCCATGAGCGAGGGGCCTTGCAACGGTTGGTCAACGAGTGAATGCCCGCGTCGCTGATCCTGCTATGGTGGTTGCCATACCTTTCTGCGGCCACAGGGAGTACCGGCATGCAACCGTTCGTGATCCGGCATATCGACCATATCGTGCTGCGCGTGCAAGACCTGCCGCGCAGCCTCGCGTTCTACCAGGGCCTGCTCGGTTGCCCGGTGAGCAAGACCCGGGAGGACCTGGGCATGATTCATCTGGCTGCCGGTAGCGCGATGATCGACCTGGTGGCGATCGATGGCCCATTGGGGCGCACTGGCGGGGCTGCAGCCCAGCGCGAGGGGCGTAACCTGCACCACTTCTGCTTGGGTATCGAGCCCTTCGACGAGCAGGCCCTGAGCGCTTACTTGGAGGCTGCGGGCGTACTGGTGGAGCCCGCAGAAAAGCGCTATGGCGCAGAGGGCGAGGGGTTGTCCCTGTACTGCTACGATCCCGATGGCAATCAGGTCGAACTCAAGGGCCCTGTGCGCTAGGCTCGAACCTTTTGGAACCCGTATGACTGACCCCGTCGCCGCGCGCGACAGGGCCGCCAGCCGCCTCCAATGCTGGCGAGTGGATATCCCCGCAAAGCCGATTATGCTTCAACGTACCTTGCTGCGATCCTGGGCGGTTCGCCCAGCCGTGCTTCGCGCAACCGTAGTCCTGTATCAGCCTAGGGGCCTGGGTGCGGTAATACTGATGAGGTGCTCCGGCCTGAAAAGAACAAGACGGAGGCAACCCATGGCGGCAATCGACAGCACATCGACGGGCAGTGCGCCCCAGCGCGGCATCAGCAAGGAGGAGCGCAAGGTCATCTTCGCCTCGTCCCTGGGCACGGTGTTCGAATGGTACGACTTCTACCTCTACGGCTCGCTGGCGGCGATCATCGCCAAGCACTTCTTCGCCGGGGTCAATGAAACCACCTCGTTCATCTTCGCCTTGCTGGCGTTCGCTGCGGGCTTCGCCGTACGGCCTTTCGGCGCCATCGTGTTCGGCCGCCTGGGCGACATGATCGGGCGCAAGCACACCTTCCTCATCACCATCGTGCTCATGGGCTTGTCCACTGCCGTGGTGGGGCTGTTGCCCAGCTACGCGACCATCGGTGTCGCGGCACCGATCATCCTCATCACCCTGCGCCTGCTGCAAGGCTTGGCGCTGGGGGGCGAGTACGGAGGCGCCGCGACCTATGTGGCCGAGCACGCGCCACCCGGCAAGCGCGGCTTCTTCACCTCGTGGATCCAGACCACCGCGACCCTTGGCCTGTTCCTGTCGCTGTTGGTGATCCTCAGCTGCCGCACGATCATGGGCACCGAGGCGTTCGAGGCCTGGGGCTGGCGGATTCCGTTCCTGCTGTCGATCCTGCTGCTGGTGATCTCGGTGTACATCCGCCTGCAGCTCAATGAATCGCCGGTATTCCTCAAGATGAAAGCCGAGGGCAAGGCGTCCAAGGCACCGCTGACCGAGTCGTTCGCGCGATGGGAAAACCTCAAGGTGGTGATCATGTCGCTGCTCGGGGGCACCGCAGGGCAGGCCGTGGTGTGGTACACCGGGCAGTTCTACGCGCTGTTCTTCTTGCTGCAGACCCTCAAGATCGACCCGCAGACCGCCAACCTGCTGATTGCCGGCTCGCTGTTGATCGGCACGCCGTTCTTCATTCTGTTCGGCAGCCTCTCGGACCGCATTGGGCGCAAGAAGATCATCATGGCCGGTTGCATCATCGCTGCGCTGACCTACTTCCCGATCTTCAAGGCCCTGACCGAGTACGGCAACCCGGACGTGTTCGTCGCCCAGGAGCAGAACCCGGTGGTGGTGGTCGCTGACCCCGCGCAGTGCTCGTTCCAGTTCGACCCGGTCGGCAAGGCCAAATTCACCAGTTCCTGCGACCTGGCCAAGACGCTGCTCGCCAAGCGCGCGATCCCGTACCAGAACGAGCGCGCCGAGCCGGGGACGGTGGCGCAGGTACGCATTGGTGAGCGGGTAATCCCGAGTTTCGACGGCAGCGGGCTGGCCGCAGCGGACTTCAAGGCCCAGAACGATGCGTTCACCGCGACCCTGAGCGGCGCGCTGAAGGAAGCCGGCTACCCCGAGAAGGCCGACCCGGCGAAGATCCACTACCCGATGGTGTTGCTGCTGCTGACCATCCTGGTGATCTACGTGACCATGGTCTATGGCCCGATCGCCGCGTGGCTGGTGGAGCTGTTCCCGGCGCGGATCCGCTACACCTCCATGTCGCTGCCGTACCATATCGGCAATGGCTGGTTCGGTGGCTTCCTGCCGACGGTGGCATTCGCCATGGTGGCGGCGACCGGGGACATCTACTACGGGCTGTGGTACCCGATCGTCATCGCGGTGATGACGGCGATCCTCGGCATCTTCTTCCTGCCGGAAACCAAGGACCGGGATATCAACCACAGCTGAGGTGATATGACGCGCCGGCCCATCGCGGGCTTGTTCCCCGCGATGGGCCGGCGCTGAAAAAACAACGGCTCCCCTGGCTACTGCCTCAAGGTAAACCGATACCCCACATCCACCCCCGTGCAGTCCCCCTTGCGCCCGGCCTTCTTCAGCACGAATTCGAACGCTGGCTCAAACAGCCCATCACGCCACACCGCCCCGCCCAACACCTCGACGTCGTACCAGCCGTTGTCCAGCTCGATGATCGGTCGCCCCGGCTCCTGGTAGCGCGCCAGCAGGTCGCCAAGGGTCTTGGCGGTGAAATGCTGCAGAATGCGCCAGGTGAACAGCATCAAGGCGCGGTTCTCCACCCGCAGCACATAGCCGGGGCGCCGGTGTTGCAAACGATTGCCCGGCTCGAGCAGAGCAGGGGTCGGCTCGTCGAGGCTGAATATGATGCGGTAGGGCAGGTTCTCGATGCCCGCCAGTGGCAACACCACGCCTTCGAGCACCGCGCGGTCGCCGCTGTCGCTGGTGGTGAACTCGCGGGCCAGGTCGTCGGGCAGGTCGTGATCTTCCTTGAAGCGTTCGAGCAGTTGGATGTCGGCGAGCAGGAAATAGTCGACCAGGTCGTTAAGGATTTCGCTGAATTCATAGCGCATCGGTTTTTCCTTGTTCTGTGTGCGCTGGGGCGGGTGTTTCAGTGGCGCTGAGTGATCTGGATCAGATTGCCGCAGGTGTCGTCGAACACGGCCACGATCACCGGGCCCAGGTCGGTTGGAGTCTTGCTGAACTGTACGCCGGCAGCGCACAGTCGGGTGTATTCCGCCTGGATGTCACGCACACCGAACGACGCGGCGGGTATGCCGTCCTGCTTGAGTGCGGTCTTGTATGCCCTGGCGGCCGGGTGGGTGTCGGGTTCGAGCAGTAACTCGACGCCATTGGGGTCGTTAGGGGAGGTCAAGGTGAGCCAGCGGTGCGGGCCCATGGGCAGGTCGTGCTTGGGCTCGAAGCCCAGCACGTAGTGGTAGAAGGCCAGGGCCTTGGCCTGGTCGTCGACCAGGACACTGGTGAGCACGATCTTCATAGGCGCCGCTCCAGAGGGACTTCCCTCAAGCAAAGCACATTCGTGGACGATCGTGGCCAGGGCCGGCGCTTTTGTCCGGCCCGTTGGGCGGTCAGCTCGATTGGGCGATATGCCCGTCCTGCAGTTCCTCGATCACCTCTTCCTCCCCAGGCAGGGCGGTGATCACACTGAAGTCGCTGACTTCGACCTCGCCGTCACCGTAACCTAGCAGGTGGAAGGAAAATGCCTTGCGCATGTTGGGGTTGTCGAAGTCGAACTCCAGTTCCAGGGGCTGGTCAGCGGTGACCACGATTTCTTCGGGTAACCCCAGCGGCACATCCTGCTCGAATTCCTTGGCCTTGAGCTGGATGTGCGCGCGCGCCTCTGGCGCCAGCGAGCGCACCTTGACCCGCACGCGGGTGCGCGAGCCTTCGGGCATTTCCAGGTACTGGGCGCCGATCAGGTTGTCCGCCCAGTCGTCACGGATGTTCGCGTGCAAGGTGATGGGGGATGGACCGCCGAACTGGTAGCGCAGGTTCAGTGGCGTTTGCAGCAGCGACTGGTCCAGAACCCCGGCCAAGGCACTGATCTGCGGGCCGAGGGGCGCGTCAGCGCGGCCGAGAAAGCGCGCTTGGTCGGCGATGAAGCCTTCACTGGCATAACGCCGGCAGCGCTGTTGGAAGTCACATTCGCTGAGGGTGCCCTGGCCGTCGTGGTAGCGCAGCATGCCATTGGTGAAGGAGATCATCTCGCGGCCGCTGTCGTAGTCGCGGAACAACGAGCGGCCGGCCAAGGCCGCGGGAATCGGCAGGGCGAAGTAGTCGAGCAGAGAGGTGGCCAGGTCGACATGCCCGTAGGTACCGTGCTTGAGGTTCGGCAACTGCGCCTGTTCCGGTGCCAGGGTGAGGTTGAAGCCCCAGGAGGATGCCAGGCGAACACCATCGATGCCGTGTGACTCGTCGGAGGTGATCACCACCAGGGTGTCCTTGAGCACACCTTGACGTTCCAGGGCATCGAGGAACTGCCCGAGGGCGTCGTCGAGGTACGCCACTGCGGCTTGCTTGGCGGTCGCGTGACGCTCCAGGTACTCGTCGGGGGCGGAGTAGGGCTGATGGGTACCGACGGTGAGCAGGGTGAGCATCCAGGGCTGCGCCTGCTGGCGCAGGTTGTCGACGTAGCCCAGGGCGCCTTCGAAGAATGCCCGGTCGTCCTTGCCCCAGGGGAATTCCAGGTAGTTGTCGTTGCCGAACCACTCCACCCCATGCACCGAGGAGAAGCCGATGTGCGGCATGATCCGGTCCTTGGCCATGAAGCGCAGCCCAGCGCCCTGCAGATAGTGAGTGGCGAAGCCGGCCTGGCGCAGTTGGGCAGGCAGGCAAGCCTCGTTACGCAGGTTCTGGGTCAGCAGCTCGACGCCCTTGGGCGTGCCGTTGGCCAGCTTGTCGTAGTCGCCGCAGAGCATGGCATACAGGCCGCGGATGGTCTGGTGGGTGTGCAGGACGTAGTCGGGGGTGTTCATGCCGCGTTCGGCCCAGCGACTGAGGTTGGGCATCAGGTCTTCGCCGAAATGGCTGTGCAGGGCCTGGCGATTGGCGCGCACGTAAGCACCGGGAATACCCTCCAGAGCGATCACCAGCACGTTGCGCGCGCTGCCAGGACCGTCCAGCAGGCGTTGACCGTTGAGGTCGGCTTGAGTCAGGCCGCTGCTGGGCAAGGGGCTGACCGGTGCCTCAGGTGCCAGTCGGCGCTGCAGGTCACCGATGCCGGCCGAAAGCAGTTGGTGGGGCAGGTTGTACTGGCGCCATTGGTCAGCCTCCGAGGGGGCCAGGTGCTCGATACCCCAATGGGCGGCGAGCAAGGTCACAGGCAAGGCCCAGGCCTTGCGCGGCAGTGTGTGGGCAGATTGCCCAGGGCGCCGCCAGCGAGCCAGCAGCCAGGCCAGCAGACCGCTGCCCAGCAGCCATGGCAGCCAAGGGTGGGCGAGTGCACCGCCGGTGGAGTTCTCCATGAACTGCGGGTCGAGCAGGTAGCCCAGGTCGGCGCTGGTGGGCAGGCGCCCCACCGCGCTGACCAACTCGGCCGCAGCGACCAGCAACCCGCCCCAGGCGAGCAGTATGGGGAGCGCCAGCCACCAGGCGCTGCGCAGCAGGATCAGCAACAGCAGGCCGCCGATGGCGAGGTCCGACAGATAACCCAGTGGGTCGGACCAGCCCAGCAGTGCGCGCACGCCCAGGGGAATCACCAGCACCAGACCTGCCAGGGTGGCAAGGTGCGCGCGCCGATGGCCAAACACGTTCTTCACGAAACCTTCCTTATTGCCATGAAACCGTCACGAAAATGTGCTGCATCATAACAGGCGCGGGGCGGGAAGGCCGGAGGGGGACAAGGATGGTTACCAAAACGCGGGGCAAGCGGTCGGTGTCATCACCGGGCAAGCACGCCCCCAGGCTCACCGCCGTTCGCAACGATGGCGGTGAGCCTGGGGGCGTGCTTACCCTGCGACAGGGCGTCAGGTCAGAAGTAGTACGGGAATTTCAGGCTGAAGGTGAAGTCCGGGGCATCGTCGGTCAAACCGATCGACAGGTTCGGCACGATGGTCAGGTTGTCGGTCGCCGCCAAGGTCATGCCGACGTTGAAGTAGGCGGCGTTGGCGTCGCTGCTCTTGATGTCGGCCCAAGCGTCGCCGGTCTCGGCGGACTTGATCCGCGAGCGGCGGGCGATCAGGTCGGAGACCGAGAACGACATCGACATCTTCTCGTTGAGGGCGAAGGCGATACCCGCACCGATCTGGAAGCTGTCGCCGATTTTCACCTTGCCCGGCACTTTCTGGTTGACGGTCGAGCTGATGTCGCTGAACGAGTCCTCGAACGTATGGGTGTACGACAGGCTGCCGAACAGCACCGCCGGGTCGTAGGTCTTGACCAGCGAGATACCTGGGGTGATCGACCATACGCCGTTGCCGGTGGGCAGGTCCTCGGGGTAGCTGAGGCTGTCGTTCTCGGTATCGCGCAGCAGCTTGATACCGAACGGGTCCTTGCCGGTGGGCGCCTTGACCCGCACGCTGAACACTGCGTCCGGGGTGTTTTCCGATTCGTCGAGGAACTTGTAGGCTACGCCGAAGTTGACGTCGCCCAGGGTCGGGTCACGGGTGACGGTGCGCTCCGACACGCCTTGGGCGTTACCGCCTACGCCGCCGGACTGGTAGGTCGACTCACGGTAGACGATCGGCACGTTGACGTCGAACTGCCAACGGTTGTCGAAGTTGTAGCGAGCGGTGAGGTCCAGGGTCCAGTTGTCAGCCTTGATCCGGTCCAGGTTGATGTTGCCCAGGAAGATCGAATCCAGCGCCAGGAAACCATTGAGGATCAGCTGGCGCGTGTCGTAGCGGGCATAGGTGATGCCGGTCTCGACACTGAACTTGCCGCCGCCGAAGAAGCCGCTGGCTTCGTCGTAGAGGTTGGAAACGCTCTGTGCCGGTTCCGAATCATCCTTGAGCGACTCGCCATACGAGGCGCCCGTCGCCGCACCGCCACCTGAGGCGGCGATGGCCTGGCTGCTGCGCGGCTGCGAGGCCGGCGAACGGGTCAGGCGCTTGGGTTGCGGGGTGGCGGGCTGTTCCTCGACCTGGCGGACACGTTGTTCAAGTACCATCAGGGCCTGTTGCTGGCTTTCATAGCGCTGCTTGAGCGCTGCCAACTCGGCCTTCAGGGCCTCTACCTGGGGGTCGGCGGCTGCGTACAGCAGTGACGATGGCACCAGGGTTCCCAGGCAGACTACTGCCCTCAAAGACAACGATCGATGCATAAGTTAGCCGTCCCTTCCAACTACGATGAATTGAGACGAAGCGTAGATCAATATCCTGAAACACGTAGGCCCTTGAGCTGGTCAAGGTTGCAGTTCAGGGCGCCCGCGGAGGGCAGGTTGTCGCGCAGCACGACATTGAGCTGAGTCACGTTGCTGACGGCGTTGCTGCCGCCGAGCAGGGTGGTGGCTTGGAGCATGCCGCCATTGGCCAGTCGTTGCAGGCTCTCGCCCTGGTTGTTGCTGGCCTGGATGGCCATCTGGATGCCACTGCCAGTGTTCGACACCCTGACGGTACCGGCGCCGTTGGTGCTGGTCAGGGTGGTGCCGGCAGTGAGGATCTGGCCCAATGGCTGACCTGCGTCGCCCACCTGATTGGCCTCGCGGACGTTGATCGACACGTCGTTGTAGGCGCTGTTGTTGTCACCTGCCGCGCGAACTGATTGGGTCACGCCCTGAGTGGTGTTGACCAACCCTGCACCGCCATTGACCAGTCCATTGCCACGACCGGGCGCGTCGCCATTACCGTTCTGGCCGGTCATTGATACATAGAACTGCGGCTGGTAGGTATTCTGCTGCACCTGCAGCGTCGTGGTGGCGCCGATACGGTCACCGGCGGCGTTTTGCCAGGTGCTGCTCATTACTACACCGAAACTGATGATTCGCCCGGGCATCACATAGCGTCCGCGCAACTGGGCCAGTTCCTGGTCCTTGATCTCGATGGGCTTGAACACCTGCGCCTGGACGGGAAGGCTGGCAGCCAGACAGGCGGCAACCAGCCAGGTGGTAGTCTTCATCGCTGCTCCCCGGAGCGTCCTGCCCCTTGTAGTGATCAGAAGAAATCGCTCTGGATGAAACCGAACTCCATCAACTGCGCGTCCTCGACCGGGTAGAAACCGTCGATACGGTTCTTCGCGGTCAGTGGTGCCGGCGGGTCGAGCAGGGCATTGGCCTTGTCGTAGCCGGGGCCGATGACGGCGAAGATGATGCCGTTCCAGCCGTTGAGGAAGTCGTCGAACTTGTAGCGTTTGTGGCCCAACACCGGGTCGCCGATGTAGACCCAACCCTTGTCGATGCGCTGCAGCACGACAAAGTGCTTGTAACCACGGATGTCCATCAGGACCACGACCGGGATGCTCACCTTTTCCAGGGTGTCGGGTTCGACCCGATAGCCCCGGGCGCGCATGCCGATGCTTTCCACGTAGCGCTTCATGTCGAGCATGGAGAAGCCCTGGACCTTGACGGTGTCCTGGTCCGAATGGGCGAGCATGCCCTCGATGACCTGGTGCTCGTCCACGTCAAGCCAGTAGGCCTGCTTGAGGACGGTCGCCAGGGCGGCGGCGCCGCAACTGAAGTCGGTTTTCTGTTGCACCAGGTCGGCGAAGCGCCGTTCACGGATGCTCTGCACGGGTTTGTACACGAGTGTGCCACCGGGCATTGCCGCGATCGGCATCTGCGCGGCTTCGATGACGCCGGCGAGGAACATGAGTGCGGCAAGCAGGACAATGCGCATGACCTTCTCCACCTGGTAGAGACAGGGAAAGGGGCCCCGAAGGGCCCCGATCGACTGCTGTTACATGCAGGCTTTGCAACCTGCGGCGATGGACAGCGAGTTGGTCTGCTGGTTGCCGTTGCCGGCCGAGACGTTGGCACCGACGTTGCCCGACACGCCATTGAGCGAGTTGGTCAGGTTGGCGGTGTTGGTTACAGGGGTGCGCCAGCCGGTGGGGGTCAGTACTTGGTAGGAAGCGACGCCTGCCAGGCCGAAGGTGCCCTCTTCGTGGAACTTCAGAGGGTCCTTGTCGACACGGCCGCCACCACGGTTGTCGTGGCCACCGCGGCTGCTTTCGTCTTCCACGTAGCCCCAGCCATTGCCCTCGTAGTGACCGTAGGCCGCGAAGGTCGAGTACAGGGTGTCCTTGCTGTAGGTACGGTCGGCCTTGTTGCTGACCGACAGGCCAGTCACAGTCTGGTTGGCGGCGCCAGTGGCGGCGGCTACGCGGCCACCGGAGACGGCGATCGCCAGGTTGTTTTTCTGTTGGTTGAAGTCGCCGGCGGTCACGTTGATGCCGATGTTGCCGGAGCTGCCGTTGGCCGAACCACTGAGGTTGGCGGTGTTGGAGGTGGAGTAGTTCTTGACGTGGTTGCCGCTGTTGACCTGGTTAGCCTGGGCCATGGCGACCGCGCTGCCGAAGATGAAGTTCTCATCGGCAGTGGCGATGGCGGCGACGTTGTCTTGTTGGTTGCCGTCGCCTGCTGCAACGTTGGCGCCCAGGTTGCCTTGGGAGCCGTTGGCCGAGTTGTCCATCCGGGCGTCGTTGCGGGTGCCCTGGTTGGTCACGCGGTTGCCGGAGTTCATCTGGTTGTCCATCACAGTGGCGGCGGAACCGGCGGTGATCAGCAGCTGCAGCAGCAGGTTTTGGTTGTTGTTGTGGTGGCCATTGTTATGGCCGCCATGGCCGCGATCGTTGTCGCGTCCGCCAGCTTGTGCAGCAACTGCCATGACCGCAGCGAGGGCGAATACCAGAGGCTTGAGTGCCATTTTAGGTTTCATGGTGTTTCTCCGCTTATTTTCGTTGTTAAGTGTTGTGTGTTGCCGTGTCACTCGGGTCAATCCGCAACCCGTACGCTCAGGGTGTTGGCCATTCGGTTACCCACCCCGGCGCTCTGATTCAACTGGATCACCCCGCGGCTGCCGGTGAAGGCCTGGTCACTGGTAGTGACCTGGCGACTGCCGGGTGCGTGATCAGTTGCGTCGGAGCCATTGGCCAGCGAGACGTTCTGCTGGCTGAGAATGCTGTCGTCGATGCTTTGCGGGAATGCGCTGATGCTGATGCGCACCGCGTTGGCTTGCTGTGTCGCGGCGCCGGCCGATTGGTTGATGCCGAGCATGCCGTTGCCGTTGCTGAAGGCGTTGCCGTTGATGCTGGCGCTGGCATCGAGGCCAGGGCTTGCACGGAAGTCACTGCGCTGGCGGATCTGCGTGCTGGCTTGGCCCTCGGTGCCGATGGCGATGGCCTTGACGTTGGCCTGTTGCAGCGCGTCGCCAGACGCTTGGTTGATGTTCAGGTTGCCCTGGTAGGCGCGGCCGCTGGCGTCGATGTTGGCGTTGTCGACCACGGGCGAGGCGGCGAAGGCACTGGCACTACCGAACAGGGCGAGGCACAGCAGGGAATGGTTGAAGGTGCGCATGTCATTGGCCCCGGGTCAGGATCTGCAACGGCGCCATGCCGCGCTGGACGTTCTGGTTGACCGTGTTCGAGATGCTGTTGCCACTGGCGGCGCCGGCACTCGAGCCGCCGGCCATGCCGGGCAGTTGCGACTGGGCGGTGCCCATGCCGCGAAGGGTGCCTGAGGCATCGGGCTGGAAAATGCGGTTGACGGTGGAGCCGCTGGCGACGCTGGCGAAGTCGCCGTCTGTGAGTTCGTTGGTCTGGGCCTGGATACGCGCCGACTCGTTGGTATTCACGGTGGTAGGGTAGGGATCGGGAGTGCCGGTGCGGCGATCAGCCTGGCGGGCCTGGACATCGCGGGTCAGGACCACGACACCGTTGCCACCGGCGAAGACCGGGACTGGGAGGGTTGCGGCGGTGAGGCAACCGAGGACGAGCAATGCAGGCAGGGTGTTGTAGGTATGTGCCACGGCGATGCTCCCTTCTCTGTGCGCTGGCCCTTGAGCGTTGCGAGGAAGAGAGCGAAAGCCGTGCCGCTTTTGGTTTTGTCCGGTTTATCAGTGGGTTGCGTTCGGCGTGGGGGATTGCCGGTTTTCTGTTGTATCAGCGCTGATACAAAGCGGCTGGCTATCAACCGGCAAGGGGCGAAGTACGGGGCTTCGGCGGCGCGCGAAAGGGAGTGTATCAGCGCTGAGACAGTTCCCCCGAGAGTGAGTGAGAGCCCCCAGCAATGGGGGTTTGCCGGGGCGGGGGTGTATCAAGGGGTTAACAGGGCGCCAGGTGCGGTCCCATCTCGGTTCAGGCCCCCACAGGGTACCGCGCTGATTCCGAAACGAGTGGGGCCCCGCGATCAGGCTCTCACAAACCTACCCCAACCAGCTCAGCCACCGCCGTCAGCGCCTGATCGCGCCGTTGCGCCCAATCCCCATCGATCACCTGCACCCTTTGCCCATTGCGCCGCAGCCACGCCTGGCTGTCATCGAAGAACGTCTGGCGCTCTTCGATCCGCGGTTGGCAACGTTGGCCGTCGCCGACCCAGTCCACCCCTTGTGGACTGAGCAGCAGGTGCAGGTCGTAGTGCCGCGCCAGCAGCGCGTCTTCCAGCCACCCGGGACAATCGCCGAACAGCACGCGGCTCCAGAGGATATTGCTGAGCAGGTGGGTGTCGAGGATCAGCACCGACGGGGCCTGCGCGCGCGCATGGTCTTCCCAGGCCAATTGGCCTCGGGCGATCGCTGGAATATCGGCATAGCAGGTGTCGCGTTGTTCGCTTTCGATGAAGTGGCGCACGTATTCACCCACCGTCACGCCGCCGAAGCGTGCCTGGATCTCGCCACTGAGCCAGCTCTTGCCGCTGGACTCAGGGCCGCACAACACCAAGACCTTCATGTGCTGGCCAGCGCCGGGTCGCGCCGCCACTCCAGCCAGCCGCGCACGGCGATCAAGGTGAACAGGGCATACAGCGCGGCGGTCAGGTACAGGCCTTTGTACAGGAACAAGCCGACGAAGATCACATCCACCACCACCCACAGCGCCCAGCATTGCAGACGTTTCTGGGCCATCCATACCTGGGCGACCAGGCTGAAGCCGGTCAGCGCCGCGTCCAACCAGGGCTGGGCGGCATCGGTCCAGTGCGCCATGGCCGCGCCGAGGGCCAGGCTGGTGATCAGGCCGACACCCAGCCCCGCGAGCATTGGCGTGGTGGCAAGGTTCGATACCTGGCGCGCGTCCTCGACCCGGTCGGGGCGGGTCCACTGCCACCAGCCGTACAGTTGGAGCACCGCGTAGACCAGTTGCAGGAGCATGTCCGAGTACAGCTTCACTTCGTAGAAGATCCAGCTATAGAGCACCACCATCACCAGACCGATCGGCCAGCACCAGGGGTTCTGCCTGACCGTGAGCCACACGGCGATGACGCCGAGGGCGGCGGCGAAGAGTTCGAGGCCGGACATCGGCGATCCTTGGGGGAAGGGAAAGGGCGCGATTGTAGCGTGCGGGGAAGGGAAGGTGAATGGCGCGGGCCCCTATCGCGTGGCAAGCCCGCTCACACAGGTAGTGCACAACCCCTGAGAGCGGGCGGGGCACCTGTGGGCAGGCTTGCCCCGCGATAGGAGCGCAGGCCTGGATTCACACCTTGAACTGACGCAGCAACTGCTCCACTTCTTCGCTCAAGCGCGCCAGGGCCCGCCCCGCGTCGCTCGACTGGCGTGCCGCCTCGGCGGCCTGCTGCGACAACCCCGCCGTGTCGAGCACGTTGCGGTTGATCTCCTCGACAACATGCGATTGTTGCAGGGTGGCGCTGGCAATCGAGGTGTTCAGCGCCGCCAGGTTATGCAGCGCCTGGTGGATGGCATCGAGGCTGGTGCCGGCTTCGCGGGCCTGCTCGACGGTCTGGCGCGAAGCCTCGCTGCTGGTACCGATGGCCTTGACTGCCGCCTCCGACTGGCCCTGCAGGTGCTCGATCATGGTCTGGATCTCGGCGGTCGACTGCGCCGTGCGCTGGGCCAACAGGCGCACCTCGTCGGCGACCACGGCGAAGCCACGGCCCTGTTCACCGGCACGGGCCGCCTCGATGGCGGCGTTCAGGGCCAGCAGGTTGGTCTGCTCGGCGATCGAACGGATCACCTCCAGCACCCCGCCGATCTTGGTGCTGTGCCCGGCCAGGTCACGGATCACCTGCTCGGCCTGCTCGATGGTCACCGATAGCTGGTCGATCTGTCGCAGGCTGCCATGAATCGCCTCTTGGCCATGTTGCACCTGCTGCTGTGCGTTGCGCATTTCGCCGGCGGCCTGTTCGGCATTTTTCGCCACGTCCTGCACGGCATAGGTGACCTCATTGACCGCGGTGGCCACCTGATCCATCTGCAACGATTGCTGGGCGCTGTGCTGCTGGGCGGAGCCGGCATTGTCGCCGACGTGGCCGGCGGATTGGGCGAGGGCGTGGGCGGTGCCTTGCAATTGTCCGACCACCCCCTGCAGCTTGCCGTTGAAACGGTTGAAATATTCGCCCAGGTGGGTGATTTCGTCGCGGCCGTGGGTGTCCAGGCGGCGCGTCAGGTCGCTTTCGCCACTGGCGATGTTGCCCATGGCCTGAACCGCTTCTTGCAATGGACGGGCGATGCTGCGGGCGATCAGCCACACCAGGAGGGCCATCAGCAGGGCGATGCCCAGGCCAATCAGCGAAGCGTCACGCACCTGGCGGGTGAACTCGGCCTGCACGTCGTCGACGTACACGCCCGAGCCGATGATCCAGCCCCATGGCTTGAACAACTGGATGTACGAGGTCTTGGCCACGGGCTCTTCGGCGCCGGGCTTGGGCCAGCGGTAGTCGACCGGACCGGCGCCCTGGGCGCGCGCCAGAGCGACCATCTCGTTGAACACGGCGAAACCGTCCGGGTCGCGGATGGCCGAGAGGTCCTGGCCATTGAGCTTGGCGTTGACCGGGTGCATGACCATCTTCGGCCCCAGGTCGTTGATCCAGAAGTAGTCATCCTGGTCGTAGCGCAGGCCGCGCACGACCTGCAGTGCCTGTTGCTGGGCAGCTTCGCGACCCAAGGTGCCGGCCGCTTCCAGGCCTTGGTAGTAGGCGAGCACGCCGACGGCGGTTTCCACCACGTGGCGGGTCTTCTCCGCCTTGGCCTGGTACAGGTCACCATGGATCTGGCGCAGCATCAGCAGCCCCAACACCAGCAGCATGGCCACCGACACCAGCAGGATCAGCGACAGGCGCCGGCTGATCGACATCGACCTTAGGGTCTTCATCAAAGGGTCACTCCGCATTGTTCTTGTTATTCAGAGGGCATCCAACCACGACCAGATGCCTGCAACCCACTCTACCAACGGCTAAGTGCCAGGTTCGGCGATCCATGTTGCATCCAGCGCAAGCCTTTGCGCAGGGCCTCTGCTAGGATTTCGGCCGCGCAAGATGAAACCTTTAGGTGCGCGGCGCATTTGCACTGGCATTGGGCCCGATAGTCGCTGTAAAAGGGCGTGCCGTTATTGGCGTCACCTGTAGATCAAGAACGAGGACACTGCCGGGAGCCGTGTCCCATTTGGGGGAGTTGATGGATTTTTGGAGTGCCTTTCAGGCAATCATCCTGGGGATCGTTGAAGGCTTGACGGAGTTCTTGCCGATTTCCAGCACCGGTCACCAGATCATCGTGGCCGACCTTATCGATTTCGGTGGCGAGCGCGCCATGGCGTTCAACATCATCATCCAGCTGGGTGCGATCCTGGCGGTGGTGTGGGAGTTTCGCCGCAAGATCTTCGATGTCGTCGTGGGGCTGCCAACCCAGCCGACCGCCCGGCGCTTCACCGCCAACCTGCTGGTCGCCTTCATGCCGGCGGTGGTGTTGGGGGTGCTGTTCGCCGACCTGATCCACGAGTACCTGTTCAACCCGATCACCGTCGCTGCGGCGTTGGTGGTGGGGGGCGTGATCATGCTCTGGGCCGAGCGCCGTGAGCACCGTATCGAGGTTGACCATGTCGACGACATGCGCTGGAGCCACGCCCTGAAGATCGGTTTCGTCCAGTGCCTGGCGATGATTCCGGGTACTTCGCGTTCCGGCTCTACCATCATTGGCGGCCTGCTGTTCGGATTGTCGCGCAAGGCCGCCACCGAGTTTTCCTTCTTCCTGGCGATGCCGACCATGGTCGGTGCGGCGGTGTATTCGGGCTACAAGTACCGCGAACTGTTCCAGCCGGGCGACCTGCCGGTCTTCGCCATCGGTTTCGTGGTGTCGTTCATCTTCGCCATGATCGCCGTGCGCGCCTTGTTGAAGTTCATCGCCAACCATAGCTACGCGGTGTTTGCCTGGTACCGCATCGTCTTTGGCCTGTTGATCCTGGCGACCTGGCAGTTCGGCTGGGTCGACTGGGCCACCGCGCACGGTTGACATGGGCCGCCTGCAAGCCAAGGCGCGCCCTGTGCAAGGCGGGGTGCGCCATCCACGCCTGAAGCTGCTGATGCTGGTCGCCCTGTGCCTGGTGCCGGCGTTGGGGGCAGTGGGCATGGGGTTGAGTGGGCAGTCCTGGGTGCCGCTGGCGTTTTACCCTGTCGCCAGCCTGGCCAGCCTGCTGCTGTACTGGCACGACAAGCGCCGCGCCCGCAATGACGGACAGCGCACGCCGGAGAAGGTGCTGCATGCCAGCGAGTTGCTTGGCGGTTGGCCGGGGGCGTTGCTGGCGCAGCAACTGTTCCGGCACAAGACGCGCAAGCTGTCCTACCAGCTGGTGTTCTGGGGGATTGTCCTGGTGCACCAGCTGTTGTGGCTGGGTTATCTGTTGCGCGGCACGCCCTGGCTGGGGTTGTGACCGGGCTGGCCTCATCGCGGGGCGGGCCCGTTCCTACAAGGCTCACCGCCGTGCCTGAGTTCAGGTATCGCTCAGCAGCCCCACCTGCAGGCGCTTGGGCAGCCGCCGCACTACCAGTTGGTGCGAGCGCTGCAGCAGGTCGGTCAGTTCCTCGCGGCCCATCGGGTAGGGTTGCTCCATGCTGACCCATTTGGCTCGCGCCAGGTAAGGCGCCGGGCGCACGCCTGGGCGGTCGCAGTAGCCAAGGAACAACTCGTCGGCGACCTTGAACGCCAACCCCCCGCCTGCCAGGCCGAGCAGCGCGAACATCTTGTTGCCGGCCACCGAGAACACCCGGATTCCGCCCCATTTATAGTCTTCCCGCGCACCCGGCAGGCTCAGGCAGAACTGCGCGACCTGTTCCTCGGTCATCCTTGCCTTAGACATAACGCTCTCCACAGGCCTCGAACGATTCCGCCAGATGATCGATCCACACCCGTACCGCTGGCAACAACCCGCGTCGGTGAGGGTACACCGCTTGCAGGTAGCCCCCTGGCAGCGCCCACTCCGGCAGCAGGCGCACCAGCTCGCCGCGCGCCAGTTCTTCCTCGCAATGCATGCTGGGCAGCGCGGTAAAGCCCAAACCGGCACAGGCGGCGGTCTTGCGCACGACGAAGTCGTCGATTGCCAGGCGTGGTTCCAGGGCCACTTCCTGCTGTTGGCCCTCGGGGCCGATCAAGCGAAAGTGCACCAGGCGGTCGGCCTCCACTGCGCCCAGCACCGGCAGGCCCATCAACTGCGAAGGGTGGGCCAGATGGTCGGCGAAACCCGGCGCCGCCACCAGGTGCATTTGCGCCTGGCGCAGGCGGCGGGTGGCCAGGGCCGGGTCCTCGTCGCCCAGGTCGCGTACCCGCAGCGCGACGTCGATGCCCTCGGAAATCAGGTCGACCCGTCGGTTGAGCAGCACCATCTCCAGTTGCACCTGCGGGTACTGGGCCAGGAAACGACTGATCACGTCCGGCAGGAAGGCATGTGCCAGCGCCACCGGTGAGGATACCCGCAGGCGCCCGCGCGGCTCGCTGGTCATGCTGGCCACCGCCTCGTCGGCCATCTCTGCCTCCAGCAGCATGGCCTGGCAGTGGTGCAGGTAGCGCTCGCCCACGGCGGTGAGTTTCAGTTGCCGGGTGGTGCGTTGCAGCAGGCGGGTACCCAGGCGCGCTTCCAGCTCGGCGATACGCCGTGAAAGACGCGACTTGGGAATGCCCAACTGGCGGCCAGCGGCGGCGAAGCCACCGGCTTCAACCACTCGCGCGAAGTAGAAAAGATCGTTGAGGTCTTGCATCTGGAGGTCTCATTGTTCCATCAGTGGAACAAACTAATGCATTTTTGCCGACTAATCAGCTATTCGCTGGCTCTATAGGATTCACCTCAACGTGATCGCCCATCGCTGCGGTCTTCATCTCACAGGAGAGTCCCATGAAACTGTTGCATATCGATTCGAGCATCCTGGGCGACAATTCCGCCTCCCGCCAACTCAGCCGCGAAGTGGTCGAGGCCTGGAAGGCCGCTGACTCGAGCATCGAGGTGATCTACCGCGACCTGGCCGCCGATGCCATCAGCCACTTCTCGTCCGCCACTCTGGTGGCTGCGGGTACCCCTGAGGAAGCCCGTGATGCGGCCCTGGCGCATGAAGCCAAGCTCAGCGCCGAAACCCTGGAAGAATTCCTCGCCGCCGATGCCGTGGTGATCGGCGCCCCGATGTACAACTTCAGTGTGCCGACCCAGCTCAAGGCCTGGATCGACCGCGTCGCCGTCGCCGGCAAGACCTTCCGCTACACCGAGGCCGGCCCCGAAGGCCTGTGCGGCGACAAGAAGGTGGTCCTGGTGTCCACCGCCGGTGGTCTGCACCACGGCCAGCCTACCGGTGTTGGCCACGAGGACTTCCTCAAGGTGTTCCTCGGGTTCATCGGCATCACCGACCTGGAAGTGGTGCGCGCCCACGGCCTGGCTTACGGCCCCGAGCACCGCAGCAAGGCCATTGACGCCGCCCAGGCGCAGATCGCCAACGAGCTGTTCGTCGCCGCCTGAGCACGTTGACCAGAAGAACCGGCTGTCGCCCCAGGCGCCAGCCGGTTTTTTCATTCAGTTTTCATCTGCGGGCGTGCGCGCAGGTTCTATGCTGGAACCGTCCGTCCACCTCGGGGGGAGGAGTGCGCCGATGAGAACCCGTGCCTTGCTGACCTTGCTGCTGCTCGGCGGCCTGCTGGCCCGCGCCGAGGCGGCGCCCTGGGTGGCCGGCCTGCACCGGCTGAACCTTGCCGACCCGGTAGATGCACGGCCGATGCAGGCGCTGGTGTTCTACCCCAGCAGCAGCCAGGCGCGCGCCACGCGTCTCGATGGCTACGCGCTGCGGGTCGCCGAAGAGGCGCCGGTGGCGATGGGGCAGTTCCCTTTGCTGGTGCTGTCCCATGGCAACACCGGCAGCCCGGTGGCACTGCACGACCTGGCCACCTCCCTGGCGCGCCAGGGGTTCGTGGTGGTGGCGGTGACCCACCCCGGTGACAACGCCCGCGACCACAGCCGCCTTGGCACTCTCAGCAACCTCTACGGTCGCCCATTGCAGATCAGCGCCGCGATCAGCGCTGCACGCGACGACAGCCTGCTCAGGCCCTACCTGAACCACGGCAAGGTCGGGGTGATCGGCTATTCGGCCGGTGGCGAGACCGCGCTGATCCTTTCCGGTGCCCAGCCGGACCTTGACCGCCTGCGCCGTTATTGCCTGGAGCGCCCCCAGGACGCCGATGCCTGCAAGACCCACGGCGTGCTGATCGCAGACCGCAGCGAGCTCAGGCCCCAGGCCGACCCACGGGTCGGCGCGGTGATGCTGATGGCCCCCTTGAGCCTGATGTTCGGTCGCCATGCCTTGGCCGGTGTGCACATCCCCGCGTTGATCTACAGCGGCGACCAGGATCAGTTGCTGGCCGTGGACCGCAACGCCGAAGCCCTGGCCCGCAAGCTGCCGGTGACCCCGGACTACCGCCTGCTCGCCGGCGCCGGGCATTTCGTGTTCATGGCGCCTTGCGATGCCGACCAACGCCAGCGCGCGCCGTTGCTGTGCAAGGACCCCGAGGGCGTCGACCGGCGTCATATCCACCGTGGGCTGCAAAGCGAGACCGCGCTGTTCTTCAGCCAGGCGCTGGGGGCGCCACGGCCGGCCGAGCGCTCAGTGGCGGTGGGCGCGGCGGGCGAGGAGCAGGACCAAACCGACCCCTGACAGCGCGAGCAGGGCGGCGACACAGAAGATCGACGCGTACCCCAGGTGCGCAGCCACAGCCCCCATCACCGGCCCCGCGAACGCCAGCGCCAGGTCGAAGAACACTGCGTAGGCGCCCAGCCCCGCGCCGCGGCTGCTGCTCGGCACCTGCTTGATCGCCTCCACGCCCAGCGCCGGGTAGACCAACGACAGGCCAAAGCCGGTCAGCCCCGCGCCGACCAGCGCCCAGGACGGCGAGGGCGCCAGCCACAGCAGGCCCAGCCCAAGCACCTCGGTGGCCATGCAGGCGATCGCCACGTTGTAGCCGCCGAAGCGGTTGACCGCGTTGACGAACAGTAGCCGCGAGACGATGAAGCACACGCCGAAGGCGCTCAGGCACCAGGCCGCGCCGACCCAGCCGCGCTGCAGGTAGTAGAGGGTGACGAAGGTGGTCAGGGTGCCGTAGCCGATCGATGCCAGGGTCAACCCTACGCCGCACGGTGCCACGCGACCGAACGCCGACCAGAACGGCAGGCGCTCGCCGCGGGTCACCACCACGTCCGGGCGGCCGCGCAGCACCCACAGGCCGAGCAGAGCCATGGCCAGCAGCGCCGGGCCCAACACCACGAACCCCAGGTCCTCGACCAGCAGCACACCCGCTGGCGCGCCGATGGCGATGGCGCCGTAGGAGGCGATGCCATTCCACGAGATCACCCGCGCGGTGTGTTCAGGCCCTACCTGACCGATGCCCCAGCTCAGGGTGGCGACGCCGATCAGGCCCTGCGCGATGCCCAGCAGCAGGCGCCCGCCGAGCAATAGCAGCAGGCTCAGCCAGGGCAGGGCGATGGTCCAGGCCGAAAGCAGGGTCAGCACGCCACAGCTGGCGATACCGTAAAGCCCATAGCGGATCGCGCGCTTGCCGCCGAGGCTGTCGGCCACGCGCCCGGCGAATGGGCGGCTGAGCAGGGTGGCCAGGTACTGCAAGCCGATGGTCAGGCCGGCGAGCACCGCGCCAAAGCCCAGCTGATCGTGGACATGGCCAGGCAGGACGGCGATCGGCAGGCCGATGCAAAGAAAGGCGATGAAGGTGTAGAAGACGATCGAAAGGATTTGCAGGGTGATGCTGCTGGTGGAGGTGTGCGCGGTCATGTTCGGGTTCGCGGGCGGGCGGTGCGGCCATGATGGACGGGCTGGGCGGAAAAAGGAAGCAGGCTAACGATTAGTGCATGGGGGGCAACAATCCTCGGTGGGGTTGCCGCCCCCATCGCGGAGCAAGCCCGCACCTGCAGGGGATGCGCGGCCTCTGTAGGCGCGAGCCTGGCCCGCCATAGAGCCCTCCTCACTGTTCCGCTCATTTGCCGCCCCACTGTGCTTGATCCCTTCGATGCCCAACGCGATGCTGTCTGCTCCGATTGGAGTAGAACCATGGACTTGTCGAGCCTGCTGCTGTTCATCCCCGCCTGTTTCGCCTTGAACATGGCGCCGGGGCCGAACAACCTGTTATCGCTGCACAATGCCAGCCGCTACGGCCTGCGCACCGCCTGCATGGCGGGCGCTGGGCGTATCCTCGCCTTCAGCGGCATGATCGCCCTGGCCGCCATGGGCCTGGCGGTGGTGCTGCACACCAGCGAGTACCTGTTCCTAGCGATCAAGGTAGTGGGCGCCGCCTACCTGTTCTATATCGCCTGGCAGCTGTGGCGCGCGCCGGTGGGCGAAGCGCCGTTGGGCACCGATCACCCGCGTGGCACATGGCGGCTGGCGCGCCAGGAGTTCTGGGTGGCGGCGGGCAACCCCAAGGCGATCCTGATCTTCACCGCGTTCCTGCCGCAGTTCGTCAATGTGGGGGCCGGCACGCCGGTCGGTGAGCAGTTTCTGCAACTGGGCCTGTTGTTCCTGATGCTGGAATGGGCCGCGATTGCCATTTACTCAGGGTTGGGCGCATACCTGCAACGGTGGTTCAGCCAACCCGGCCCACGTCGGTTGTTCAATCGGGTCAGCGCCTCGTTGCTGGGGTGCGCAGGCCTGGGGCTGCTGGCGGCGCGGCGCTGAGGTCTAGTCGCGGTAGAACACCTGCACCAGGTGGTAGCCGAATTTGCTCTTGATCGGGCCGTGCACCACGCGCAGGGCTTTCTTGAAGATCACCTGGTCGATCGCACCGACCAGTTGCCCGGGGCGCACTTCGCCCAGGTCGCCGCCGCGCTTGCCCGAAGGGCAGGTGGAGAATTTCTTCGCCAGCACGTCGAAGGCTTCGCCCTTGGCCAGGCGCTGTTTCAGCTGTTCAGCCTCTTCGGCGGTCTTGACCAGGATGTGGCGGGCTTGGGCTTTCATCGGGGTACCTGCGGTAAAAAAGGGGCGACATTATGCCTGACATGGCGCTACCGCTCCCACCAGCACACCACGATCACTCTGTGGGAGCGGGGTCGCCCGCGATAGGGCGCGCGCAGACAACGGCTAGCGCAACTCCGGCCTCTCCCTGAATTGCTCGAGCGCCTGCGGGTTGGCCAGCGCATCGGTATTCTTCACCGGCAGCCCATGCACCACGTTACGGATCGCCAATTCCACCAGCTTGCCGCTGATGGTCCGGGGAATATCGTTCACCTGGGCGATCACCGCCGGTACATGGCGCGGGGTCGCGTACTGGCGAATGACCTGTCGGATGCGCTGGCGCAACGCGTCGTCCAAGGCCAGGTCGTCACGCAGGCGCACGAACAGCACCACGCGCACGTCGCCGTGCCAGTCTTGGCCGATGGCCACGCTTTCCAGCACTTCCTCGACTTTTTCAACCTGTCGGTAGATTTCCGCCGTACCGATGCGCACCCCGCCAGGGTTGAGCACCGCATCGGAACGGCCATGGATCACCAGGCCGCCGCCCGGACATTCCTCGGCATAGTCGCCCTGGCACCAGACACCGGGGAACTGGCTGAAGTAGGCCTCGTGGTAGCGACTGCCGTCCGCGTCACCCCAGAACCCCAAAGGCATGCTGGGAAAGTGGCGTGTGCAGACCAGCTCGCCTTTCTCGGCGCTGACCGGCTGGCGATGCTCGTCCCATACCTCGACCGCCATGCCCAGCCCCTTGCCCTGGATCTCGCCACGGCGCACCGGCAGCAGCGGGTTGCCGAGCACGAAACAGGAGACGATATCGGTGCCGCCGGACATCGAAGCCAGGCACAGGTCGGCCTTGATCTTGCGGTACACGTAGTCGTAGCTGTGCGGCGACAGCGGCGAGCCGGTGGACAACAGCAGGCGCAGGTTCTCCAGGCGGTGGCTGCGCGCCGGCACCAGCCCTTCCTGCTCCAGCGCGGCCAGGTACTTGGCACTGGTACCGAAGGCGTGGATTCCCTCGGCATCGATCAGGTCGAACAACCGTTCGGGGCCGGGGTGGAACGGCGAGCCATCGTACAGCACCACGGTGGCGCCGACGGCCAGGCCGCTGGCCAGCCAGTTCCACATCATCCAACCGCAGGTGGTGTAGTAGAACAGCACGTCGTCGGCCGCCAGGTCATTGTGCAGGCCGTGCTCCTTCAGGTGTTGCAGCAGCACGCCGCCGGCGCGATGGACGATGCACTTGGGCACGCCGGTGGTGCCGCTGGAGTAGAGGACGTACAGCGGGTGGTCGAAGGGCAGGGCAACGAACTCGGGCTCGCCGCCGGGGATGAAGAACTCGTTCCAGAGGCTGACCTCGGCTGCCTGGAATTCATCGGCGCGGGTTTGGCCACGGGTGTGCGGTACCACCAGCAGGTGTTCGAGTCGCGGCAATTGGGCGACCACGTGGTTGATCTTCTCCACCTGGTCGATGGCCTTGCCGGCGTAGTGGTAGCCGGCGCAGGCGATCAGCAACTTGGGCTGGATCTGGCCAAAGCGGTCGATGATGCCGTGGGTGCCGAATTCCGGCGAAGCGCTGGACCAGATGGCGCCCAGGCTGCTGCAGGCGAGCATCGCCACCAGGGTTTCCCAGGTGTTGGGCATCATCGCCGCGACCCGGTCTCCCGCCTGGATGCCGAGTGCTTGCAGGGCTTTTTGCAGGCCGGCGACCTGGGCCGCCAGTTCGGCATGGCTGAGCACCCGGCGCTGGCCGTCCTCGCGCACGGCGATCACCGCCGGGCGCTCGTCGCGGCGGCGCAGCAGGTGTTCGGCGTAGTTCAGTGTGGCGCCGCCGAACCAGCGTGCATCGGGCATGTGCGGGCCTTCGTCGAGCACCTGGGCCGGTGGGCTGTGCCAACGTACGTCGAAGTACTCGGTGAGGGTTTGCCAGAAGGCGGCGCGCTGGTCGATGCTCCAGCGGTGCAGGTCGGCGTAGTCGTTGAGCTCGAGGTTGTAGCGAAGGTTGGCGCGACGGCGGAAGGCGTCCATCCGGCTGGCTTCGATGCGCGCCATGGAGGGGCGCCAGAGTATGTCGTTCATGGCCGATCTCCCGTAACAGCGCATGACCCCTTGTGGGGGCGGGCTTGCCCCGCGATTGCGTCCGGCCAGGCAACAGCGGTGCCGCTGGCGGACCTATCGCGGGGCAAGTCGGATCGCCGCTCCACAGGAGAGGCTTAGGTGCCTTTATTCAACTGTAGCCGTTTGCACGTCGTCCGACGCCGACCACACCCGGTAGCGCACCTCCACGCCTTCGGGTACGTACAGCACCACTGGCAGCTTGCTGTTATAGCGCAGCAGGAAGCCTTCGCCGACCACCGGCACGAAGGCCTCGGTCTTCTTGTCATCCAGGCAGCCCATCAGCGTGCTGGCGCCGCCGCCGACCTTGTCCAGGCGGTAGTAGCTGTAGCCCCACCCCTGCAGGGTGTGTTCTTGCAGGCTGCCGCCCAGGTGGTGGTGATTGCAGTCCACCCACTGGGTCTTGCCGGCGAGGATCTCCAGCTTGCGCGCCGACTCGTCGGGCTGCGCCGGCAAGTGGATGACCTGGCGGGTGAAGCCCTTGTCGGCCTTGGGGTAGGGCGCGACGTCCTTGAGTTCGGCGGCCAACGCCGGAGCGCTGGCGACGAGGGTGAGCAGGACTGTCAGGGTCATTGGGTGCATGTTGCCTCCTTGCGGGTATGGGAACGCTTACTGGGCCAGCCAGCCGCCGTCGACATTCCAGGCGGCGCCGCGGACCTGGCTGCCGGCCTCGCTGCACAGGAACAGTACCAGTTCGCCCAGGTGCTGGGGAGTCACGAAGGCCAGCGACGGCTGCTTCTCGGCCAGCAGGTCGTGTTGTGCCTGGGTTGGGTCGCCACCCGCCGCGCGGTCGTCGATCTGCTTCTGCACCAGGGGCGTCAGCACCCAGCCGGGGCAGAGGGCGTTGCAGGTGACGTTGCTGGTGGCGGTCTCCAGGCCCACCACCTTGGTCAGCCCGATCACCCCGTGCTTGGCCGCCACGTAGGCAGCCTTGCCGGTGGAGCCGACCAACCCATGCACCGAGGCGATGTTGACGATCCGCCCCCAGCCGCGTGCGCGCATGCCGGGCAGGGCCAAGCGGGTGCCGTGGAACACCGCCGAAAGGTTCAGGGCGATGATCTTGTCCCAACTTTCCACCGGGAACTGCTCCACGGGCGCCACATGCTGGATGCCGGCGTTGCTCACCAGGATGTCGACCCCGCCGAACTCACGCTCGGCCAGGGCGAACAGCGCTTCGATCTGCGCCACATCGCTCAGGTCCGCCGGGTGGTGCAGCACCTTCACCCCATGCCGGGCGATATCCGCGAGGGCTGGGGCGGGGTCGCCGAAGCCGTTGAGCAGGATGTCCGCGCCCGCTCCGGCCAGCACCTGGGCGATGCCCAGGCCGATGCCACTGGTGGACCCGGTGACGAGTGCCGTCTTGCCTTTGAGATTCATGCACAGCTCCTTAGACGATGCCGGTGGCGTAGAAGGTGGCGATGACCACGAACACCGCCAGGGTCTTGATCAGGGTAATACCGAAAATGTCCTTGTAGGCCTCGCGATGGGTCAACCCGGTGACCGCCAACAGGGTGATCACCGCGCCGTTGTGCGGCAGGGTGTCCATGCCGCCGCTGGCCATGGCGGCTACCCGGTGCAGCACCTCCAGGGGGATGTTGGCGGCGTGGGCGGCGGCGATGAAGCTCTCGCTCATGGCCGCCAGGGCGATGCTCATGCCGCCGGAGGCGGAACCGGTGATGCCGGCCAGCAGGGTCACGGTGACCGCCTCGTTGACCAACGGGTTGGGGATCGCGCGCAGTGCATCGGCCAGCACCAGGAAACCCGGCAGCGAGGCGATCACCGCGCCGAAACCGTATTCCGAGGCGGTGTTCATCGCCGCCAGCAGGGCGCCACTCACCGCACTCTTGGTGCCTTCTGCCAGGCGCTGACGGATAGCGCCGAAGGCGCACACCAGCACCATCAGGATGCCCACCAGCAGGGCCGCCTGCACCGCCCAGATCGCCGTGAGCTTGGCCACGTCGCTCTGCACCGGCGCGCTCATGCCCGGCAGTTGCAGGCTGTGGCTGGCGCCGTACCACTGCGGAATCCAGTGGGTGAACAGCAGGTTCATCACCCCCACCAGCACCAGCGGCGCCAGGGCCAGCCAGGGGTTGGGCAGGCTCAGGTCGGCGGCGGTCTCCGGCTCGTTGCGCAGGTCCGTGCCGTAGCCTTCGCCCGTGCGCTGGGCCTTGTTGCGCTGGCGTTGCAGGTAGAGCATGCCGGCGCAGAACACGAACACGGTGCCGATCAGCCCGAGCCAGGGCGCGGCCCAGGCGGTGGTATTGAAGAAGGTGCTGGGGATGATGTTCTGGATCTGCGGGGTGCCGGGCAGGGCGTCCATGGTGAAGGAGAACGCACCCAGGGCGATGGTCGCCGGGATCAGGCGCTTTGGAATGTCGCTCTGACGGAACATCTCGGCGGCGAACGGGTACACCGCGAACACCACCACGAACAGCGATACGCCACCGTAGGTGAGCAGGGCGCAGACCAGCACGATCACCAGCATGGCCTGGCGGGTGCCGAGCAGGCGGATGGCGGCAGCGACGATCGAGCGCGAGAAGCCCGACAGCTCGATCAGCTTGCCGAACACCGCGCCGAGCAGGAACACCGGGAAGTAGAGCTTGATGAAGCCGACCATCTTTTCCATGAACACGCCGGTGAAGGCGGGCGCTACGGCAGAGGGGTCGGTGAGCAGCACGGCGCCGAGGGCGGCGATGGGGGCGAAGAGGATCACGCTGTAGCCGCGGTAGGCGGCGAGCATCAGCAGCGCCAGGGCGGCGAGGGCGATGAGCACGGTCATCTGGGGGGATCTCCTGGGTGAGTCTTGTTGTTATCGGTGCAGGAGTGATAGCGGGAATCGTGCCATGTTTTAAGGTGCTGATTTATATGGGTTTTATAGGATTTCTGAAAGGCGGCGTCTCTGTTCGGAGATCGGTGCTCTGGTCATCGCGGGGCAAGTCCCCTCCCATAGGCCCCACGCCGGTCTGAAGGTCACTGGAAACACCTGTAGGAGCGGGCTTTCCCCGCGTAGCCTTCGCCTGCTCTCGATTCGGAAACAGAAGTCTCACTATAGAGACGAAAGCCCCAGCGCGACCATCTTCTTGTACAACGTCGAACGGCCCAACCCCAGTACCTTCGCCGCTTGTGGCACATTCCCCGCCTGCTCGGCCAGCACCTCGGCGATCAACTGCCGCTCGAACTGCTCGCAGGCTTGCCGATAGTTCGGCCGAGCGGCCTGGGGCTCTGCCAGGGTCACCGGCCCCAGCGCCGAACGCAGGTCCGCCAGCGTCAAGCGCGGCTGATCCGCCAGCAACGTCGCGCGCTCCAGCACGTTGCGCAGCTCGCGAATGTTCCCCGGCCAGGCATGGCGCCCCAGCAAGGCCTGGGCTTCAGGCTCCAGTTCGTACTGGCTGCCCAGCTCGGCGAGGATCGCCTCGCACAACGCCGGCAGGTCTTCGAGGCGCTCGCGCAGCGGCGGCACTTCGATCGGCAGCACGTTCAGCCGGTAGTACAGGTCGGCGCGAAACGCCCCGCGGGCCATGGCCGCCTGCAGGTCGATGGACGTGGCGGCGATGATGCGCACGTCGCTGCGCAGCATCTGGTTGGAGCCGACGGGCTCGTACTCCTTCTCTTGCAACACGCGCAGCAGCTTGCCCTGCAGGGCCAGTGGCATGTCGCCGATCTCGTCGAGGAACAGCGTGCCACCCTCGGCCAGTTGCAGCTTGCCGCTGCGGCCCTTGCGCTCGGCGCCGGTGAAGGCGCCGGGGGCGGTGCCGAAGAACTCGGCCTCCAACAGGGTTTCGGGAATCGCCGCGCTGTTGATGCTGACGAAGGCCTTGTGCGCCCGCGCAGAGGCGGCGTGGATGGCATGGGCCAGCAGTTCCTTGCCGGTGCCTGTCTCGCCCAGCAGCAGTACCGGCGAGTCGCTGGCCGCGCCACGCCGACCACGGCGTTTGGCCTCAAGGCACGCGGGGCTGGTGCCGACGAACTGGGCGAAGCTGTAGCGGGCCTGGCGCGCACGCAGTTGCGAGCGGGTCGAGGCCAGCTCCTGCTGCATGCTCGAATAGCGCTTGAGCAAAGGCGAGAGGCTGCGCAGCTCGTCGAACAAAGCGAAGCCGATGGCGCCGAGCAGCGCGCCTTGGTCGTCATGGATCGGCAGGCGCATCACCACCAGCGGGTCGTTGGCGGTGTCGAGCATGTCCAGCAGGATCGGCTTGCCGTTGCTCACCACTTCACGCATCAGGCTGCCGGGGATCACCGCCTCGCAGGGCTGGCCGATGGCACTGGCCGCGTCGGCCAGGCCAAAGCGGCGTGCGTAGCGCTCGTTCATCCAGACGATGCGCGCCTGGCGGTCGACGATGATCGTGCCTTCGCTGGACTGTTCGATGATCTCGAACAGCGAGCGGATCGCCAGTTGGCGGACCTGGGGGTAGTCCTTGAGGCTGTCGTTTTCGTGCATGGGGGCCTGTTGGGGAATGTGGGTGTCTGGGCCGGCCCTATCGCGGGGCAAGCCCGCGCCTACAGAGGGCGGCTAGCGCCGTGGGTCGAATGCCTCGCGCAGCCCGTCGCCGATGAACACCAGCAGCGACAGGATCAACGCCAACGCGAAGAACGCGGTGAAGCCCAGCCACGGCGCTTCCAGGTGCTGCTTGCCCTGGGTCACCAGCTCACCCAGCGAGGCACTCCCGGCAGGCATGCCGAAGCCCAGGAAGTCGAGCGCCGTGAGGGTGGTGATCGCGCCGGTGAGCATGAACGGAATGAAGGTCAGCGTGGCATTCATGGCGTTGGGCAAGATATGCCGCAGCATCACCTGGCCATCCGCCAGGCCCAGCGCTCGGGCGGCCTTGACGTACTCCAGGTTGCGTCCACGCAGGAACTCGGCGCGCACCACGTCCACCAGGGTGAGCCAGGAAAACAGCGCCATGATCCCCAGCAGCCACCAGAAATCCGGCTCGACGAAACCCGAGAGAATGATCAGCAAGTACAGCACCGGCAACCCCGACCACACCTCCAGCACGCGCTGCCCGAGCAGGTCGACCCAACCGCCGTGGTAGCCCTGCAGGGCGCCGGCGGCCACGCCGATCAGCACGCTGACCAGCGTGAGGGCAAAGGCGAACAGCAGTGACACCCGCGTGCCATACAGCACCCGCGCCAGCACGTCGCGGCCCTGGTCGTCGGTGCCCAGCCAGTTACTCGCGCTCGGCGGGCTGGGGGTGGGCACCTGCAAGTCGTAGTTGGGGGTGTCGGCGCTGAATGGGATTGGTGCGAACAGCATCCAGCCGCCCTGGCCCTCGATCAGCTGGCGCACGTAGGCGCTGCGGTAGTCGGGCTGGAACGGCAACTGGCCGCCGAACTGCTGTTCGGTGTAGCGCTTGAGCGCCGGCACGTAAAGCTCGCCCTGGTAACCGAGCAGCAGAGGCTTGTCGTTGGCCACCAGTTCCGCGCCCAGGCTTAGCAGTAGCAAACCGGCGAACAACCACAGCGAGAACCAGCCACGACGGTTGTGGCGAAAGCGTTGCAGGCGGCGACGGGCGATCGGTGAGAGCATCAGTGGGCCCTCGCGTCGAAGTCGATGCGTGGATCGAGCAGGGTATAGGAAAGGTCACCGATCAAGCGGATCAACAGGCCCGCCAGGGTGAAGATGAACAACGTGCCGAACACCACCGGATAGTCACGCGACACTGCCGCCTCGTAGCTCATGCGTCCCAGGCCATCGAGGGAGAAGATCACCTCGATCAGCAGTGAACCGGCGAAGAACACCGTGATCAGCGCCTGGGGCAGGCCGGCCAGCACCACCAGCATGGCGTTGCGCAGCACGTGGCCGTACAGCACGCGCCGCTGGCTCAGACCCTTGGCCCGGGCGGTGACCACGTATTGCCGGGCGATCTCGTCGAGGAAGGCGTTCTTGGTCAGCAGGGTCAAGGTGGCGAAGCCGCCGATCACCAGGGCGCCGACCGGCAGCACCAGGTGCCAGAAGTAGTCGGCGACCTTGCCCAGCAGGCTCAGTTGGTCGAAGTCCTCGGACACCAGCCCGCGCACCGGGAACCAGTTCAGCGAGGTGCCCCCGGCGAACAGCACGATCAGCAGCAGGGCGAAGAGGAACGAGGGCAGGGCGTAGCCGATCACGATCAACCCGCTGCTCCAGGCATCGAAACGGCTGCCGTGGCGCACCGCCTTGCGGATGCCCAGGGGGATCGACACCAGGTAGGTGATCAACGTCGCCCAGAAACCGAGTGACAAGGTGACGGGCATCTTTTCCAGGATCAGGTCGGTGACCTTGGCCCCGCGGAAGAAGCTCTGGCCGAAGTCCAGCCGGGCGTACTGGCCGAGCATCAGCCACAGGCGTTCGTAGGCGCTCTTGTCGAAACCGTACTGGCGCTTGATCTCCTCGATCAGCTTCGGGTCCAGGCCACGGGTGGCCCGCGACTCGCCCTGCACCACCTCGACCCGCGCCCCGGGCGCACCGCCGCCGATGCCTTGCAGGCGCGCCACCGCCTGTTCCACCGGGCCGCCTGGGGCGGCCTGGACGATGGCGAAGTTGACCAGCAGGATCGCCAGCAAGGTCGGGATGATCAGCAGCAGGCGGCGCAGCAGATAGGCGGTCATGGGGTGGTCTTCCGACGTTCGGCCATCTGCGCGTTGGTCAACGCGCTGGGGCTGACCTCCCACCAGGTATCCAGCGCCTCGTCATAGGCGGCCTGTACCTTGGGCAGGCCGAAGCGGTTCCACCACACGGTCGAGCTGCCCGGCGGGTAGTAGTTGGGGATCCAGTAGTAGTTCCATTGCAGCACCCGGTCCAGGGCATGGGCGTGGCTCAGCATGCCGGCCTGGGTGTCGGCGCGTACCAGGCCGTCGAGCAGGCGGTCGACGGCGGGGTCCTTGAGCACCATCAGGTTGTTCGAACCGGGGTCGTTGGCGGCGGCCGAGCCGAAGTAGTTGTACAGTTCCGAGCCCGGCGACAGGGTGACCGGGTAGCCAGTGACGATCATGTCGTAATCGCGGCCCATCAGGCGGTTGATGTACTGGGCGGAGTCGACGTTGCGGATGTCCAGCTGCACGCCGATCTGCGCCAGGTTGCGCTTCCACGGCAGCAGCAGGCGCTCCAGCCCCGACTGGCCGTTGAGGAAGGTGAACCTCAGCGGCTGGCCCTCGGCATTCACCAGCCGGTCGCCCTGCGGACGCCAGCCAGCCTGTTGCAACAGGTCCAGGGCTTGCAACTGCTGCGCACGGATGATCCCCGAGCCATCAGTGACCGGCGCCGTGAACACCCGCTCGAAGACTTCGTCGGGCACTTGGCCGCGCAGCGGCTCGAGCAGCGCCAGCTCTTGTGCGTCAGGCAACGCGCGCGCGGCCAGCGGGGTGTTGGAGAACAGGCTCTGCTGGCGGATGTACATATTGCGCATCATCTGCCGGTTGCTCCATTCGAAGTCCCAGAGCATGGCCAGCGCCTGGCGCACGCGACGGTCCTTGAACACCGGCCTGTCGAGGTTGAACACGAAGCCCTGGGCGTTCTGCGGCTTGGCTGGGCCCAGGTGGGCGCGTTGCAGGCGCCCGTCGTCGAGTTGCGCGCCGTTGTAGCCCAAGGTGTAGGCGGTGGCGGAGAACTCGCGGTTGTAGTCGTAGCCGCCGCCTTTGAGTACCTGGCGCGCCACTTCTGTGTCGCCGAAGTACTCGATGCGGACTTTCTCGAAGTTGTAGCGCCCACGGCTGGCTGGCAGGTCCTTGCCCCACCAGGTCGGGTCGCGTTCAAAGGTGATGCTGCGGCCGTTGTCGATCCGTCCGATGCGGTACGGGCCGCTGCCCACCGGCTTGTCGAAGCCGGCGCCGTTGGCGAAGTCGCGCTGCTGCCAATCGTGCGCGGGCAGCACCGGCAGGGTCGCCAGGTCCAACGCCAGGGTACGGCCGTGGGGTTGCTTGAAGTCGAAGCGCACGCTGCGTGGGCTTTCCACGACCACCCCGGCGACGTCGGCGAACAGGGTGCGGAACTTCAGGCTGCCCTGATTCATCAGCGTGTCGAAGGTGAAGCGCACGTCCTCGGCGCGCACTGGCTTGCCGTCAGCGAAGGTGGCGCGTGGGTCGAGCTCGAAGCGCAGCCAGGCGTCGTCCGGGCCGCGCTCCATGCCTCGGGCGACCAGGCCATAGACCGTGTAGGGCTCGTCGAACGAGCGCACCGCCAGCGGCGCGTACAGCCAGCCATCGACCTCGCTGACGCCGGTGCCTTTGTCGATGTAGGGCAGGATATGGTCGAACTGGCCGATCTCGATGGCCGAGCGGCGCAGCGTGCCGCCCTTGGGGGCATCGGGGTTGACGTAGTCGAAATGCTTGAAGGTGGCGGGGTAGCGCGGGGCTTCGCCGTAGACGGTGAGGGCGTGGGTGGGGGCAGCGTGAGCGCTCAACGAAAAGAAGCTGGCCATGCACCAGCCCAACAAACGACGCAGCCCCCTGTAGGCGCGGGCTTGCCCCGCGATAAGGCCTTCCGTGACACAGCCGGTGTCTGGTCTGGCCCTATCGCGGGGCAAGCCCGCTCCTACAGGGGAGGCGTGGGGCTTCAAGAACGCCTCAGTCCTGGCGGCTGGTGACTTCCAGCAGGTGGTAGCCGAACTGGGTCTTCACCGGGCCTTGCACGGTGTTGACCGGCGCGCTGAACACCACGGTGTCGAACTCCTTGACCATCTGGCCTGGGCCGAACGAGCCCAGGTCACCGCCCTGGCGGCTGGACGGGCAAGTGGAGTTGGCCTTGGCGATTTCGGCGAAGTCGGCGCCGGCTTCGATCTGGGCCTTGAGCTCGTTGCACTTGTCTTCAGTGGCAACCAGGATGTGACGGGCAGTGGCGCGAGCCATGAGGTAACTCCTTGAGTGAAAAGGCACAGGGTAGCCCAAAAGCTTACTTTTGACAGCGTGTTGAGGCCCTCGACCTATCATTTTTACCAGTTGTGGCGCCACGTCGCTGGCGAGACAGTACCGGCGAGCACCGGCGCTCACGACAAGGTGGGATACCCCATGGACCTCAATGAATTCAATAAAATGTTTGGTGATGAAAACAGTGACCCCACTCCACCGACACCCGTCGTGATTCCCCCCAGCGACTTCGATCCCCGTGACCTGCCAGAGGATGGCGAGAGCGTTCTGATGTTCTCTTCCTCGGAGACGGAGCAGAAACCTCGGCTGTTGGGGACGGTGGACGAGTTCAACCGACTGCTGGAACCGGGCATTGGGAGCATGGGCTTTGAGATCAATGCCATCCTGCCACCATTCCCGGCGGGCGCGCGCGCGCCTGTGGTCGGCGCGCATTTCGGGCTTAACCGTGCCGCTGTGCATGTGAACCCTTCGAAGGGATTGCCCGTCACGCTGCAGGCTTATAACAACATGCACGCCGGCGACATGATCGAGGTCTTCTGGCAGCTTGTTGGGACGCCCACACCGATTGCCGTATTGACAGTGGTGGTAACGCCGGAGCAGGCCGACTCGAGGGCCGACATTTCCGCCCACATCCCGATTGAACGGGTAGTTGTGGGCTTTGGCGAATGGTATGCGAGGATCACCAGGTCTCCTTCCGGGAACCAGGAGGAGTCCAGGAAGCTCACGGTGTTCTACAAGGACACGCTGCCCGGCGGCCCGGATCGCCGTCCCAACGAACCCTGGCACTCGGAGTTGCATGCGGCGCTATTGGAACTGCCGCCAGCCTTGACCCCGGGGTTACAGATTCCGGTGACGATCGACGCCTATCCACTGATGCGGGTACGGGACGTGATCACCTTGAGTGTGGGTGGGGTCTACTTTACCCATACGCTTGCAGAAGGTGAGGTTGACAACCAGGTGACGTTCCTGATCGCTGCGGATCAACTGGAGCCGATCAAGGAACTGGACTCGGTGCTGGTTGTGTGGCGGGTCCATGACGAAGTGGAAAACTACTCCGAGAAATGGTCGGGTGAGTTGCTGCTGACACCCGAGCTTGACGATGAAAACCTTGCTGAGGCGCCTGAACTGCTGATCCCTATCGGAGATGTCATCGTCGAGGGGAGACTGGCTCTGGAGGATCTGGGCAGCCAGGATCTTCACGCCCGTGTATACGTCATGCGACCGATCTTTCAGTTAAACGATGTACTGCGCTTCCGATATGCAGTCACCACGGTGGAGGGGCAACGTTTCGAAGTTACTCTCCCAGACATCGTCATCCAGCGAGAACCTGATGCGCCTTTTCCAGGTTTCCGTCTCGTCGCGGTCGCGAATGCCGATGTGGTCCGGGCTGCCAACGGCCAACTGCGAGTCAGCTACGAAGTCTACCGCGGCGGGGCGCGGGTATGGCGGTCTTACCGTAGAACCCTGGTGGTGCAAGGCATTGTGCAACGCTTACCGGCACCGAGTGTGAATGAGGCCCGTGGCGGTTTACTGCCCAATGACCTGAAGGCGATCACGGCCAAGATAGGTTGGCCCGGGATGGCACTGGGCGATCGCACGCAGCTGGTGCTGAGCGGGCGGTCAGCGTCGGGAACAATCGAGCGGACAGTGCCCTTGGCCCGGGTTTCGCAAAATGAGGCAATCCAGGGCAGTATGGACCGCTACGTCGCCGAACAGTTCGGGCGATTGAACGGTGGCACGCTCACGGTCAGCTACGAGGTGGGTCAGCCCGGGGCCGGCGGGCAGTCCTCGGCGCCTTTGCACCTGCTGGTGGGCGAGCAGGTCGAGCTGCTGCCTGCACCGGTGGTCGGGGGGGTGGAGGACTCTCTGCTGTTTCCCCGTTCGCCGAGCACTACCGTGAATATTCCACTGGGTGTGCTCAAGGATGACGATTTCGTCACCTTGACCTGGATCGGGCGCACAGCCGCAGCCACATTCACCGAAACCCAGCAGGCTGATAGCGGTTGGCCAATGAGCTTCAGCGTGCCAGAGGCTGTCGTGAGGGCGGGCCTTCGCCAAGCTATCCAGGTGTTCTACACGGTCAGGAGCAGGACCGGTGTGCAGCTATCGAGCAGTGTAACGCTGATCGTTGCCGATGCGGCGACGCCGTGGGATCGACGCGCGCCGGTTTCGCTGGAGGCACAGGGAGCGGCCCTCGACCCAGCCAGGATCCCGCTCAACCCGGGGGCTACCTTCTTTGTAGAGTTCCAGGGGATGTTGCCGCTGAGCCAGTTGCGGCTGGTACTGGACAGTCCTGTGGCGGGGCAAGGTTACGTGTCTGAAACGCAGACGGTGGATCAGGTCGGCAGAATGACCTTCCATGTACCACGCAGTGTGGTGCTCGCCAATATTGGGCGGAAAATCATCGTGCGCTATCAGCGCAAGCGCCACGGGCAGGAAACGTTTGAGTTTTCCAACCCGCTGGCACTGACCGTGAGTCCGGCACTGAGCATCGATCGACGTGACATGGTGCTCAACGGCACCGCGTTCAAGTTGGCGGCGCCACGAACGGGTCTGGACTCCATCGGCAACACGGCGGTGCGGGTGCCCACCGGGGGGCAAGCGCCCTATACGTATAGCTCAAGCGATGAAAGGGTGGCGGTGGTAACGGCTCAAGGCAAGGTCACCGGTGAACGCAATGGCAATGCGACCATTACCGTGCGAGATGCCAGTGGCCAAGCCGTTTCTTACCTTGTCAATGTCAGTAATGTATTCGGGGTCTACATATTTTCTGAGGCGCTCACCCCCACGGGTTACATCGATTTGGCCGTCCGCACTCCAAGAGCCATCTACACAAACTCCTCTCACTGGAATGACCTCAGGCGCGTCTACACACAGGTCTTCCCCCAGCGCACGTGGGTCAGTTGGGATGCTAACAACGGCGGCGCTATCACTTACTGGGACCCGAATACGAATAGCCCCATGCAGTTCAGGCCTCCACAAAATCATCGATACATACCTGCCTATGCTGTTTTACGCAATGTCGGGATGGCTTAGACGTGCCCTGCGCCGTGACGCCATGGGCACTGTCCAGGCACAGTCCATAGGGCGATTTACGGGTGACCACTGGCCCTGCGCAGCAGTTGCTCGGTCGACGCCCACCCCAGGCAACCATCGGTGATCGACACGCCGTACTTCAGCGCGCCCTTGCCCAAGGCCTGGCACCCCTCGAACAGGTGGCCTTCGATCATCACCCCGATGATCGAGCGGTCACCGGCCAGGCGCTGTCGCAGCACATCCTCGAACACCGCCGGCTGACGCGCCGGGTCCTTGCCGCTGTTGGCGTGGCTGCAGTCGACCATGATCCGTGGCGCCAGCCCCGCCTTGGCCAGGCCCTGGCGCGCCAGGGCGATGCTGTCCGCGTCGTAGTTCGGCCCCTTGTGGCCGCCGCGCAGCACCAGGTGGGTGTCCGGGTTGCCCAGTGTGTCGACGATCGCCGGGTAGCCTTGCGCGTCCATGCCGAAATGCCGGTGTGGGTGCGCGGCGCTGCGCATCGCGTCGCAGGCGATGCCGACCCCGCCGTCGGTGCCGTTCTTGAAGCCGACAGGCAGCTCCAGGCCGCTGACCATCTCGCGGTGGATCTGCGACTCGGTGGTGCGCGCGCCGATCGCGGCCCAGCCCAGCAGGTCGTCGAAGTAGCCAGCGGCCATCGGTTGCAGCAACTCGGTGGCAATCGGCAGGCCACGCTCGAGCATGCCCAGCATCAAGCCCCGCGACAGGGCGATGCCGGCGTGCATATCGTCGCTGCCATCTAGGTGCGGATCGTAGGCCAGGCCTTTCCAACCCACGGTGGTGCGGGGTTTCTCGACGTAGGCGCGCATCACCAGCAGCAGTTGGTCGTCGACTTCGCGGCTGAGGGCGGCCAGGCGGTCGGCGTATTCCAGGGCCGAGCGCGGGTCGTGCAGCGAGCAGGGGCCGACGATCACCAGCAGACGCGGGTCGCGGCCTTCAAGGATGGCGCGGATGGCCTGGCGGTGGCCATTGACTTGCTGGGCGAGTTCGCTGGGCAGCGGCATCTGCTGTTTGAGCAGGTGAGGGCTGGGCAGGCGTTGGCTGACGGCGGTGTTGGCAGCCTGGGGTTGGGTCAGGGGCAGAGCGAGATTGGACGATTGCATGGCGTTGTTTCCCTGGGCGGACGGCGGGCTCTGGCCCGCGCGATCGGCCCTATCGAGGTGTTCGACAGGTATTCGGATGATTGTTGTGCGCAGCTTCGCCACCGGTGATGGACCGTACGGAGGCGGCAGGCTGGCCCGAACGGGATTGGCTAAATCGCCAGGCATAGGCGTAGGGATAGGTGGTGTGGTGCATGGATCTGTCCTCAGTGTGAATCGCTGTTGTTCAAGGCCTGGAAAAACAAAACCCCCGGTCGGGGGGCCGACCGGGGGTTTGAGTATTCTCATGTTCGGCGGCCCCTCGAAGGTGGGCGCCGTGTGGGTATCAGCGGCGCCTAGTGGCTAAACCAATACCCAAAATAAAAGCTGGCAACGGCGTGACGACCGGCAACGGCCAGCACAGGGCGCATGGTGCGACCGGTGATGTTGGCGGGGTTGCGGGTGTGTTTCGACATGTTGCTCTCCAGTGAATGGGGTCGAGCTTACTGCACCTGGAAGCCGGTGTTCAATGGATAAATGCTATCGGGGTGATCAGGGGCGAGATGGCGCACCGTTCCCGGAGTGGGGCGGCACGCCACCTGGGTGGTTGCAACGGTCAGGTCCCGGGGGGCACTCCGGCGCCTTGCTCGTCGCCTGCGCCATTGCGCTGCGCATCGTCGATCTGCTTCAGAATCTCGACCAGCGAGGGCATCTTGAGCGGTTGATAATCGGCGTCTCCAGGTTGCGGTTGGTTTAGCAGGGTGACGTAGAAGTCGCGCGTTCCGGCTGGGTAGCGCATCCGTTCTAGCTCACCGAGGCTGTCGAAGAACTCGAGGGTTCTGACCACGTGCGCACGATGGTCGTTGTCCAGGCTCAGGCGTGCCCAGAATCGTCCTATGCGCGCATTGTCCAATTCACGCACCGCTTCGCTCGCTGCATAGCGTTCGACCGAGGTGTAGGCGCCGCTTTCATCTTCCAGAATAGCCACGACTTCCTGGCGTGACAGATGGGCGAATGGGTTATCGGTCTGGCGCTGAGCCTTGACCACCCCCTCGATGTATTTCGCCGCTTGGCGGCTCTGCTTCAGGCGTTCCGGGGAAGCGCCCGCCGGTTCCTCGCTCAGGGCGGGGGCATTCCTGCCCAATCGAGCAACTTCCGCGTGCAGCCTGAGCAGCAGGTTATCGGGACCGTAGATGCGCTGAAATTTCTCTTCCAACTGCTTTTTCGACAGTGTCGCTTCGGCACTGAGCGCCAGCCCCTCTGCGGAAAGAACGACCTCTTCGCCATTGGCGGGCGAGCTTACTGGCTGAGGCGGCGGGGCTGGATGGGATCTTGAAAGTGTTGCCAGTGTTACGAGCCTGTTCAGGTGTGCCAGTGAGGTTTCTATCATTCGACAGTTCCTTATCAAGGGGGCGAAGCTTGTCGCAACACCCGTCCGTGAGTCGTTATCGGATGGTGAATTCCACGCCGTAGTCATAAGGAGGGGTTGCACTGGCACGCGTAATCTTCGCCTCGCAGGTCGCGCGGGCTGACCCGGTGGATGTGGCTTTTTTCGTCCAACCAATGTTGGGAATCGTGATATGCGAAGCCTCGAACTTGCATCTTTTGCTTCCCGCGCTGTAGGTGAACCGCATTCCAGACGAAGCAGAGGACGCACCGTTGAGCACGAACCTCAATGTCGCGTTTCCCGATATCGTCGAGGGGACGGGGTCGAAGGTCCCGAAGGCATATTCATACGTGAATGCTGCCGGGGTACTGGTGTCGTTCTTCACCGTCACGCTCGCGACGGTATTGCCCCAGGCATTGGCTAGCGGCAACGCTGCGCCAATGATCACTGCAAATAACGGTAAGCGATTCATCCTTTTTCCTTTCGCATCGGTCGGCCCTGGCTTCACGCACGCCTCATGCGCGCCATGCCCAGGTAACCGTCATGTCGGCTGGAAAAAAGTCGGCTGTATCAGATGGGGTCTGATAACTACGTAGGAAGTTTCTCTAATAAAACCGAAGCGCACGCTTCGCGCTTGCAGCCCCTGAGATGACCACGCCTTGCGCGTCGTTCGAACTTCAGGGGCGTGCCTGTGCGGCGCTACAGCGAATAGTGCTTGAGCTCGCGTGCGATCAGCATGCGCTGGATCTCGCTCGACCCCTCGTAGATCTGCGTGATCCGCGCATCCCGGTAATACTTCTCCACCGGATAATCCTCCAGATACCCATACCCGCCGTGCACCTGGATCGCCATCGAGCACACCCGCTCGGCCATCTCCGAGGCAAACAGCTTGGCCTGCGAGGCTTCCGACAGGCACGGCTTGCCAGCACTGCGCAGGCGTGCGGCATGCAGGATCAGCAAGCGCGCGGCATTGACCTGCACCTGCATGTCGGCGAGCAAATTGGCGATGCTCTGGTGCTCGTTGATCGGCTTGCCGAACTGCACCCGGTCGCGCGAATACGCCAGCGCCGCCTCGAACGCCGCGCGGGCGATCCCCAGGGCTTGCGCGGCGATGCCGATGCGCCCGCCTTCGAGGTTGGACAGGGCGATGGCCAGGCCCTTGCCGCGTTCGCCGAGCAGGTTGGCGGCCGGGATGCGGCAGTCGTCCAGGGTGACCGCGCAGGTGTCGGAGGCGCGGATGCCCATCTTGTGTTCGCTGCGGTCGACCTTGAACCCGGGGTTGTCGGTGGGCACCAGGAAGGCCGACAGGCCTTTCTTGCCCAGGTCCGGGTCGGTGACCGCGAAGACGATCGCCAAGCCCGCGCGGCGGGCGTTGCTGACGAACTGCTTGGCGCCGTTGATCACCCACTCGCCACCGACCCGCTCGGCGCGGGTGCGCAGGTTGTGCGCTTCGGAGCCGGCCTGCGGCTCGGTCAGGCAGAAGCAGCCGATCACCTCGCCGCTGGCCAGGCGTGGCAGCCAGGCCTGCTGCTGCTCTGGCGTGCCGTAGGCCAGCAGCGGGCCGCAGCCGACCGAGTTGTGGATGCTCATCAGCGCCCCGGTGGCACCGTCGCCGGCGGAGATCTCCTCGACCGCCAGGGCGTAGGCGACGTAGTCGGTGTAGCTGCCGCCGAAGTCTTCCGGCACCACCATGCCGAGCAGGCCCAGCTCACCCATCTTGCGCACCACGCCATCGTCGATCCACGCGGCCTTCTCCCAGGCCTGGGCATGGGGGGCGATCTCGCCACGGGCGAAATCGCGGGCCATGTCGCGGATCATGATCTGTTCTTCGCTCAGTTCCAGGTCTTGCATGCTGTGTACTCCCGGGCTCACAGGCCTTCGAAGAATTGCTCGACCCGCTGGCGCGACAGCCCGGCCAGGGTCGGCGGGTTCCAGCGTGGCTGCTTGTCCTTGTCGATGATCAGGGCGCGCACGCCCTCGATGATGTCGCCGTGGGCGAACCACTGGCGGTCCAGGTGCAGCTCCATGGCGAAGCACGCCTCGAGGCTGGCATGGCGCCCGCGCCGCAGCATCTCCAGGGTAACCGCCATGGCCAGGGGCGAGCGGGTTTCCAGCTGGTCGGCGGTGGCCAGCGCCCAGGCGTGGCTGTCACCGATGCTCACCGCGCGCAGTTGCTCGATGATGCTGGGCACGTCGGGCAGGGCGAAGAAGTGATCGATCACCGGGCGCAGGCGGGCCAGCGGGGCGTCATCGAGCGCTTGGGTACCTAGCTTGGCGAGCAGGCCTTGCAAGTCCTTGAGCGGATGGTCGCCGAAGCTCAGGTGGTCCAGGCCCTCGTCCAGCGCGGCGAGTTGGTCGCTGGCCAGGTACCAGTCGGCGAGGCCGCAGTACAAGGCATCGGCCGCCTGGATCTGCGCACCGCTGACACCCAGGTAGATGCCCAGCTCACCCGGCACCCGGGGCAGGAAGTAGCTGCCGCCGACATCGGGGAAATAGCCAATGCCGACTTCCGGCATGCCCAGGCGGCTGCGTTCGGTGACGATGCGCAGGTCCGCGCCTTGGGCCAGCCCCATGCCGCCGCCAAGGGTGAAACCGTCCATCAACGCCAGCACGGGTTTGCGGTAGCGGTGGATGTGCAGGTCGAGGGCGTACTCCTCGACGAAGAAATCCTCATGCAGGCGCTCGCCGGCCTTGAAGCTGTCGTGCAGCGAGCGGATGTCGCCGCCGGCGCAGAAGCCCTTCGGGCCTTCGCCGCGCAGCACCACGGCATGCACCTGTGGGTCGTCGGCCCAGGTGTCGAGGTGGCGCTGCAGGCTGCGCACCATGTCGAGGGTGAGGGCGTTGAGGCCGGCGGGGCGGTTGAGGGTGAGGTGGCCGATGTGGTTGCGGACAGTGGCCAGGACGTGGTCCGTGGCCTGGGGGTGAGCTTGCGCGGTCATCGCGGTCTCCCTGCTTTGTTATTGATTTTCCAAGTGAAGTCTGGAAATGCGCTGGAGGATCGGAGGATCCTGCCATGCGTATTTGCCTGGCACAATCGGCAAATCTGCAGGGGGTGGCTGCAGATTTGTGGCAGGTGGGGTGTGCGGGGGATGTGTCGGCCCTCTCGCGGGCTTGCCCCGCGAGAGGGCCCGGTATTTACAGCGCAGTGGCGTAACCCACCCGCGGAACATCCTCCAGACGGGCATCGATCAACGATTTCAGCGACTCCCCACGCTCCAGGTAGGCATCGCCAAAATCATGCCCGCCGAGCGCGCTGGGGTGCGCGACCACCTCCAGCACCCCCTCGCGCGGCGCCAGGCCTGCCTTCAGGTCCGCTGGCGTGCACACGTAATCCGCCGTGGCCCCGCTCAACTGACGCAGGCGCCGGTTCAACAGCGTCTTGAACAGGCGCTTCATCGGGCCGATGTTGTGCCCCAGGTTTCGCGCCAGACGCACGGGCACACCCTGCTGGCGTGCGAAGCGCGCGACGATCTCGCCTATCGGCCAGATGTTGTGCACATGCTGGTGCGAGTCCAGGTGGCTGGGCATCAGCCCGTGGTCCAGGCACTGCTTCCACTGCGCCTCCAATTCTTGTGCCACCGCCACCCGCTCACGCCGCGACAGCCGCAGGGCGCGACGCTTGAGCTTGAGTTCGAACTCGCCATGGGGCGTGCAAAAACGCGGCTCGGCGAGGATCGCCTGGCTCAGCGGCCGCCCGTAGGTCAGGTTGAAATGGAGCCCCACACGCCCGCGCAGCGCCGGCTGCTGGGCCAGCACGCAGGCGGCGGCGAAGGCCGGCATGTTGGCCATGGCCGTGGCCGAGCTGATCAGCCCGGCCTGGAAGGCGTGCAGGATCACAGCGTTGGTGTGCACGCTCAAACCGAAATCGTCAGCGTTGACTATGACCTGGGATGGCATCCGGGCGCTCCTGTGGGGGGGTGGGTTCGGCGTTGGCCGAGGCCTCGGCGCGGCCCTTGCGCAGGCGTGGCTTGAGCCAATGCCAGCCACGCTGGGCCAGGCCCAGGGCGATGCCGTCGGGGCGCCAGCTGTAGCAGCTCAGGCGCCATTGCTCGACCTGGCCGGTCTGCCGCTCATGAAGCTGGTGGCTGGAGTTGGTCAGGCTCACGCGTGAGGCGTCGACCCACTTCCAGCCTTCCTCGAGGCCCCAGTGAATGAACTCTTCGAGCAGCACTCGGCCACTGCCCAGGTCGCGGTATTCGGGGGCGAAGGCCAGGTTGTAGTCGTACACCCGGCCGCGTTCGAGCAGCCCCAGGCGGTAGCTGATGCACACGCCCTCGAGCTCCAGCAGCACCAGGCACACCAGGCCATCGCGGGCCAGGGCGGTGAAGGCGTGGTACATCCATTGGCGGCGCTGTTCGCCGCTGAAGATGCCGACCTCGTCGTCACCTTTCCAGCTCACCGCCTCGACGGCGCTGATCGCATCGAGCAGGGCCGTGATGTTCTGCGGCGTGGCGATCACCCGGCGCACCACCGCGCCGCAGGCGGCGATCCGCTTGCGGGCGCGGCGCAGCTTGTAGCGTGGGTCGCCGCTGACTTCCTGGCGGTCCAGCTCACTGATGCGATGCACCGGCACCCGGCAGGTCAGGTGGCGCTCGTAGGTGGAGCTGGCCGTTGCCCATTGGCGCAGCCAATCGTCATCGGCACCGGGCACTTCGCTCAGTTGCAGGAGGGCGTGCGGCAGGTGCTTGCGAATCGCCCGCAGCACCTGGCCGGCATAATGCGCGGGCAGGTCCAGCAGCAGGGCGATGCGGTCGCTCAACGGGTAGCCCAGGTGGCGCACCACCGGTACGTTCAGCGGGCCGAACGGCTGGCGCTCGCGCACCAGCGGCAGGCACAGGCACAGCCGGCCATCGAGGTGGCCGAGCAGCACCTGCAAGTGTTGGCCGGGTTGCAGCGCCGCCTCGGCGGCGCACAGCCAACCCAGGTGGTTGAAGGGGGTGCTGCCGGCCACGCGCTGGCGCAGCGCCTCGTAGGCGGCAGCGGGGAAGGGGTCGGTGCGCAGCGAGGCGCACCAGCTCAGTTGCAAGGCCATGGGCTCAGGACGCCGCAGCCGTGGCGCCTTCGGCCGCGGGTTTGCGCAGCGGCTCGAGGCGCGATTGGGTGTAGCGGGTTTCGCGGTAGAACTTCCAGCGACCGAACAGGCAATACACGTTCATGATCCGTCCTTGCTCCTTGTAGCCCATGCGCAGGTGCAGCTTGAGCGCGGGGACGTTGTGCTGCTCGCAGACATCCACCACCTTGTCGCAGCCCTGGACGGCCATGGCCTTCCACAGCGCCAGTTGCAGGTCCACCGACAGTTCCGTGCCCCAGTACTTGCGGATCAACTCGCCGCCGAACTCGAAGAACTCGCCTGGCCCCACCGGGAACCAGCAGCCGTAGAAGTGCCGGTCGTGGTAGTGCCGGCTGCTGCCCCAGATAAACGCCACTGCGTCGTTTTCACCGTCGAGGAACATCAGCCCGGTGTGGCCCTCGGCGGCCAGCTCGCGCATGGTCTCGACGCGGTCGCCGAAGTGCCGGGCGAAGGCGCCGACGTTATGCACGGTGATGGTCTCCACCCGCAGCGGTGGGTAGGGTTTGAGCCGGTGCGGCGGCACCGGGCTTTCCAGGTCGCGCTCCATCCACAACAGTTCCCAATGGTAGAACACGTAGTGACGGAACGCCGTGGTCAGGATGTTGCGCAGTCCCTTGCGCTTGATAAGGTCCTGGATTTTGCTCAATGCACGCATGGTGCCTCCTGTTTCTGGCAGGTCGAGGTGCGTCTCAAGACGCGCTCCAGGTCAGGGCAAACAAGGTCTGCCCAGGTAGTTGAAAACTGATCTGGCCCTCATGGCAGGTGAAGCGGGCAGGGCGGGGCCGGCTGTCGGGGCCGAACAACTCCAACTGGCCCGGCGGGCAGGTGGCGGGCCGGTCGCGTGGGTGCGCACTGCTGTAGCGCTCGTTCAGGCGCAGCTCGACCTGTTGCAGGCGATCGGCCTTGTTCACCCCCAGCAGACTACGTTGCGGGCCGTCGGCCATGGCCAGGGCGTCGACCTCGAAGGCGTCGTTTTCCACGCCCAGTACCTGGCGCAGCCAATGACGCTGGATGAACTGCTGCGCCAAGCCTACCGGCTTGAGCTCGAAACGCTCCTCGCCCAGCACACGGATCATGCCTTTGGGCCATTCGGGCTCATCGGCCACATGGAACCAGTTGAGCATGTCCAGCAGGCCGTCGGCCGAGGCGTTGATCACCACCGAGGCCCACCACAGGCTGGCGTAGTGGGTGTCCTGGTCGTAGGGGCTCAGGCTGGAGCCGCTGGAAAGGTTGGTCTGGTCCAGCAACAGCGCCTTGCGCGGCCGGCCCTGGGCATCCAGGCCAACCAGCGCGGCGGCCTGGCGCACGCTGTCGCGGTAGCTGCGGGTGGCCAACAGGTCGCGGACCATCCATTCGTGCCAGGCCAGGGCGTCGATCTCGTGGTCGTGGGCCTTGAGCAGGCGGCGTGCCCAGTCGATGCCGCGCAAGTCCTTGCTGCCCTGGGTGAATGGCCCGCCGAGCAACCGCGAGGACGCCGGCATGGCGATACGTACCCCGGCCTCGCGGGCACCGGGGTAGGCGCGCACCTGAGTGGCCATGGCCGTGAAGAAGGCTTCGTAGCTCTCATAGTCGCGGTAGTTAAGGTTGGGTTCGTCGGCGAACGCCAGGTAGTGCACGCCGTGGCCGCCAAGGCGGGCGGTGGCTGCCAGCCAGGCGTCGAGGCCGTCGTTGCTGGTGCGGTCGGCGGTCAGGTCCGCGCGCCGGCCAGTGCCGGCCAGCAGGGTGATGTCCTGGGTGATGGCGAAGCGTTGCTGGTACAGGCGGCGCCAGGCGTCTTCGTACTCGGGCTGGCGCGCCAGCACATCCATGAAGCTGTAGTAGCCGGCGGCTTGCGGACGCAAGGCATCGAGGACCGCGAAGCTGGAAGTCGGCGGCAGCACATAGGGCAGTGCGACGCCCAGGCGCGGGGTGTTGCCGAGCACCTTGCCCTCGACGGCCAGGCGCACCAGGCCCTGGGGGGTGGCCACATCGCCCAGTTGGTCGACACGCTGGGCGAACAGGTTGGCGCTGCCGTCGAGCCAGAACGCCGCCTTGCCGCGCCCTTGCAGGCGCAGGCGCCAGGTTTCATCGCGGGGGCTGGTGGGCAGCGCCTGCTGGTCGAAACGCCAATAGGCCGGGTAGGGCTTGAGCGTGACCTGAACCTCGCGCCCATCGCTCAGGCGTTGTGCGCCCAGCCCGTTCACGCCGCCATGGTACTTGCCAGCCAGCACCGCGCGCTCGCCGGCCTTGACCCGGAAGTAGAGCTCCACCCGTGGCCCGACCTCGGCGCTGAAATGCACCTTGGCCGGGGCGAACAGTGCGCCGGTGCTGTCGCTGTGGCGCACCCGGTAGGCGCGGAAGCTGTAGCCCGGGATCTCCAGGCGGTACGGCCCGGCACCGGCGGCCAGCGGCCAGCGCTGCTCACCGCGCACCTCCTCGGCCTGGATGGGCCGCTCGCCCTGCAAGCGGCCCTGGCCGTCGAGCAAATACAAGCGCTCGGCGTTGGCCTCGGCCTGCCACGCCGGCTGCCAGTGGATGCGTAGCTCATCGGCCGTGCGCGGTTGCAGGTACAGGGCGCCGTCGCGGATATCGCCCCATTCCAGGCTGGCCGCCTCGGCCAGCGGCGCGGCCAGCACGCACCACGCGAGCCAGTGCCTCATGCCGGCCTCCGTTGCAGCATGCGCCACAGCGGCGCGAGGTCGCTGGGCAGCACGATCAGGGTCTGCTGCAGCGGCACGCCGCTCAGGCGGCCATACAGCACCAGCATGGCGATCGTCACCACCAGGTAGGCGATGGACGACGCCGCCGCAGCGCCGACGATGCCCCACTGGGGGATCAGGATGAGGTTGAGCGCCAGGTTCAGCGCCGCCCCCACGCCCATCAGCAGCGACACCGTGCCGGGACGGTTCTTGCCCAGCAGGTCCAGGCGCAGGATGCTCGCGTAGCACAGCCCCAGCAGGCCCGGCAGCAACGCCAACAGCGCCGGGTAGGCGGGCTGGTACTCGGCGCCGAACAGGGTGACGATCAGCCATTCGCCGATCAGCGCCATGCCCAGGCAGGCGCCGAGCATGACGGTTGCGGTCAGGCGCAGCGCCAGGGGGGTGAGTTTCTCCATGCCGGCGTCTTGTTGCAGCAGGCGTTTCATCAGCGGCGTGGTCACGGCTTCAGGGACGATCAGCAGCAGCTCGGCGGCGGCGCTGGCCATGGCGTAGTGACCCAGTGCGGTGCTGCCGAGCAGGGCGCCGATGAACAGGTAGTCCGAACGCAGGATCAACTGCTGGAACAGCAGGTCCGGGTGGCTCTTGGCGCTGTAGGCCAGCAGCTCGCGCTGGCCGCTGCGGTCCCAGCGCAGGCCCAGCGGGTGCTGGCGGCGCAACCACCACAGGCCCAGCGCCAGCACCAGGGCGATGCCGCACAGCCAACTGATCAGCGCGGCTTCCAGAGCCTGCTCTTGCCACATCCAGAACAGCCCGAGGAACAGCAGCAAGGGCGCCAGCGATTCGGTCAGGCGCAGGGCGTTGAAGGCGCCGACCCCGCCGCTGGCGTTGTGCAGGGTCAGCAGGCCGCTCTTGAGCACGGTCATCGGCACGGCCAGCAGCAACAGCCAGGCCAGCAGGCCGAGCTGGATCGTCACTTCCAGCTCGGTGCCGAACTCGCGCACCAGGAACACGCAGAGCAGTGTCAGCAGGCCGGCCAGCAGGCAGCCGTAGACCAGCACCTGGGTCAGCAGCAGGCCCAGGTCGCGCTGCTTGGCCGCCTGGTAGCCGACCGCGCTGTTCAGCCCGCCGCTCGTAGCGGCGCTGATCAGGTCGGGCAGGGTGCTGAGCAGAGCGAACAGGCCGCGCTCGCTGGGGCCGAGGATGCGCGCCAGCAGCACGTTGCGCAGCAGGCGCAGGGCGATCATCGCCAGCTTGGTGCCCATGCTCAGCGCCAGGTGGCGCAGGTAATGGTTGCGGCTCATGCGCGGCCTCCCCGGCTGATGCGCCAGGCCAGCAGCGACGGGCGGCTGGCGTTGCGCTGGCTGACGCCGATGCGTGGCAGCGCCAGCGGGTCGTCCTGGCCCTGGCAGATGCCTGGCCGCGTGCTCAGCGCATAGGGGTAGCGGTGTGCGGCCAGGCGCGCGCGCACCCGCTCGTCATGGTCGCCGTTGGGGTAGCAATACACCGGCAGCGGTTGCTGGCAACCGTGCTGCAGGGCCGCGTGGCTGCGTTGCAGTTCCTCTTCCAGGCGGTGGTCGTCCAGGTACGGCAGCAGCGCGTGGCTGGCGCCGTGCGGGCCGAAGCGCACCAAGCCGGAGTCTTCCAGCTCGCGCACCTGGTGCCAGTCCATGGCCTGGGGCAGCGATTCGTCCGGGCAGGCGTCGGTGAGCACATGCAGTGCCTGTGGGCTCAGGCTCTTCAGGCTTTGCAGGTAGCGCGCCAGGGCCAGGCTGCGGGCTTGCGGGCGGTCGTTCATGAAGTAGGCCGCCGGCAGCGGGCGGCCGAGCTTGCGCAGGCGCTCGATCAGGTTGTGCCGGGCCGCTTCGCCGTGGCTGCCCCACAAGGTCTCGCCGACGCTCTCCCACCAGAAGCGCTGGCGGCTGCCGATGTAGTCGGTGGACAAGAAGATGCTCGCCGGCACCTGGTGCTTGCGCAGCAGCGGGAAGGCGTTGAGCGCGTTGTCGCGCCAGCCGTCGTCGAAGGTCAGGGCAACCTTTGGCCGCCCCTCGCCACGCGGGGTTTCATGGGCCTTGAGCAGGTCCATGAGGCTGACGCAGTCAAAGTGCTTGGGCAGCCAGCGCAGCAGGCTTTCGAACGCCCGTGGGCCAACGCACAGCTCGTTGCGGTGTGGCAGCGCTGCGCAGGCGTCATCGGCCAGCACCCGGTGCAACATGAGGATCACCCCGGCGCCGCGCAGTTCGCTGCGGCCCTTGGGCGACTTGAAGTACAGCCAACCGCTGGCCTGCTTGATACGGGTCTTGATCGGCATGTCCGTCGCTCATCGGTTCTGGTCGGGGTTCCATTGGCTGTAGCTGTGCCCACGCAGGAATTGCCACAGGCCAACGCTCATGCCCGCGAGGGTGACCAGCACGAAGGCCGCCAGACGGAACGGTTTGGGCAGGCGATGGCCTGCGTCCAGCAAGCCGGCGATGGCTGCGGCGTAGCCGAGCAGCTGGGCGGCCAGGGTAAGGCGATAGAAACCGGGCTCGGCGGCCAGCCACAGGTTGGCCAGCAGCAAGGGCAGCAGCAACACGGGTGCCAGGCGGCGGATCAGCTTGTGGCTGATCAGGGCAATGGCATACAGGCCATGGCGTGCGGGGTTGAGCAGCTCGCGCCGGGCGGCCAGGCTCAGCAGCCCGCCGACGGTGACCCGCTGGCGGCGGCGAAACTGCTTGTCGGCCTCGTCCACGCCCTGGTCGAGCACCACTGCTTCGGGCGCATAGACGATACGCTGGCCCGCGGCCGGGGCGCAGGTGCTGATGAAGAAGTCATCGTTCACCTGTTTGGGAATCGCCTGGTACAGCGGCCGGCGCAGCGCTAGCAGCGCGCCATCGGCCGACACCATGCAGCCGGTGCGGTTCTCCACCTTGCGCAGCCAGGCCTCGTAGTGGCGGTACAGGCTGTCGCCCAGGCTCAGGCCCTTGCCCGGGTCGGGGATGATCATGTGCCCGGCGGTGCCGCCCACGTCGTGGTCGGCGAAGGGCGCCAGGAGCAGGCCCAGGGTGTCGCCCGACCATTGGTTGTCGGCGTCGGTGAACACCAGGATGTCGCCTCGGCACACACTGACCGCGGTGTTCAGCGCCCCGGCCTTGCCCAGGCGCGGCAGGTCCAGCACCTGCACCCGGGCATCGCCCAGGGCGTTGGCCAGTTGCACTGTGCGGTCGCTGGAGCCGTCGCTGGCCACCACCACCTGCAATTCGGCGGCCGTGTAGTCCTGGTTCAGCACGCTGCTGAGCTTTTGCTCGATGTGCCGTTCCTCGTTGTGCGCGGCGATCACCACGCTGACCCGCTGTGGCGGCAGCGGCCCGGGCTGGCGGCGGGGGAAGAACGGTGCTGCCAGGGTCAGTAGCACGGGGTAGCCGACCCAGGCGTACAGCGGCAACAGCAGGCACAACCAGAAAATGATCTCAGCCACGGGCGGGCCTCCTTGCGGTGCGGTTGAACAGGCTGAGCACGAAGGCGGCGCCGGCCAGGTGCAGGCGCAGCCAGTGCAGGCCCCACAGTTGCAGGGTCAGCAGCGAATCGCGGTGCTTCAGGCTCTGGCGCAGGCTCAGGGCCAGGGCGGGCAGGGCGCTGATCAGCAGTAGGGCCAGCGCCACGTGGGGAAAGCCGTCGAGCAACGCCGACACGGCCATGAAGTCGAGCACCCAGGCACCCACCGAGAGCATTGGGAAACGCAGCAGGCGCAGGCTCACGCCATGGCTGCGCAGCAGTTGCAGGTGGCTGCCCTGGCGCCACATTTCCTTGCCCAGCCACTCGCCCCAGCTCAGCTCGAAGCCCCAGTGCAGCACCACCGGCTGGCGCAGCACCCGCAGGCGCGCGCCGGCCTCGTGCAGGCGCAGGGTGAAGTCCTTGTCTTCGCCGGTGCGCAGGTGCTCGTCGAAGCCGCCGACCTGCTCGAACCAGCGGCGGCGCATCAACAGGTTTGGGGTGGGCAGCCAGGTGCAGTCCTGCACCGTCTGCCCGGCGCGCAGGGTGCGACGCTGCCAGGCATGGGCGAACCACGGCGCCTGGCGCGGGGTGTCGCAGTCCAGGGCGAACACATCGCCTTCGCCGCGCTGTTGCAGGCCGACCAACAGGTCGAGCCAGTTTTCCGGCACTTCGATATCCGCGTCGAGAAACGCCAGCCAGTCGCCCTGGCTGGCCTGGGCGCCACGGTTGCGCAGGGCGCCGATGGCCACGCCCGGCAGGCTCAGCACCCGCGCGCCGTGTTGGCGGGCAATCTCCGGGCCGGCGTCGCTGGAGCCGTTGTCCACCACCAGCAACTCGCAGGCCAGGCCCGCGTTGCTGGCGGCGCGCCGCGCGGCATCGAGGGTGCGGGCGATGTGCCGGGCTTCGTTGAACATGGGGATGACGATGCTCACCTGGTTCATGGCTGCAGGTCCTTGACGGGCTGCTCGGCCGCTTGGCGCAGCAGCACGCTGGACAACCCCAGCATCAGCCACAGGTACTTGTGGCTGGGGGCGCTGAGGAACATCAGGAACAGCCCGATGGCCAGCATGCTCATGGTCAGGTGGGTCATCAGGTCGGCGCGGTCGGGGTCGCCGGCCGCCTGCCAGGCCGCGCGGGCGCGCCAGAAATTGCGTAGGGCCATGGCGATCATGGCGACGAACAGCAGCCCGGCCGGCACGCCGGTTTCACTGAACAGCTCCAGGTAGGTGTTGTGGGCGCGCCGGTAGAGGTCGGTGGTCTTGCTGTTGACCGGGGCGAAGGCCTTGGAGAAGCCGGTGTCGGCATAGTGCAGCGGGAAGGTGCCGGGCCCGGCGCCGAGCAGCGGGTGCTGGTTGATCATGTCCTTGCCCACCAGCAGGTAGGAGGATCGCCGCCCCAGGGATTCGTCCTGGTGCGCGTTGACCCCGGACTTGAGCAGCACCAGCGACTGGATACGCTCCACGTAGCCTTTGGGCATCAGCGCCACCCCCAGCGGCAGCACGATGGCCAGGCCGAGCATGGCGAAGCCCAGGTGGCGTGGACGAATGTGCGCCAGGCGCTCGCGGTAGTTGTACAGCACGATGCCAGCGCTGATCATCAGCACCACCAGCCCTGAGCGCGACTCGGTCTTGGTCATGCCGGCCAGCAGCAGTAGGCAGCAGGCGGCCCAGAACAGTTTGAGCGGCCATGCCCGTGTCTTGATCGCCAGCCACAGGCCCAGGGGCAGGGCGATGGTGATCAACAGGGCGAAGGCGTTGGGGTCGAGCATGGCCGAGGCGCGGCCTTGCTCCTGGTACTTGGTGGAGAAGATGGCGAACAGGCACGTCACGCAGACGCTGACAGTGACCAGCCGTGCCAGCATCGGCAGGTTGAGGTCACGGCCCACCAGCAGGGTGATGACGAACACCACCAGGCCGACCAGCAGTTCGCGCAGGTGGCCGGCCGACAGTGCGACGCTGTCGCTGGTCCACAGGCTGAGGCCATACAAGGCCAGGAATGGCAGCAGCAGGCGCCATTGATTGCTGCGCAGGCGCTCGCCGGGCAGTTGGCGCACCGCCAGTTGCAGGGTGAGGATCAGCACCAGGCCCAGGCCGATCAGCTTGGCGCCGGATACCAGGTTGTCTTTGAGCAGGCCCTCCAGCGGCACCAGCGTGGCGATCGCCAGCAGGCCCCAGGCCGGCTTGCGGTACAGCACCAAAGCGCCGGCCAGGCCGACCACCGCGCCGGGGGCCAGGTACGGGTAGGGGCTGGCCAGCAGCCCCAGGCACACCAGCGCCACCAGGCTCACCAGCGACAGTGGGATGATCATGCGACAACCTCCTTGGCCGTGCCCCGGTACACCAGGGCCCAGCGTTGTGCCAGGGTCGGCAGGTGGTAGCGTTCATGCTGGGTCTGGCGGGCGCGGGCGACCAGCTCGTCGGCCTGCTGCGGGTCGTCGAGCAGGGCCTGCAGGTGCTGGCCCAGTTCGTCCACCGCCAGCGGCTTGGCCAGCAGCCCGCTGCGCCCGTGCTCGATCACATCGGGGATGCCGCCGACGGCGAAGGCGACCACCGGTACGCCGTCCTGCATGGCTTCGAGCAGGATCATCGGCGTGCCTTCGGTGCGCGAGCTGATCACCAGCGCGTCGAGGCGGTTCATCCAGCTGCGCATGTCGCGCTGGAAGCCCGGCAGGGTGATGCGCTCGCCGAGGCCGGCGGCGTCGATGCGCGCTTGCAGGGCATCGCGCTCCGGGCCTTCGCCGAGCATCACCGCATGCGCCCGAGGTTCGCGCAGGCACAGCGGGATCAGGGTGTCGAGGAACAGGTCCGGGCCTTTCTCGCTGGACAGCCGGCCGACGTAGGCGGCGAGCCACGGCCGGGTGTCTTCAGGCTGGCCTGCCCCCTGCAGGAGCGGGCTTGCCCCGCGATCACGGGCGCAGTCCGTGCCATGCATCGCGCTGCGAGCATCGCGGGGCAAGCCCGCCGGCACAGGGGGTATTTGTTCGGGCAGGCCATTGGGAATGACCTCGAGCTTGGCCGTCGGCACCCCGGCATCACGGTGGATACGCGCGATGCTCTCGGCCACGCAGACCACCCGATCGATGGTCGGGGTGCGGCACAGTTGCAGGCTCAGCCAGGTGTAGAAGCGTTGCTTGCGGCTGCGCGGGGTGAAGCCGTGCTGGGTGGTGACCATCGGCAGGCGCCACAGGGTGGCGCCAACCCAGCCGAACAGCAGGCCCTTGAAGTTATGGCTGTTGATCAACGGCCGCTCGCCGCGCGCGCCCCGCAGTACCCGTAGCAGCGCGCCCAGCCCTGCGCAGGCCTGGCAGTCGACACCCGCCTCTTGGAAGCGCGCCACCAACTCGGCCGGGGCGTCGAGGAACAGCACCCGGTGCCGGCCAGGAGTGGCCTGGCAGTGGTCCAGGAGCATGCGCTCGGCGCCGTAGAACCCGCCGCTGCTGAGCAGGTGCAGGATCGGGCGGCCAGCGGCGGGCACGGCGGCGTTCAATTGCGCACCCAATGCCACAGGCGCGAGGGCGACCAACTCCTGTGCGGGTTGGGCAGCGCCGGGGTCTGGTCGTTGAGCACCAGCAGCACCGGCAGGCCGAGCTCGTGGCTGATTTGCGCCGGGTGTTTGAAGCGGTGGTCGAAGAACTCCTTCACATACACGATAGCGATCGCCAGCAGCAGCCCGGTCACCAGGCCGAACGGAATGATCAGGCCGGGTTTGGGGAAGGCCGCGGTGGCGGGTTCATACGGCGCGCTGAGGATCCGTGCGTTGGACTGGCTGCCATCGAGCAGGCCCTGGCCACGGCTTTCCTCGTAGCGCTGGGCGTAGGTGGAGAAGGCCTTGTGCAGGGCGTCGATCTCGGTGTCCAGCTGGCGGGTCTTGCTCTGGGTCTCGCGCAGTTGGGTGATGCGTTGCTTGTACTCGGCGATGCGCTGGGTCTTCTGCTCGATCACCTGCTGGGTCACGGCCAGGTCCTGCTGGCGCTCACGGATGCGGTTCTCGACGATCTTGAGGAACTGCGCGCGCAACTGGGCGATTTGCTGGCGGGCCATGACCATCTGTTCGGCACCGGGCTGGAACACCGTGGCGTCACCGTTGTAGCGCGCCAGCTGGGTGGTCAGTTGTTCGCCGAGCTGCTTGATCTCGCGGTCCTCGAAGGCGACGTTGTCGACCGTGGTGGTGAAGGTGTAGGGGAAGGCGTAGTCGGCCATCTTCGCCTTGCTGGCCGCGCTCAGGCTGCTGCGCAGGTAGTCCAGCCACTGCTGGTTCTGCAACTGGCGGTCGCGTTGCAGGTTCAGGGCCTGCTCCTCGGTGTTGATCGCGTTGAGGCGGAAGGTGATCTCTTCTTTCGGGTCGGACGAGCCGATCGCGGTGAGCAGCCCCAGGCGCTGGCTCTCCAGGTCGCCCAGGCGAGCCTGGTAGTGCAGCTTCTTCTGCTCGTAGAAGGCTTCGGGCAGCTCGTTGGACTGCAGGTCCTGGCGGTTCTTCAGGAAGTTGTCCAGCAGGCGCGAGACGAACAGGGTGCCGAGCTTGGGGTCCTGGGCGCTGTAGCTGATCGAGATGACGTTCGAGCCGGGCAGGGTCTCGACGGTCAGCTCCTTGATCGCCTCGTCGGTCAGGGTGTCCAGTTCGGTGTCGCGGCCTTCGACGGTCTGGCTGCCCAAGGCCTTGCGCAGCGGCTCGATCAGGTCTTTGCGCAGCGGGGTCAGCACGGTGCGTTGCAGCAGCCCGGGCTCTTCCTGGTAGTGACCTTCGCTGCGCAACTGGTCGATGGTCTGGCGGATCAAGGTCGGCGAGCGCAGGATGTTGCTCTCGGTCTCCATGTCGGCCAGCGATGGCGGGATGAACTGGTCGGCTTGCTGGGCCAGGGCAGAGCTGGTGTCGCTCTGCGACAGCTTCTTGGACTGCACGATCACTTCGGCGGTGATGTCGAAGCTCTGGCGCAGCACCAGCGGCAGCAGCAGGGCGATCACGGCGAACACCAGGAACACCCGTTTCACCAGCTGACGGTTGGCGAAGAAGATGCGGAAGAACTCATGCACATAGTTTTCTTTCGGTTGCGTAGTCATGGTCCGTCCCCCCGGTCAGTCGTTGCTTTCTTTGTTGTCGACGCGGTAGCTGAAGCTGAAGCCAAAGCCCTGGAACAGCACCACGTCGGCCAGTTGCCGGGACAGCTCGGCGGCGCTGGCCAGTTTGGTCTTGGGCACGTAGAGCATGTCTTCGGGCTGCAGGTAGGCGAGTTTCTGGGTGCCGCCGGACAACGCCTGGTCGACGTTGTAGTTGACCGCGTGCACCACGTTGCCTTCACGGCGCATGATCACCACCGAGCCGAGCTTGGCCTTCAGGGTTGGGCCGCGTGCCAGGGTCAGCGCTTCGAGCACCGAGACCGGGCGACGGATCTGGAAAGCACCGGGCTGGCCGACCTCGCCAAGCACGTAGATCTCATTGGCGGCGGTGGACTTGAGCAGCACGTCCACGCTCATGCGCCCCGGCAGGGTGGCGTAGCGCTCGTTGAGGTAGTCGCGCAGTTGGTTGACGGTCATGCCTTGCAGCGGCACCGAGCCGATTTCCGGGAAGGTCGCGCGGCCGTCGTTACCCACGGTGATGTCGCGGCTCATGCCAGTGCCGGGGTGGCTCAGGGCGTTTTTCAGGTTGACCTCGTCGGTCATCGGGCTCAGCACCCGCACGGTGACCTGGTCGCGGTTGGGCTTGAACACGCGCTTGTCGTTGTAGGCCCGGCGAATCGCACCTTCCGCTTCGCTTGGGGTCATCCCCTCGACGCGCACCGCGGCGTTGGTGCTGGGCAGGGTGATGGTGCCGTCAGGTTGCACCAGTTGCTGGCCGTTCAGGCCGCTGGCGGCCATGAAGTTCAGGTCCAGGGTGTCGCCGGACTGGATCCGATAGACCCCGGCGGAACGGTTGCTGACGTGGAAGATCACCTCCAGCACGTCCTGTGGGCGCAGCACCTGCTCGCGGCGGGCGACTTCGGTGGCCTGGCTTTCCGCCGCCGGCGCGGTGAGGATCGAGACCGGCATCTCGCGGTTCTGCTGGCTGGCGCAGCCGGCCAGGGCCAGCACGCACAGGGCAATCGATGGGACTCTCATGGCGTTCATCCTGTGCATCCTCTCAGAGGTTGTCGTACAGCCACTTGGGCATGTAGTACTTGCGCTTGTTGAACACGCTGCCGATCAGCCGCGCGCCGGCCTGGGTCAGGCGCTGGGCCGCGGCCTGGGCCACTTCCCAGCGGGTCTCCTCGGCGCACACCACCAGGATCACACCGTCGACCAGGGTGCCGATCACCAGGCTGTCGGCGCTGGCGTAGATCGCCTCGCCGTCGATCACCACGAAGCGGTAGTGGGCCGCGTACTGGTTCAGCAAGATACGCAGGCGCTCGGGGTCCAGGCGGTCGCGGCCGCGCTTCCAGGTGCCGGCGGGGAGGATGTCGAACGGCTGGTCGGACAAGCGCACCACGCAGTCCTGGGCCAACGGTGGGGTGTCCTGGTCGAACAGCAGGTCGCTGTAGCCGCGCAGCTTGTTCAACCCCAATTGCTGGCTGAGCCCGCCGGCACTGGCGCTGCCGTCGATCAGCAGCACGGCGCCGGCACTCATCAAGGCCAGTTGGCTGGCGAAGGCCAGGGCGCTGGTGCTGGTGCCAGTGCCGGTGTTGGCCGCGGTCAGCAGCAGGGTGCGCTGGTCGAGGTCGAGGACAGTGGCGGTCAGGTTGGTCTCGCTCGGGGTGGCGATACTCAGGCTTCTCGAAGTAGAACCGTCCATCTCAACTTGCTCCGTGGCCAGTGAAAACCTTGAACGGGGTCTTGAGCAGGATCTTCAGATCCAGCAGCAGGCTCTGTTCGTTGATGTAGCTCAGGTCGAGCTCGACGCGCTGGTCGAAGTCGATGTTGCTGCGCCCGGAGATCTGCCAGAGGCCGGTCATGCCGGGGTGGATCGACAACCGGGCGAGGTGGTTGTCTTTGTAGCGATAGGCGTTGAACGAGGTGGGGCGCGGACCGACCAGGCGCATATCGCCGATGACCACGTTGATCAGGTTGGGCAACTCGTCCAGGCTGCTGCGGCGCAGCCAGCCGCCCACCGAGGTGATGCGCGGGTCCTTGTCGATCTTGAAGTCGATCGAGTCGGCGCCGTGCTTGTTCAGGTGGCGCACCGAGTCCTTCAGCGCCTCGGCGTTGGCGACCATGGTGCGGAACTTGAACATGCCGAAGGCGCGGCCACGGTAGCCGGTGCGCTTCTGGATGAAGAACACCGGGCCCGGGCTGCCTTGCTTGATCAGCGCCGCCAGCACCAGGAACAAGGGTGAGATCACGGCCAGCAGGCCCAGGGCGGCGATGCACGACAGCACGCGGTTGGTCCGTGACAGTGTCCAGGGCCGGCCACCGGCGCGGCCGGTGATCCAGCCACGGCCCTGCATGTGGATGGCCGCGTCGATGCGTTGGCGATGCACCGGGTCCATGCGTTTGTCCTGGTACAGCGCCTGCAGCTGGGCGCTTTTCGGTTGTCCTGTCATACCACCCTCCGTTGATCCGACGGCTCGCCCGCGGGGTGCGCCTGTGCGGCGGTATTCGCGTAGTAGCCCTTGAACCAGGCGATGAACCGCCTGAGTCCTTCATCGAGTGAAACCTGTGGGGTAAAGCCGGTCACCTGAGCCAGGGCGCTGGCATCGGCGCAGGTCGCCAGCACGTCGCCCGGTTGCAGCGGCAACAGCTCGATCACGGCGTTGCGTTGCAGGTGCTTCTCCAGCAGCGCCAGGTAGTCGAGCAGTTCCACTGGGCGTTGCCCGCCGATGTTGAACAGCCGCCACGGCGCGTGACTGCTGGCCGGGTCCGGCAGGTTGGCGTTCCAGCCGGGGTTGGCCAGTGGTGGATTGGGAATCAGCCGCACCAGGCTTTCGACGATGTCGTCGATGTAGGTGAAATCACGCTGGTGCCGGCCATGGTTGAACAGCTGGATCGGGCGGCCCTCGCTGATCGCCCGGGCGAACTGCATCGGCGACATGTCCGGGCGTCCCCAGGGGCCGTACACGGTGAAGAAACGCAGGCCGCTGCAGGGAATGCCGAACAGGTGGCTGTAGCTGTGGGCCATGGCCTCGTTGGCCTTCTTGGTGGCGGCGTACAGCGACAGCGGGTGGTCGACGGCGTCCTGCACCCGGTAGGGGGTGCGCTGGTTGGCGCCGTACACCGAGCTGGAGGAGGCGTACAGCAAGTGCTGCACCGGGTGGCGACGGCAGCCTTCGAGAATGTTGAGGAAGCCCGCCAGGTTGCTGTCCAGGTACGCCTGGGGGTTTTGCAGCGAGTAGCGCACCCCGGCCTGGGCCGCCAGGTGCACCACCACCTCAGGGCGCTCCATGGCGAACAGCCGGGCCATGCCGTCGCGGTCGCCGAGGTCGAGCTTGTGCAGGTCGAAGTCGCCGGCCTGCTGACGCACCCAGAGCACACGGTCGTGCTTGAGGGCCGGGTCGTAGTAGTCGTTGAAGTTGTCCAGGCCCAGCACCTGATGGCCGTCGCGCAGCAGCCGCAGGCAGGTATGGGCACCGACGAAGCCGGCCGCGCCGGTGACCAGCACCTTCATGGCGCGCCCACCTGGCTGCCGCCCTGCGGTACCACCTGGCGCAGGCCGATGCCGCTATAGAGCAGGCCATGGGCAGCGACCTGCTCGGGGTTGTAGAGGTTGCGACCGTCGACGATCACCCGTTCGCGCAGCTTGCTGGCGAGCATCGAGAAGTCGACCACGCGAAAGTTCTTCCACTCGGTGCAGATCACCAGAGCGTCGGCGTCTTGCAGGGTGTCGTCGCGGGTGGCGCACAGTTGCAGGTCGTCACGGTAGCCGTACAAGCGCCGGCATTCGTCCATGGCTTCCGGGTCGTAGGCGCGCACCGTGGCACCCTCGGCCCACAGCGCTTCCATCAGGTAGCGGCTGGGCGCCTCGCGCATGTCGTCGGTGTTCGGCTTGAAGGCCAGACCCCACAGGGCGATGGACTTGCCGGCCAGTTCGCTGCCCAGGCGTTGCTTGAGCTTGGCGAAGAGGATGCGCCGCTGCTGGTCGTTGACCTCGCTGACGCTCTGCAGCAGGCGCAGCGGCATGCCGCTGTGCTCGGCGGTGTGCAGCAGGGCCTTGATGTCCTTGGGGAAGCACGAGCCGCCGAAGCCGCAGCCGGGGTAGATGAAGTGGTAGCCGATACGTGGGTCCGAGCCGATGCCGCGGCGCACCGCCTCGATGTCGGCGCCCAGGTGCTCGCTGAGGTTGGCCAGTTCGTTCATGAAGCTAATGCGCGTGGCGAGCATGGCGTTGGCGGCGTACTTGGTCAGCTCGGCACTGCGGTTGTCCATGAACATGAGCTTTTCATGGTTGCGGCAGAAGGGCGCGTAGAGCTCGGCGAGCTGGTCGTGGGCGGTGTCGTCGAGGGTGCCGACGATGATCCGGTCCGGGCGCATGCAGTCGGCCAGGGCGCTGCCTTCCTTGAGAAACTCGGGGTTGGACACCACGCGTACCTGGAGTTGGCCCTTGCCCAGACGGTGCAGTTCGTCGCGCGCCAGGGCCATGACTTGGTCGGCGGTGCCCACCGGGACAGTGGACTTGACGATCAGCGTGCGGTCGGCGGTCATCAATTCGGCGATCTGCCGGGTGACGTTGAGCACGTGGGTCAGGTCGGCCGAGCCGTCCTCGTCGGGCGGGGTGCCGACGGCGATGAAGATCAGCTCGGCGTGGCTGACCGCGTCGCTGGCCTGGGTGCTGAACAGCAGGCGGCCTTCCTTGATGTTGTCTTCGAGCAGGTCCGACAGGCCCGGCTCGCTGATCGGCGGCACGCCTTGACGCAACTGGTTGATCTTGTGGGCGTCCACATCTACGCACAGCACCCGGTGGCCGACGTCCGCCAGGGCGGCTGCCTGTACAAGTCCCACATAACCGGTGCCAAAAACACTCACGTCCATGTCGGCGTGCCTCGTATGGATGAGTAAGGGAGATGAAACAGTGGTGTGATTTCGGTATAGCTCAGCCCTCCGGTTTTTCGTCAAAGCAATGGCATGTTTCGTCGCATTTACAGCGCCTAAGCAAAACGGCCATTGGCCATCAACCCGTTTCCAATCCGTGAGTTAGCGCGCAAAGCTACTGGCACTTGGCCGTTTAGTGAACCGATGAACGGTCTGAGGCCGCGAAAAATGAGGGTTGGTGACGATAGAGAGTCTCAAGTAAGTGACACAAATGGCGCCAAAATAAGGCGTTATGATATCGCCGGAAAATTGACTTTCTCGCCTTGTGATTTGTTTCAGGGCTGCTACGGTTTGAGGAGAAATCCATGACCGGAGTGCGGCCCTCATGCGCGGATGGATCAAGCTGGCGTTGCTGTGTCTCTACTTGGCGAGCTTTCACGCCTATTACCGTGAACGTATAGACGCTTTGGGCATGGCGCCGGCGCTGGTGCTCTACGTGGGGGTGGCCGGTGTGCTGGTGGCAGGGCTGCTGTTGGCCGCGTGGATACGCCCAGGCTGGCTGCGCTGGCCGCTGGCCCTGGCGTTCGCACTGAGCGGGCTGTTCTTCGACGCTTATACCCGGATCACCGATTCCTACCTGACCTATAGCGCATTCGTGTCCATGGTCTATTCCGGTGGGTTCATTCAAGAGGCGCTGCAGCAGTATCACTACGCGATCACCTTGGCCGCCGGCAAAGCCCTGCTGTTGCTGCTGGGCGTGGGCCTGCGCCCGGGGTTCGCGCCACGCTTGCCCCGCGCTTTGCCGCTGGCCGCGCCGGTGCTGGCGCTGCTGCTGTTGATCGGCGTGCTGTTCGTGCGCGCCGGCGAGGGCGCGCGGGGCTTGCCGGTGATGTACACACCGCTGGCCTATCTGAGCCTGTTCGGCTATGAAGCGCTGCATGACCACGTTGGCCCGCGCCAGCCGGTGACGTTGGCGCGCAACGGTACGCCCATGGCGCGTGACATCGTGCTGGTGATCGACGAGAGCATCTCCGGCAACTACCTGGACCTCAACACCCCGGCCGGGGTCACCAGCCACCTGAACCAGCCCCGACCAGGGGTGGATATCGTCAACTACGGCTATGCGGTGTCGATCGCCAATTGCAGTGCCGACACCAATGTCACGCTGCGCTACGGCGGCACGCGCGGCGACTATCTGCGCATCAACTCGACCCTGCCGTCGCTCTGGCAGTACGCCAAGCAAGCGGGCCTTGGCACCGTGTACATCGATGGCCAGCGCACCGGCGGCAACCTGCAGAACCTGATGACCGAGACCGAAAAGCGCGACATCGATCAGTTCGTGCAGTTCGACGACACGCCGGTGGTGCAGCGCGACATGGCGGCGCTGGACACGCTGGTGGCACTGCTCGAGGACGGCAAGCCACAGTTGATCGTGATCAACAAGGTCGGTGCGCATTTTCCCGTGCATGACAAGTATCCGGATGCCTTCCTGACGTATCAGCCGGCGCTGCCGCGTGGGCACTACGCCGACATCGCCGACACCGGCACTCGCGAGGGTTTCGACGGCACTTCGCAGGACTGGGTGCTGTACCGCAACTCGTACCGCAACACCGTGCAGTGGAGCGTCGGTGAGTTCTTCCGCCGGTTGTTCGCCCAGGCCGACCTGAGCCAGGCGGTGCTGATCTACACCTCCGACCACGGCCAGGACCTGCACGAGCGTGGCAACCCTGGGTTGAACACCCATTGCGACAGCGACCCGGTGCCGGAAGAGGGGCTGGTGCCGTTGGTGGTGATCCAGGGGCAGGGTGTCAAGGCGTTGGACTGGCGGGCGCACCTGGCGCAGAACCGCAATGCCTCGAGCCACTACAACATCTTCCCGACGCTGCTGCGCCTGATGGGCTACGACGCGGCGGGAGTGAGCGCCACTTATGGGCGGGCGCTGGATGTGGCGACCGAAGACCCGTTCACCTTCAACGTGCGTTTCAATGCCCGGCTGGGGGCCAAGCCGGATTTCCGACACATCGACCTGAGCCAGGTGGTGACGCCGGACAAGGCCAAGGGCGTGGCGGTGACGGCGGCGCAATGATCGAGGTGTGGTGGTGAGCGGGGCTTGCCCCGCGATGGGGCCGGCACGGCCCCCGGCAGACCACCCCGACGACCGGCAACCAGCCCCCTGGCCACGCGCTACTACACTGAGCTCTCGATGCCACCGTGGGTGTGGCCCTGCAAGGAGAGCAGGCCGATGGTCATCAAGCGGATCGGCAAGGTTCGCGTACAACCCGGCGCGCCCGTGGCGCCGGAGCTTCAGGGCGCGCTGGAAGGCCTGCTGGCCAGCCCGCAATTCGCCCGTTCGCAGCGCCTGGGCTGCCTGCTCAGCTACCTGGCGCGACACAGCCAGCAAGCGCCCCCTAGCGAATATGAGATCGGCATCGCCGTGTTCCGTCGCGACCCGGCGGTGTACAGCACCGGGGACGACCCGGTGGTGCGTGTGCAGGTAGGGCGCCTGCGGCGCAAACTCGCCGACTACTACGCCACCCAGGGCCGACATGATCCATTGCGCCTGAGTGTGCCGGCCGGTGGCTACCGCCTGTGCTGCGAGCGCCGGGGGCGGGTGGCCGAGGGCACGGGGCCGGCGGTGCTGTGCGTGCGGCCCTTCGGCTGCCTGACCACCTTGGGCGGGGCGTTCGCCCGGGGCCTTGGCGAGGAGCTGAACGACCAGCTGTTCCATGCCTTCGAGCGGGCCACGGTCAGCGTCAGGCTGCCACGGCGTGGGGCAACGCCGGCGGAGCACGACTTGGGGTTCGTGCTGGAAGGCAGCGTGCGTGCCGAGGTCAACCGCGTGCGGGTGTCGGTGCGCCTGCTCGACCTGGGTGCCGGGCGCATCCTTTGGGCGGGGCAGTTCGACCGCAGCGCGCCGTTGGTGATCGCCACCGAGCAGGAGATGGCCGAGGCGATCTGCCGCTGCGTGATCGAATGTTTCGTCCATCGCGTTCCCTAGACACCGCCGGGGCAATGCCCCGGCGGCGCGCTTTCAGGAAGGGATGATCCACTTCTGGTTGGTGTACAGGTAGGTGGCGCTGTTGCTGAAGGTCAGGTCGATCTCCTGGGCATTGGAGCGCGAGTCGCTGAACATCGTGCTGGTCTCGATGTTCTGCTCGAACCACACCAGGATGCTTTCCTTCGGTGTGAGGCTGGTGGTGCCCGCGACGATCGGGCTGGGCGAGACGTAGATCGGCGTGCTGACCTGGGTGCCATCGATGCCGGTGGACAACTGGTTCAACCCGGGGTGGATGGAGCCGTACTTGTTGAGCATGGTCACGGCGGTTTCCGGGCCACCCGTGGTGGGTGGCAGCAGCCGCCCGGCTTCTGTCAGCACCGACTGCTGGCCGAGCCCGATATCGACCAGTTGGGTCTGCGCCTTGACCCGCACGCTGTCTTCGAAGGTGTTGGTGCCGAACAGCTGGTACTGCGGCGTCCAGCTGAAGATGTTGTTGCTCAGGTACTTGCTGTACGACTGCCAGACCACGTTGTACGCCTGGTTGCCCACACGCTTGGCGAAGCAAAGGCGGTACCCGGCGGCTTTCAGTGCGTCGAAATCCTCGTCGGCGATCTGGATCGTCACCGATTTGGCGGCAGCGGCCAGCACGCTGCCCAATAGCCGGGCGTAGTGCTCATGGGTGAGTTTGTCGGTGTGCCCGAGCAGGTCCTTGATCGCGCGCTGCACCTGTTCCTGGCGCTGTTGGGCATTGGCGGCGTCCTGTTTGCTTACGGCGTTCGAATGGCTCATGGTGCTCCCTCGTTCCTTGGGTTGGCTTGTCTAGTGGCCGGTGCGCGATTGGGTAGCGCCTCGGCCTGGCCACGTTAGGGCGGGGGGAGGGTGGGGCGAAGTAACAGGACGTATCGCATGGGCGTGATACGTGGGTGTGCTTGCCCCGCGATAGGGCCCGTTCAGACGCCATCAACCCCTAGCGGATGCAGCACCCGAAACGCCTGCGCCTCCTCCACCAGCCAGTCATGCACGGCCCGCGCTCCTGGCTGGGTCAACCCGCCCGGCGGGTACAGCAGCACATAGCGCTTGTGATTGGGGATCGGCACGCCGAACGGCACGATCAGGGTGCCGCGCTCCAGTTCATCATTGAGCAATGTGCGCCGGGCGATCGCCACGCCGACGCCGGCGATGGCCGCCTCGATGGTCAGGTGGTTGCGGTTGAACGTGTGCCCTCGGCGCACATCCAGCCCGGCGGCACCGATGCCGTTCAGGTAGAACTCCCACTCCGCATATTCCGAACTGCCGCGCCAGGCGGTGATGTCGTGCAACAACGGGTAGTGCGTCAGATCCGCAGGCCCATGCAGCGGCGGGCGGCCACGCAGCAGGGCCGGGGAGCAGACCGGGAAGATCTGCTCGTCCAGCAGTGGCGTCGACAACATGCCCGGGTAGCTGCCGTCGTTGAGGTCGATCGCCAGGTCGAAGTCGCCCTCGTGCAGCGCCTGCTTGCTGTCCTCGGCTACCAGGCGCAGTTCGATGTCCGGGTAGCGCTGCTGGAAGCGCGGCAGGCGTGGCGTCAGCCATTTGGCGAGGAACGAGGGGATCGAGCGCAGGCGCAGGGTACCGCGGATCTCGCCGACATCCAGGCGCAACAGCTCGGCCTCGATGCTGCCGTAGGCCTCCGCCACCGTCTGCGCCAGGCGCTGGCCTTCGGCCGAAAGCTCCACACCGCGCGCGCGGCGCAGGAACAGCTTGAAGCCCAGGCGCTCCTCGAGCTGGCGCATCTGCTGGCTGACCGCCCCGGGGGTGATGTGCAGTTCTTCGGCGCAGCGGGTGAACGAAAGGTGCCGGGCCGCACAGGAGAACACATGCAGCCAGACGAACACCTGGCCGTTGAGCTGTCCTTTCATCGTTTAGTCCTGCTAAAGGCTTGCTTAGGAATTTTCGTTGGTCATCGCCGAACGAGCGCGGCAGTATCGCGCAAATTCGCAGCGCCCATCAATTTTTCCGGAGGGCCGAGCCGCGGCGAGCTTCGTGGCGGCAGGCAGGCATTAGTATGGCTATCAGTGTTTTCGACCTTTTCAAGATCGGCATCGGCCCATCCAGCTCCCACACCGTCGGCCCCATGCGGGCGGCGGCGACCTTCGCGCAGGCCCTGCGCGAGCGTGGCCTGCTGGCCCGGGTGCAGCGGGTCGAGGTGCGCTTGTATGGCTCGCTGTCGGCGACCGGCGTCGGCCACGCCACCGACCGTGCCTGCCTGCTCGGGCTGATGGGCCAATGGCCCGACCGCATCGACCCGCACAGCATCGAACCGCGCATCGACCAACTGATGGAAGAGCAGTGCCTGATGCTCGACGGCAGCCACCCGGTGACCTTCCACTACGGCCGCGATATGCGCCTGCTGGACGAGAACCTGGCCTACCACCCCAACGCCATGAGCCTGGAAGCGCTAGGCGAGCAGGGTTGCCTGCTGGAGCAGACCTACTACTCGATCGGCGGCGGGTTCATCGTCGAACAGGCCGAACTCGACGCACCGGCCAGCGATGCGCCACAGGTCGAGTTGCCCTACGAGTTCTCTTCCGGCGCCGAGCTGTTGGCCCTGTGCAAGGCCCATGGCCTGAGTGTCAGCCAACTGATGATGGCCAATGAGCGCGCCTGGCGCAGCGACGTCGAGATCCGCCAGGGCCTGCTGAATATCTGGGCGGCGATGCGCGAGTGCGTCGACAACGGCCTGCGCAACGAAGGCATCCTGCCCGGCGGGCTCAAGGTCAAGCGCCGCGCCGCCAAGCTGCACCGCAGCCTGCAGGAGTTGGGCAAGCCCAACGTGATCGGCTCGACCCTGAGCGCCATGGAATGGGTCAACTTGTTCGCCCTGGCGGTCAACGAGGAAAACGCCGCCGGCGGGCGCATGGTCACCGCGCCGACCAACGGTGCGGCGGGCATCATCCCGGCGGTGCTGCATTACTACATGAAGTTCAACCCCGACGCCTGCGACGACGATGTGGTGGCGTTCCTGTTGGCAGCGGCGGCGGTGGGCATCTTGTGCAAGAAGAACGCCTCGATCTCCGGTGCCGAGGTCGGCTGCCAGGGCGAGGTCGGTTCGGCCTGCTCGATGGCCGCCGCGGGCTTGGCCGAAGTGCTGGGCGCCACACCGCCACAGCTGGAGAACGCCGCCGAGATCGCCCTGGAGCACAACCTGGGGCTGACCTGCGACCCAGTCGGTGGGCTGGTGCAGGTGCCGTGCATCGAGCGCAACGCGATCGCGGCGGTGAAAGCGATCAACGCCGTGCAGATGGCCTTGCGTGGCGATGGCGAGCATTTCATCTCCCTCGACCGGGTGATCCGCACCATGCGCGACACTGGTGCGGATATGCATGCCAACTACAAGGAGACCTCGCGCGGCGGTTTGGCTGTCGCGTTCGTCGAGTGCTGACCTGACAGCAGCACGCCCCCGGAACACCCCGCTGCACCAGCAACAAAAACAACTACAAAGGCGACAACCGATGACTGATCTACAAAGCACCACGACTGTTCGTGCGGGTTCGGCTGCCCAGGCTTCGGCCACGGGCTCGACCACCTGGAACCGCCACGACACCACTTGGGCCCTGGGCCTGTATGGCACGGCGATCGGCGCCGGCACGCTGTTCCTACCGATCAACGCCGGGGTAGGGGGCTTCTGGCCGCTGCTGATCCTGGCGCTGCTGGCCTTCCCCATGACTTTCTACGCGCATCGCGCGCTCACCCGTTTCGTGCTTTCTGGCCGACGTGGTGGCAACGAGGACATCACCGAAGTGGTGGAAGAACACTTCGGCACCGGCGCCGGCAAGCTGATCACCTTGCTGTACTTCTTCGCCATCTTCCCCATCCTGCTGGTCTACAGCGTTGCCTTGACCAACACCCTCACCAACTTCCTCGAACACCAGTTGCACATCACGCCACCGCCGCGCGTGGTGCTGTCGCTGCTGCTGATCTGTGGGTTGATGATCGTGGTGCGCTGCGGCCAGCAGATCATCGTCAAGGCCATGAGCGTGCTGGTGTACCCCTTCGTCGCCTCCCTGCTGTTGCTGGCCCTGAGTCTGATCCCCAATTGGAACGGGGCGTTCTTCGCCCAGGCCAATGAAGGGCTGAGCGCCTCGAAACTGCTGCTGACCCTGTGGCTGGCCATTCCGGTCATGGTGTTCTCGTTCAACCATTCGCCGATCATCTCGGCCTTCGCCGTGGACCAGAAGCACCGCTACGGCGCCGACGCCGACCGCAAGAGCGGCCGCACCCTGGCCATCGCCCACCTGATGATGGTGCTGACGGTGATGTTCTTCTGCTTCAGTTGCGTGCTGGCCCTGAGCCCGGCCGACCTGGCGGCGGCCAAGGCGCAGAACATCTCGGTCCTGTCGTACCTGGCCAACCACTTCCAGACCCCGGTGATCGCCTTCGTCGCGCCGCTGATCGCCCTGGTGGCGATCACCAAGTCGTTCCTGGGCCACTACATCGGTGCCAGCGAAGGTTTTCAGGGCATGATCGTCAAGAGCCTGCGCGGGCGTGGCAAGGTGTGGTCGGCCAAGCGCCTGGACCGCGTGACCGCGCTGTTCATGGTGCTGGCGTGCTGGGTGGTGGCGACGCTCAACCCGAGCATCCTGGGCCTGATCGAAAGCCTGGGCGGGCCAGTGATTGCCTGCCTGCTGTTCCTGATGCCGATGTACGCGGTGCGCAAGGTGCCGTCGTTGCGTCAATATTCGGGCGCTTTGTCCAACGTGTTCGTGGTGCTGGTGGGGCTGATCACCTTGTCGGCGATTGGTTACAGCGTGGTGTCCTGAGTTCGTCAGGGGCCCGCTCCTACAGGGAATACTTGGTTCTTGTAGGCGCGGGCTTGTGGCCGTCAGCGTTTTTTGTCGCGCAACGCCACAAAACTGCGGCGCATGTCACTGGCCCAGCCATCGAGCACGGGTTTCACATCTTCCAGCGTCAACTGTTGGGTGTCGTTCTCCAGGTCCTTGCCAGCTCCCTTGCGCACCACCTGGGCCAGCACCTTCTGGTTCCCGCCATCGAGGAAGGCCGCTTCCACCGCGATCTCCACCGCCTGGTCACGCCCACCGGCCGCCGTGTTGACCGCTGCGGCCACCAGGGCGATGGGGATCACTTCATAGGGCTTGAGCCCCTCGGTATGGGTGGACACCGCGGTGATCGCCGGGCGGACCACGATGGTGCCTGGCCCCGGTGCTTGCACCAGGGTCAGCACACTGCCCAGTTCACGGCGCAGGGCGTCGTTGAAGTAGCGGGTGATCGCCTGCAGGGTCTGCTCGGAAATCACCGCCGTCGGTTGCGGCTTGGGGTAGAACTGGCTGGGCTCGATGAACACCTGGCGGTACTGGCTGGCATCGATGCCTGGGTCGACCCAGCGCATCACCGGGGCCCCGGAGATGCTTTCGGCAGGCTTGAGGCGGCTGTAGTCCTTGAGAAACCCGGAATACTGGCTCGGATCGACGCGAGTGCTGGAGCAGGCGGCCAGGACGAGCAGGGCAGCGCCTAGCAGGGTGGCGCGAGGCAGTGGTTTCATGATGTGTGGCGTCCATTGGGGGGAGGCCAGAACAACGCTAGCAGGTGATGGGCGGATGGCCAGTCGCCGTGTTTCGCCCGTAGCGCCGCCATCGCGGGGCAGGCCGGATCGCCGCACCGCGATGGCGGTGCAATGCTCAGCCCTTGGCCGCCATCGCCGTGACTTCCACACGCATCCCCTCGAACGCCAGCGAGGCCACGCCAACCGCCGCACGCACCGGCCACGGCTTGGCGAAGAAGCGCTTGTAGACCTCGTTGAAGGCCGCGCGGTCGGCCATGTCGGTGAGGTAGATGGTCAGGTGCAGCACGCGGTCCATCGAGCTGCCCGCCCGCTCCAGGGCGTTCTTCAACGCCTGCAGGGTGCATTCGCTCTGGGTGACGATATCGCCCAGCTCCAGCTCGCCATCGGCACGCACGGGGATCTGCGTGGTGACCAGCACGCCGTTGTATTCGGCCACGTCGGAGGAAATCGACTCGACGTCCGGGTCGGGGGTGAAGGTGATGCCTGTCTGTGCCATGAAGGGTTCTGCCTTGCTGGGTAAGGAAAAAGCGCAAGCCTACGCGAGCGACCAACATCGGTCGAGCCGCAGCGCCCGTCGCCCACGCATTGAATTGCCGGGCCGTGGCGGTCAGAATCGCGCCCGGTTTTCACGCAAGGGGTTGGAGTTGAACGAACAGACACTGTCCAGGCGCCTGGAACGGGTCGCGGCGCAAGTGCCGGCGGGCGCGCGCCTGGCCGACATCGGCTCGGACCACGGCTACCTGCCCGTGGCGCTGATGCTACGGGGCGCCATCGAGGCCGCGGTGGCCGGTGAGGCGGCGCAGACGCCATTCGCCTCCGCGCGCAGGAACGTGCGTCGCAATGGCCTTGAGGAGCGGATCAGCGTGCGTCTGGCCGATGGCCTGGAAGCGATAGCGCCGGGCGACCGCATCGACGCGATTACCCTGTGCGGCATGGGCGGTGAAACCATCCGCGACATCCTCGAGGCCGGCCGCCAGCGTTTGAACGGGCAGGAACGGCTGATCCTCAACCCCAACGGTGGCGAGCGCGAGCTGCGTCAGTGGCTGATGGGCAACGGCTACCGGATCGTCCACGAGGAACTGCTGCGGGAAAACCGCTTCGACTACGAGATCATTGTCGCCGAGCAGGTCGGTGAGGTGGCCTACAGCGCTCAGGAGCTGTACTTCGGGCCGCTGCTGATGCGTGAGAGGAGCGAGGCGTTCCTGGTCAAGTGGCAGCGCATGCTGCGCCAGAAGCAACAGACCCTGGCGCACTTCGAGCGCGCACGCGAGGTGCCCGAGGACAAGGCGCGGGACTTCGCCACGCAGGTGCAGTGGATCAACCAGGTGCTGGCCTGAAGGTTACAGCTGCGAACAGTTGCCCATTTGCTGGTAGGCGATCTCGTGGGTTTGCCCCTGGTGGTCGACGTAGACCATGTGCGCGGTGCCCACTTGGCAGTCGGCGTCGTTGCTGGCCGGGGTGATGGAGATCACCTTGGCGACGTCCAGCGGCATGCCGTATTCGTACGGCTGGGCATTGACGGGCTGCTGGGCGGGGGCGGCGACGGCCGCAATCGAGGCGAAGGCGCCGCAGAGGGCGAGCAAGGCGAGTGAACTTTTCATGGCAAGCTCCATGTGAATGTGTAGCCAATGATGTATTCATTTGCGTTTCACAATAAATGGGCTAATGCGTGATAGATTCATGCCTTGTATGTACGAATATGGAGCCTTCCCCTTATGGACATGCTGCATGCCATGCGTACCTTCGTCCGCGTGGTGGAATGCGGCAGTTTCGCCGCTGCCGCCAACGCCCTGGACATCTCTGCCGCGCAGGTATCGCGGATCGTCGCCGAGCTGGAAAACCAGTTGCAGACCCGCCTGCTGCACCGCACCACGCGCCGCCTGCGCATGAGCGAGGCGGGTGAGCGCTTCCTGGAGCGGGCGCGGCAGATCATGCTGCTGACCGAAGAGGCCATGGACGAAGCCCGCGGCGCGCACCTCACCCCGCGCGGTCACTTGCGCTTTCATTGCCCCTACGGCCTGGGGCTGTTGTTGATGCCGTTGGTGGCACACTACAACGCCACCTGCCCGGAAGTGGTGATGGAGCTGACCCTCTCCCAGCGCAACCCCGACCCGCTGGCCGAAGGGCAGGACCTGGTAATCACCGTGGGCCAGGCCCTGCCGGACTCGCAACTGATCGCCATCCCGCTGGGCAGCATCTACAGCATCCTCTGCGCATCCCCCGAATACCTGGCGCAGCACGGCGTGCCCGAACGCCCGGAAGACCTGCAGCAGCACCGCTGCCTGCGCCTGATCGACCCGATGTTCGAAGAGCACTGGTCGTTCGGCGACGGCCCGGAGGGTTTCAGCATGGTGCCCCAGGACACCTTCCTCACCAACGTCGCCGACGCCATGCTGCGCGCCACCGAACTGGGCATGGGCATTGGCCTGGTGCCGTTCTACTCGGCCAGCCAGGCCATCGGCGAAGGGCGACTGTGCCGGGTGCTGGGCGAGCACCGCTTGCGCGAACGGGCGGTGTATGCGCTGTATCCGTCGCGGCATTACCTGGATGCCAAGGTGCGGACCTGGCTGGACCTGATCAAGGTGCAGTTGTCGGTGCTGTTCCAGGCGCATGAACAGGTGGTGGATGACCGACGCTATTGGCGCTGACGAGCGCTAGCGGCTGTCCTGATCCTCGGCCGTGCCGCCGGATGCACCGGCACCACTGCCGGTCGCCTCACCGGTGCTGTTCGAACCACCCGCAGCGCCATCGGCCGCATCGGGGTGGCTACCGGTGTCGTTGCTGTCGTTGCTTTTGCCCTCGCTGGTGCTCTGGCCATCCGGCGGCGACTGTTCAGTCTTGGGTGGGGTACCGGTGCCGTTCAGGTCTGTGGCGGCGAAGCTGGCGCCACCAGCGAAGCCTAGGGTCAGCGCCAAGGTCAGGGTGAGTGGGTGAATGCGGAGCATGTTGCGTCTCCTTCGGAGGATGATCGTCCTAGGTTCGGCCGCACAGGTTCGCAAGGGTGCCCGCCGATCGACGGGCGGTGCCCTCAGGCCGGCGAGCGCTCCCCACTCAGCGCATCGACCATCGGCGCATGCTCCTGCGCCGCATGCATCAACTCCTCGGTCACCCGCAACTCGGCCCCGGTCGGCGAGAAGGTCGCCGCGCAGGCGAAGGGCGCCGGGTGCGCAGCGGCCGGGCGCTTGCCTCGGCGCCAGAGGAAGAACGTCACCATCGCCAGGTTGATCACCGCGAAGGCCCAGAACAACCCGGCCTCGCCGTAGCGGGTCATCACTGGCGAGATGGCCAGCGGGCTCATCGCCGAGCCCAGCGAGTTGATCAACAGCAGGCCCTGGATCATCGGCACCAGGGCATCGGCGGGCGCGCGGTCGGCGGCATGGCTGACGGCCACCGGGTACACCGCGAACACGCCGCCGCCCAGCAGGAACAGCAACGCCGGCAGCCACGCCGAGGTGGGCGGCAGCAGCACGATCAGCAACGACAGCGCCACACACACAGCGCCCAGGGTGATCAGCACGTCCTGCCGGTCCTTGCGGTCGGACCAGCGCCCCACCGGGTATTGCAGCAGCATCGCGCCAAGGATCACCCAGGCCATCATGCTGCCGACTTCGCCCACCGTCAGGCCGATGCGTTGCAGGTAGAGCGGCAACAGGGCATACACTGCGGCGATGGCCACGCCCGAGCCGAAACAGCCAACCAGCCCGCTGGGCGTCACCCCCAATAGTTGACGGGGCTTGAGCGGCTCGACGTGCTCCAGCAACGGCGACACCCGCGGCAGGATGACGATTGGCATCACCGACAGCGCGGCGAGCATGCCGGCGACCATGAAGGGTGCGGTGTCGCCCATGCCGACCAGCTTGCCCAGCAACGCCTGGCCGAGCACGCCCGCGCCGTACAGGGCGATCATGTACAGGGCCAGCAGGCGCCCGCGGATCTTCGCGTCGCCGGCCAGCAGCAGCCAGCTTTCGATCACCAGGAATACCCCCACGGTGGCCCAGCCGTTGATCAGCCGCAGGACGAACCAGCCCCAGGTGTCGACGAACAACCCCTGCAGCAGGATGGTCGCGGCGATCAGCGAGGCGAAGCTGCTGTAGGCGCGGATATGGCCGATGCGCAGGATCAGCCGGTCATTGAACAGCGCGCCGAGGGTCAGGCCGATGAAGAAGCCGGAGGAGACCACGCCGATCATGGTCGCCGACGCGCCGTCGGCGCCCAGGCGCAAGGTGGTGAGGGAATACAGCAGACCATTGCCCAGAGCAACGATGAACAGCCCGAGCAGGGGCGCCAGCGCCATGGCCAGCAAACGCACAGACATACAGACCTCAAAAAGCGGAAACGCGCGGGGGAGGGGAAAGGGGGCGCGCATTCTACGCATTGCCGGGCATTTGCCAAAGCCTGCGGCCCTGCGACCGGAGGCCGCAGTCATTGGCGGTGTTTGTGCCGGCCCCATCGCGGGGCCGGCGAAGACAAACCCGGAGGCAATTCCCCATAATGGGCACCCCACCCGGAAGGATCCTCCGACATGCTGGCTTCGCTGCTCGCCGTCCTGGCGCCAGTCTTCATCACCGCCGCCATCGGCTACACCTGGGCACGCAAGGGCCTGGACTACCCAACCGAGTTCATCGCCCGGGTGGTGATGACCGTCGGCACGCCATCGCTGGTGCTTTCGACCCTCAGCCGCACCCGGCTCGAACCCACGGCGTTCACCAGCATGGCGCTGGCCTGCGTGCTGTGCCTGCTCGGCATGGCGCTCGCCGGTTGGCTGGTGTGCCGCGCCTCGGGGCAGCATTGGCGGGTACTGATGCCCGCGTTCATGTTCCCCAACACCGGCAACATGGGCTTGCCGATCAGCCTGTATGCCTTCGGCGAGCAGGGCCTGGCCTTGGCGGTGGCGTTCTTCCTGACCCTGTCGATCTTCCAGTTCACCCTGGGCATCGCCATGTCCGGCAGCAGCGCCTCGTTCAGGGCACTGCTGCGCAACCCCATCGTCATCAGCCTGGCGGTGGCGCTGCCGCTGATCTTCTTCGATCTCAAGCTGCCGGCCTGGCTGGCCAACACCGTGGACCTGCTTGGCGGCATGACCATTCCGCTGATGCTGCTGACCCTGGGCGTCTCGCTGGCGAGCATCCGCCCACGCCACGTGGGCAGCGGTGCGCTGCTGGGTGGCCTGCGCATCGTCCTGGGCGGCACGGTCGGCTGGGGGGTTGGCGCGGCCCTGGGGCTGGGGCCGCTGGAGCATGCGGTGCTGGTGACGCAGTCGTCGATGCCCGTGGCGGTGTTCAACTACCTGTTGGCGGTGCGCGCCAACCGCGCGCCGGAGCAGGTGGCCAACCTGGTGATGTGTTCCACCGTCTTGTCGTTGGCCTGGTTGCCGGCCGTGCTGGCGTGGTGGCTCTAGCTTCGTCATTCTTTTGTAATGACCGCGTCATGCCGTCGTTTCCCCCGGCTTTCTAAAGTGGCCCAACCCTCAGCCAAGCCCGGAGACCCGCCATGAAACTTCGTTCGCTCATTCTTGCCTTGTCCCTCGCCGCAGGTGCCATCGGCACATCGTCCGCCTGGGCCGCCAGCGCCGCCGCCAATCAGGAGGTGAAGAACATCGTGCTGGTGCACGGTCTGTTCGCCGATGGCTCCAGTTGGGGCAAGGTGATCCCGTTGCTGCAAGCCAAAGGCCTGCACGTGACGGCGGTGCAGAACCCCACCACCTCGCTGGACGCTGACGTTGCGGCGGTCAAGCGCGCCCTGGCCCGCCAGGACGGGCCGGTGATCCTGGTCGGTCACTCCTACGGCGGGATGGTCATCAGCCAGGCCGGTGACGACCCGGACGTCAAGGGCCTGGTGTACATCGCCGCGCGCGCCCCCGAGGCCGGCGAGGACTACCCTGCGCTCACCAAGCGTTTCCCCGCGGCCCCAGCATCCGCGGGCCTCAAGTGGTCCGACGATGGTTTCGGCCAACTGACCGAAGCGGCCTTCGTCAATGACTTCGCCGGTGACTTGCCCAAGGCCGAGGCCGAGGCGTACTACGCCGTGCAGCAGCCGATCGGCGAAGGGATCAAGAGCGCCAAGACCAGCGTTGCAGCCTGGAAAGACAAGCCGACCTGGTACGCCGTCTCGACGCAGGACCACACCATCGACACCGAACTGCAGCGTTTCATGGCCAAGCGCATGAACGCCCACACCGTCGAGCTTTCCGCCAGCCACGTGTCGCTGCTGTCCCAGCCCGAGGCGGTGGCCAAGCTGATCATGCAGGCCGCCCACGTGCCCGGCCAGTAAGGCCCTCGCGCTATACTCACGCGACCTGCGAAAGGGCGGCCTTGGCCGCCCTTCTTGCCATGCCCTGGAGGCCCCTGGCCCTGTGAAGATCCTGATCATCGAAGACGAACCCAAGACCGCGCAGTACCTGGCCAACGGCCTGGTCGAGGCGGGCTACGGCGTCGACTGCGCCAACAACGGCGTGGACGGCCTGCACCTGGCCCGCGAGACGCCCTACGACCTCATCCTGCTCGATGTGATGCTGCCGGAGATGGACGGCTGGACGGTCATGCAGCGCCTGCGCGCCCAAGGCCGTACCCCGGTGCTGTTCCTCAGTGCCCGCGGCACCCTGGAAGACCGCCTGCGCGGCCTGGGCCTGGGTGCCGATGAATACCTGGTCAAGCCGTTCTCGTTCGCCGAATTGCTCGCGCGCATCCGCATCATCCTGCGCCGTGGCCAAGCGCCGGCTCAGGAGCAGGTCCTGTCGCTGGCCGACCTCATCGTCGATATCGGCAAGCACCGCTGCGAACGCGCCGGTGTGCGTATCGCCCTGACCAACAAGGAATTCAAGCTGCTGGTGTGCTTCCTGCAGCACACCGAGCAGGTGCTGTCGCGGACCTTCCTGGCCTCGCGGGTGTGGGACATGAACTTCGACAGCGACACCAACGTGGTCGATGTGGCCGTGCGCCGGCTGCGGCAGAAGATCGACGAGCCATTCGCGGTGCGGCTGATCCACACCGTGCACGGGGTGGGCTACCGCTGCGAGTTGGAAGCGTGAAGCGGCTGTCGTTGACCGCGCGCCTGGCACTGCTGTTGGCGACCTTTTCGTTCGTCACCCTGGTGCTGCTGGGCGGCGCGCTTTACGTGGCGCTCGCCCGTCAGCTGGCCCTGCGCGACGACGGCGCGTTGCTCGCGCGGGTGGAGCAGATCCGCACCTTGCTGCGCGACCTGGATGCCCGCCAGTTGATCGACGAAAAGCCACAGCTGTTCGCCAACATGCTGGGCAACACCGAATCACTGCTGGTGATCCGTTACGCCGGGGCCACGCCGCTGCTGGTGGTCAACCCCGGCCAGCGGCCGATCCCTGACGTCACGCCGCTGCCGGCCGACCAGCCGCTGGCCCTGGGTGACGTGCGACGTAGCGTCATGGCCGACGGCAGCCTGTTCATCTACACCGCCGTGACCAGCGAGGCGCGGGGTGGGCGCCCGCCCTTGGAGATTCTCTCTGGTCGACTGCTGAGCGAGCGCACGCGCATTCTTGGGGAATACCGCGACAACATCGTGCTGTTCGCCTCGGTGATGGCTGTGCTCGCCGCCGTGCTGGCCTACCTGCTGGCCAAGCGTGGCATGTCGCCGCTGCACCGCCTGGCCCGGCAGACCGCGTCGATCGGCGTCGGCACGCTGTCGCTGCGGCTGGAGCGTGACCGCGCGCCCGCCGAGCTCGACGCCCTCATCGTGCAGTTCAATGCCATGCTCGAGCGCCTGGAGCGCGGCTTCGAGCAGCTCAAGCAGGTTAGCGCCGACATGGCTCACGACCTGCGCACACCGATCAACAACCTGCTCGGGCAGACCGAAGTCGGCCTCGGCCTGCCACGCGACAGCGCCTACTACCAGCACCTGCTGGGTTCGAACTTCGAGGAGTTGCAACGGCTGTCGCGGATGATCGACAACATGCTGTTCCTGGCCCGCGCCGAGCATGCCGACCACGCCATCGAGCGCACCGGGCTGGCGGTGGCGCAAGAGTTGGCGCGCATCTGCGAGTACTTCGAGGACCTGGCCGCCGAGCGTGATGTGCACCTGGCCTGGAACGGCCAGGGCACGGTGTGGGCCGACGCCACGTTGCTGCGCCGGGCGTTGGCCAACCTGCTGTCCAACGCCGTGCGCTTCGCCGAGCCGGGGAGCACGGTCGAGGTCACGGCGCGCAGCGAGGCAAATGGGGTGGTGGTCGACATCAGTAACCGTGGCCTGGCGATTGCGCCGCACCATCTACAGAGCGTGTTCGAGCGGTTCTATCGAGTGGATGCGGCGCGCCAGGGGTCGGCGCAGTCCAGTGGGCTTGGATTGTCGATCGTGCGTTCGATCATGCAGTTGCACCAGGGGCGGTGCTGGGCGCAGAGCGCTGACGGGGTGACCCGGTTCAGCCTGTGGTTTCCCTCTCAAAATATATAAGCCTATATAACGATAAGGCTCGCTCAGACAATGTCGACCCTATCGGCCCCATCGCGAGGCAAGTCGGACCGCCGCACCGCCGCGCCTGCAAGGGGGGAGCCATTCACTGAGGTCTCTTGCGCTTCAACCCCACCCAGCACCATCCGGCAAACCATCCGCACCATCGCCTGCAAACCGCGCTCATCCACCGGCCAGGCCGGATCTTCGGGGCAGGGCGGCGGCGCGAAGCGCGCCTGCGCCAGTGTGGTCGACCAGATGAACAGCAGCAGGTGTTCCGCGCTCCCTCGGGCGATCTGCCCCTGGTTCATCCACGCTTGCAGGCAGTCCCGGCCCTGTCGGGTAGTTTGGCGCAGACGCTCGGCCAAGCCCTTTGGCAAGTGCCGCGCGCCATGCAGCAGTTCCACCAGCAACACCCGCATGGCATGCGGCTGCACCTTGCACAGCTCGGCGTGGGCGCGAATGTGCCGACGCAGCGCGCAAACCGCCGACAATGTCGGGTCGAGCAACTCGCAGGCCTGCGCCAACGGTCCCATGGCGGTTTCCAACACGGCCACGTAGAGCTTGCGCTTGGTCTTGAAGTAGTAGTGCACGTTGGCTTTGGGCAACCCGGCGCGGGCTGCCACTTCGTCGATGCGCGCCAGGGCGAAGCCTCGGTGGGCGAACTCCCGGCAGGCGGCCGCAACGATCCGCTGCACATTGTGCTCGCGAATGCTAGGCATCGCGGGCCACCGGGCGGATAGGACAAGGGGTGGGGTTTCGCATGCTGGATACAACCGTGGCCTGCATATCGCTATTTACAAAATTATATAGCGAATGAGGCACAGCAAGACAGGCCCGTTTGCGCCCCTGATAAATGCGCTTAGCGACGTCGACGCAACAGCCTGGCCAGCGCCAGGGTCAGCAGCACGGCCAAGGCCACCGCCAAACCGAAGGTGAGAAGGATGCCCAGATGCTCCAGCAGGCCAGCCACCGCCAGGTAGAACGCGATCACCCCGACCGCGCCGATGGCGTTGCCACGAATCATCGCTGCCATGCTCGCGCGTCCGCCTTGCAAGTGCGAGAACACCACCAAGGGCCAGGCGATCACCGGGATCGGTGCGAGCATGCCGCTGGCCTCCGGGCCCAACCAACGGGCAAAACCGGTGGTGGCCATCAGCAACGTGGTGGCCGCAACCATGCGCAAGGGGATTTCCCAGTATCGGTGGCGCAACGCTGCCAGCGGGGTGGACGCCGGCTCCCGGCCCGTGGCGCGAATCAGCACCCCGATCAGCACCAGGGCCACGGCGATCGACAGCGGCAGACTGCCCCAGTGGGTGAAGGCATAGGCCACCGGCGCATAGAACAGTAGCGCCAGCAGCACCGCCAGGGCGACACCGGCCCGGCGCGTGGCGAACAGGTAGAAAGCGTAGGTCGCCTGCACCGCCGCCAGGCCGCCCAAGGCACCGGGCACCGCCGCCAAGGCGAAGGCGCTGCCCTGTTCCAGACAGAGGAACACCATCACCAGTGCCGAGGTGATCGGCAGCCCCGACAACAAGCCCCCGAGCAGGCCACCCCAGCGTCGCGAGGCGAGGGACACGGCCCACATCAGCAGCGGGGTGACGATGAGTTTCAGGTAGAAAAGCGTCATGGCAGGCGCAAGCTCCTTTCAGCCATTGGCCCGCAACGGCTTGAGGTACTTGTAGACCGTCGCACGGCCCATGTTCAGCACGTTGGCAACGTAGTCCGCACCGCTGCGCCCCTCGAACGCCCCTTCGGCATGCAGTGCTTCGACCAGTTCGCGCTTGTGCTTCATGCTCAGGGTATTCAGGGCCAGTTGACGTTCCTTGAGCCAGGCATGCAGGAAGGTGTTGATGCGCTCTTGCCAATCGTCCTTGAACAGCGCCTCGGGCTGAGGGATCAGGCGGCTGATCTGGAAGAACGCATCGAGCGCGTCACGGGCCTGTTCCAGCACCGAGACGTTCATGTTCAGGCACATCAGGTACTCGGGTTCGCCATGGGCGTTCTTCAACACGCTGGAGATCGAGCGCAGCTTCTGGCCGTCCCAGTTGAGTTTTTCATAAGGGCCGAGGTTGGCGACCTCGGCGAAATCCGCTGGCAGGTCGTCGAGCGCCGAGTCGTCACCGAGCCGGCGCTTGGAGAAGTTGTTGGCGATATGGACGATGGTGCGGCTGCTGACTTCGTGCAGAATCACTTCCACATGGGGAAAGAACAGCGTGGCGATGCCGTCTGCGATGGCCTTGTAGTTGTCGAGGGTATGCATGGAGGCGGTCGGGCGTCCTTGATGGCCGTGGAACGGTGGGCTCTGGGGGAGAGCGCTCGAGGGGCTAGTCTACTGCTTATCCTGGCCGCTGTAAGGCGTCGCCGCAGGGTTGACGGCCAACCTACCAGAAGGTAGGTTGGCGAGCATGGCTAATCATTCCACGACCTATCTCGACATTCTGCAGTGCGCCCGCACGCTGATCATCAGCGGTGGGTACAGTGCGTTCAGCTACGCCGACATCGCCGAAACGGTGGGCATTCGCAAGGCCAGCATCCATCACCACTTCCCCACCAAGGTGGACTTGGTGCGCACGCTGGTGCAGTTGTACCGCGAAGAGGCGCAAACCGGCATCGCCGCGCTGGAGCGGCATTTCCCCGACCCCGTGGAGCAGTTGCGCGCCTACATCGGCTACTGGCTGGGCTGCATCGATGACGCCGCCAAGGGCTATTGCGTGTGCGCCTTGCTCGCCAGCCAGATGCCGGTGCTGCCGGAGGAGGTCGTGGTGGAGGTGCGGGCGCATTTCCGTGCGCTATCCGCGTGGCTGACTTCGGTGATGGAGCGCGGGGCGGGGCAGGGCAGCCTGACGCTGGCTGCCGACGCCCGCACCGAGGCCGAGACGTTCATGGCCACGGTGCATGGCGCCATGTTGTCGGCACGCGCCTATGGCGACCCGGCGATGTTCGGCACCATCACTCAGCCGTTGTTGCAGCGCTTGGTTCACGCGCGCTGAGGAGGCCACGCCCATGAACAACCTGGAACGACAACTCAGCTTCCTTCGTGAAATCGACCGCCTGAAGGGCGTGGTGCGCCAGTCGCCGCTACTGGACCGCAGCCGCAGGGAAAACTCCGCCGAACACTCTTGGCACCTGGCGATGTATGCGCTGGTGCTCAGCGAATACGCCAGCGGGGCGGTGGACACCGGGCGGGTGATGCGCATGCTGCTGTTGCACGACATCGTCGAGGTGGACGTCGGAGACCTGCCGATTCATGGCGGCACGTCCGCCGCGTTGCAGGCGCACAGGGAGTTGCAGGCCGCGCGGCGTCTGTTCGGGTTGTTGCCGGCGCCGCAGAGCGATGAGTTTCTCAGGCTGTGGCTGGAGTTCGAAGCCGCCGAGACGGCCGACGCGAAGTTCGCCAAGGCGCTGGACCGGTTCCAGCCGCTGTTGATCAATGTCTTCACCGAGGGAGGTACCTGGGCGCAGAGTGGGGTTTCCTACGAACAGGTCATGGCCCGTTATGGCCCGGCGATCGAGCGCGGTGCGCCTGAGCTGTGGACGTTGTGCCTGCGGTGGGTTGGCGAGCATTTTTCAAGATGATGGCCCTGTTCTCCGGTGTGGCGCTGAACCTGGAGCGGGCTTGACTCGCGATAGGGCCCTCAAGGGCAATATTTTTTACCCTAGTAACCTACCAACTAGTAGATAGAAGGAGTCACCGCATCATGCCCCATCCTCTCTCGACCTTGGGCGTCCTCCACACCGCCCTCAGCGTGGCAACCTTCGCCACCGGCCTCTACAGCCTGGTTCGCGCACGCAAGATCGACACCACCACCCGCGCCGCCAAGCTCTACCTGGCCGGCATGGTGCTGTCGGTGCTTACCTCGTTCGGCCTCTCCAGCACGGGCGGCTTCAACATCGGCCACGCCCTGGGGATCGTCGCGCTGCTGGCCATCGGCGGCGCGCTGTTGATCCCGCACCTGCGCTGGCTGGGGCGCGCGCGCCCGTACCTGGCGCAGCTCGGCTTCAGCTTCAGCTTCTTCTTGCTGTTGGTGCCCGGCATCAACGAGACGCTGACCCGGCTGCCAGCAACCCATCCGCTGGCCGACGGCCCGCAGTCACCCCTGGTGCGCGGCGCGCTCGCGGCCTGGTTGGGCATTTTCCTGCTCGGCGCGCTCGTGCAGTTCTTCTGGCTGCGCTTTAAGAGCCGCACGGTCCGAGCCTGAAGCGAAGCGGGCAGCGTGCTGCCCGCCGCACCTTCACTCCCAGTCGGCCTTGCCGATCGCCAGGCCGTGCAGGCCGTTGTAGCTGGCGCGCTGCGGTTGTTGCCAGCCTTCGAGCAGGCTGTCGTCCAGACGGTAGACCTCCACCCCCAACGGCCGGCAGACCGACAGCGGGTCCTGGGCATCGGGGCCCCACATCGGCAGCGACAGGTCGCCCCCCGGGCAGGTGGATAGCGCGCACAGCACGTCGATCTCGGCGAAGAATTCCAGGTAGTCGCCGGCCTTGGCCGGGCAGGCCTTCATGAAATACATGTCGTCGTGGTTCAGGCCGGTGCACTGGAAGATGTTCAGCACATCGTGCACGTCGAACTCGGTCAGGCCGTGGGGCAGCACCGCGCGGGTGAGGTTGGAGTGGCAGTGGTGGTGGAAGTCCTCGCCGGTGAGCATCTTGTTGACGTAGGGGTCGCAGCGGGTGCCGAGCAGGTCGTGCAAGCGCCCGCCGTGTTCGTCGATGCCGTAGTCGGCGAGGCTGTCGTCGGTGATGGTCACCAGCGGGCGCAGGAACGGCAGGTTCGACCACAGCCGGTCGTAGGTGGTCACGTGCGCGCCCTGCAACTGGCGGGTGCGCGCGGCCCACAGGCGCTCGCGCGGGTCGTTGGCGTTCCAGATGTTGAAGTCGCCGACCTGCGGGCCGACCGGGGCGGTGACCCGAAACACGTGGCCGGCCGGCACCTTCCAGGCACGGCCCGTGCGGATCGGCACCTCGAAGGTCTCGACCAGGGTGCGGGCGTCCTGGCGCTCGCGGATACGCGCATAGAAGGGTTTGTCGACCTGCAGGGCAGCGCCTTTGCTGACCTGGTAGGCGGCGGGGTAGTCCTTGTACATGGTGGAATCTCCGGTTTCAGGATCGGGGTGGGTGGCTGAGCAGATCGAGCAGGGCATGCTCGGAGTCATCCAGGTAACGGGTCATGGCCTCGGCAGCGTCGTGCCGCAGGCCGTCGGCGAGCAGGTCGTGGATTTCGCGGTCACGGTCCAGCCAGGGGCGCTGGAAGTTCTCTTCGTCCGGCGCGACGGCGAACACCAGGCGCATCTGCGCGGCGATGTTGGTGAAGAAGGCATCCAGCAGCGGGCTGCGCAGCAGGCCGACGATGTGCTGGTGAAAGCGCAGGCTGTGGGTGCCAAAGGCCTGCCAATCCTCACGCTCGCGGGCCAGTTCGGCAGCCTCGATGGCGTCGAGCATCCAGTCGGACTGGTACTCGCGCAGCGGCTTGCTGCCGAGAATCGCCTGCACCTCCAGGGTGCGCCGCACCAGGAACAGGTCGCGTACCTCGGGCACGCCCAGGCGCCGCACCATCACGCCCTTGTTGCGCACGTAGCTGGTCAGGCCCTCATGGTGCAACTGGTGCAAGGCTTCGCGCACGGTATTGCGCGAGGCGTTGTAGCGGCCGATCAGCTCCGCCTCGACCAGCGCCATGCCCGACACCAGGCGGCCACCGATGATGTCCTCGCGCAGCTCGCAGGCCACTTGGTCCGCCAGCGACAGGGCGGGTTTTTCCGGGGTTTTCGTGCTCATGCCAGTTGCACGTCCTTGAGGAAGCGGCTCATCCGCTCGCTACGGTTGTCCAGCAATTCGCGTGGCGCGCCGGCCTGCACGACTTGGCCACGCTCCATGAACACCACGCGGTCGGAGACCTGGAAGGCGAACTTCATCTCGTGGGTGACGATCACCATGGTCATGCCCTCGCGGGCCAGGCCCTCGATCACCTTAAGCACGTCGTCGACCAGTTCCGGGTCCAGCGCCGAGGTGGGTTCGTCGAACAGCATCACCTGCGGCCGCATCGCCAGTGCCCGGGCGATCGCCACGCGCTGCTGCTGGCCGCCGGAAAGCTGGTGCGGGTACTTGCCGGCGTGCTCGCGCAGGCCGACCTTGGCCAGCAGCGACAGGCCCAGGGCCTTGAGTTCGGCATCGCTGCCATGGCCGTGGTGGCGGGGTGCAAGCACCACGTTTTCCAGCACGGTCTTGTGTGGGAACAGGTTGAAACCCTGGAACACCATGCCGACCTGGACGATACCGTCCATGTGCAGGCGCGCTCCCAGGCTGCCACCGTTTTCCTGGCTGCCGCGCAGGAACGGCGCCCCGCACAGTTCCACCTGGCCCCGGTCGAGGCCTTCCAGGCCATTAAGGGTGCGTATCAGCGTAGTCTTGCCCGAGCCCGAGGGGCCGATGATCGACACCACTTCGCCGAAGCGGATGTCCAGGTCGATACCCTTGAGCACCTCCAGTTGCCCGTAGTGCTTGCGTGCGCCTTGCACGCGCAGGGCGAACGGGCCGTTGCGCGGCACCGCTTCGCGCTGCGGTTGCGTGGCGCGGCTGTCGGCCACCGTCTTCGCGGGGCGGCGGGTGACGTCCAGGTGCTGCTCCAGGCGCCTGAGCAGGTAGCTGAACAGGGTGACGATGAGCACGTAGTAGAACGCCACCGCGAGCATCGTTTCCATGACCAGGAAGTTCTGCGTGTACAGCTGCTGGCCCACCAGCAAGATCTCCGACAGCGAGATCACCGACACCAGCGAAGTCAGCTTGACGATGGTGATGTACTCGTTGGCCAGGGTCGGCAGCGCCACCCGCAGTGCCTGTGGAATGACGATCAGCCGCTGCACCCCGCTGTAGCGGATGCCCAGCGCCTTGCCGGCCTCCAGTTGCCCCTTGGCCACCGCCAGCAAGCCGCCCCGGTGGATCTCGGCGATGTACGCCGACTCGCTCAGCACCAGGGCGATCAACCCGGCGGCATAGGGGTTGGAGAGCAGCGCGCTGGTGCCGGGGAACACCTGCGGCAGGTTGTAGACGAAGATCAGCAGCACCAGCAGCGGCAGGCTGCGGAAGAACCAGATGTACAAGGCCGCGGCGCGGTTCACCGCGCCGTGTGTCGACTGCCGCGCCAGGGCCAGCACGAAGCCGAAGACGATGCCCAGCAGCCAGGTCTCGACGCTCAGTTGCACCACGGTGCCGACCGCCTTCCAGAAATCGCCGTTGGCCAGCAGGCCCACGGCATAGTGCCAATCGAATTGCATGCTCGGCGCTCCCGCTTACTGCGCAGCCGCTTGAGGGGTGCGGCCCAGGGCCACGGCGACTTCAGCGGCGCTTGGCTCGCCGAGGTTGTAGCGGCTGAGCAGGGCCTGGTATTCGCCACTGGCCTTCATGGCCGCGAAGCCCTGTTGCAGTTGACCGAGCAGCGCCTCGTTACCTTTGCGCACGGCCAGGCCGATCACCACCGGGTAGATCAGTTCGTTGGAACTGATCAGCAACCGGCCCTTGAGCTTGTCGGCGGTGATCGCCGCCACCGCGGCGTCTTCGAACTGCACGTCGACGGCTTTGGCCAGCAGGGCTTGGGCGGCTTCCGGCGAGGTGGGGAACTCGCGCGAGTCGATCGACGCCTGGCCGTTGGCCTCGCAGTGACTTTTCGACAGGGCCACCAGCTTGGGAATCCACGAGCCGCCCTTGATCGAGCCGACCCGCTTGCCGCACAGGTCTTCCGGGCGCCGTGGGCGGAAGCTGTCGTCGGCGCGCACCAGCAGCGAGGCGCCGCTCTTGAGATAGGGCACGAAGTCGACCTGGGCGGCGCGCTCGGGGGTGACGTACAACGCCGAGGCGACCACATCGAAACGGCGGGCGTTGACCCCCATGACCAGGTTGGCGAAACGGGTGTCCTGGAACTGCGCCTCGAGCTTCAGGTGCTGGCCAAGCACGGTCATGAACTCGGGGTCGAAACCGGCGGGCTTGCCTTGGTCGAGGTAGGTGTAGGGCGGGTAGGTGAGGTCCGAGCCGATGCTCAGGCGGTCGGGTTGCAAGGTACCGTCGGTGGCGTGCGCAGTGGCGCACAGGGACAGGGCGAGGGTCAGAACGGTTGCACGGGACATGGGGACGCTCCACTTGTTGTGATTGTTCAACAATCGTCGTGAAGCTATTAACCAATAAGTGTGCCAGCTATTTTCAACCCATTGATTCAAATGGATTTTGCAAAAAGCGTTTCGACATGAACGATGAATGGCCGCCCCTTGCCACTGACCGTGTCACCTTTTGCCATGAAGGGCGTGCAGTGCCCCGCGACGGTGCGCAGCGCTCCAGGAATGAGCAGGCAGGCGGTGCCAGTTGTGCGAGGAGGGCCGTTGCACCCCGCTGCAGGCCCTCTGCAACGGGCGCGGGAGGTATCGCCCGGGCTTCTGGCACGCCTCTGGCATAAGCTTGAATGTGCGGGAGTAGCGCGAGCTATTGCACCAAAACTTGCAAATGGTTGGCTAGGGTTCCGACCTGCTTCGGCAGGTGCCTGGACCGAGAGCCAACGACCTCCAGGCGAGGTTACACGGCGGGATAAAAGCCCGGGAGACAGAGACGACCCACCGCAATGGGTATCGCGCTGCTCCTTTTCCGTTTACCGCCACTGGAGTCTCCCCATGCCAAAGCCCCTCCTGACCGCTGTGCTGACCGGCCTCGTGCTGTTGACCAGTCTCTGCTCCAAGGCCGCCGTCAAGCAGGATTTCACGGTCTGCTGGACCCTCTACGCTGGCTGGATGCCATGGGAATACGCTGCTGCCCAGGGCGTCGTCGACAAATGGGCCGACAAGTACGGCATCCGCATCAAGCTCACCCAGGTCAACGACTACGTCGAGTCGATCAACCAATACACTGCGGGCCAGTTCGATGCCTGCACCATGACCAACATGGATGCCCTGACCATTCCCGCCGCCGGTGGCGTGGACAGCACTGCGCTGATCGTCGGCGACTTCTCCAACGGTAACGATGGCGTCGTCATCAAGGGCGTCGGCAAGACCGTCGCCGACCTCAAGGGCATGGACGTCAACCTGGTCGAGCTGTCCGTGTCGCACTACCTGCTGGCCCGGGCCCTGGACAGCGTCGGCCTCAAGGAGCGCGACCTGAAGGTGGTCAACACCTCGGATGCCGATATCGCCGCGGCCTTCAACACCGAGCAGGTGCAGGCGGTGACCACCTGGAACCCGATGCTCGGCGAGGTCAACGCGCGGCCTGGGGTGACCCAGGTGTTCGACTCCAGCGACATCCCTGGGGAAATCCTCGACCTGATGGTGGTGAACACCCAGACCCTGAACGATAACCCGGCCCTGGGCAAGGCGCTGACTGGCGCCTGGTACGAGGTGATGGCGCTGATGGCCGAGCAGTCGCCCGCCACCGACGCCGCACTGGCGCACATGGCCAAGGCCTCGGGCACCGACCTGGAAGGCTTCAAGGCGCAGCTGTCGACCACCTACCTGTTCGCCACCCCACAGGCCACGCTGGCGTTCGTCAACGGCGAGGCGCTGCCCAGAACCATGGAGAAGGTCGCCAAGTTCTCCTTCGACCACGGCCTGCTCGGTGCCGGTGCGCAAGACAGCGGCGCGGTGGGCATGCGTTTCGCCAAGGGGGCCGGGGTCGGTGACCAAACCAACGTGAAGTTGCGCTTCGACCCCGCCTACGTGCAGATGGCCGTCGACGGCAGGTTGTGACAGAGGGCTCGACCATGCGTCTTCTGAACCGACACCCCGACCGCTCCACCCGGCTGCTGCTGGTGATCCTGCCGTTCGCGCTGCTGCTGTGCGCCTACCTGCTCGGCTCGGCCCAGCGCCTGGCCGACAACCCGCGCGACAAGCTGCTGCCCAGCGCCGCACAGATGGGCGAAGCGGTCAAGCAGCTGGCTTTCACCGAAGACAAGCGCAGTGGCGCCTACCTGCTGTGGCAGGACACCGCCGCCAGCCTCGAGCGGCTGGGCGCGGGGCTGGCCATCAGCGCCGTGGCCGGCTTGTGCCTGGGCATCGCGCTCGGCGCGCTGCCACTGTTCGGCGCCTCGCTGTCACCGCTGATGGTGGTGCTTTCGATGGTGCCGCCGCTGGCGATCCTGCCGATCCTGTTCATTGTCTTCGGCCTGGGCGAGCTGTCGAAAGTGATGCTGATCGTCATCGGCATCACGCCGATCCTGGCGCGCGACCTGGAGCAACGCGCCCGGGAGATTCCCGCCGAGCTGCGGATCAAGGCCCTGACCCTGGGCGCCTCGACCTGGACCTACATCCTGCGTGTGGTACTGCCGCAACTGGCGCCCCGACTGCTGATCTCGCTGCGCCTGGTGCTGGGCTCGGCGTGGCTGTTCCTGATCGCCGCCGAAGCCATTGCCGCGGAGGACGGGCTGGGCTACCGGATCTTCCTGGTGCGCCGCTACCTGGCGATGGACGTCATCCTGCCCTACGTGGTGTGGATCACCCTGTTGGCCTGGCTCACCGACTGGTCGCTGAAGGCCCTGACCCGGCGTGCCTTCCCCTGGTACGAGGGGGCGCGCCCATGAGCTTCATCGAAGTGCGCAACGTCTGGCAGCAGTACGGCGAGCAGATGGTGCTCGAAGGCTTGAACCTCACCATCGCCGAGGGCGAGTTCTGCACCCTGGTGGGCACCTCCGGGTGCGGCAAGTCGACCTTCCTGCGCCTGTTGCTGGGCCAGGAGCGACCGAGCCGCGGGCAGATCCTGCTTAATGGCCAACCCCTGGTCGCCGAGCCCGACCCCAGCCGTGGCGTGGTGTTCCAGCGTTACTCGGTGTTCCCGCACCTGAGTGTGCTGGACAACGTCGCCCTTGGCCTCGAGCTGCCTCGGGCGCCGCTGCTTGGGCGGCTGCTCGGCCGGCATAAGCGCGAGGCACGCGAGCAGGCCGCCGAGTTGCTGGCCAAGGTGGGCCTGGGTCACGCCCTGAAACACTACCCGGCACAGCTCTCTGGCGGCATGCAACAGCGCCTGGCGATTGCCCAGGCGCTGGTCATGCAGCCCAAGGTACTGCTGCTCGATGAACCGTTCGGCGCGCTGGACCCCGGTATTCGCAAGGACATGCACGCCTTGTTGATCGAGCTGTGGCAACAGACCCGCCTGACCGTGTTCATGGTGACCCACGATCTGAGTGAAGGCTTCAGCCTGGGCACGCGCTTGCTGGTATTCGACAAGACCCGCCTCGACCCCCATGCCCCACAGGCCTACGGCTCGCGGGTCACCTACGACCTGCCGCTCAACGCCCGCCGCCAACTGGCGCCGGCCTCTCTTCCTTTGCATAGCGGAACTTGACCCATGACCGATACCTCGACGTTCGCCGATGAACACCTGCCTGGAGGCGGCCACCTGTCGTTCGTCCTCAAACGTGGCCAGTTGGTGCGCTTCACGGCCCTGGAAGACGGCTCGAACCTCAGCCTGATGCTGTTCAACGCCCATGAAAAGAGCGAGCGGCTCAACCTGCCCGACACCCTCAAGTGCCAACACACCGCCAAACTCACTGCCGGCCATTGCCTGTACTCGGACATGGGCCGGGTGCTGGCGGCCATCACCCACGACAGCTGTGGCTGGAGCGACAGCATCGGCGGCGTGCTCAACGCCGGGGAGGTGCGGGAGAAGTACGGCCAGGGCCGCTACCAGGAACTGCGCAATGGGTTCTTCCGCAACGGCACCGACAACCTGTTGGTGGAAATGGGCAAGTGGGGGCTGGGTCTGGCCGACCTGAGCATGGTCCTCAACCTGTTCAGCCGGGTCGACGTCGACGCCGACGGCGGGCTGCATTTCGCCCCCGGCAACGCCCGCGCGGGCGACTGCATCGAGCTGTACGCGCCGATGGACACGCTGTTCGTCATCACCGCACTGCAACACCCGATGGACCCGGCGCCGACCTACGCGCCCAAGCCGCTGCGTCTGACCTTCCGCCAGGCCGACGACAGCGTCGCCGAACACTGCCGTACCTCGCGCCCGGAAAACGTGCGCGGCTTCGTCAACACCCACCGCCTGTTCGCCTGAGGAGCCGACCATGAATACCCCGCTGCAACCCGAACACGCCGTCTCCCGGGCGACCATTCCCGCCGGTGAGCCGTGGCTCGCCGAGGTCAAGGCCGGCCAGACCCTGCGCATTCTCGACCTGGAAGGCAACCAGGCGATCGACACACTGTTCTACAGCACCGCCAACCCGCGCGAGCGCTATGACGTGCAGCGCACCCTGCGCAACCAGGGCAACGTCTACCTGGGCGTTGGCAGCGTGTTGTACTCGAACCTGGGTCGGCCGATGCTGACCGTGCTGGAAGACAACTGCGGCCGCCACGACACCCTCGGCGGCGCCTGCGCCCAGGAAAGCAACACCGTGCGCTACGCCCTGGACACCCGGCACATGCACAGCTGTCGCGACAACTACCTGCGCGCCTGCAGCCACGATGGCCGCCTGGGCAAGCGCGACATCGGCCCGAACATCAACTTCTTCATGAACGTGCCGGTCACCCCCGAGGGTGGGCTGACCTTCGAGGACGGCATTTCCGGCCCAGGCAAGTACGTGCAACTGCGCGCCGAGATGGACGTGATGGTGCTGATCTCCAACTGCCCGCAGTTGAACAACCCCTGCAACGGCTACAACCCAACCCCCGCGGAGCTGCTGATATGGAACTGACCCCCTTGCTCGCGCGCCTGCGCCGCGCGCTGTTCCGCGCCTGTGTGTTCCGCGCCAACCTGTACGCCACCCGCGGCGAATAGCGTCGCTTCTGGCCGGGGGACGACCCCACGGCATTCCTGACACTGCGGGACGACCCGCAACCCAGTCGAGGCGCCTTTGCGCCTTCGGGGGACGTTGCATGTTCAATTCTTTGCTGATCGCCAACCGTGGCGCCATTGCCTGCCGCATCCTGCGCACCTTGCGCGCATTGGGCGTCGAGGGGGTGGCGGTGTATGCCGAGGCCGACATCGCCAGCCGCCATGTGCTCGAAGCCGACCAGGCGCTGAGCCTGGGGGAGGGCGCAGCGGCCGCCACCTACCTGGCCGTAGAGAAGGTCCTCGCCGCAGCGCGGGCCAGTGGCGCCCAGGCGATCCATCCAGGCTACGGCTTCCTCTCCGAGAACGCGGCGTTCGCTGAGGCCTGCGAGGCCGCCGGCATCGCCTTCGTCGGGCCCACCGCCGAGCAGCTGCGGGTATTCGGCCTCAAGCACACCGCCCGCGCCTTGGCGCGTCAGCACGGCGTGCCGCTGCTCGAAGGCACCGATCTGCTCGACAGCCTCGATGAGGCGCTGGCGGCCGCGCAGCAGGTCGGCTACCCGATCATGCTCAAGAGCACCGCAGGCGGCGGTGGCATCGGCATGCGTGTGTGCCAGGACTCGGGCGAGCTGTGCGAGGCGTTCGAGAGCGTCAAGCGCCTGGGCCAGAACAACTTCAGCGACGCTGGAGTGTTCATCGAGCAGTACATCGCCCGTGCGCGCCACCTGGAGGTGCAGGTGTTCGGTGACGGGGCCGGTGACGTGCTGGCACTGGGCGTGCGCGACTGCTCGGTGCAGCGGCGCAACCAGAAAGTGCTGGAGGAAACCCCAGCGCCCAACCTGCCGGCAGGCATGGCCGAGGCGCTGTGCGAGGCGGCGATCACCCTGGCCAGGGCCGTGCGCTACCGCAGCGCCGGGACCGTCGAGTTCGTCTTCGACAGCGACACGCAACGCTTCTATTTCCTTGAGGTGAATACTCGCCTGCAGGTCGAGCATGGGGTGACCGAGCAGGTCTGGGGCGTCGACCTGGTGGCCTGGATGGTGCAACTGGCTGCTGGCGAGCTGCCGCCACTCGACACCCTGCGCGAGCGACTGCGGCCACGCGGCCACGCCGTGCAGGCGCGGCTGTATGCCGAAGACCCTGGCAAAGGCTTCCAGCCCAGCCCCGGGCTGCTCACCGCGGTCGAGTTTCCACTCGCCGACGGCCAGGCGCTGCGTATCGACACCTGGGTCGAGGCCGGCTGCGAAATCCCGCCATACTTCGACCCGATGATCGCCAAGCTCATCGCCTGGGGTGAGGACCGTGCCCAGGCCTGCCGGCAGTTGGACGACGCCCTGGCGCGCACTTCGCTGTACGGGGTGCAGACCAACCGCCCGTACCTGCGGCAGATCCTCGCCGACGCACCGTTCGCCTCCGGCAACCCGTGGACGCGCTGCCTGGAAGGCCTGGCCTACCGTGCCGCGACCTTCGAGGTGCTCAGCGGCGGCACCCAGACCACCGTGCAGGACTACCCAGGGCGCCTAGGCTACTGGGCCGTGGGCGTGCCGCCGTCAGGCCCGATGGACAGCCGAGCCCTGCGCTTGGGCAACCAATTGCTGGGCAACCCAGAGGGCGCCGCTGGCCTGGAGATCACCCTGAATGGCCCGACCCTGCGGTTCAACACCGACGCGGTGCTGGCGGTGACCGGTGCGGTGCTGCCGTTGGCCATCGACGGCCAACCGGTGCCGATGAACACGGCATTGTTCATCGGCGCAGGCGCGACCCTGAGCCTGGGCACCGTAGGCGGCGCCGGCGCCCGCAGCTACCTGTGCCTGCGCGGCGGCGTACAGGTGCCGGACTATCTGGGCAGCAAGAGCACCTTCACCCTCGGCCAATTCGGCGGCCATGGCGGCCGGGCGCTGCGCGCGGGCGATGTGCTGCAACTGGCCGAGCTGACCGACCCGTCGTGCGGCGCGGCATTGCCACCTGAGCCCGCGTTGGCGCAGGTGCGCCGCATCCGGGTGATCTACGGCCCGCACGCGGCCCCGGAGTACTTCAGCGAGGGCTATATCGAGACGTTCTTCGCCACCGACTGGGAAGTGCACTTCAACTCCAGCCGCACGGGCGTGCGCCTGATCGGCCCGACCCCGGAGTGGGTGCGTGCCGACGGCGGCGAGGCGGGCCTGCACCCCTCGAACATCCACGACAACCCCTACGCCATCGGCGCAGTGGACTTCACTGGCGACATGCCGGTGATCCTCGGCCCCGACGGCCCTAGCCTGGGAGGGTTCGTCTGCCCGGTGACGGTGATCGAGGCCGACCTGTGGCAACTCGGCCAGCTCAAGGCCGGCGACAAGGTGCGCTTCATCGCCACGCAGCTGGACGAGGCGCGCCGGCTCGCCACCGCGCCGCTGCTGGACCGGTCTCCCGAGCCGGCCTTGGGTTGCCTGCCGCAGTCACCCATTGTGTTGGACATCGGCGAGGCCGACACGCGCTTGCTCGCCCGGCTGGCGGGGGACACCCACCTGCTGCTGGAGATCGGCGCGGCGGAGCTGGACCTGGTGCTGCGCTTCCGTGGCCACGCCTTGATGCAGGCTCTGGAGGCCGAAGCACTGCCGGGCGTCATCGACCTGACCCCGGGTATCCGCTCGCTGCAGGTGCATTACCAGCCCGAACGCCTGCCGTTGGCGCGCTTGCTGGCGGTGGTGTCTGGCCTGTGGGAAGCCGTCTGCACCACGCGGGACCTGGCAGTGCCATCGCGCATCGTGCACCTGCCGCTGTCGTGGGACGACCCGGCCTGCCAGTTGGCCATCGAGAAATACATGACCACCGTGCGCAAGGACGCGCCCTGGTGCCCGAGCAACCTGGAGTTCATCCGCCGTATCAACGACCTGCCTGGGCTGGACGAGGTGCAACGCACGGTGTTCGCCGCCAGCTACCTGGTGATGGGCCTGGGCGACGTCTACCTCGGCGCGCCGGTAGCCACGCCGCTGGACCCACGGCACCGGCTGGTGACCACCAAATACAACCCCGCGCGCACCTGGACCGCCGAGAACTCGGTGGGCATCGGCGGCGCCTACCTGTGCGTGTACGGAATGGAAGGGCCGGGCGGTTACCAGTTCGTCGGCCGGACCTTGCAGATGTGGAACCGCTACCGGCAGGTCGCCGCATTCGACGGCAAGCCCTGGTTGCTGCGTTTCTTCGACCAGATCCGTTTCTACCCGGTCAGTGCCGAGGAATTGCTGCGCATTCGTCGTGACTTCCCGCTGGGCCGTTATCCGCTGCATATCGAGCACAGCCAACTGCGCTTGGCGGACTACCAAGGGTTCCTGGCCGATGAGGCCGAGGGGATCGCAGCGTTTCGCGCGCAGCAGCAAGCGGCCTTCGAGGCGGAACGGCAACGCTGGCTGGCGAGCGGGCAGGCGCATTTCGAAAGCGCCGAGGTGGCGGCACCGGTAGCGGACGAGGCGGCACTGGCACCGGGGCAGGTCGGCGTGGAGAGCCCGGTGGCCGGAAACCTGTGGCAGGTGCAAGTGACGGTGGGGGACGCCGTCGAGGCGGGGGACACCCTGGTGGTACTGGAGTCGATGAAAATGGAAATCCCCGTCTTGGCCAGCGTTGCCGGCTCCGTTCGGGAGATTCGCGTGGAGCCTGGCACGCCAGTGCGTGCCGGGCAGGTGATCGTGGTGGTCGAGGAGGGCGCTGCGCCGACCTGACACCGTCATCGCGGGCAAGCCCCACAGGTAGCTGCTGGTTGTGAATACGGCGGTGAGCCTGTGAGAGCGGGCTTGCCCCGTGATGAGGCCTCGGGAAGCGACCATCACCTCGCCGATGAGGATGAATGGGGCACGCAGAAATGCCGTTGTCAGCACCTGTGCCTTCACATAGATTTGAGCGCCTCCTTCACACAAGATAGTAAGTTGGCACCAAATGGAAATGGTAGAAACACAGACCAACCCCGTACCCAAAGCTGCGGAGCAGCGAATCGCGGATCTGTTTTCAGAGACCGCTACCCCCCATGCACGAGGTAACGCAGCCCGCTGGTACGCGGAAATGTTCATTGAACTGTTCTTGAGCGATAGCGCCAAGGTCGCGTTGGGCAGTGAGCAATTCAAGAAGCTGGGGCTGGAACGAAAGATAGACGCTATCCAGAACGATACGAGCCCGGAAACCATCGCAACGCTGCAACTGATCAAAAGCCTTGGTGACAGGGCCTCGCATTACTCTGAAGTTCCCTTTACTGAACGCGAAGCAAAGAGGGCCGTGGAGGCTGCGGGCGACCTCATCGTTCAGGTGCTGCTCCACGAACTCAAGACCACACCTCTGAATGCCAATGAGCCACGCGCCAAGATCCTGAGCGTGCTGTTTCCCAGTATCCGAATCAGGGTGCTGCGTGAGCTTCTCGAAACCCACGAGAGGCTCAATCCCTATCAAGCGCTTCTCTTGCACAAGTACAACCTTGCATGCGTCAAGAATGGCCAAGACAAAAAGGCGCGTCGTGAGCTTGATACTTTGTTCAAGAAGCGCTTGATTGACCGCGACTTCTACGACTACCAGGTGAGATCCATTCGTGTCATTGCCGACCAGCGCAACTTGGGCACGTTACCGATCGCTCAGCGAATGGAGGACGTGGCAAGGAACTTCAAGAGCGTTTTGGAGGGGCTGACGCCAGCAGAGTGTGAGGCAAATGCAAAACTGATCGCCATCCTAGAGACACTGATCAAGGACGTCCTGCCGAGTGACCTCTCGGAACAGGTTGGCGATCAGATCTTCATCGTTTGATACTTCGAGGCGCCATCGCGCCTCGCCTTGATCGGTCCGGACGGGACGCCTAGATTACGCGCTGCCCCTCGGTGTCTGCCGCACTGCCATACGACACGTAGTACGCCAACCCGACGAAGATCGCGCCACCCACCGCGTTGCCCAGGAACACCGCCGCAATGTTCTCGGCGAACTGCCCCCAGCTCAGGTAGCCGGCGAAGATCGCCGAGGGAATCAGGAACATATTGGCCACCACGTGCTGGAAGCCGATAGCCACGAAGGCCATGATCGGGAACCAGATGCCGAGGATCTTGCCGCTGACCTCGCGGCTGGCGTACGACAGCCACACCGCCAGGCACACCAGCCAGTTGCAGCCAATGCCCGAGACGAACGCGTGGAGGAAGTCGGCGCTGACCTTGCCGGTCGCTGCGGCAAGGGTCTTGCTCAGGTACGGGCCTTCGGAAAGCCCCAGCAGGTGCCCGAAGCAATAGGCCACGAACAACGCCCCCAAGAGGTTGGCCAGTGTCACCAGCAGCCAGTTGCGTGCCACGGCGGCCAGCGCGATGCGCTTGGCGAACATCGCCAGCGGCAGACTCATCATGTTGCCGGTCAGCAGCTCGCCGCCGGCGAGAATCACCAGGATCAGGCCCATGGGGAATACGGCGGCGCCCAGAAGGTTGCCGAAGGAGGCCCATTGCGCGGGAATCATGGTGCTGACGTGGATCGCCAGCAGGAAGCCAAGGGAGATGAAGGCGCCCGCCAGGAAACCCAGGATCAGGGTGGCGCGGGTGGGGAGGTGGGCTTTCTTGGCGCCGGCTTCGATGATCAGCTCGGTGATCTGGGGTGGAGCGATTACGGACATTTCAGCAACTCGAACAAGAGAATGGCTCCGACCGTGCATGCAAGGCTTGGGGTCGGGGTGGGGCGGGCAGGGGGGCAACCTGGGTTCTGGGTCAACTTTGCAGGGCGCGGACGTTATCTGAGGCAAAATGACGCGGTCAAATCGATAGGCTGGATTGTCTGATAGAGGGTGTCTATTGCGCACACGTGGGTCGGCGTTGTCGACGCGACACGGTACGCTCATAATCAAGACAAAATGTATCAGGTTGACAATTTGACCATAATTTCCGAGACTGCTGCCTATTCAACGATGGCGATAAGTCAGAAGGGGATTCACATGTTTTTTGTCAGTGAGGAGGTTGCCGCCCACGTCATTAGCATGGTGGATGCAATCGAGGTGGTTGAGGATGTTTTCCGCCAACTCGTTCGAGGTGAGGCGCGCGCCTATCCTGCGGTAATGGCAAAGGGGCCGACCGCGGACGAGCTATTCGGTGTGAAGTGCGGCGCGCTGGACAAGGGCGGCGTTTATGGTGCGAAGCTGGGAAGTTACTGGCCCTGCAATCGTGATGCAGGGCTTCCAGCCCATGCGTCGTCGACGCTACTGCTTGATGCCGAAACAGGGTTTCCCAAGGCGCTCATCGCCGCCACCCATCTGACGTCGCTGAGAACAGCCGCTGCCAACGGCGCAGCCATGCGTCACCTCGCAAGAGCCGATAGTCGAAGCCTGGCCATTGTGGGCGCCGGTCATCAGGCGTGGTTTGAACTGCAGGCGGCCATCGCGGTTCGGCCCATCGACCGCATCCGAATATGGAATCGCAACATGCAAGTGGCTGAGCTATTTGCCGAGCGCGTCCGGCGCGAACTGGGCATTCAGGATGCCGAGGCCTGCGATCTCCAAACTGCCGTCGAGACGGCTGATATCGTCATTACTGTCACTGCGGCGAGGCAACCCTTGGTGTCGCGTGCGTGGGTGCGGCCTGGCACGCATATCAGTGCCATGGGTGCGGACGGGCGTGGCAAGCAGGAACTCGATGTTTCGTTGGTCACTTCAGCGCGGCTCTTTACCGATCTGGTAGAACAGTCGATTACGCTCGGCGAGTTCGAAGCTGCCATCAACCAGAACCTCATCACGCAAGACGATATTTGCGCATTGGGGGCCGTTATTGAGGGGGGCGCAAGCGGCCGCATCCGACCCGCCGACATCACGATCTTCGACAGTTCGGGTATTGGCCTGCAAGACCTCGCCATCGCGTCGCTTGCACTGGAACGAGCGCTGGATCTTAAGTTGGTGGGTCCGCTCGATGTCCAGGCATAGCGTCAATCCGTCACTGAACCTTGAGAGTATTTCAAATGAGAGTGCCCACGTTCGCCGACGTCGAGGCCGCAGCATCGAGGCTGCGCCCGCATATCACCCACACACCGTTGCTGCGCAGCCCCGTTCTGGATGCCCAACTTGGCGCGAAACTGCTCATCAAAGCTGAAAGCCTCCAGCTCACGGGGTCTTTCAAAGTCAGAGGGGCCTTTAACCGGCTTTTGATGATGTCGGAAAACGAGCGCAAGCTGGGGGTCGTCGCTTGGTCGGCCGGTAATCACGGACAGGCCCTGGCGTTCGCAGGACAACGTCTTGGCGTTGCGGTGACGATCGTGATGCCCTCCGATGCGCCACGCGCAAAGATTTCGGGCACCCAGCGGTGGGGCGCGAAGGTGGTGTTGTACAACCGGCTCACGGAGAGCAGGGAACAGATCGGCCACGAGATTGCCTCGAAGACGGGGGCGATTATCGTGCCGCCTTTCGACGACCCCGACGTGATTGCAGGGCAGGGTACGGCCTTTCTCGAGGCCCTGCAGGACGCCGAAAAGGCTGGAGAAAAACCAACGATGCTCCTCTGTGGCGCGGGAGGCGGCGGTTTGATTGCGGGCAGCGCCTTGGCTGCCGTTGGCTCAGGACTGGACATACGCTTGCACCCCGTGGAGCCGATCGGTTACGACGACACGGGCCGCTCGCTTGCCGAAGGTCGATTGGTGAGCAACGCTCCGACGGCGCCGTCGATATGCGATGCGCTGCTGACCGTCACGCCGGGGGAAATTCCGTTTGCGATCAACAAACGCTACCTGGGCGCGGGTTATACGGTGAGCGACGACGAGGTGCGTGAGGCGATGCGCGTTGCATTGCAGGAACTCAAGATCGTCGCCGAGCCAGGCGGGGCCGCGTGCTTGGCCGCTGCGTTGTCTCGACCGGAGCTTGTTCGAGGACATACCGTCGTTGTCATCGTATCGGGTGGGAACCTGGATCTCTCTTCACTGGCCTCTATCGTTGCCGCTCCGACTTCGGATGCGCGGGAGGTGACGCGATGAGCAAGAACGATGATGGCCTGGACGTTCGATTGCGCCCCTATTACCCCATCGCGACGGCGATCGCCGGGTTGTTCCATCCGCAAGTGGAAGTGGTGATCCATGACCTCGAGACCACCAAGATAGCGTTCATCGCCAACCCGATTTCAAAGCGCAAGATCGGCGACTCGTCGCTTGGCGATCAATTTCCAGAGGCGGCGTTGAATAAAGACGTGATCGGCCCCTATCGGAAAGTCAATCGTGATGGGCGCAACCTGCGCAGCATGTCGGCGGTGATCCGCGATGTGCAAGAGAAACCCATCGCTGTTCTTTGTATCAACTTCGACGTCTCTCGACTCGAGGGGCTCGCAGAGCAGATCAAGGCGCTTGCATTCCTCCCGGGCTCGCTTGAACCCCACGCACCATTTTTCCATGACAACTGGCGTCAAGCGTTGGATAGAGCAGTGGAGGAGCATGAGTCCGGCTCTGGAATGCCGATCAAGACTATGGATACCGAGCAGCGAGTGCTGTTCATCCGACGGCTCGAGCTTCAAGGCCTGCTCAATGTGCGCAACGCTCCGTCAGTGGTGGCGGAAAAAATGGGAATATCGCGTGCGGCGCTCTACAAGCACTTGAAGGCGATTCGCAAGGGGGAGGAGCCTGCTGTGGCGGCGGTCTCGGAAAGCGCATCGTACTAAGGATGGCCTACCAGGCAAGTGCACTGGTCAGCAATGGTCGACTACTGCGCTCGTTGTGCTATGTGAGAGCGGTGGCGGCTGTGATAATGAGGGGGCAATTACAAGGGCCATGCCATGCTGACCATCTCCAATAGCGTGCATCTGCCGGATGCCGACATCGAACTAACGTACATCCGCGCGCAAGGCGCGGGTGGGCAGAATGTCAACAAGGTGTCCAGCGCCGTGCACCTGCGCTTCGACATCCCGGCCTCGTCGCTGCCCGAGTTTTACAAGGCGCGGTTGCTGGCGCTGCGTGACAGTCGGATCACCGGCGACGGCGTGTTGATCATCAAGGCCCAGCAGTACCGCACCCAGGAGCAGAACCGTGCTGACGCACTGGCGCGTCTCGCCGAATTGATCATCGCTGCCGGCAAGACCGAGAAGAAACGCCGCCCCACCAAGCCGACCCTAGGCTCGAAGACCCGCCGCCTCGAAGGAAAAGCCAGGCGGAGTACTGTCAAGGCGGGGCGGGGCAAGGTGGAGTTCTAGGGAGTGCCAGCAGCTGGTGAACGATAGTTCTGAGCGCCAGTGCGTTAGCCAGCCGATAGGCATATCTGACATAATACGATATTTAACATAATATACATTATGCGAATCTTCGTATGCGGAGCTGGGGGCTCTGGGGGTCAGATTGAAACCACCTACAGCCCTGAAAACCCTCACCACCCTCATGCAGCCTTCGAGCCGAGGCTTTGGTTGAATCGCAACAGATAGCCATCAGGATCAAGCACAAGGAAATTTAGCTGCCCGTGCAAACGATCATTGTCGCGGTACCAGCGCTCCTGGACGGGACTGCGCAACTGATGGCCAGCGTTCTCGATCGCCAGCGACAGGCGCTTGCTGTCCGGACATTCGATGGACAGGTTCATTCCGCGGCCAAAGGGTTGCTCCAGCGGGCCTACGCGCCATGGAGATTCTTCCTCGTAATCTTCCTCAAGCATCAACTGGCTGCCGTGGTAAGAAAGAAAGACAAACTTGTCTTCAGGCCTTTGGTACTCGATTTCAAATCCCAATACCTGGCAGTAGAAATCCAGACTGCGCTGCAGGTCAGAGACGATGAGCTCAGGAATCAGTGGGTTCATTTTCAATGGGCAAATCTCCTTTCAAGTGCTCAACCATGAGGGACAGCCCTGAAAGCATCAAGGATGCCAACCACGCCCAATCATCCATCAGCCGCAGTGTTCGCATGCGCATCATGCGGCAAGACAACCCCGTAACCGTGCGCCAAAGCTGCACGCACCGTCGACGCCACGCACATTTCCGAATGTGGGGCATCAGGTGTTATACAGTGCGCGGCGCTTTGCCACTATGGTGAAGCCGACATCCCAGTTCCAACCACCCCGATCAGGACGATCCTATGAATGCACCCGTGTCGGCCAACAAGATCTACCCCTATGGCCCCAAGATGCTGCTCTTCTACATGGCGCTGGTGTTCTCGGGGGGCTGCGCTTACACCGGCCACCTGATGACCCTCGACAACGATCCAGAGGGGCCGATTGTCATGTACCTCAGTTTGTTCTGTTTCTTCGGCCCATGCATTGGCGGGATTCTGTTCTTCTCGCGGCCCCGCTACATCACCCTCAACCCGGTCGGTTTCTCCGCACCCGCGGGCCGACTTTCTTTGAAACGGGTCGAGATCGGATATGCCGACCTAATCGATGTGCAGAAGATGAGCGATGCCAGCGATCCATGCCTGCTCGTTACTCATCGTGCGGGTAAACTTGCGCTGCCCCTCGTGATGTTGGGCAGACTCGATATCGACGAATTGCAGCGCGACTTGCTGAGCAGGATCAAGGCCGCGCGACCTGCACCGAGCACCCTCACTTAGGCGGTGTAAGCCAACACAGGCGTCCTCTCCCGCATTGCCGATTTACCCGGCGTTACCGATAACTCAATTAAATATTCATTTAGTTGAGTTAGATGCCGTAAGCCCGCGCGCTCACCCCATCAATCCCCACACCGCTCCCCCATACGCCGCAAAGTCCGATAGCGTTCCCCGTCATGGCGCAGCACCACAAAACACGCGCCAGCCCCCGCCACCTGAATATCAGGCCAACCATCCGCCCCTCGGCTTTCTAGAAATTGCGCATGGCCATGCTCGCTGGCCAGCAGTTTCCATTGTCCATCCGCGTGCTGGCTGACCAGGTAGAAGCCCGCCCCCGCACGCCCATAGCAATAAACACTGCCTTCGGTGATCAGCGCGTCGGGTCGACCATCGCCGTTAAGGTCGCGTACGACTTCCATCGTGGGCGGCGAATACGTGCCCGTTTCCTCAATTTCGCATTCCGAGGCGTTTTCGCTGAAGCCGGCGGCGGCAAATGCGTTCAGTTGCTCCGTTCGTGACAGCTCGTCGGCCAGCGCTGCACCAGTAAGCAGGGCAAGCACACACCCACCCCCTATCAATCGTCCTTGCATCTCGTGGTTCGCTCCTGAAAAAAATGGTCCGCGCCGTAGACGGTCTTCGGCCTGCTATTTGCTTTCAAAATGCCATCATGCTGTCGCATATGGAGAATCGGATGTCGCTGTCGAGCAATTCCATGCAGTTGTCTTCTGCTGAAAAGCACTGGCTCCCCTGGTTCGGCAAGACCGGTAAATTGGCCATGCGCTGGGCCTGCGGGCTCAACAAACCGGCCTACCCTGTGATCGAGCAAGTATTCGAATCTATCGCCGACACCCGCGTCAAACTGCTCGATGCCTGGGCAAAAGAGCAATGGGAACACCTCGCCGAACTAGCCGCAGCGATCAGCCCGGACCTCGGGCACCTGACCCCTGCCCTGCTTCAAGACACCCTCGACCAAGCCGAAAGCTTCAGCGAGCTGTTCGTCACCGACCCTGCTGGCACGGTGCTGGCATCGACCTGGATCGCCCATCCGCAGACCCGCCACAACCAACCCAAGGCCCTCGCCCAGGGGCTGCTCGCGCCCTTCCTCCATGGCCCCTACCGCGACCCGCTGACGCTGGAAGTCGGCCCCTCGACCTCGGCCTTCCACGACGAAGTCACGCTGATGTTCTACCAACCGCTGAAAGTCGCCGGCAAAGCCGTCGGCTGCCTCTGCGGGCGAGTGCCCAACGACGTGCTGGGCGACCTGATCCAGCGTGAGGCGGGGCATATCTTCGCCGAATCGGGAGACAACTACCTGTTCATGGTGCAATCGCGCTTCGACCCGTCGATCCAACCGGGCACCGCCCTCTCCCGCTCACGCTTCGAGGACAGCACCTTCACGGGCGGCGACAACCTCAAGAGCGGCGTGCGCACACCGTGGAAGACCGTACGCATCCAGCGCCACACCGAGCTGGAACTGCGCTTCACCGACCCGGCCACGCAACAACTGCACCCCGGCGTGCGCGAGACCATCCGCACAGGCTCCAACCTGTTCGTCACCTACCCCGGTTATTCGGACTACCGGCACATCCCGGTGGTCGGCAAGGGCGTCACCTTCCAGCTGCCGGGCTCGCCCGACCGCTGGGGCATGATGTGCGAGGCCGATCTGGAAGAAGTCTACCGCCGCCGCTCGCTCAGCCACGGCCTGATGAAGCCCTACCTGGCGAGCATGGCCGGGTTGTTCGCCTGCAACTATCTGGTGCAGCACTACAGCGGCCTGCCCCAAGGTTGGACGGACGGCGTGGAAGTGCTGGCCATGCTCGCTTGCGCCACGTTGTTCAGCGCCGTAGGGCCGCGGCGCCTGGCGCGCCGCTTGAACGAAATGACCGAACTGCTGCGCACCATGGCCGAGGGCGAAGGCAACCTGCGCCAGCGCCTGGACATTTCACGCATGGCCAACGACGAGACCGGCGACATGGGCCGCTGGATCAACAGCTTCATCGACAAGCTCGACGGCGTGGTCGGCAATGTGATCAAGGCCAGCGACACCGTCGGCAGGACCAACCAACTCATGCTGCAACGCAGCCGTGGCGCCAACGCCCACTCCAACGCCATGGCCGATGCGGCGCACCACATGATGATCATCGTCGAGGGCCAATTGGGCGAGATCCAGCAGGCGTCGGTCAGCGCCGAACAGATGAAGCAGGCCATGACCGAAGTGGTCGAGCGGGCCCGCGAGCAGTTCCTCTCGGTGCAGGGCGGCACCCAGTCGATTCGCGATGTGGTGGAGCGGGCGTCGAGCAGCGTGCAGATGCTCGACAGCCAGATGGCGCAGATCGGTTCGATCGTCAGCCTGATCAGCGACATCACCAGCCAGACCAACCTGCTGGCCCTGAACGCCGCCATCGAAGCCGCGCGGGCCGGTGAGCACGGTCGTGGTTTTGCCGTGGTGGCCGATGAGGTCCGTTCGCTGGCCGCGCGCACCGCCTCGGCCGCCGACGACATCCGCGCCATGGTCGAAGGCCTGCAGCACGAGACCCGCAGCGCCGTGGCGTTCATGGATGGCGGCGTGCGCAACGTAGACGACAACCTGCGCCTGGCCGAGACCGCTTCGTCGGAGAACGTGCAGTTGCATCAGGCGGTCGAGCAGATCTTCGGCATCATCCAGCAGCTCAACCGCAGCAGCCACGACTGTGGCCGCACGGTCAAGCAGGTGGACCAGTTGTCCCGGGAGATGCACGAGACCGCGGGCGTGCTGCAGAACAGCGCCGAGACCGTGCGCCTGAACACCAGCAAGCTGGACAAGCTGATGAGCCAGTTCGAAGTCAGCGGCGCGGTGGCGCAACGCGGGGCGGCCTGAACGCTTTCGCTTAAGGCTTCGGCGCCAACGCCTGGGCCACGGCATTGACGAACACCGCCTGCTCGTCATACAGCGAGCTGGGCGACTCGGCGTTCTTCCAGGTCGACCACTGCACCACCACCAGGTGTTCGGTCGGGTTGATGGCGATGCTCTGGCCGAAGATGCCCAAGGCCCAGAAGGTCTGTTCGCTGGTGGCGGTGCGCTTCGGTTCGGCGCTGCTGTCCGCAGCCGGCGCGTTGTACCACCACTGGTAGCCGTACTGGCCGTTGGGCGCGAAGTCGGTCACCGAGCCCTTGGCTTGGGTCCAGTGGGTGGAGCGGGCGATCCAGTCGTCGGGCAGCAGCTTCTCGCCGTTGGGCAATTGGCCGCCGCTCTGCACGAACTGGCCGAAGCGGCCCCAGTCGCGCAGGGTGGCGTTGAAACCGTGGCCGCCCATGTCGACCTTGCCGGGCACCAGGGCGTGCCAGACGCCGTCCTGCTGCATGCCGTAGCGGCTCCACAGGCGGCTTTGCAGGTACTGGGCGATGGTCATGCCGGTGGCGTTCTCCAGCACTCGGCCGACCAGCCAGGCGCCACCGGTGTTGTAAGACCAGACCTCACCCGGCTTGACCCCGGGCTTGCGTTTGACCGAGCGCACCAGCTTGAGCACGCAGTCGTACGGGTCTGGCTTGGCTTCGCACTGGGTCATGTGCGAGAAGTCCGAATCCTTCGAGGCGTAGTTCTCGTCCCAGATCACGCCCGAGGTGTGCTGCAACAGTTGGTGCAGGGTCACGTCCTGCCATTCGGAGCCCTTCAGCTCCGGCACGTACAGGCTGATCTTGTCGTCCAGCGACTGGATCTTGCCTTCCTTGATTGCCATGCCCACCAGCACGCTGACCACCGACTTGGCCACCGAACGTGAGGTCCACAGGGTTTGCGGGGTATTGCCCTTGGCGTAGTACTCGTAGGCGACCTTGCCGTCCTTGAGCACCAGCAGACCGGTGACGCTCTGGTTGGCCAGGTAGTCGCTCAGGCCCAGCTGCTGTTTGCCATCGAGGCTGTATCGCACCGTTTCGAGCTTATGGCTGGCCTCGGGCAATGGAGAGGGCTTGGCGCCTTGGGTGGCGAACACGTCGCCCTCGTATTGTCGGTAGGTATTGCGAAAGCCCACCACACGGGTGTCCTGGTCCCAGGTCAGCATGTCCTTGGGCGCCGGCAGCACGCTGTCGAACGGTTGCGGGCATTGCTGCAAGCCCTTGACGCCGCACGGCCCATGGCTGTCGGCGGCATGCGCGGCGGTGGCCAGCGCGAGTACGGAAAGGCCCAGGAGGGTATGTCTTATTGTTGGTCTTGCCAGCATTGCCGGTTCCTCGAATGGCGTGGAAATACGCCACTGGAGTGTCGGAAACTTGAGCCGCGGCGAAAAGAACCATAAATTTACCCCGGCTATTACAAAAACTAACACCGGCGAGGTACCCCCTTGAGCATCGACCGGCTCCCTCCCCTGAACGCCGTGCGCGCCTTCGAGGCCGCCGCGCGCCTGGGCAGCTACGTGGCGGCCTCACAGGCGCTGCATGTCACGCAACCGGCGATCGGGCGCCACGTGAAGAACCTCGAAGACTGGCTTGGCGTGCGCTTGCTCGAACGCACGCCACGTGGCGTCACCCTGACCTTGCCCGGCGCGCACTACTACCAGGCCGCCTCCCAGGCCCTGCAACTACTGGCCGACGCCGGCTCGCGGCTGGCCCGTCGCGACGACGAACGTTGGCTGCGCATCCTCTGCGTGCCGGCCTTCGCCTCGCGCTGGCTGACCCCGCGCATCGACATCCTGCGCAGCCTGCGCCCGGGCCTGAAGATCGCCATCGAGCCCAACGCTTCCTTCACCTCGGTGGACGCGCGCCAGGCCGACCTTGCCGTGGCCTACGGCCTGCCCGGCGAGTTCTCGGGCGTGCGCGAGGTGGTGATCCGGCCCGAGGTATTCGCCGTGTGCTCGCCCGAGTTCCTGGCCAGCCTGCCGCACCGCCCTACCCTCGCCGAGCTGCCGCATTGCCAGTTGATCCATGTCGACGACGGCACGTGGTGGACCAGTTGGTTCGCGGCCAGTGGCATGCGCGTGCAGGTCAAGGCTGACACCTCGCACATCAGCAACGACGTGGTGCTGAACCTGGCCCAGCGGGGGCATGGCATTGCCCTGGCCACCGAGGTGCTGGTCGGCCCTGAACTGCTCGAAGGCAGCCTGGTGCGCTGTGTCGACCATGCGGTGGCGTTGGAAACCTACCAGTTGCTGACGCCGAACCAGGCGCCAAGCGAGGATGCTCTGTGGTTCATGGACTGGTTGTCCAAGTCCTTGCGCCAGGCGTTTCCCGACGCCAGGGTCGATTAGTCGCCGGGCGTTGCTGCCCACAGCAGCAGCCCCTTTATCACCAGCAGGTGCAAGGGATAGAACGCGTAGCCCCAACGCCCCACCGGCGGCACGCGCCAGTGCCCGTAGCGTCGCAGCCGCTCGCCCAGCGGCGGGGCCAGGGCCGCAATGGCGAGCACCGTCAGGGTAAAGGGCTGCCACAGGTGGCCTAGCAGCCAGCTGTTGGTCAGGTTGCCGGCCATCGCCAGCGCACAAGGCAGCAGCCAGAGCGCCCCGCCGCGTTGCAAGGCGAGCAGGCAGGCGGCGGGCAGTAAGACACCAGGCAGGCCGTACATCAGTCGCTCGCCGACCAGCGCTGCCAGCAGCGCCGCCCCCATGCCCAGGTAACGCGCGGGGCGCTGATGTGCGCCCCAGGCGACCAGCAGGCCAAGGGTCAGCGTGAGCATCACATTGAAGGTGTGCGTGGCGTTGTCCAGCCAGCGGTAAGGGGCTTCGGAGATCACCGAAAAGGCCAGCATCCAGGCCAGGTAGCGCGCGTTGCCTGGCGTGAACGGCGCATCCGGACGGCTGCGGGCGACGTTCACGGCAATGGCCAGGCAGAACAGCGGAAACGCCAGGCGCCCGACCACGAACAGGCCATCGGCCGCTGGCCACAAATAACGCAGGTGGTCGACGACCATCGTCAGCATCGCCAGCCACTTGACCAGGTCCAGCCCGGCCGAACGCCCGCTCAGGGGCGAACCTCCACCGGCGTGGCCTGGCCCAGGTAGCGCGCGGTCCAGGCGGCCAGCGGCAAAGGCGGCTGCTGGTCGAGAATGCGCTGCCAGATCAACCTCAGGTCCTGAAGGTTGAACATCGCCCCGACGCCGGCGCCCTGGTACGCCGAAGGCGTGTCGACGCGCCACTGCCCCTGCCCGTCGCGGTGGGCCATGTTGAAGCGGAAGGTGTAGTTGCCCGGGATGCCCATGCGCAAGTCGGTGACCACCAATGTGTCGCCGATCACGTCGTAGCGCAGCCAGTCGCCGGTGAACCAGCGCAGGCGTTCGTGCAACGCATTGCCGGCCAATGGCCGGGCGGCGTCCAGGTTCAGCGACAGGCGCTGCATCTCCGGCGCCTGGCGGTCGAAAGCACTGCTCACCCCCTCGTAGTAGTCGCCGTCCGGTGTCTTGGCCAACACCCGCCATACCAAGCTATTGAAGGCCATCGGCACCGCACGTACCTCGCTGGCGGTGACACCCTGTTGCGCCAGGGCCCCGGCGAAGCGCTGCTCGGCGGCCATGCGCCCAACGAGGCCGAAACCCAGGTAGGCGGTGCTGAACAGTAACGCGGTGGTCAGCAGCGCCACCGCCCTGCCCTTCAGGCCACGCACTGCCGCATAGAGCACGGCGACCAGCAATGGCACGGTATAGACCGGGTCGATGATGAACACCGCCGCCCAGCTTTCCGGGATGCTGGGCAACGGCCAGAACAACTGCGTGCCGTACACGGTGAAGGCATCCAGCAGCGGGTGTGTGACCAGCACCAGCCAGAACGCCACGAACAACCGTGGCCAGCGGTAGCCCTTTTCAGGCCAGTACCTTCGCCCCAGCGCGGCCACCAGCCAGGCCAGCAGCAGGGCCAGGCCGGTGAGCACGAACAGCGAGTGGGAGAAGCCACGGTGGTACGTCATCTGCGACACCGGGTCGGCGTAGCGGATCACCACGTCCAGGTCCGGCAGTGTGCCGAGGGCGGCACCGTAGAGCAGCGATCGCCGCCCCTGGAGGCGGCCCAGCACGGCGCCTTGCAAGGCGGCGCCGAGCACGGCTTGGGTGAGTGAGTCCAAGGTTTGGGTCCCTGTGCAGGTGTTTGCCGGAACCTACCGTGGGTGGAGGGGGCGGCGCAATCCCCGAGAACGACGCCGCCCCTGGGAGCGTGGATCTCGCTGCTGGCGTCAGAACAACTGCCAGGTATACGCCAGGATCAAGCGGTTCTCGTCGATATCACTGCGGTAGTTCGAGCGTGCCATGGCGTTCCTCACGCGAATCCCCAACCCCTTGAGCACCCCGCTCTGCACCGCATAGCCCAGGTCGATGTCGCGCTCGCGGTCACGCCCTTCGAAGCCCTGCCCGGTGTCGACGTTGTCGCCGGTGATGTAGCGCACCGTCGCCGTCAGCCCCGGAATGCCCATGGCCGCGAAGTTGTAGTCGTAGCGCACCTGGTACGAACGCTCGTCGGTGTAGGCGAACTCATAGGTCGGCACCTCGTTGCCCAGTGGCGAGATGTTGGCGAACACCCTTGGGAACGCGCTGTCGCCATACATGCCCTGGTAGCCGACATGGAAACTGTGGCCGCCATGCTTGGCAGTGAGCAAGGAGAAGAACGCCTGGTTGTCGATGCGCCCGAGCAACGCATCGCCCTGCTCGCGGGCGGTGAAATACCCCAGGTTGGCGCTGAGCACCCAGTCGCCCAGCGGCTTGCTGTGCTTGAGGCCGACGAAGCCCTGCTGGTAGATGTCCTCCAGTTGCCCGTACCACAGGCTCGCGCTGGTCTGGTTGCCGTTGAAGGCATAGTCGCCACCCACGTAATTGAAGGCATCGCTATAGGCCTGGCGCATCGGCACGTGGCCGAGCATGGCATTCATCTTGTCGTCGCCACCCTCGTTGCGCAGGTGGGTGCTGGTCAGGTGACCGGCTTGCAGGGTCAGGCCGGCCAGCTCGCTGGAGCTCAGGCTCACGCCCTGATAGGTCGGCGGCAGCAGGCGGATGTCGCTGAAGGTCAGCACCGGCAGGTTCGGCTGCAATTCGCCGAAGCGCAGCTCGGTCTTCGACAGGCGCGCCTTGAAGGTCGGCGCCAGGCGGCTGTACTCGCTGGCGGCGCGACCATCGCCGTGCACCGGCAGCAGGCCGCTGTTGACCCGGTCGGGGCTGCTGTCCAGGCGAATGCCCAAAAGGCCCAGGGCATCCACGCCGAAGCCTACTGGGCCTGGGGTATAGCCGGACTTGAAATCGAGGATGAAGCCCTGGGCCCACTCCTCGGCCTTGGACTGCCGGTTGGCGCCTACGATGTCGGAAAAATCACGGCTGAAGTAGTAGTTGCGGGCGCCGAGGGTGGCCTTGGCATCCTCGAAGAAGCCACCTTCGGCGGCCAGCAATGGTTGGCTGAGCAAGGTCAGGCCTAGGGCGACGCAAGGGGTATGGTTCATTCCGATAGCTCTCTTGATCTTGTTGTTATGGGTGAAGCGTTGGGCGTAGGGGAAAACGGTTGGCGAAAGCGCAGCAGCGCATGGGCAAGCAGGCCGAACAACAAGCCCCAGAACGCCGCCGACAGACCGAGAAAGGACACCCCCGACGCCGTCACCAGGAAGGTGAACAACCCGGCCTCGCGCTCCCGGGGCTCGGCCAGGCTGCGCGCCAGAGCCTCACTGATCGCGCCGTACAGAGCCAGGCCCGCCAGCGCGGCGATCAATGCCGCGGGAAAGGCGGCGAACAGCGCCATCAGGGTCGCCCCGGCAATGCCCAGCAGCAGGTACAACACACCGCCGGCCACTGCCGCCACGTAGCGCCGGCGTGGGTCTTCATGGGCCTCGCGGCCGGTACACAGGCTGGCGGTGACTGCCGCCAGGTTCAGGCCATGGCAACCGAACGGCGCGAGCACGGCGCCGACCAGGGCGCTGGCACCGATCAGCGGGCTGGCCGCGGTGGCGTAACCGGCGTTGCGCAGCACCGCCATGCCGGGCATGAACTGCCCGGTCAGCGCCACCAGCACCAACGGCAGCGCCAGGCTGAACAACGCCGGCACGCTGAATTGCGGAGTGACCCACTGCGGCGAGGCCAGCTCCAGCACCAGCGCTTCGCTGCGCAGTTGCCCGCTGACCACGGTGACCAGCGCCCCGATCAGCAGCACTGCGGCCACCGCGTAGCGGGGGCGGAACCGGCGCATCAACAGGTAACCGGTGAACATCGCCAGCACCAGTACGGGTTGCACCGGCAAGGCGCGGAACAGCTCGGCGCCGAAGCTGAACAGGATGCCGGCCTGCATGCCGGCGGCGATCGAGCCTGGCAACCGGGCGATGATGCGGTCGAAGGCGCCGCTGACACCGATCGCCAGCAGCACCAGGTTGGCCATCAGGTAGGCGCCCACCGCCTGTTCCAGGCCGACCTGGGGCAAGGCGCTGACCAACAGCGCCGAGCCTGGGATCGACCAGGCGATCACCACCGGCACCCGGTAGCGCAGGCTGAGCACGATGCCCAGTACGGCGCTGCCCACCGACACCGCCCAGACCCACGACGACAGCTGGGCATGGGACAGCTCGGCAGCCTCGGCGGCGTGGAAGATGATCACCAAGGGGCCGGCGTAGGAGATCACGGTGGCCAGCAGGCCGGCCAGGATGGCGGACAGCGAGCTGTCCTGGAACAGGGTTTTCATAGGGCCTCGACGTCGGGGGATGGCAAGGGCTGCGCCCTTGATCGCTGGGCGAGACCACGCCCGCAGGCACCCGCCGTTCAGCAGAGCGGCAAGGTACCTTTGGGCGCGGGCTGGCCCCGCGATGAGGTCACACCGCGGAAGTGGCTACGGACTGGCGTCGGCCGCTGACCAGGTGCACGGCCATCGCCAGCGCGGCCACCGCGCCGGGGATGGCGAAGGCGATGAAGTTCAGTTGCAGCGGCAGGTTGATACCCATCAGCGCCCCGCCCAGCAGCGGGCCGACGATGGCCCCGTTGCGGCCGACACCCGAGGCCCAGCCAAGGCCGGTGGAGCGCACCGACAGCCCGTACAGCTGCGCGGCCCCCGCATACAGCAGGATCTGCGTGCCGATGGTGGTGGCGCCGGCGATGAAGATCAGCAGGTACAACACTGGCATCGGGCTGTTCACCCCCAGCAAGCTGATCGACAACGCTGCGGCGAGGAAGAACGCGACCTTGACCTTGACCAGGTTGTAGCGGTCACCCAACCAGCCGCCCAGGATCGCCCCGGCCATGCCGCCGAAGTTCAGCGCCAACAGGAACGACAGGCTCGAACCCAGGCTGTAGCCGGCGTTGGCCATCAACTTGGGCAGCCAGGAACTGAGTGCGTAGACCATCAGCAGGCAGCAGAAGAACGCCAGCCACAGGGCCAGGGTGCGAGTGGCCAGGCCGTTGCGGAACAGGGCCGAGACCGAGGCGGCCTTGTCACGGGACGCGCCGGCTCCCACGACGGCTTGCAACGTGTCGGAGGGCTGGATGTCGCAGGTCGGGTCCAGGCGCTTGAGCAGCGTGCGCGCATCGTCCTGGCGGCCTTGGCGTACCAGGAAACCGATGGACTCAGGCAGGTGATAGAGGATCACCGGCAGCAGCAACAGCGGCACCGCCGCGGCGAAGAACATCGATTCCCAACCGAAACGCGGCAGCATGTAGATACCGATACCCGCCGAGAGCATGCCGCCCAGCGAATAGCCGCTGAACATGATCGCCACCAGGGTGCTGCGCAGGCGCTTGGGCGCGTATTCGTTCATCAGTGCCACGGCATTGGGCATCAAGCCGCCGCAGCCGAGCCCGGCGAAGAAGCGATAGATACCGAACTCACTGGGGCTGCTGGCGAAGCCGTTGAGGATGGTGGCGGTGGAGAACAGCGCAAAGCAGATGGCGATGCCCTTCTTGCGCCCGATACGGTCGGCCAGGCTGCCGAACGCCAGGGCGCCGAACATCATGCCGAACAGCGCGTAGCTGCCCAGCGCGCCGGCTTGCAGCGGGGTCAGGCCCCATTCCTTCATGATCACCGGCAGCACCACGCCGTAGATGAACAGGTCGTAGCCGTCGAAGATCAGCAGCAGGCCGCACAAGGCCATGATCATCCAGTGAAACGGGGTGAAGCGTGCGTTATCGATGATCGGGTGTATGTCGAGTGTTCGCATGGCATCTGTCTCTTGTTCTTGTTGTTTGAAGAAAACCTTGCCGCCAGTGGTGTTCAGCCCAGGTCACCACCGCCCACCGGCAAGGTCACACCGGTGATGTAGGAGGCCTCGTCGGAAGCCAGGAAGAGAATCGCGCCAACCTGCTCGTCGATGCTGCCGTAGCGGTGCATCAGGCTGCTGGAAAGAGTCTGGTCGACGATCTGCCGGTACCACACGCGCTCCTGCTCGCTCTGCTCGGCCTCGTTGCGCGGAATGCGCCGGGGCGGTGCCTCGGTGCCACCGGGGGCGGTCGCGTTGACCCGCACCCCACGGCCGGCGGTCTCGAAGGCCAGGCAGGCGGTGAGCGCGTTGACGCCGCCCTTGGCCGCGCCGTAGGGCACGCGGTTGACCCCACGGGTAGCGATGGACGAGACATTGACGATGGCCCCGTTGCCGCGTTCGAGCATGTACGGCAGCGCAGCATGGCAGCACCACAGGGTGGGGAACAGCGAGCGGCGCACCTCGGCTTCGATCTGCTCGACCGTGTAGTGCTCGAACGGTTTGGCCCAGATCGTGCCGCCGACGTTGTTGACCAGTATGTCGAGGCGGCCGAAGGTCTGCACCGCCGTGGCCATGACCCGGGCGCAGTCGTCGTGGCGCTCGAGGTCGGCGGTGAGGGTAAGGGTGCCCTCCCCGGCCAGTTCGTGGACCAGCTCGGAGCGGTCCACCGCCACCACCTGCGCGCCCTCGGCCTTCAGCCGCCAGCATACGCCGCGGCCGATGCCCTGGGCGGCGCCGGTGACCAGGGCGACCTTGTTGTGGAATCTCATGTTCGTTCTCCTATGGCCGCTCCTACAGGGGCGTCGTATGGTTCGAGGGGTCAGGCCGCTGCCGCGAACTTCTCGTAGTAGAAGTTCGCCGGGGTGATGCCCTGCTCACGAATGTATTGCCCCACTGCCTCGACCATCGGTGGCGGCCCGCACAGGTACACGTCGACATCCCCATCATTGAGGTGGCGCGGCTCGATGTGCTGGGTGACGTAGCCCTTGTTCGGGTACTGGCTGTCCGGGTTGGCCACGCAGGCGCTGTAGGTGAAGTTGGGAATGCGCGCAGCCAAGGCTTGCAGGCGGTCCAGCTCGACCAGGTCGAAGTCGTTGGTGACCCCGTAGATCAGGTGCAGCGGGTGCGCGCTGCCGGTCTCGGCGATCTTTTCCAGCATCGCGGTGAACGGCGCCAGGCCCGTGCCACCGGCCAGCAGCAGCAACGGCCGTTGGATCGGCCGCAGGTAGAAGCTGCCCAGCGGCCCGGCCAGGGTCATGCTGTCGCCGGCCTTGGCCAGGCTGGTGAGGAACTGGCTCATCAACCCGCCTGGCACGTTGCGGATCAGGAAGCTCACCTCGCCGTCCTTGGGCAGCGAGCTGAACGAATACGCCCGGCTCTGCTCGCTGCCGGGCACCTTGAGGTTGACGTACTGCCCCGGCAGGAACGCCAGGCGGCTCAGCGCCTCGCCCTTGACCGACAGCGCGATGGTGCTCGTCGACAGCTGGCGCACGTCGCTGATGGCCGCCTCGAAGCTGGCCTGCTCGGTCTTGCACAACTGCGACGACGCCGGGATGCGCACCACGCAGTCGGACTCGGCGCGCATCTGGCAGGTGAGCACGTAGCCCTGGGCGATTTCCTCCTGGCTCAGGGCGTCTTCGATGAAGTTGTCGCCCAGGTCGTAGCGCCCTGCCTCGGCCTGGCACTTGCAGGTGCCGCAAGCGCCGTCACGGCAGTCCAGGGGGATGTTGATGCCCTGGCGATAGGCGGCGTCGGCGACGGTCTCGTGGCCGTCGGCCTGGATGAAACGGGTGACCCCGTCCTCGAAGTTCAAAGCGATCTGGAAGCTCATAGCGGTACCTCGCGGGCGAGCCCGGCCACGGCGCGCGCAAAGGCACGCCGGGCGCTCTCGCACCGGCTTCAGATGTGGTAGATATCGATGACCTGACGCACGTAGTCGTTCTTCAGCACCACCTTCTTGGCCTTGATCAGTGGCTGCCCGCCACGCAGGTCGAGGGTGTAGAAGCTGGTGCCGAAGTAACTGTCGGTGGTCTTGTAGCGAAAGCTCAGGGTGTGCCAATTGAAGCGCACGCGACACAGGCCGTCGGCCTCCTCGAGGACCTCGATGTTGCTGAGGTTGTGCGAGGTGCGGGTATCCGGCACGGTAGCGCTGGAGCGTTCGGTCTTGATGCGGAACACCCGGTCTTCCAGGCCGCCGCGATTGCCGTACCAGATCAGCGAGATCTCGCGCTGCGGGTCTTCGGTGAGGCGGTCGTCATCGTCCCAGGCCGGCATCCAGAAGGTGGCGTCGGCCGCATACAGCTCCAGCCACAGGTCCCACTGGGCATCGTCCAGGTAGCGCGCCTCGCGGTAGAGGAAGTCGCGCACGGTTTCGTAGGTGCTCATTGCACGGCCTCCACGTCGATCAGCGCCGGCTGCTCGTCGGCCAGGGCCTTGAGCATGGTTTGCTGCCAGTACTTGTGCTGCAGCACGAACAGGCCTTCATCCTCGGTGCGCACGCCCGACAGCAGCGGGTGCAGCTCGATCTCGCGCGCCGCCTCGTCGGCGCCTTCGACCCAATGGGCCGCGCCACGGGACATGTCGTTCCAACCAGTGCCGCCGCCGTAGCCGGTCTGGCACGAGCGGAACTCCTCCAGGTCGTCCGGGGTGGCCATGCCGCTGACGTTGAAGAAGTCCTCGTACTGACGGATGCGTCTGGCGCGGGCCTCGCTGCTCTCGCCCTTGGGCGCGATGCAGTAGATGGTGATCTCGGTCTTGTTCACCGAGATCGGCCGGGCGATGCGGATCTGCGAGCTGAACTGGTCCATCAGGTAGACGTTGGGGTACAGGCACAGGTTGCGCGAGTTCTCGATCATCCAGTCGGCGCGGGCCTGCCCGAAATCGGCGGCCAACTGCTCGCGACGCTCGAAGGCCGGGCGGTCCTCGGGGTTGGCCCAGCGCGTCCACAACAGCAGGTGGCCGTGGTCGAACGAGTAGAAACCGCCACCCTGCTTGGCCCAGGACCCGGCGCTCATGGTCTTGATCTCTTCACCGCTTTCACGCTGCTTGCGCTGGTTCTGGGTCGCGGCGTAGTTCCAGTGCACGGAACTGACGTGGTAGCCGTCGGCGCCGTTTTCAGCGGTGAGCTTCCAGTTGCCTTCGTAGATGTACGAACTGGCGCCGCGCAGCACTTCCAGGCCTTCAGGGGACTGGTCGACGATCATGTCGATGATCTTCGCCGACTCGCCCAAGTGTTCGACCAAGGGCTTGACGTCGGCATTGAGGCTGCCGAACAGGAAGCCCCGGTACGACTCGAAGCGCGCCACACGGGTGAGGTCGTGGGAGCCGTCGCAGTTGAAGCTGTCAGGGTAGCCTGCGTTGCTGGGGTCCTTGACCTTGAGCAGCTTGCCGCTGTTGTTGAAGGTCCAGCCGTGGAACGGGCAGGTGTAGCTGGAACGGTTGCCGCGCTTGTGCCGGCAGAGCATGGCGCCCCGGTGGCTGCAGGCGTTGAGGAAGGCATTGAGCTCACCGTCCTTGTTGCGCGCGATGAAAATCGGCTGGCGCCCCATGGTCAGGGTGAGGAAGTCGTTGTTTTCCGGGATCTGGCTTTCATGGGCCAGGTAGATCCAGTTGCCCTCGAAGATGTGCTTCATCTCCAGGTCGAACAGACGCGGGTCGGTGAACATCTCCCGCTTGCAGCGGTAGACACCCGCTTCCCGGTCGTCCTCCAGCATGGCATTGAGGTAGTCGAATCCCAGGGACATGGCCAGGGTCTCCATTGTTATTGTTCAGGCCAGGTCAGGGTATGCGGGGGGCGATGAAGGGGATATCCGGATTGTGCAGAGTGCTATCCGTTTTCTGCGGGGGGATGGCCCTGTCGCGGGGCGAGCCCGTTCCCCCAGGTACGCCGCCGTTCTTTCTGGCGGCAAGCTACCTGTGGGAGCGCGCCCCGCGATAGGGCCCGAGAACCGCTACAGTCGCCGACGGTTCTTCAATTGCGGGATGGCCGTCTCGGCAATCTCCACCCGCTCGACCTGCTGCCGGGTGCTGGCCGCGAGTGCCGCCAGGGTCGGCTGGCTGAACAGTGCCCGGGCATCGGTGTGCAGCCCAGCCTGGCGCATGCGCGCCACCAGCCCCACAGCCAGCAGCGAATGCCCACCCAGCTCGAAGAAGTTGTCATCGCGCCCGACCTGCTCGACCTTGAGCACCTCGCTCCAGATCTGCGCCAGCGCCCGCTCCACATCATCCTGCGGGGCGTGGTAGGCGCGGCTGATCACCGACTCAGGCCCGGGCGTCGGCAGCGCCTTGCGGTCGACCTTGCCGTTGGGACTCAACGGCAGTTGCGCAAGCGTTACAAAGGCGGCGGGCACCATGTACGCCGGCAGCCGTGCCAGCAGGTGGGCACGCAGCGTCTCCAGGCTTGGCGCCGCCTGGCCGTCACGGCAGGTGAAATAAGCCACCAGGCGCTCGTCACGCACCAGCACCACCGCCTGCCCCAATGCCGGGTGGGCCAACAGCAGCGCCTCGATTTCCCCGAGTTCCACACGCAGGCCACGCAGCTTGACCTGAAAGTCGTTGCGCCCGAGGAATTCCAGCTCACCCGTCTCACGGTAGCGCACCAGGTCGCCGGTGCGGTACAGACGGTCACCCGGCACGAACGGGCTGGCGATGAAGCGTTGCGCCTGCAGTTCCGGCAGGCCGAGGTAGCCGCGAGCCACGCCGACGCCCCCGATGTGCAACTCGCCGGCGACACCCAGCGGCACCGGGCGGTCGTGTTCGTCGAGCACGTACAAGCGAGTGTTGGCGATCGGCCGGCCAATGGGGGGGGACAGCTCGGGCAACGGCTGGGTGGGCTCCAGGGTCCAGCAGGTGCTGTCGACCGTCGCCTCCGTAGGCCCGTAGACGTTGTGCAAGCGCACGTGCGGCAGGCGTTCGCGTACCCGTCGAACCAACGCCGAAGTCAACTCGCCGCCGCCGCAGAAGATATCGCGGAGGCTACTGCAGCCCTCGATCTGCGGCTCTTCGAGGAAGGCGTGCAGCAGCGCCGGCACGAACTGGATGGCGGTCACCCGCTTGGCCTGTACCCGCTGTACCAGGTAACCCGGGTCGCGGTGGCCGTCGGGGCGTGCCAGCACCAGGCGCAAGCCGGCGCACAGTGGCCAGAACAGCTCCCAGACCGAACCGTCGAAGCTGAACGGCGCTCGTTGCAGCAGGGCATCTCCCGGGCGCGTGGGGCATATCGTCGAACCCCAATGCATGAGGTTGCACAAGCCTCGATGCTCGATCATCACGCCCTTGGGTGTGCCGGTGGAGCCAGAGGTGTACATCACGTAGGCCAGGTGCGAGGCGCTCAATTGCGCCACCTCGGGCGCCTGTGGCGGATGCCGCAGCCAGTCGTGCTGGTCGAGGTCGACCCGTGGTGTCGGGTAACCGTCGAACAGGCCACGGGTGTTGCCGTGCACCAACAGCGCCAGCGGCGCACTGTCGGCGACCATGTAGCGCAGGCGTTCGTCCGGGTAGCCAGGGTCCAGTGGCACATAGGCCCCGCCGGCCTTGAGCACGCCGAGCAGGGCGACGAGCAGGGACAACCCGCGCTCGATGCATACGCCCACCCGGGTGTCGGGGCGCACCCCCAGGGCGATCAGGTGATGGGCCAGCCTGTTGGATTGCTGATCGAGCTCGCGGTAGCTCATCTGCGCATCGTCGGTTTCCAATGCCACCGCCTCGGGGGCAAGCAACGCTTGTCGACGGAACAGTTCCGGGAGTGTCGACTGCAATGGGCTTTGCGTTTGGTCGGTGGCGTTGAAAGCGTTCAGCAGGCGGCGCCGCTCGTCTTCAGGCACGATGCAGAGTTGGCTCAGTGGCTGGCTCGCGTCCCGGTTCAAGGTCTCGTGCAGCGACCGCAGGGCGCTTTCCAGATAGTCCAGCACGCGCTGCGCGCCCAGCGCGCAAGGGGCGTGCAGGCCAAGCTGCAGGCTGTGGCCACGGTCATCCACCGACAGCGCCAGGGGGTGGCTGTGCACCTCGCTGGCGTGCAGCAGGGCGGCCCCCGGCAACGCCAGTTGCGTGGGCGCCGGGCCCTGGCGGAAGTTGATCAAACCCTGGAACAGGGGCACGCCCGTCGGCAGGCCACTGCACTGCTGGGCCAGCACCAGCGGCGCATCTTCATGCTCCAGCAGCGCGGCGAGTCCGGCCTGGGTCTCGACCAGCGCCTCGGCGACCGTGCGCCCGCTCAGCAGAACGCGCAGCGGCAAACTGTTGATGAACATACCCAACGCCCGGTCGGCGCCCTCGCCCGCTGTCACCCGGCCCAGCAGGACAGTGCCGAACAGCACGTCATCGCGTCCGCCCAGTGCGCCCAGCACCTGGGCCCAGGCCAAGTGGAACACGCTAGCGAGGCTGACGCCCTGACGCTTGGCCAGGTGGCGCAGGCCTTCGGCCAGCGACAAGGGCAGCGTCCGCTCCAGCGTTTCCTGTGCGCCGTCCTGCGCTTCACCCAGGCCGGGCAGCTTCGGCGGCGCGTCGACACCTGCCAGCAGCTCACGCAGGAAGGTCTCGTGCTTCGCCTGGCGGTCAGCCGCGCCGCTGTGGGCAACGTAGTTACGGTATGGCACGGGGGTTGGCAGCCGGTGCCCTTCGTCGCTCAGCAGCAGGCGCAACTCCTCCAGCAGCACGTGCACCGAGACTGCGTCGTTGACCAGGTGATGGAAACGCAGCAGGCCCAACCAACGGTCGTTCGCGGGATCTGCGAGTGCCGCCAGCGCCATCATCGGCGCACGGCTCAGGTCCAGCGGCGCTTGCCCTGGCAGGTACTGCTTGCACAGGTAGGTGCTGGCGTCTTCGGGCACGCTGTCCAGCAGCGTCACCGGCAAAGGCGCCTGGCGGCAGACCACCTGCTGCGGCCGTTCGATGCCCTCCCATGCCAGGCAAGTGCGCAGGATGTCGTGACGCGCGATCACCTGTTGCAATGCCTGGCTGAAGGCGTCCAGGCTGGCACGGTCGGTGAAGGCGAACAGCGCGTGCTGCTGGTAAGGGTCTTCGTGGTCACGCAGGTGGTGGTACAGCAAGCCTTGTTGCAGCGGCGCCAGCGGGTAGATCTCCTGCACATTGGCAGCCCCCCCGGGGATGCCAGCGACGATGCGTTCGATGGCTGCCAAGCTCAGGTCGGTCAAGGGCAACATCTGTGGCGTGAGCTGCGTGCACCCCGGCGGCACGCGGTTGGCCGGCACCGCTGGGGACGCCTGGCGGCAGGCCGCCGCGAGACTCGCCAGGGTCGGCTGGCCGAACAGCACCTGCACATCCGCCTGCAAACCCTGTTGGCGCATGCGCTCGACCAATTGCACCGCCAGCAGCGAATGCCCGCCAAGTTCGAAGAAATGGTCATGGCGCCCTACCCCGGGCACCTGCAGCAGTTCACTCCACAGCGCGGCCAGACATTTTTCCACCTCACCCTCGGGGGCTTCGTGGCCACGGCGCACCATGGCCTGCGCGCCGGGTGCCGGCAACGCTCGACGGTCCAGCTTGCCGTTGGCGGTCAGCGGCCAATGGGCCAGCGCCTGGTAGGCCACTGGCAGCAAGGCCGCGGGCAGAAGGTTGCGCAGGTGCTCGTGCAACACGCTCGGCGCCACGTCGCCACCGACGAACCACGCCTGCAATTGGCCGTCGCGCAGCAGCACCACCGCCTCGCGCACGTCGGCATGGCTGGCCAGGGCGTTCTCGATTTCGCCCAGTTCCACGCGCACGCCACGGATCTTCACCTGGTCATCGTTGCGCCCGAGGTACTCCAGGGTGCCGTCGGGCAGCCAGCGCACCAGGTCGCCGGTGCGGTACATACGTGCGCCCGCGGCCTCGCTGAACGGGTCGTCGAGGAAGCGCTCGGCGGTCAAGCGTGGGCGGTTCAGGTACCCCCGGGCGACACCGTCGCCGCCCACGTACAGCTCGCCCGCCATGCCGATCGGCAGCAATCGCTGCTGGCTGTCCAGCACGTACAGCTGGGTGTTGGCGACCGGCGCGCCGATATGCAACGCCCGACCCGGCTCGACCTCGCCGGAGCTGGCCACCACTGTGGCTTCGGTGGGCCCGTAGTTGTTCACCACGCGGTAGCGGCGCCGCCGCGTCAGGCTGCGCAGGCGGTCGCCGCCGACCAGCAAGGTGCGCAGGGTCGGGTGGTCTTCCTGGCCGAAGGCATGCTCGGCCACCGGCGTGGGCAGGAAGCTCACATCCAGCGGCTGGGCGCGCCACCAGCGCAACAAGGCGTCGAGGTCTTCACCGCGGTCATGCACCGGTGCCAGGTGCAGGGTCGCCCCGGCGCACAACGCCGGCCAGACCTCCCAGGCCATGGCGTCGAAGCCGAAACCGGCCAGGCTCGAGGTATGGGCATTGGCGTCCAGGCCGAACGCCTGGCAGTGCCAGTCGACCAGGTTGGCGAGCATACGCTGCTCGACCATCACCCCCTTGGGTTGGCCAGTGGAGCCGGAGGTGTAGATCACATAGGCCAGGCTGCCCGGCCCGACGCCGGTCGCCGCGGGGTTGCCGGGTGGCGGCCCGTCCGCTGCGAAGCGATCGAGTTCGATCACCGGCACGGCCAGGGTTGGCAGGCGCTCGAGCAGCCCACTCTGGGTCAGCAAGAGCGCCGGGGCGCTGTCTTCGATCAGGTAGGCCAGGCGCTCGCGCGGGTGCGCGGGGTCAATCGGCACGTAGGCAGCGCCGGCCTTGAGCACCGCGAGCAACCCCACCAACGTCTCCAGTCCACGGCGCGCCACCACCGCGACCCGCTGTTCGGGCACCACGCCGAGGGCGATCAGATGGGCCGCCAGGGCATTGGCCCGGTCATTCAGCGCGCCATAGCTCAACTGCCGGCCTTCCTGTACAGCGGCCACCGCATGCGGTCGCGCAGCGGCCTGGGCCTCGATGCGTCGATGGACCACGGGCTCGCCCCGTGCGGGTAACGCGCTGGCGTTCCACTGCCGCAACTGGTGGTGCTCGGCCGGCGTCAGCAGGTTGAAATCGGCGATGGGCCGCGACGGTGCCGCCAAGCCCTGCTCCAGCACATGCAGCAGGCGCCGGGCCAGGCCCTGGGCCTCATCGCTGTCAAGCCAGGCGCGATGGTGCACCAGGTGCAACCAGGCCTTGTCGTTGTGCCGGTTGCTGCGCAGGTGGATGGCCAGGGGCGTGCTCTCGTGGCCATTGGAGACTTTCACCGTGTGCGCCGTGGCCTCGCCGTAGCGGTAGTCGTGGTCATCCTGCTCATAGGACACCGACACTTCGAACAATTGTTCACGCGCCCCGCGCCGCGCGGCCAGGGCGCGGTTCAGCTCGCTGAGCGCCAGGCGCTGGTGGCGGAAATCCTGGCGCAGGGTGTCGCGCACCGCCGCCACCAGTTCGGCAAAGCTCAAGGTCGGCGCGAATGCCAGGGGTACGGCACTGACCTGGGCGAACAGGCCCAGGGTGTTCTTGTAGCGCGCGCCACCCCGATTGAGCAGTGGCAGCCCAACCACCCAGCTGTCGCGCTGGGCGCTCCGGGTGAAGCACAGGTGCAGTGCTGCCAGCAGTACGTGAAAGGCCGAGGCCTGGTGCGCGCTGGCCAACTGGCGCATACGTGCATGCAACGGTGCGGGAAACGCCTGCACCCAGGTGCGTGACGGTGCCTCGTCGGTGGCACGGCGGTAAGGATGGCGCGCGACCAGCAGCGGCTCGGGCAGCGTGGCGAAGCGTTGTAGCCAATAGGCGCGATCACGGGCCTGGCGGGGCGAGCCCTGGTAGCTGAGGTCCTCGCTGATGAAGGTCGAGTAGCCAGTGCCCTCAGGGGCCACGGTGCCGCCTTCGAGCAGCGCGGTATAACGCTCGCCCAGGGCCTTGAGCATCTGGCCGAAGCCCCAGCCGTCGAGGATCAGGTGGTGGGCCTGGGTGGCCAGCCAGTGCCGCTCGGGGCCCAGGCGGATCAGCGCGAAGCGGAACAGCGGCGAGCCATCGAAGCGGTAGCGCTGCCCCATCTGCTGCTGGATCAACGACGCGGCAGCGGCCTGCGGGTCTGCCTGCCCGGATAGGTCCAGCAATGGCAGTTCCACACTCGACTCAGCGGCAAAGCGTTGCAGTGGCAGGCCGTCGGCACCCGCCCCCGGCACCAGTTCGGTGCGCAGCGCCGGGTGTTGCGCCACCAATTGCTCCAGGGCCTGGCGCAGGCGTGCCGGCTGCAGCGCGCCGGTCAGCTCGACATAGCCGCCGATGGTATAGAGCGGCGAATCGCCTCGGCTCAATTGGTCGAACCAGATATCGCGCTGGGCGCTGGTCAACGGGTAGGTATCGGCGGCAAGCATGGGCTGGGAGCGTCCTTCTCCAATGATCGTCCGCGGATTCAAGCACCCGTCCCCGCCGGTGTATGGCCCCGGAAACCCGGACAGTCACGACACATCAAAGTTCGCTGATTTTTGTGTAGGAAATCAGCTACATGAGAGCGCTCGCGATGACCTACGTGACCGCTCATCGACGGCAAACACGCTGGCTTCTATCGGTCTTCTGACGCCAATTAGCCGACTACGGCTCAGCGCGGCGTCTGTTCAAGTGGCCGAAACGCCGCCCGCCGTGTCGTATTCGTGCCATTGTCTGTCCCCGGTTTCCACTACAGACGCAGGTTCCGGCCGTGGGCTTGAATACCGCCACCCACTGGCCAGCCGCCTAGCCCGGCAAGGAGCGAGCCCGCGCGCGAGACCGTCCCGCAGTGCCCTCATTCAAGGATGACAAAGCCATGAAGCTGAACCCCGGCCTCGAACAGCGCCACGATCCGCGCCTCTACCTGCAACTGGGCGAACTGATCGCCAGCACCGGTGACGCGTGCTTCGCCACACACATGCTGCGCCTGGTCGACACCCTGGTGCCGATTCACCGTCTCGACCTCAGCGAATGGACCCTCGACGCCCGCCGAGGCAGCATCAGCCGCATCAAGGTGCTCGGCGGCGCGGGCCTTGGCCCGGAATGCCCGGCGCCGGACCAGCTCAGCCACCCGCTGCTGCAGAACATCATGCAAATGAAGGATCCCCTGCTGATCCAGCTCAAGGCCCCGGTCGGCCGTCATACCCGCCACAGCGCGCACCAATGCAACCTGGTGTCGTGCAATGGCGACCGGCGCCTGGTCATCTGCTTCCATCGCCAGACCCGCCAACGGGCCTTCTCCCTGGCCGAACTGTCGCTGCTCAAAAGCCTGTCCGACACACTCCTGCCGCTACTTGAGCGCCATGGCCTGCTGGTGCAGCCCGGTGCCGACACGCTGCCCGCCGAGCCTCACCCGAGCGCCCTGCGCCAGGCTTTCGGCGGGCGCTTGGCGCAGGAAGCTATCCACCTGTCGGCGCGCGAACAGGAAGTCTGCCTGGGCTTGCTGACCGGTGGCACCGTGCCGCAGATGGCCCAGCGCCTGAGCGTGAAGAACAGTTCGGTGGAAACCTACCTCAAGCGCGCCACCGCCAAGCTCGGCGTCAGCGGTCGCCATGGCCTGGCGCGCTGGATGGCCGGTGCCTGAACACAGGGAACCCGCAATGCCCAGATACCCCGCTACTTTACTGGCCATGCTCCTGGCCGGCTGCACGCTAGCCCCTGACTACCAGCGCCCTGCCCTGCCTGTCGCCACGCAGTACCCCGCCCCTCCCGATGCGCCTGCCACACCTGGCGCGCCGGAGGACTGGCGCGGGGTGTTTCACGACCCACTGCTGCGCCAACTGATCGACAGCGCACTGGCGAACAACCGCGACCTGCGCGTGGCCGCGCTCAACGTCGAGGCTTATCGCGCCCAGTACCGCATCCAGCGCGCCGAGCTGTTGCCCAAGGTCGCCGCCGATGCCAAGGGCCAGCGCCAGTACCTGCCGCGACGCATGACGGGCACCGGCGATGGGGTGATCTCGCAGACCTACTCGGCCACACTGGGCATCAGCGCCTATGAGCTGGACCTGTTCGGCCGCCTGCGCAGCCTCAGCGACCAGGCCTTGCTCACCTACCTGGCCAGCGACGAGGCACGGCGCAGCGTGCAACTGGGCCTGGTGGCCAGCGTGGCGAGCGGCTACCTGACCTGGCGCGCCGACCTGGAATTGCTGGCATTGTCCCAGCAGACCCTGGCCGCCGACCAGGAGAGTCTTCGCCTGACCCTCGGCCAGCGCCGCGCCGGCACCGCCTCGGCCTTGCAGAGCATCCAGGCGCGGACCAGCGTCGACAGCACCCGTGCCGCCGTGGCCCGCTACCAGCGCCAGGTGGCCCAGGACTTCAACCAGTTGACCCTGCTGGTCGGCACGTCGCTGAACGCCCCGCCCGCCAGCCTGCCGCTGGCCGCCGAACAGATCAGCGGCCTGCCGGCGGGGCTGCCCTCGGAGCTGCTGCAACGGCGCCCGGACATCCTCCAGGCGGAGTACCAGCTGCGCGCCGCCAACGCCAACATCGGCGCGGCGCGCGCCGCTTTTTTCCCCAGCATCAGCCTGACCGCCAATGCGGGCAGCGGTAGCCGCGACTTGTCCGGGTTGTTCGACGCCGGCTCCGGCACCTGGCTGTTCCAGCCGCAGTTGAACCTGCCGCTGTTCAACGCCGGCTCCCTGCGCGCGAGCCTGGACTACGCCCAGGTGCAGAAGGCCGTGGAAGTGGCGCGCTACGAAAAGGCCATCCAGACCGCCTTCCAGGAAGTCGCCGACGGCCTGGCCGCGCGTGCCACCTACGAACGCCAGCTGCGCGCCCAACGCGACCTGGTCCAGGCCAGCCAGCGCTACTACGACCTGGCACGCAACCGCTACCGCAGCGGCCTGGACAGCAGCCTGACCTTCCTCGATGCCCAGCGGTCGTTGTTCAGCGCCCAGCAGGGCCTGATCAACGACCGCCTGGCGCAGTTGCTGGCGGAGGTCAACCTGTACGCCGCGCTGGGCGGTGGCTGGGCGCCGGTGAACTGAGCGCCGATTGCCTCGGCGGGCAGCGGGCGGGCATCATCAGGCCTCTACCCGCCGCGAGCCCCTGCGCATGCTGATCGATGAAGAGCTGACCCTGAAGAAGCTGGAGACCTTTCTGGCCTTCATGCGCAGCGGCAACCTGGCCCGCGCCGCCGCCGAGCTGTCCACCAGCGCGGTCAGCGTGCACCGGGCCATCCACTCGCTGGAAAGCGCGCTGCGCTGCCCCTTGTTCAAGCACGAAGGCCGCCAGTTGATTCCGCTGGAGAGCGCCTACGTGCTGGAGAAAAAGGCCCGCCAGCTGATCCAGGACGCCGAACAGCTGGTGCGCCTGACCCGCGAGGCGGCAGGCTTCTACTCCCAGCGCTTCAAGCTGGGCGCGCTGTACTCGCTGACCGTCAAGACCGTGCCGCGCCTGGTGATGGGCCTGAAACTGCGGCGCAGCGAACTGAACATCGACCTGACCCTGGGCTCGAACGTGGAGCTGTTGCACCGGCTGAAGAACCACGAGCTGGACGCGATCCTGGTGTCGCTGGACGAAAGCGTGATGGACCCTGGCTGCGAGCAGTTGCCGCTGTTCTCCGACGACATTTTCCTTGCCGTGCCCACCGACTCGCCGTTCGCCGAACAAGGCGAAGTGGACCTGGCGGACCTCGCCGACTCGACCTTCCTTACCCTGACCCAGGGCTTCGCCACCCACCGGGACGGTACGCGGGTGTTTGAACAGGCCGGGTTCGAGCCGAAGGTGGCGATGCAGGTCAACGACATCTTCACCTTGTTGAGCATGGTCAGTTCGGGGGTGGGGTATGCGTTGCTGCCCGGGCGCATCGCCGCCGTCTACGAGAACCGTGTGCGGTTGATCCCGCTGCAGGCGCGATACCGCTTGCAGCAGCATATCGGGGTGGTGTTCCTGAAGGCGCGTGAGCGTGACCCGAACCTGCTGGCGCTGTTGGCCGAATGCCGGATGTACCGGCTCGAGCGGGAATGATTCAGGGTTGTTCCGGCGAAGCCCAGCCGTTTGCTGTACCCTGTGCCGCCTCGACAGCACTACGACCACCCCATGCAAGCCATCCTGCAAGAGATCCTCGACCACGTCCGCCCCCTGCTCGGCCACGGCCAGGTCGCGCAATACATCCCTGCCCTCGCCCAGGTCGCCCCACACCAACTGGGCATCGCCGTCCAGGAACTGGATGGGCAGTTGCACTGCGCCGGCGACGCCTACACGCCGTTCTCGATCCAGAGCATCTCCAAGGTGTTCAGCCTGGTCCAGGCCATCGGCCACAGCGGTGAAGATATCTGGTCGCGCCTGGGCTACGAGCCGTCCGGCCAGGCGTTCAACTCGCTGGTGCAACTGGAGGTGGAAAAGGGTCGCCCACGCAACCCCTTCATCAACGCCGGCGCCCTGGTGATCTGCGACATCAACCAGTCGCGTTTCGCCACTGCGGCCCTGTCGATGCGCGACTTCGTCCGCCGACTGGCCGCCAACCCGCGCATCGTCAGCGACCCGGTGGTGGCCGAATCCGAATATCAGCACCGCGCGCGCAATGCCGCCATGGCCTACCTGATGCAGGCCTTCGGCAACTTCCACAATGATGTCGACGCCGTGCTGCGCAGCTACTTCCACCACTGCGCCTTGTCGATGAGTTGCGTGGACGTGGCCCGCGCCTTCTCGTTCCTGGCCAACAGCGGCTACTGCGCCCACAGCGACCAGCAGGTGCTCAGCCCGCGCCAGGCCCAGCAGGTGAACGCGATCATGGCCACCAGCGGGCTGTACGACGAGGCCGGCAACTTCGCCTACCGCGTAGGGCTGCCGGGCAAGAGCGGCGTGGGCGGCGGCATCGTCGCGGTGGTGCCGGGGCGCTACAGCATTTGCGTGTGGTCGCCAGCGCTCAATGCGTCGGGCAATTCGCTGGCAGGGCTGCGCGCGTTGGAACTGTTGAGTGAACGCATCACCGGTTCGGTGTTCTCGGCGGTGCCGTAGGCAAACTACATATCTACCGTTCACCCGGGCCCTCGTTGATGCCTCCTGTGCACCTTCATGCACAGGAGCCGGATGATGACCACCACGCAAAACCCCCACCAGGCGTTGCTCGAACAACGCCTTCCCGTCTGGGCGCGGCATATTCACCCGCACCATTGGCAGGCCTTGAGCGACGCACTGCGCCCCGCCCAAGGTTTCGCCGATGCGCAAGCCCCCTGGTTCGCCAATGCCGCCCCTGGCCGGCGCGAAGCCGTTCTAACCAGCCAGGCGCGGCTGGCGCATTCGCAGCGAGCCCTGGCCCGCGCCCTGCGGGGGCTCAAGCAGATCGCCGAGTTCGCCGAACCGCTGCTGGCCAGTGCGCTTGAAACCCGCCATGGCGTGAAGGTATCGGTACGCGATGCCGAGCTGCTGCGCGTGCATCCCGTCTTCACTTGGCAGGCCGTTGTCAACCACCACGAGCGCCAGAGCCTGCTGGAGGCGGCCTTGCACAATTTCACCGAGGCGATGCCGTTCAGTCGCGAAAGCGCGCTGGCCCTGAGCGCCGACATCCGGGTCAGCAAGACCCAGGTGACCGGCAAGACCACCCTGGGTGACAGCGAGACCCTGGTAGACATCGCGCTGGACTCCGAAGCCTACGACGTCAAGCCTCTGCCCCTGTCGCCAGAGGCCTTCGCCAGCACCTGCCGCGCACTGGACATCGGCCAGCGCTACCAAGCGCACCTCGATGCGTCGTACGCCCCCGCGGCGGTCGCCGAGCTGGCCGTCACGGTCTACGAAGATCGGCTGCGCCAGGATGCGCAGCTGGCGTTCCTGCGCCACCAACTCAGCGGCGCCGCGTTGGATGAGGTCCTGGCACGACTCGACGGGGATAGCGCCCTGCCCTGCACCCAGCTCAGCCTGTTCGGTATCACGCTTCATGAGGTGCTGCTGTTCGACCTGGAGCACGCCGGGCTGTTATTGCACCTGCCTGGGCACGCAGCGGCCTTGCAACCCTGCGCGGGCCTGGCTGCCGTGCACGACCGGCTGCGTGACACGCTGTTGTCGCCTGAGGCGCGCCAAGCGTTTCTCGCCTATGTGCCGCGCGACCGGCAGGCCACCTTCCTCGATCGCCTGCGACAAAACCTCGATGCCGCGGGCGATACCCCCCAGGGGCAAACCTGGCCGCTGCGTGAAGGCGCTGACCTGCACCTGCGCGAACACACCGTCGAAGGGCCATGGGCGCGCTTCCTGCACTTCGAGCATGTCGCCCGTCTGAAGACCGAAGCCCGTCAACTGGCGGTGCCCACCGCTGACGTCGATGAGCAGGCGCGCAAGCGACGCATCGCCGAGCTGGAAAGCCTGGGGCTGAATACCTTGATGCTGGCCGGTTTCTTCATCCCGGGCGTGGGCGCATTGATGCTGGTGGTCACCGCCTGTCAATTGCTCGACGAAGCCTATGAAGGCTACGCGGCCTGGCGCCTCGGCGATCGCCACCAGGCCTTGAACCACCTGGCTGCCGTGGGACTGAACCTGGGCTTGATCGCAGGCTTGCACGTAGCCGGAAAATGGGCGCCGAAGCTGCTCGCCAGATGGACGGAGTCGTTGGATGAAGTACGCCTGGACAATGGCCAGGCGCGTCTCTGGAAGCCCGACCTGGCGCCTTACCGCAGCCGCCTGTCGCTCCCCGAGGATGCCGTGGCGGACCAACAGGGTATCTACACGATCGATGGGCACACCTATGCGCACGTGGATGGCCAGCTCCATGACATTCGCCTGGACGCGCGCGGGCAATGGCGCGTGCGCCACCCTGACGACACCGAGGCCTACCAGCCACCGCTGGAGCATAACGGCGAAGGTGCCTGGCGTGGCGTGCATGAGCAGCCGCTCGGTTGGTCGTACGCCACACTGGTGCGTCGACTCGGCAGTGTCGGCGAGGGCCTGGAGGCCCGCGAGCTCGAACAGGCCGCGCGGATCGCCGGGGTTACCGAGGCGCACTTGCGCGCCGTCCACCTGGAAAATGCCAGGGCCCCAGCGCTGCTGCTCGACACACTCGCCCGCATGAAGGCCTATAAACGCTTGCCGGCGTTCGACGACGAGGCATTCCGGCTGGCCTATGAGGGAAATGCTCCCGCCGATGCCGGGGTCGAACGCCTGTGCAGCGAATACCCCAGGTTCACCGCGCCGCTTGCCCGACGATTCCTGGCACGGCTTACCGAGGCGCAGCGCGGCGCCTGGGAAGCGGACGGTGGCTTACCGCGCGGGTTGCGCAGCGATGTCGAGCAGGCCCACGGTGACTTGCCGCTGGTGCGGGCCGTGGAAGGCCTGCACCTGGTGGGCTTGGCCGACCAGGCCAGCGAAAGACTGGCCTTCGTCTGCCTCGAGCGCCTGCCAGGCTGGCCCAGCGACCTGCGCATCGACCTGCGCGCCGCCAGCCCGGAGGGCCCGCTGCTGCGTCAGGCGGGCAACCCGCAGGCCGGTTCGGTGCGCACGGTGATCCGTTCGCGCGACGGCTACGAGGCGTACCGGGGCGAGCGGCCGGCGCCCGGCGTGGTGGACAAGGACCTGTGCCGGGCACTGCAACAGGCGCTGACCCCAAACCAGCAACAGGCACTGAACCTTGGCACGCCCAGGGCCTTGGCCAAGCGCTTGCAGACGCGTATCGACACCCTCAGGCCATCGCTGGCCAGACGCCTGTTCCAGCCCTCCCCGCGCCCGCGCCGGTCAACGGCAGGCTTGCGCGGCGGCGCGCCGACCGACCACACGCGCATCTCCCTGTTGCGCGATGCGTTGACCGCGCGTTATCGGCGCCTGTATCCGAGCGCCAGCGATGCGCACATCAACGAGGTGTTCAGTCGTTGGCGGCGGGAGCTGCGCTCGCCCGGCGACATGCTGCGCGAGCGTGAACAACGCCTCCAGTGGGTGCAAGACCACCTGCGCCAATGGGCCGGCGTTTCGGCAGCCAGGCAGCGGGCCATGCGGCCGATCCTCAATGCCTGGCGACGCACCAGTACCTTGCAACTGGATGAGGGGCGCATCATCCATACCTTGGCGCTGGGTGACCTCGACCTGGTCGAGGCAGACCTCGAGGGCCTGGACCTGGGGCAGGATCTCGCCCACGTGCAGGACATCAATCTCAGTGGCAACTCCGAGCTGTGCGCGTTACCGCCACGTTTCCTGGCGCATTTCCCCACCCCACAGCGGCTATACCTCAATTATTGCCGCTTCAGCCGCCTGCCAAACCTCCAGGCCCCTTCACTGAGCTGGCTCAGCCTGCAACACAATCGCATCACCTGGGACGCCTGGAGCCAAGCGGCGCTCGAACAGCTAACGAACGTGCGCGTACTCGAGCTTTCCGACAACCCATTGATCCAGGCGCCAGACCTGCGGCGCTTGCCTGTGCTCTATTCGATCTTCATGAACAATTGCAGCCTCACCGAACTGCCGGCAGGCCTCGATCTGCTCCAGGAGCCGCTGGCGCTCGACCTGGGGAACAACCAGTTCACCCGCCTGCCGCCAGGGTTGCGAGTGTCGCCGCAGACCGGTGGCGCGATGTGCCTCGACAGCCCATGGCTGGACGAACAGGTCCAGCAAGAGATTCTCGACTACTACGCCCGGCACCAGGTCGATCTACTGGTCGCCGACAGCGAATATGAGGAACTGCTGGACGACACCACCGTCGAGCAACGGCAGATCTGGCAACGCCTACCGCTGTTGTACCGGCGGGACTTGCGCAGCCTGCTGGAGCTCGACGTGTTTCTCGACGCCCCTCTGCAGACCTGGCGCCGGGTATGGCGCGCCCTGGCGTTGATCGACCGCGACCCCCGGCTGCGCGCACGTGCGCTGGCCGAACCGGTCGCGGCGCTGTTGGACATCGGCTGAGACCAACCTAACGGGCCGAGCGACTGCCCGCCCGGTTCGGCAACCAACCCAGCAGCGCCACCGCCGGCATCGGCCGACCCAGCAGGTAGCCCTGGCCCTGGTCGCACCCGGCATCGCGCAGGAAGTCGTACTGCGCCTGGGTCTCGATACCCTCGGCGGTGATCTTGAAGCCCAGGGCGTGCCCAAGGTCGATGATCGCCCGTGCCACCGCCACCGCGTCGTCGTCCTCGGGCAGGTCCTTGATGAAGGCGCGGTCGATCTTCAGGTGGTCGATGGGCAAAGCGCGCAGGTAGGCCAACGACGAGTAGCCAGTACCGAAGTCGTCCACGGCGGTGGTGACGCCCATCGCCTGCAACTGCGCCAGTACCGCACAGGCTTGCTGTTGGCTCTCCATCAGCAGGCTCTCGGTGATCTCCACCTCCAGCAGGCTGGGCGCCAGGTCATGGCGAGCCAGCGCCGTGGCCAGGGCGGTCACGTAGTCGCTGCGCTCGATCTGCAGCGCCGCCACGTTGATCGCCATCGGCCCCGGCAGGCAGTCGGCGGCGCGCCATTCGGCCAACTGCGCGCATGCCAGTTCCAACACCCGCTCACCCAGGGGGATGATCAGCCCGGTGCGCTCGGCCAGCGGAATGAAATCGGCCGGCGATACCAGGCCATGCTCCGGGTCACGCCAACGCAACAGCGCCTCGACACCCTCCAGGTTGCCGCTGAACAGGTCGATCTTCGGCTGGTACCACAGCTCGAATTCATTGTGCTGCAAGGCCCGACGCAGGTTGCGCTCCAGCTCCAGGCGTTGCTGCAGGCGTTCGGTCATGTCCGGGTGGTAGGGGCGCCAGGCGTTGCGCCCGCTCTCCTTGGCCGCGTACATGGCGGTGTCGGCGTGGCGCAGCAGGCTGTCGGTGTCTTCACCGTGCTGCGGGCACCAGGCCAGGCCGATGCTGCCAGTGACCAGCGTGGCGTTGCCGTTGAGGTCGAATGGCCGTTGCAGGCAGCGCAACAGCGCACGCACCTGGTGGTGAACCTGGCCCTGGCTGCCTTGCAGCATGAACACGAACTCGTCGCCGCCCAGGCGGCAGACGCGGTCCTGGTTGTCCAGCTCCTGCAAGAAACGCGCAGTGGCCTGTTGCAGCAGCAGGTCGCCCATGGCGTGGCCAAGGCTGTCGTTGACCTGCTTGAAACCGTCGATGTCGAGCATCAGCACCGCCAGGCCGTGGCCCTGGGTGATGGCGCTGCCCAACTGTTGTTGAAACAGCACGCGGTTAGGCAGGCCAGTGATCGTGTCGTAGTGCGCCAGACGCTCGAGTAGCGCCTGGGACTGGCGCAGCTCACGGTTGCGTTGTTGCAGCAGGCGCTGATTGGCCTTCAGGCGGGCGACGAACAGGCTGAACAGCCCTGTGCAAGCCAGGGCGATGAGGAACAGCGGCGAGGCCAACAGGGTATACCCCGGCCAGCCACCACGCGGCTCGGCAGCCAACTGCCACTGCCCACCCGGCACGTCGACGATCTGGCTCACGCGCGGGGTGTCGAACAACGCCCCATCCCCCCAGATCAACGCTCCTTGCGCACCCTTGCCGTCGGCGCCGCGCACCGCCACTGCGATAGGCCCGTCGGCGCGCAAGCCGGCGGCTTCCAGCAAACGGTCGATATCGGCGACGATCGACAGGTTGCCCCAGTAGAACTTCACCCCGCGCTTGCCGTTCACGAAGACTGGCCGTCGGTAGATCAGCGCACGACCACCCTGGTACAGATCCACCGGGCCCGCGAGTACCGCCTGTTGCCGCTCGCGTGCAGCCTGGAGCATGGGGTACTGCTGCTGAACACGTCGGTAATCCAGGCCGATCACCCCGACGTTGTCCTTGAGGGGGTACACCGCGGCAATCACATCGTCCGGCGCCAGCGACACATGACGCATGTACGGCACTGACTGCAATGCATCGCGGGCCATGCCCTGGAAATGCTCGGTGCTGATGTGGCCATCGGCGGCCAGCAACTGGGCAATCCCCTCGGTCTCGCCGAAGGCCGCACGCAACTGCGCTTCCAGAGCACCCCGCACTCCGGCCAGGCGCACCGCGATGCTGGCGGCGTCTTCATTCTGCCGGCGCTCGAGGTCCAGGTACCCGAGCATCATCGACAGGCTGATGCCGACCAGCGCGAAACCCACTGGCAACAGGCGGTTGAGGGTGCTACGCAAGGTCTTTGCGGGTGGCTCGTCGAAGATGGGGCGTGTCGTACTCATAGGCTCAAATCGAAATCGATTCATCCTGTATCGGCGCTTGCGCGGCAATGTTGAGCCAGACTGGTGTTTTTCCAACGGCAGGTGCATGCTCGAAAGCTGAAGCGTTTCACCTGGCCATCGACACCGAGGAGTTGTACCCATGGACCGCCTGCTCGATTCACTGTTTCCCGCCGCAGAAGACATTCCCGACGCCTGGCGCCTGGGTGAGCCGCTGGAGCAACGCGACTACCTGGTCGGCGGCCAGCTCAGGCGCTGGGACGGCGCGCTGGCCACGGTGCGCAGCCCGGTGTGGCTCAAGGATGGCAATGGCGAGCGCCAGGTGATTCTCGGCAGCGCGCCGCTGCTCGATGCCGACACCGCGCTCACCGCGCTGGACGCGGCGGTGCAGGCCTATGACAAGGGGCGTGGCGCCTGGCCGACGATGCGCGTGGCCGAGCGTATCCAGCATGTCGAGGCGTTCCTGGCGCGCATGCGCGAACAGCGCACGGCAGTGGTCAAGCTGCTGATGTGGGAGATCGGCAAGAACCTCAAGGACTCGGAAAAGGAGTTCGATCGCACCTGCGACTACATCGTCGACACCATCAACGCCCTCAAGGACCTCGACCGGCGCTCCAGCCGCTTCGAGCTGGAACAGGGCACCCTCGGGCAGATTCGCCGCGCGCCGCTGGGCGTGGCGCTTTGCATGGGGCCGTACAACTACCCGTTGAACGAGACCTTCACCACGCTGATTCCGGCGCTGATCATGGGTAACACCGTGGTATTCAAGCCGGCCAAGTTCGGCGTGCTGTTGATCCGCCCACTGCTGGAAGCGTTCCGCGACAGCTTCCCGCCGGGGGTGATCAACGTCATCTATGGCCGTGGACGCGAGACGGTCAGCGCGCTGATGGCCAGCGGCAACGTGGATGTGTTCGCCTTCATCGGCACCCACAAGGCCGCCAGCGACCTCAAGAAGCTTCACCCGCGCCCGCACCGCCTGCGCGCGGCACTGGGGCTGGACGCCAAGAACCCCGGCATCGTCTTGCCCCAGGTCGACCTGGACAACGCGGTCGACGAGGCGCTCACCGGCGCGCTGTCGTTCAACGGCCAGCGCTGCACGGCGTTGAAGATCCTCTTCGTGCACGAGGATGTGGTCGAACCGTTCCTGGAGCAGTTCCAGCGCAAGCTCGCCGCGCTCAAGCCCGGCATGCCCTGGGAGCCGGGCGTTGCGCTGACGCCATTGCCGGAGCCGGGCAAGGTCGACTACCTCGACGCCCTGGTGGCCGACGCCACTGCCAAGGGTGCGCGGGTGCTCAACCAGGGCGGTGGACAAAGCCGCGGGTCGTTCTTCTACCCTGCCCTGCTCTACCCCGTCAGCCCGGCGATGCGCGTGTACCACGAGGAGCAGTTCGGCCCACTGGTGCCGGTGGTGCCGTATCGCGACCTGCAGACGGTGATCGACTACGTGCTCGACTCCGACTACGGCCAGCAACTGAGCCTGTTCGGCAACGACCCGGCGACCATCGGCGCGCTGATCGATACCTTCGCCAACCAGGTCGGGCGCATCAACCTCAATGCCCAGTGCCAGCGCGGGCCGGATACCTACCCGTTCAATGGGCGCAAGAACAGCGCAGAGGGGACCTTGTCGGTGCATGACGCGTTGCGGGTGTTTTCCATTCGCACGTTGGTGGCGACGCGGTTCCAGGAGGCTAACAAGGAACTGATCAGCGAGATCATTGCTAATCGGCAGTCGAGCTTCCTGACCACGGACTATATCTTCTAGCGCGAGGGGGTTTAATCGGGAAACAGCATTTGCGCAATGGGCAAAACTGTACAAACATACAGCCTTGTACCGCATCCGCTTATTTCAGGAGGAACGCGCCATGCCAGCCAAACCCATTCCCGAGGGCCAACACAGCATCACCCCCTATCTCGGTATCAAGGACGCCGCCAACGCCATCGCGTTCTACAAACAGGCCTTCGGCGCCGTCGAGATGTTCCGCCTCGACGGCCCAGATGGCCGCGTCGGCCATGCCGAACTGAAAATCGGCGACTCCTCGATCATGCTCGCCGACCCCTGCGACATGGAAGGCGGGCTGACCGCCAGCCAGTCGCTGAACGGCGCCGCCATTGGCCTGCACCTGTATGTAGAGGACTGCGACAAGGTCTATGCCCAGGCCGTCGCCGCCGGCGCCACCGCGTTGCGCCCAGTCGAAGACCAGTTCTACGGCGACCGCAGCGGCACGCTCAAGGACCCGTTCGGCAACCTGTGGTTCGTCTCCACCCACAAGGAAGACCTGACCCCCGAGGAAATCCACGCCCGCGCCGCCAAGCTGTTCGGCGGCAACTGACGCGCCAGGCCACGAGCCGCGAGCTTCGAGTTGAAAGCGCCGCGGCTTTGCTTGAAGCTTGAGGCTTGTAGCTTGGAGCTGCTCCCGAATGCGAATCATCGAAAAAAGCGCCGCGCTGGTGCGCAGCCTGACACCCGCCGAAGAAGAACTGCTGGTGGGTTTCTCCACCGGCACCCTGGCCGGCCCCCGCCTGCTGCAGGCCAACCAGTGGCTGATGAAGGTGCGTAGCGCCAACCAGTGGCTGGCCTGCGATTGCCGCAAGGATGCCCTGCCGGTGCTCAACGTCAGCCTCAACGGCAACACCGGCACGCTGTTCCTGCGCAACAACCCCGACACGCCCGAACACGCGCCCGGCTGCCCGTTCACCAAGGACGAGCGCGAGGCCCTCGAGCGCAGTGAAGAGGTCGCCCAGCCGGCCGCCTGGCTGGCCCCGGACACGGCCCTGCGTCTGCTGGGCGATTTTCGCCGGGGTGGCGAGGATGGCGGCGCCAGCGAGCCTGGCGAGCGGCGCGAGCAGCAACGTCTGCTGTCGCTGCTGCTGACCTGGATCGAGGCCAGCGGGCTGAACGTCTATGCCACCCACCTGAAGAAGGACCTGACCGCGCAGTTCGCCGAGCTGCGCGGGGTGGCCGCGCGCTACCCGCTGCTCGAGCGGGTGCCGGCCAGCAACTACCTGGAAACCCGGCTGGACATGAAGCACATGATGATGCTCAAGGCCCGCCTGCGCGAAGCCACGGTGTTCGGCAACCACCGTCGCCATGGCCTGCTGCTCGACTGCGTGGAGCAGATCAAGGGCCGCAAGCTGTTCAACGCGCGCAGCGAGGATGGCTTCGATTTCCAGGGGCATCACCTGCTGTGGGGCGGCGCCAAGGCCTCAGGCCCTTTGTTGGCCCTGGCGCTTTACTCTCCAGCCACCGCCGGCAGTCATTATTACGAGCTGATCCACGTGGCCAGCGTGCCGGTGCTGTCACGCGCGCACCTGTTCCCGGTGTACCGCGATGAAGAGCGCGAACCGCTCAAGGCGCTGGTGTCGCTGATCGACTGGATGGCCAGCAAGGGCGTGAAGGTGCTGATGCGCCGACCGGTGATCGGCGGGCAGGTGATGGACGAACTGGTGCTGACCTCCGACCAGGACCGGGTGCTCTCGGTGTCGCTGCTGGAGCGGCCGATCGGGCCGGAGCCCGAGACCGAGAACTTCAAGCGGTATGCCGACTTCAAGAGTTTGGAGACGTTTCGCAAGTACGTGGCGGGGTTCTTCATGCGTGAGCGTTGAAAACGCGGCGGTGCCATCGCGGGGCGAGCCCGCTCCAGGCACCCCGCTGACCTGAGCGGGCTCGCCCCGCGATGGCGTCAGACCAGGCAACCCCTCCCCTGAATCAAAACGCCGCCTTGAAGATCGCTTCGATCTCCACCTGACTCGCCAGCCGCGGGTTGGTCAGCCCACAGGCATCCTTCAGCGCATTGGCCGCCAGCACCGGCACATCCACCACCTTCGCCCCCAGTTCCTCGAGCCCCGTCGGAATACCAATCGCCGCCGCCAGGTGCTCGATGGCCGAGATCGCCGCACCGGCGCCCTGCTCGGCATCCAACCCACACGCCTTCACCCCCATCGCCTTGGCCACGTCACGCAACCGCGCGGCGCTGACCTTGGCGTTGAAGCGTTGCACGTGCGGCAGCAATACCGCATTGCACACGCCGTGAGGCAGGTCGTAGAAGCCGCCCAACTGGTGCGCCATGGCATGCACATAGCCCAGCGAGGCGTTGTTGAACGCCATGCCGGCGAGGAACTGCGCATAGGCCATGTTCTCCCGTGCCTGCAGGTCATGCCCGTCGGCCACGGCCTGGCGCAGGTTGTCGCTGATCAGGCTGATGGCCTTGAGCGCGCAGGCGTCGGTGATCGGCGTGGCGGCCGTGGACACGTAGGCCTCGATGGCGTGGGTCAGGGCGTCCATGCCAGTGGCGGCGGTCAGGCCCTTGGGCATGGCGACCATCAGCGCCGGGTCGTTGACCGACAGGATCGGCGTGACATTGCGGTCGACGATGGCCATTTTCACGTGGCGCGCTTCGTCGGTGATGATGCAGAAGCGGGTCATCTCGCTGGCGGTGCCGGCAGTGGTGTTGATGGCGATCAACGGCAGCTGTGGCTTGCTCGAACGGTCGACCCCTTCGTAGTCACGGATATGCCCGCCATTGGCGGCGCACAGGGCAATGCCCTTGGCGCAGTCGTGGGGTGAGCCGCCGCCCAGGGAGACCACGCAGTCGCAGCCTTCGCGCTGCAGCAGCGCAAGGCCCGCCTCGACGTTGGCGATGCTCGGGTTGGGCTTGGCGCCGTCGAAGATCACCGCGTCGATGTCACGCCCTGCCAGCAGCCCGGCAATGCGCTCGGCGACCCCGGCTCGGGCCAGGCCCTGGTCGGTGACGATCAGCGCCTTGCGCAGGCCGTAGCCAGCGATGGCGTCCATGGCCTGGTCGAGGCAATCGATGCCCATGATGTTGACGGGCGGGATGAAGAAGGTGCTGCTCATGGCCGGATCCTCCGAAGGCTCTGTCTCTGCCCTGGAGGATCCGCCTGATCGGGGGTGGAGGTGTTGATCCAGGACAAGGCGCTGTCAGTGCCCCGCGATAGGCCCCCAACAACCGTCAGCCCACCAGCCCCCTCACACAGAAGTACAGGATCGACGGCCCCATCAGGCACCCCAAACCGGTGTGGAAGGTCGCCGTCAACGCCCCGTAGGGCACCAGCCGCCGGTCGGTCGCCGCCAACCCCGCCGTCACCCCGGAGACCGTCCCGGCCAGGCCGCCGAAGACCATCGCCGAACGCGGGTTGTCCAACGCCAACAGGCGCGCCGACACCGGGGTGAAGACCATCACCAGGATCGCCTTGATCAACCCGGTGGCGATCGACAGCGCCATCACCTCGGAACTCGCCCCCAGCGCCGCTCCGGTCACCGGCCCGACGATGTAGGTCACCGCACCAGCGCCGATGGTGGTCATGCTCACCGCATCACGGTAGCCAAAGGCCCAGGCGGCCGCCGCACCGACGATGAACGGCAGCACCGTGCCCAGCAGCAACGCCACCGCGCCGATCATCCCCGCCTTGCGCGCCTCGGTGGCCTGCACCTCGAAGGCGGTGGCGACGATGGCGAAGTCACGCAACATCGCCCCGCCCATCAAGCCGATGCCAGAGAACAAGGCCATGTCCGCCAGGCCCTTCTGCCCGCCGGTCAGGGTCCCGCCCACCCAGGCCAGCACCAGGCCGATGACGATGGCGATGGCCGAACCGTGCACCCGGCCGAAAGTCAGGTAGCGTGACAGCATCACCGACAGCCACATGATGCCGCCCACCACGGCGAATGCGGTGATCAGCCCGTTGTGTTCCAGCGCCTTTTCAATGATCGACCACATGTCAGCGCCCTCCCGCCGGTGCTACCTGCGCGCGGGGCCCCACCCCTGGGTCGTCCTTGGGCAACGGCTCGCCACGATGGGTACGGCTGATCACGGCAATGGTCAGCCCGCACAGCAGCACCGCGCCGATCGCCGCCACTACCGCCACGGGCCCGCCGTGCAGTGCGGTGACCACGTTCTGCTGGGCCGCCATGGCCACCACCACCGGGATGTACATGGCGCCCCAGAACCCTACGCCGAACTCGCATTCCTTGCTCATGCCGCCGTTGCGGTGCATGTACAGCCGCGCGCAGATCAGCAGGATCATGGCGATGCCGACCCCGCCCACATTGGATTTGACGCCCAGCAGCACGCCCAGGAAGTCGCCGACGATTACGCCGGCCAGCGTGCATACCGCCAGCAGAGCCACACCATAGATGATCATTTTCGTTGTCCTCGGTCTTGTGTCGAAGTTGCTTGTTGTTGTCCTTCGAAATGCAGCCTGCGGTCATCGTTGGCGGGCCACCTCCTGACGCAAGAGCGCGTCGATCGAATCCGGCCGGGTGCTGTCCAGGGCGACCACCCTGCCCGCGTCGAAGACCTTGCGGGCCAGGCCGCTGAGCACGCTGCCCGGCGGCATCTCCACGTGCAGGCGCACGTCGCGCTCATAGGCGCTGCGCAACGTCGCCCGCCAGTCGACCACCCGCGCCATGTTCAAGGCCAGGTCATCGCGCAGCCGCTCAGGGTCGTGCAGCGCGCGTGCGATGGTGCCGCTGAGGTAGCCGATGCGTGGCCGCTGCACGCTCACCCCGGCAAACGCCTGGGCCAGTTCGGCGGCGGGCCCGGCCAGCAGCGCGCAGTGCGACGGTACGCTGACCGCCAGCCGTGTGCAGGCGCCCTGCCCGCCACGACGCACCCGGGCGGCGACGGCGGCCATGGCCAAGTCGCTGCCGGCGATGACGATCTGCGTGTCGGCATTGAGGTTGGCCACGTACACCTCGCCGCCAACTTCGGCCAGCAAGCGCTCGACCTCAGGCAAATCGAGGCCGTTGATCGCGGTCATGCCGTAGCCCTGGGGGTAAGCCTGCTGCATCAACTCGCCACGCAGGGCCACCAGGCGCACAGCGTCGACGAACGGCAGGGCATCGGCGACGACGGCGGCGGCATAGGCACCGATGGACAACCCCGCGACATAGGCCGGAGCCGGGCTGCGGCGCAGCAGCCAGCGCGCCCAGGCGACCCCGGCCAGCAACAGGCACAGCTGCACGGCGCGGGTCGACTGCAAGGCCTCGGCGCTGTCCAGCGCCAGGGCTGATTGCTTCAGGGTATCGCTGGCCTCTTCCAGCAGCCCACGGGCCTCGTCGGGCAGACGGTGCAGCATGCCCGGTTGCTGGGCGCCCTGGCCGGGGAAGGCGAACAGGCTGCTCATGCCGCGCACTCCAGGCGATTCCAGGGGTCGAGCACCAGCCGCGCGCCCCGGGGCGACTTGAGCAGGACGCGGCGCGCGCTGCCGGCCCATTCGCGCAAGGCCACGGCGCCCTCCGGTGTTTCCAGCTGCAGGTCGATACGGCACCGCGCGGCATCCAGCCGCGAGAGCAACGCCTGCGCCTGCTGCCGGGGCATGGGTTTGGGCGTGCGCAGCAGCAAGTCGAGGTCGCTGCCGGGATGCAACACCGACTCGCCCGTGGCCAGTTGGTAAGCGACGCCACCGGTCGGCCCCCAGGGCAGTCCGCTGGCATCGAGCACGGCGCTGACCTGGGCCAGCGCCTGCAAGGCCGGCAGCGGGCTGTCGCCGTGCCAGCGCAGGTCTTCGGGGCTCAGCCGGCGCATGACCGCCGCGCAGGGCATCTGCGCGGCCAGGCGCCTTTCCCGCCCTTGTCCGCGCACGCCCACCGCCACCCAGCCCTCGGCGCAACGCGCCCGACGCACCACCACCGGCTGACCGGCGACCAGCACGTCGTGAGCCCAGGCCGGCGCATCACTGGGCAGCTGCGCCGGGGTCATGCCCCAGAGCAGGTCGTGTGGGCGTGGCACGCTCATCTCAGGTCTCCTGCCACTGGGCGCGCAGGCGTTCACGCACCAGGCGCGATGCGCTGCGGTGCTCGCCCGCCAGGCGGCCAGACAGGTCCGTGCTTTCACCAATATCGCGCAGCGCTTGCACCAGGGCTTCACGCACCGCCGCCAGGTCCTCGCCCTGTGGCTGTTCGGCATTGCCCACCGCCTGTCGGCGCCACAGCAGGCCGAGCGAGGCGTAGCTGCCCAGGTCGTAGGCCATCGGCGGCACCTGGGCGGCCAGGGCCTCCAGTTGCTCGACCGTGCGCAAGGTGATGCGCGCCGCGGCGGCCTTGCCCATCGCGTGCACCATCACCCCGGCATCGTCCAGGGCGATCAGCCGCTGGGCCTGGTAGCCATGGGCGAGGAAGGCGCCGGACATCGCCTTGCCCACCAGCAGGCCGATCAGCGGGTGGCCGGCCAAACGGGCGCGGGCATAGGCGTCCACCGCCCCGGCCAGGGCCTGGTGAATGCCCAGCGCCTCCTCGCGGCGGCCATAGGCCTGGCTGGGCACATCGACGATCGCCACCAGGGCGCGGCGGGCGCCGTCGCGGTCGGCGGCGATGGCATCGTCCACCGCCTTGGCCAGGCCCCAGCCCTCAAGCAGGCCGACCTCGCCGCCACGGGCGCGGGGAAACGGGTTGTCGCTGTCCGGCAGCACGGCGATGAAGCGCGCCGGGCGGTTGTCCAGCTCTGCGTCGACCACCCGCAGCGACGCGGGGTAGCCGGGCACGGGTTGGCCTTGGGTCAGCCCGGTCATCCAGTTCAGGGCACGGCTCATGACAGTTCTCCTTGGTACAGGGCGCGCACATCGGCGGCATTTACCTGCGGGCAGTCGTCGCCCAGGCGCGCCAGGCGTTCGAGGAACCAGGCGTGTCGGCGGCAGCGCTCGACCGACGGGGTGTCGAGCAGTTGCAGCAGCTGCGCGCGCAGGCCCTCGACATCGTCGGCGACGTAGCCGTCCACCAGGCCGCTGGCATGGCGCTGCTCACCCCCGCTCAGGCTCCAGATGAAGGGGCGGTCGCGGGCGTCGTATTCCTCGATGCCGGCTTCCTGCTCGATCACCTGGGGCCCGTTCAGCCCCAGGCGGGCCTCGCGGGTGACCAGCAGGTGGCTGCACAATCCCGCAGCGATGGACATGCCGCCGAAGCAGCCGACGGCACCCGCGATCACCCCGACCACCGGCTGGTGGGCGCGCAGCTCCACGATCGCCGCCTGCACCTCGGCGATGGCCGCCAGGCCCAGGTTGGCCTCCTGCAGGCGCACCCCGCCGGTTTCCAGCAGCAGCACGGCGCAGGTGGGGATGCCGTTGCGGTTGTCCTCGACGGCCAACTCCAGCGCCCCGGCGATCTTCGCCCCACCCACCTCGCCCAGGCTGCCGCCCTGGAAGCCGCCCTCGATCGCCGCGATCAGCGCCGGGCGCCCGCCCAGGCGGCCCTTGGCGATGATCACGCCGTCGTCGGCCTGGGGCACGATGCCCTGGCGCGGCAGCCATGGCGACATCAAGCGCTCGAAGGGGCCAAGCAGTTCGCGGAAGGTGCCAGGGTCGAACAGCGCCTGGGCCCGTTGGCGGGCGCCCAGCTCGACGAAGCTGCGGTGCTGCAGCAGGCGGGCATTGTCAGTCATGGCCGATCTCCTCGAAGCCTTGTTCCAGGCGCAAGCGCACCACACCGGGTGTGGCGCCGAAATCATGGATGTCGATGCGCATGGCGGGCAGTGCGCGACCATCGAACAGCCGTTCGAACAGTTGCGCCCAGCGCGCGTCGCTGCCGTTCACCGAGGTCACCACCTGGATCTGCAGGCGCCCAGGCTGGCCGGGCTCGATCAGCACCTCCAGGTCGCCGGAGCTGACGCAGCCGACCAGGCTACGGCCACGCGCCAGGCCCACGGCAGGGTATTCAAAGGTCAGGGTTTGCATGTCACAGGCTCCCGGCTTTATCGAGGAACAGGCAGGCGGCGAGCAGGTCGGCGGCGCCCCCTGGCGAGGCATTCAGGTGCAGCAGGCGCTGGTCGAGCCGGCGCAGCAGGCGACGGCCCGGCAAGCTGGCGCTGCCGCCAGCGGCCAGTACCCCCGCGGCGCCCTGCTGCACCTCGGCCAAGCCTTGCGGCCCGGCGCGCCAGAGCACGCAGGTGTCGCTCAGGCCGGCCATGATCGCCAACAGCGCATCCAGGCGTGCATGGTTCTCGCTCACGCCTGCCGCGCGGCTGCGTCGCAGTTGCGGCAGGCCCAGGCCAGTGACGGCGGGAAAGCCCAGTTGCGCCTGTTCACGCGCGCCACTCATGGCATAGCGGCGGCGCACCTCACGGCCATGGCTGTCGCTGGGAGGCAACGCCGGGTCGTCGACCAGGGCGATGCGCCCGGCGCGCAGGGCCAGGGTGGGCGCCTCGGGGTTGCCAGGTTGCAAGGCCCGCGCCGCGACCAGCAGGCCCAGGGCCCAGATCGCCCCCCGGTGGGTATTGATCCCGCCCGTGGTGGCCAGCATCGCGGCCTCCCCTTCGCGGCCGATGCGGCCCAGCGCCGCGCGCAGCGGCACGTCGACCTGGCCATGGGCCTGGGCCGCCTCGGCCATCTGCCGGAAGCACGGCCACAGGGCCAAAGCCGAGGCATGCATCAGCGCCAGGGACATGTCCTGGTGCGCGCCATTGCCCCGGCGGTCCACCAGCCCCGGCTTGGGCGACAGGTCGGCTTCGTCGATCAGCGCTTCGACGGCGAGGTCGGCGAGGCCGTCGGCCAACGGCAGCGCCTTGAGTTCGAGTGCGTTCATCACCAGCTCCTGAAGCGTGCAGGCGGGTTGTAGAGGCCGCCGGACCATTCCACCAGCTCGGCGATGCTGCGCGCCGCCAGCAGTTCGCGGCGGGCATCGGTGCGGCGTATCCCGAGGTCTTCGGGCAGCGCCACCAGGCCTTGTTGACGCAGACGCTGGGTGTCCTTGGGGTCATGCCGCAAGCCGATGGCGGTAACCCCCGCGACGGCCGCGATCATCTGCCGGCGTTCCTCAAGGCTGCGCGCCTTGTACAGGTAGGCGATGCCTTCTTCGGTGAGCAGGTGGGTGACGTCGTCGCCGTAGATCATCACTGGCGCCAAGGGCATGCCGGCCTTGCGCGCCACCTCCACGGCGTCGAGGGTTTCGACGAAGGTGGGCTTGCCGCCCTCCTGGTAGGTCTCGACCATCTGCACCACCAGCTTGCGGCCGCGTTCGAGCAGGGTGTCGGGCACGGTCATGTCCAGCCATGCCGGGGTCGCATGACGCCGGCCGCGCGGGTCATGCCCCATGTTCGGCGCACCGCCGAAACCGGCCAGACGGCCACGGGTGACGGTAGAGGAATGGCCGTCACCGTCCACCTGCAGGGTGGCGCCGATGAACAGGTCGACGGCGTACTGTCCGGCCAGCTGGCACATCATGCGATTCGAGCGCATCGAGCCGTCGCGGCCGGTGAAGAACACGTCCGGACGCTGGGCGATGTAGTCCTCCATGCCCAGCTCGGTGCCGAAGCAGTGCACGCTCTGCACCCAGCCGGTCTCGATGGCCGGGATCAGCGTCGGGTGCGGGTTGAGGGTCCAGTTGCGGCAGATCTTGCCCTTCAGGCCCAGGGATTCGCCGTAAGTCGGCAGGATCAGCTCGATCGCCGCGGTGTTGAAGCCGATGCCGTGGTTGAGCGACTGCACTTGGTGTCTTTCATAGATGCCACGGATCGCCATCATCGCCATCAGCACGTGCACGGGCTTGATGTGGCGCGGGTCGCGGGTGAACAGCGGCTCGATGTAGAAGGGTTGGTCGGCGACCACCACGAAGTCGACCCATGACGCGGGGATATCGACCCGCGGCAGGTCGTCGACGCGCTCGACCAGTTGGTTGACCTGGGCGATGACGATGCCATCGCTGAAAGCCGCCGGCTCCACCAGCGCGGGGGTGTCTTCGGTGCTGGGGCCGGTGTAGAGGTTGCCGTCGCGGTCGGCCATGAAACCGGCGACCAGGGTGACATTGGGGATCAGGTCTACCAGCAGGCGCGAATACAGTTCGATGTAGGTGTGGATGGCGCCGACTTCGAGCAGGCCGTCTTCGAGCAATTGGCCGATGCGCAGGCTCTGCGGGCCGGCGAAGGAGAAGTCGAGCTTGCGGGCGATGCCGCGTTCGAACAGGTCCAGGTGCTCGGCGCGGCTGACGCTGGGCATGATCATGTGCAGGTCGTGCAGGCGGCTGGGGTCGGCTTTGGCCAGGGCGCGCGAGAGGAAGTCGGCCTGCTTCTGGTTGTTGCCCTCCAGCACGACGCGGTCGCCGGGGGCGATCAGCAGCTCGAGGGCCTCGACGATGCGGTCGGTGGGCAGCACCCTGCCCTCGGCCAGGTGCTGGACACGCGCCAGGCGGCGCTGCTTCTCGGCCCGTCGCCGCGACCACTGCGGCGGTGGGGTGGTCAATGTGCTCATCGCGGGCTCCACGGTTGGGCTGTCGTGGAGCTAACTTAGGCTTGGGGCGTGGGGGCATCAATCAAGCAGCGTGCGTGATTGTTACGCCTAGGCTAACGATCATGGGAGCCGCTGTCTTTTTGGTGTCAGTGCCGACGCAATCGCTGTTGATCTTGATCTTGATCTTGATCTTGATCTTGATTTTGATCTTCGTGCGCGGTAGTTCAGACGCAGCAGATTGCGACGTCAGGAGGCCGAGTGGAGGCGTCTGGAGGGCCATGGCGCGTAGCGCCACTTCGGCGCAGCCGAAGACGCGAGATGTAGGTTTGCGCAGCAAACCGTAGGCCGCGTGGGCCCGGAAGGCGCCGGAGCGAGGGGACCCCGAAGCGCAGCGTAGGGGCCGGATGCAGGAGCCAGCGGTTTTTGCCTACTTTTTTCCAAGAAAAAAAGTAGGCCGCCGTAAGGGCGGAAAGGTGATTTGGCGCCTCTCGAAGAAACGGATATTCACGCTGTTTCAAAGCCAAAGCCAAAGCCAAAGCCAAAGCCAAAGCCAAAGCCAAAGCCAAAGATCAAAAAACCCTCGGATCAGCACGCCAACCGCGTGAATATCCAGTCAGGGCGGGGGCGCCAATGCCCCTTTTCGCCCTTACGGCGACTTACTTTTTCTCATGGGAAAAAGTAAGCAAAAACCGTGGCTCCTGCATCCGGCCCCTGCGCTACGCTCCGGGGTCCCCTCGCTCCGGCGCCTTCCGGGCCCACGCGGCCTCCTGACGTCGCAATCTGCTGCGTCTGAACGACCGCGCACAAAGATCAAGAGCGGTTGCGAGGCGCTGCGCGCTCGCTGAAACAAGAGCAAGAGCAAGCTTGCATCAGTGGGATTTTGGTTGCGTTTGCCGCCTCATCGCGGGGCAAGCCTGCGCCTACAAAGGGCCGCGTCGTTTTTAAGTGCGTCGTTTGAAGGTTTCCGACGGCAACTCGCCGAACTGCTGACGGTAACTCTCGGCAAACCGACCCAAGTGCAAGAAACCATAGTCCAACGCCAACTCCGTCACGCTGCGTACCGGGCAACTGGCATCGGCCAAACATGCCTGCACCCGCTCCAGCTTCTTCTGCCGAATGTACTGCCGAGGCGTGGTCCCCAACTGCCGGTCGAACAGCGCATACAACGACCGCACACTCATGCACGCCTGCTCCGCCAACCCTTCGGCCGACAGCTCGAGTTTCAAGTTGCGCTCGATATGCTCGAGGATCCGCTCCAGGCTCGCGCCCGATACCCCCAACTGCTCACGACGAATATTGTTGCTCATCAGGGTCAGCAGCTTGCTCGCGACGATCTGGCTGTAATATCCCTGCACCTTCGCAAGCGAGTCACTGACCTCCGCCTCGTGGCAGACCATCGCCAACAGGTTGACGAAGCCGTCCAGCTCTTCCAGCCGGTAATGGTTACGCAAGAAACGCACCCCGCCACTGGGCCGCTGCCAGCGCTGCTCCTCGCAGAAACTGTCGAGCAGGTGGGTCGGTACCTTGAGGATGAACTTCTCGCAGTCTTCCGAGTAGGTCAGGTCCACCGGGTCATCCGGGTTGATCAGCAACAGCTCGCCCGGCACCAGGTAGTGCTCGCGCTGATGCCCACGCCACAGGCAGTTGCCGTTCAGTAGCACTTGCAGGTGGTAGATGGTCTCCAGCGCTGGGGAGGTGACGCGCACGCTGCCGCCGTAGCTGATACGACACAGGTCGAGGTCGGCGAATTTGCGGTGGCTGAGGCTGGCCTGGGGGTGGGTGCTGCGCGACAGGCCGATGCAGTGCTGGCCCACGTGCCGGTTGACGTAATCGGACACGGCATAGGGGTCGGCGTGCTGGAACACGCTACTGCGCTCGCTCAATAGGCGGCTTTCCATAGGCAAGGCACTCGGCATCGTTATTGTTCTGGTCGCCGCTTCCTACAGGCAAGGGGCCTGTGGTCACGGTCGTCACGGTATCGCGTGTCGCCAGTCATGGGGCATCGGGCAGTCGACGCCTGGCAGACAAGCGCCACACTAAGCAAAAAACCCAGTGCCCGGCAATGCCTATCGGGCAAACGGCGGGCGGAAAACGCACCTGATGCGACGATCGGCCGTTCGATCAGCGAACGGTTATTTCCGAAATAGCTTGCAAACATCTGATGGCGCCATTCAGAAGAAATTTCCTACAGCGAAACCCGGTGTTCTGCTACAACCCGACGACTCCTCACACCGATCAAGGTGCCCATGGCCGACTCACTGCTCGCTGCATTCAAACGCCGCTGGCTCACCTGGCTGGCGATGGCCATGCTGGTGGTTGGCCTGCCCGCAGGTTGCGCCGTGCTGCAGCACAAAGAGCGCGAGCTGGTGTTTCGCATCGAACCGGGCCAAGCCAGTTGGTTCCAGGGCTTGCCAGCGGGCGTTCAGGAACTGGACCTGCGCCCGCGCAGCTTCACCAACGGCCAGACCCTGCACGCCTGGTGGTGGCCGGCCCGACGCGCCGACGCACCGGCGATCCTCTACCTGCATGGCGTGCGCTGGAACCTCACCGGCCAGTTGTTCCGCATCGAGCAACTGCATGCCATGGGATATTCGGTGCTGGCCGTGGACTACCGCGGCTTTGGCCAGAGCCGTGGCGAGCTGCCCTCCGAAGCCACGGTGTACGAAGACGCACGCATCGCCTGGGAGCGCCTCACCCAATTGCAACCGAGCGCCGGCAAGCGCCTGATCTTCGGCCACTCCCTGGGCGGTGCGGTGGCGGTGGAGCTGGCCAGTGAACTGGCACGCCAGGCGCAGCAGGCCGGCGAGGCCGTGCCGGCGCGAGGGTTGATCCTCGAGTCGACGTTCACGTCCCTGGGCGATGTCGCCGCCGTGGTGGCCGACACCAGCCTGCCGGTACGCTGGCTACTGTCACAGAAGTTCGACTCGCTGGAGAAGATCAAGGATGTCGGCATGCCGCTGCTGCTGGTGCACGGCCTGGACGACCGCTATGTGCCGCCGCGCTTCAGCCAGCAACTGTTCGAAGCGGCGCAAGAGCCCAAGGCACTGCTGCTGGTGCCCGGGGCGACCCACAACAACAGCATGCGCCTGGCCGGGCAGCGCTACCGGCAGGCGATCGACGCGTTGCTGTAACGACAACCGCACACCTCATTGCACCGGCAGGAAGTTCATCAGCAGCAGGCTCTGCGCATAATTCAGCCCGATCCGCCGGTAGCGCTCGTCCAGCAACTGCGCCATCAGATCGAGCCGGGCGACGATCTTGCCGAACTCCACCGCGAAACTCAGGTTACTGCCCTCCTCCGAGATCTCGTTGGAAAACAGCAACAGCACACCGTTGGCGTCCTGGCGCTGGCTGAGCATCCAGGTGGCCTTCTCGATGTTGCGCGCGGCGTTGTTGATGAACAGCGGGTCGAGGGTATCGGTCATGTAGAATTCGGTCCGCCCGCCATGGGCGGTGATCAGCATGCTGCCGATGGCGTAGATGAACGCCCCGACGCGATCGCCGCGAAAGTCCGGGCTCAGTGCATAGCTCAGCGCTGCCAGGTCACGCCGTTCGCCCAGTTGCGCCAAGGGCTGGCGTTGCTCGATGGCCTGGCGGATCTGGCGCTCGGCGGTGGCGGCGTCCAGGTAGCCGGATTGCTTCCACTGCGCGGGGTTGCGCAGGTAGAGCTTGTTCATCAGCAAATACAGGCTGTCCAGGTTGTCACGCATGGACAGCGTGGCCATGCGATCGACGCTGGTCTGGAACAGTTCACTGGGGTGGCCGTTGCCGAACTGGGTGAGCATGTCGCGGCCCTGCTCCTGGGTGCAGGCGCAGAGGGCGAACAGGGCGCCGGCCAGGAGCAGGCGCGGGCAATGGCGCAGCGGAAAAACGGGCATCGAAAGCAGGGTCCAGGGCAGCGGCCGGGCCGGTTATCGGCGCAGCCTGGCCATGCATAGAGCCCTGGAATCAGAAAAAGTGCGATGTGCCGGCGTGGCTGCCGGCCCGATCACATGGCCTGACGCAACATCTCCACCACCTGCGCATGCAATGCCGGGTCGCCACAGGCCACCACGCACCCGCCGTCCTGCGCGCTGCTGCCATCCCAGGCGGTGATCACCCCGCCCGCCCCTTCGATGATCGGTATCAACGCCTGTACGTCATACGGTTGCAAGCTGGCCTCAACGATCACATCGACGAAACCCGACGCCAGCATGCAGTAGGCATAGCAGTCGCCGCCGTAGCGCATCAGTCGCGCACGCCCGGCGACCTGCTCGAACGCGGCCTTGCGCGCCGGGGTGTCGAACATGTCTGGGGTGGTGCACATCAGCGTGGCCGTGGCCAGGTCGGCGCAGGCCCGGGTCTTCAGCGGCGTACCGCTGCGCCAGGCGCCTTCGGGGGTGCCGACGAAGCGTTCGCCGGTGAATGGCTGGTTCATCACCCCCACGACCGGGCGCTCGCCGTCGTTCAGGGCAATCAACGTACCCCACAGCGGCAGGCCCGTGATGAACGCACGTGTGCCGTCGATAGGGTCGAGCACCCAGGTCAGCGGGCTGCTGCCCACCGCCACGCCCTGCTCCTCGCCAAGGATGCCGTGCTCGGGGTAGCGTGCCACGATCAACGCGCGCATGGCGTCCTCGGCAGCCTTGTCGGCAACGGTCACCGGGTCGTACAGGCGCCCGCCCTTGTCCTCGACGTCGAGGCTGGCACGGAAGTACGGCTGGATCGCCACCGCCGCGGCATCGGCCAATTGCTCGGCAAAGGCTCGGAATTCGCCGATCTGTTCAGCGCTCAAGGACATGGGTCAGGCCTCGTAGGGGAAAGGGGCTGGCATCATACCCGAGGTCAAAAGGGTTATGCCCTTATTGCTATTTCATTAAGCAGTCACTGAATCGTTGTACTAGGATAGCAAGCAGTTCCGCGGCCCTGCCCGTGGCCAAGGCTGGCCACCGGCCGCACGGAGCGTTCGAACCACCGTAACTCATGGATGACACGATGAATTCGCACCGGTTGTTTCCCCAGATCGGCAAGGTCATTGCCAGCACCGGCAGCGCGCATTTCCCGCGCATGCTGCATGACCTGATCCAGACCCACCTGACCATCGACGCCACGCATATCCGCCAGTTGCGCCTGGCCTCGCCCCCGTGCGCCGACAGCGACTCGACCCTGCTCAGCGAAACGGTGTTCAGCACGCAAGCGCCTCAAGACGGCTTCAGCGACCCGGCGAGCCTGCACCTGGCCCGGCGCAAGAACGGCTACCGTTACGAGATTCACGTGCTGCGAGCCGACCAGGCGGCGTTTTCGCCCAGCGAGCGCAGTTGCCTGGAAGACATTTCGCCGCTGCTGCTGCCCATGCTGGAGCAGCACATCGACGCCTTGCAGCCGGGGCTGGCCGAGCGCCCGGGCGGGGAAAGCCTGCAGACCCGCTTCAGCGAGCGCCTGCGCCAGTGCGGCCTGCACCTTTCCGAACGGGAGCAGCAGGTGTGCCTGGGGCTGCTGGCCGGACACACGGCGCCGCAGCAGGCCGAGCGCTTGCAGTTGAAGGTCAATACGGTGGAGAGCTACCTGCGCCGGGCGGCGATCAAGCTGGGGATCAGTGGGAGGCATTCATTGATGCGATGGATGTATGCGCAGGCTTGAAGGTTTGTAGCTGAGTTTACCGGCCCTATCGCGGGGCAAGCCCGCTCCACAGGGGGACTGCGCCCACCCTGTAGGAGCGGGCTTGCCCCGCGAATGCGATGTCAATCTCGTGCCAAGGCCTCGATGGGGTTCAACCGCGCGGCGTTTCGCGCCGGCACGAAGCCGAACAGGATGCCGATCAGCGTCGAGCAAGCGAACGCGGTCACGACCGAGGCCGGCGAGAACACCATCTGCCACTGCTTGACGAACAGCGCGAACAGGTAGCCGATCCCGTACGACAAGCCAATACCGATCACCCCGCCGATCAAACAGACCATCACCGCCTCCACCAGAAACTGCTGACGGATGTCCGACTGCCGCGCCCCCACCGCCATGCGGATGCCGATCTCGCGGGTACGCTCGGTGACCGACACCAGCATGATGTTCATCACCCCGATCCCCCCCACCACCAGCGAAATCACCGCGATCAGCGACAGCAGCAAGGTCAGCGAGCGGCTGGTCTTCTGCACCGTCTGCATGATGCTGTCGAGGTTGTTGGTGAAGAAGTCCTTGGTGCCGTGGCGCTGCAGCATCAGCTTGTTGACCTCCTCCTCGACGCGCTTGCTCGGCATGCCGTCCTTGATCCGCACGCTGATGCTGTCCAGGTGGCGCTGCCCAAGCAGGCGCCCGGCGGCGGTCTCGTAGGGCACCCAGACGTTCAGCGCGTTACCGGCGGCGAACAGGTTGTTGTTCTCGGTGGTCACGCCGATCACCGTGCACGGCAGGTTGCCGATCAGGATCACCTGGCCCAATGGGTCGACGCCGTTGCCGAACAGGCGCAAGCGCGTGTTGTGGTCGATCACCACCACCTGCGCCTGGCGCCGGGCGTCGCTTTCGCTGAAGGCGATGCCGGAGGCCAGGTTGATGTTGCGCACCTGGAAATAGCGCTCGCTGACGCCATTGAGTTGCACGTCCACGTCCAGGTTGCGGTAGCGCACCAGCATGCTGCGGCCGATCACCGGCGTTGCGCTGTCGACGTAGTACAGCTGGTTCAACGCGGTAACGTCGGCGGGCAGCAGGGTCTCGATGGCCTTGGCCCGGCTGTCACCGAAGTTGCTGCCTGAATAGATGTCGATGGTGTTGCTGCCAATCGACTGGATGTCCTTGAGCACGTAGTTCTTCGCGCCCTCGCCAATGGCCGAGATCGACACCACCGAGGTGATGCCGATGATGATCCCGAGCATGGTCAGCAAGGTGCGCATGCGGTGCGAGACCAGCGCTATCCAGGCCATCTTGAAGGCCTCGCGGAACAACCCAAGATTCGCCACCAGGCGCCGCGCCGTCGGTGCCGGGCGCGGCGCGGGGGTGGCATTGGGTAGCGCCTGGGCGTCGGAGGCATTGCGCCGGTCGCTGACGATCTGCCCATCGCTGACCTCGATGATGCGCTCGGCGTGGGCGGCGACCTTGGGGTCGTGGGTCACCAGGATCACCGTGTGCCCCGCCGCGTGCAGCTCCATCAAGATGCGCATCACCTCCTTGCCGCTGGCGGTGTCCAGGGCGCCGGTGGGCTCGTCGGCGAGAATCACCTCGCCGCCGTTCATCAGCGCCCGGCAGATGCTCACCCGTTGCTGCTGGCCGCCAGACAACTGGCTGGGCCGGTGCGTCAGGTGCCCGGCCAGGCCCAGGCGCGTCAGCAGCTCACGCGCCCGCTCATGGCGCCGGGCCTGGGCGGTGCCGGCGTAGATCGCCGGGATCTCGACGTTGCGCAGGGCGTCCAGGTGCGGCAGCAGGTGGTAACGCTGGAAAATGAAGCCGAAGTGGTCGCGGCGCAGCGCCGCCAGGGCCTCGTCGTCCTGGTCGCGGGTTTCCTTGCCGTCGACCTGGTAGCTGCCGGCGCTGGCGTGGTCGAGGCAGCCGAGGATGTTCATCAGGGTCGACTTGCCGGAGCCGGAGGCACCGATGATCGCCACCAGCTCGCCGGCGTGGATCTCCAGGTCAATGTGGCGCAAGGCCAGGAACTCGCGGTCGCCGGCCATGAAGCTGCGACTCACTCCCTCCAGGCGCAACAGCGGCTGGGGGGCATGCGCAGTGGCCTGGCGCTGGGGCGTCAGTTCGAGGTTCAGGTTCATGCTCATGCCCCCGCGTCGGCAACCGGCTCGCCGATCACCACCCGATCGCCTTCGGACAGGCCGTCCTTGATCTCGACCCGCACGTTGTTGTTGATGCCCGCCTGCACCTGGCGCACCTGGGCGAAGCCCTTGGCGTCGAGCACCCGCACCGGGTAACGGCCATCGCCATCCTGCGGGCCGAGCGCGGCCACCGGCACGCTGAGCACCGCCTGGGCGGTCGCCAGGACGATGCGCACCTGGGCGGTCATGGCGATGCGCAGGCGGTGCTCGGGGTTGGGCACCTCGAACAGCGCGTTGTAGAACACCGCGGTGTTCTGCTTGGGCGCGGCGCCGTTCTTGTCGGTGCTTTCCAGGTAGTTCTGCGGCGCGGGCTCGGTGCCGCGCAGGGTGGCGTAGTAGCGTTTGTCTTCACCCAGGATGGTGAAGTACACCGGCTGCCCCGGGCTGATGTGGATCACATCGGCTTCCGAGACCTGGGCCTTGACGGTCATGGTGTCGAGGTCGGCGAGCTTGAGGATCACCGGCGCCAGTTGCTGGGCGATCACGGTCTGCCCCTCCTGGGTGACGATGCCCACCACATGGCCATCGATCGGCGCACTGATGCGTGTGTAGTCGAGGTTGACCTTGGCCGTGTCGATCTGCACCTGGGCGCTCTTGATCTGCGCCTCCAGCGCACCGAGGCTGGCCTGTTGCACGCGGTATTCGGACTCGGCGCTCTCGAAGTCCTGGCGTGAGATCGACTCATCGTCCTGCAGCGCGCTGTAGCGCTCGTAGACGCGCCGCGCCTGGGTCACCTTGGCCTGGGTAGAGCGTCGTTCGGCCTGCAGCTTCTCCTCGTCGACCTGGGCCTGGCGCAGGGTGTTGCGCAGCACCAGCGGGTCGATCTCGGCCAACCACTGGCCCTTGCTGACCTTGTCGCCGAGCTTGACCTTGAGCGAGCGCAACTGCCCGGAGACCTGGGCACCGACATCCACCTGGCGAATGCCTTCCAGCACCCCGGTGGCCAGCACCGCGTTCTCGATATCGCCCCGTTCGACCGTGGCGGTGATGTAGCGCGGCGGCGTGGCCGGCGCCTGCACGGCATACAGCGCGATCCCGGCCACCAGGGCCACGGCGGCGCCGAGGCCGATCCTGCGAAACGTCGATTTATCCATAAACTTCATCCAAAAACTGCTCTGGAACCCCGCTGCCCGAGTAGGCGCGGGCTATTGCGTGACCTGCAGGTGCTGCGCTTCCCGCCACCAGGCGGCCAGGCTGAACACCTGAGGCGCCTTGAGGATGCTGAAATGGTTGCCCGGCCCACGCCACACGCGCAGTTGTGGCAGCAGGTGCTGCCACCCCGCGAGCATCGCCGCCTGTTCGCGCTGGTTGCCCGCCGCGTCCAGGGTCGGGTCGGCCACCAGCACCAGGCCCACCGGCCCGGCGAAGTCTTGTGGCGGCCGGTACTCGCTGCGCAGCGCGCTGGCGAAGGTGCGGGCGATACCGTGCAGCGCCTGCGCCGTGGAGCGCGCGGGTAACAGGCCGATGCGCACCATGGCCTGGTGCAGCCACGCCAGCTGCTGCTCGTCATCGGCGGCGGCAAAAGCCCCCGGATCGAGGTCCAGCGACCTGCCGGTGGCCAGTTGCAACGACTCGACCAGGCGCTCCAACGCCGCCGTGAAGGTATAGGGTTTGCCACACACACCCGAACCGCCCGGAGCCTCGCTGTCGACCAGGGTCAACGAACGCACCTCGCGGCCCAGTGCCTCCAGGCGCACCGCCATGGCATGCGCCACCCACCCGCCGAACGAATGCCCCACCAGGTTCAGCGGCCCCTGCGGGTGCAGCGCGACGATCGCGCGCACATGGCACTCGGCGGCGGCCTCGACCCGGCTGTGGGGCGTGCCATTGCCCTCCAGGCCGCGCGCTTGCAAGCCGTACACCGGCACCTGTGGCCCCAGCGCCTCGGCCAGGCCAATGAAGCTGGTGACGCTGTCACCGGCCCCCGGCACGCAGAACAGCGGCACGTGCCCGGCCTGCCCGCTCTGGATCGCCACCAGCGGTTGGTAGGCTGCATCCGCAGCCGGCTCGCCAATGCCCGCCGCGCTGGCCCGCAAGGCTTCGCCGAGCACCCGCCCGAGCACCTGCACATGCGGCGCCTGCATCATGCCCAAATGATCACCGGGCACGTCCACGGCGTGCAGCTGCGCCGCCGGCAGCGTCAGTTCCCAGCCCAGCCCCGGGCTCGCCCCGTCGCGGCATTGCGCCGCGCGCAGCAGGTGCACCCGGATACCCAGCGGTTCCGGCCGGTAATGCGCCAGGGCGTGGCCGTGGGCGATCTCACGTTCCAGGAAACACTGCAGCTCATCGTCACCGGCTTCGGCCAGCCCGCTGTACAGCAGGCCCTGGTCGCGGCAGGCGGCCAGCAGCGTGGCGAAGTCGTGCTCCGCCGCGGCCAGGGCCTGGGCCCGTGCCAGCGCTGCGACACCCGCCTCGCCCTGCGCCTGCCAGTGCCCTTCGCAGTGCAGCAGCAACTGGCGCTCCAGCAGGCGCGGCCCCTGCCAGCGGGCCTTGCCCTGGTCCACCAGCCGCGGTTGGTAGGTGTCGATCAAGCCAAGGAAACTGACCTCCTCGTCCATGCCCAACAACTGCGCGGCGACCTCATAGGCGAGCGCGCCACCGAACGACCAGCCAGCCAGGCGATACGGCCCCTGCGGCTGCACTCGGCGGATGCGCATCAGCAGGCCTGCCGCCAGGGCCTCCAGGGTGTCGGGCTGCGGCTGGCCGAGGGCGATGCCGGGCAGGCCGTAGATCGGGAAGTCGCCCTCGATCTCGCGGCCCAGCACCGGGAAATAGAAGTCCATGCCGCTGAACTCGTGAACCAGGAACAACGGCGTCTCGCTGCCAGTGGCGCGCACGCACACCACATCGTCCGGCGGCGGCGCCTCGCGCTCGGCGATCAGCCCGGCCAGCGCGGCGATGCTCGGCTGCTGGAACAGCTCGGCCAACGAGACCTCCAGGCCCTGCTCACGCTGCAGGCCGACCAGGCGGATTGCCGACAACGAATGGCCGCCCAGGGCGAAGAAGCTGTCATGGCGACCGACCCGTGGCACCTCCAGTACCTGCTCCCAGAGGGTGGCCAGTTGCTGCTCCAGCGCTGTCGCCGGGGCCTCGTAGACCGTCTCGATCAGGTCGTCCTGGCCAGCCGCCGGCAGGGCCTTGCGGTCGACCTTGCCATTGTTGGTCAGTGGCAGCGCCTCGAGCCCTACGTAGGCGGCCGGCACCATGTACTCCGGCAGCCGCGCCTGCAGCCAGGCGCGCAGGCTCGCGGGTACCAGGGCCGGGTCCTGGCGGGTGAACCAGGCCACCAGCCGCGCCGGGCCCTGGGCCTGGGGCACGGCCATGACCACCACCTCACCGATGCCCGGGCATTGCGCCAACTGCTGCTCGATTTCGCCCAGTTCGATGCGGAAGCCACGGATTTTCACTTGGTCGTCGTTGCGCCCCAAGCACTCCAGCTGGCCATCGTCGCGCCAGCGCCCCAGGTCGCCGGTGCGGTACAGCAAGGCGCCGGGGCGCGTGCCGAACGGGTCGGCGACGAAGCGCTCGGCGGTCAGCTCGGGGCGGTTCAGATAGCCCAGGGCTACGCCGTCGCCGCCGATGTACAGCTCACCGACCACGCCGGAAGGCACCAGGCGCCGATGTTCGTCCAGCACATGCACCTGGGTGCTGCCGATCGGCCCACCGATCGGCACCTGCTCGGCATTCGCCGGCACCACGCGCACGTGACCGGCGGTGGCATAAGTAGTGGTTTCGGTCGGCCCATAGCAGTGCACCAGGCGTAGCCCTGGGGCCAAGGCCAGCAGGCGGCGGAAAGCCGCCGGGTCGCCGCGCTCGCCGCCGCAGAGCAGCACGCGCAGGCCCGCCAGGGCCTCGGGAATCAGCTGCACGTACTGGTTGAACAGTGCGGTGGTCACGAACAGCACCGTCGCCCCGCCATCACGCAATGCCGCGCCGAAGCGCGCCGGCTCCAACAGCGTGGCGTGGTCGATCACCAGCACCTGGCCGCCGTTGAGCAAGGCGCCCCAGACGTCCATGGTGCTGGCGTCGAACGCCGGGTTGGAGGCGAAGGCGATACGGTCGTGCTCGCTGAAGTCGGCATAGCCGTCGTTGAGCACCAACCGGGCGATGCCACGGTGCGCCACGCGCACGCCCTTGGGCGCGCCGGTGGAGCCGGAGGTGTACATCACGTAGGCCACCGCGTCGCTGTCCTGGGCCAGGCACGGGTTGTGCCCGGGCTGGTCGTCCAGGGCCAGGGTGTCGAGGTCGATGCGCCGGTCGCGATAGCTGATCGCCTGGCGGGCCAGGGTGAGCAGTGCCACCGCCTGGCAGTCCTGCACCATGAAGCCCTGGCGCTCGGCGGGGGCGTTGATGTCGAGCGGGACGTAGGTGGCGGCGCACTTGGCGATGGCCAGTTGCGCGACCAGCAGCTCCAGCGAGCGCGGCAGCAGGATCGCCACGTGATCGCCCGGCCGCACACCCTGGCCGATCAGGTAATGGGCCAGGCGGTTGGCACGCTCGTTGAGCGCACCGTAGGTCAGGCTGCGTGCGCCCTGGCGCGCGGCCAGGGCCAGCGGGTGGCGGGCCGCGCGCTGTTCGAACAGGCGCTGCACCGGTTCGCGTGGGTAGTCGCGGGTGGTGGCGTTGAACGTCGCTCGCAGGCGCTCGGCTTCGTGGGCCGGCAACACCGACAGGTGCTCCAGACCCTGGGCGCTGTCGTGCCGCAAGCCTTCGGCGAGCCCATGCAGGGCTTGCTCCAGGTACTCGCAGAGGCGCCGCGCGTCGATGCCCTCGGCGCACTGCGCAGTCAGGGCGAAGCCTTCGCCCAGGTCGTCGATGCTCAGGGCCAGCGGGTAGCTGCTGCGCTCTTGGGCGTCCAACAGTTCGATGCCCTGCCAGGCCTCTGTCGCACGCTCGCTGCCCTCGCCCTGCGCGCTATGGCGGTAGTTGAGCAAGGTATTGAACAGCGCCGTGCCCACTGGCAGCCCGCTGCAACGCTGGGCCAGGGCCAGGGACGCGTGTTCGTGGGCGAGCAGCCCGGTCAGGCGCTGGTGGGTGGCGGCCAGCGCCTGGCGAGCCGAGACGCCGGCCAGGTCGACACGCAGCGGCAAGGTGTTGATGTACACCCCCAGCGCCCGCTCGGCGCCCTCGCCGCCCTGCAGCCGGCCCAGCAGCACGGTGCCGAACACCACGCTGTCACGCCCGCTCAGTTGGCCGAGCACTTGCGCCCAGGCCAGGTGCATCAGGCTGGCGACACTGACCGCCTGCTCGCGGGCCAGGGCGCGCAGCCGCAGGCCAAGGGCCGCGTCCAGTGTGCGCCGGGCCTGGGGCACGGCGTCTTGGTGCGGCGTGGCGTGGGCGCCATAGGGCAAGGTGGGCTCGTCGAGGTCGCCCAGTTGTTCGCGGAAGAACGCTTCGTGCCGGTTGACGTCGCCGCGCTGGGTGAGTTGGGCGATGTAGTTGCGATAGGGGACTGCGGGCGGCAATTGCCGTTGCTGGCCAACAAGGCAGGCTTGCAGTTCGCCGCGCAGCACCTCCAGGGCGATGTGGTCCATGACCAAGTGATGGAACAGCAGGGTCGCGGTGAGGCGGCCGGTGTCGGGGTGGGTGGTGTGGAGCAGGCGCAACAGGGGGGCCTGGGTGAGGTTGAAATGGCGGGCGTCCGAGGTGGCGCCATCGCGGGGCAAGCCCGCTCCAAGGGCAGCGCCGTGCATGTCCACGACCTCCAGGGCAACCTCGCGCCAGACCACTTGCACGGGCGCCGCCAACCCCTCCCAATGGAACGCGGTGCGCAGGCTGTCATGGCGCGCGATCACCTGCTCCAGGGCATGGCGCAGGGCCTCCAGGCGCGCAGCGTCGGCCAGCGCGAAATGCACCTCCAGCACATAGGTCGCAGCCTGCGCATTGGCCAGGTGGTGGTACAGAATCCCACCCTGCAAGGGGCCCAGTGGGTAGATGTCCTGCACATTGGCCGCGCCACCTTCCACCGTGGTGACGATGCGGTCGATGGCCGTTTGCTCCAGCGTCACCAGCGGCAGCAGCTCCGGGGTAATGCGCGTGCAACCCTCGGCGATGCGGTTGGCCGGCACCACCGCCTGCCCGCCGTCGCTGACCAGGCGCGCCAGCGCCGCCAGGTCCGGAGCGCCGAACAAGCCCTGCACCTCCAGGTCGAGGCCACGGGCGCGCAGGCGCGCGGCCAGGGTCACTGCCAGCAGCGAATGGCCGCCGAGCTCGAAGAAGTTGTCGTGCCGCCCTACCCGCTCCACGCCCAGCAACTCGCCCCAGACTTCGGCCAGCAACGTCTCGATGTCGCCCTGTGGCGCCTCGTAGGGCCGTGCTGCCACCTCGCCCGGCGCCGGCAGGGCCTTGCGGTCGAGCTTGCCGTTGGGGCTCAACGGCAGCACGTCGAGGTGAACGAACAGTGCCGGCACCATGAACTCGGGCAGATGCGCCAGCAACGCGGCACGCAGCGCCTCGGCAGCCTGCGCGCGGCCAGTGTAGTACGCCACCAGGCGCTTGCCGGCGGGCGGCAGGTCGAGGGCCAGCACCGCCGCTTCCTGCACACCCGGCACGCGGGTCAGGCAGGCCTGGATCTCGCCCAGCTCGATGCGCAGGCCGCGGATCTTCACCTGGTCGTCGTTGCGACCCAGGTATTCCAACGTGCCGTCGGGCAAGTGCCGGGCCAGGTCGCCGGTGCGGTACAGCCGCGCACCGAGGCGTTGGCTGAACGGGTCGTCGAGGAAGCGCTCGGCGCTCAGTTCGGGGCGGTTCAGGTAGCCCCGCGCCACCTGCGCGCCGCCGATGTACAGCTCGCCGGCCACGCCTTGCGGCACCGGCTGGCCCTGGGCATCCAGCACGTACAGCGTGGTGTTGGCGATCGGCTTGCCGATCGGGGTGTTGTCCGGGGTCTCGGCCAAGGGCTCGGCGCAGTGCCAGGCGCTGACGTCCACCGCCGCTTCGGTCGGGCCGTAGAGGTTGTGCAGCTCGACCGTCGGCAACTGCGCCTTGAAGCGCCGCACCAGGCTGCCCGGCAGCGCTTCGCCGCTGCACAGCACGCGCTTGAGGCGCGCGGGCTCGGCATCGCCGTGACCCAGGAACACGTCCAGCATCGACGGCACGAAGTGCAAGGTGCTGATCCCTTCCTCAGCGAGGATGTCGCGCAGGTAGCTCGGGTCGCGGTGCCCGCCAGGGCGCGCCATGACCAGCCGCGCGCCCACTTGCAACGGCCAGAAGAACTCCCACACCGACACATCGAAGCTGAACGGCGTCTTTTGCAGGACCACGTCGTCAGCCGTCAGGCCGTAGGCGTCCTGGGTCCACAGCAGGCGGTTGACCACCCCGGCGTGCTCGTTCATCACGCCTTTGGGCAGGCCAGTGGAGCC